>JAOADV010000010.1:0-266 GCA_026417135.1 Ignavibacteria bacterium
TTTCTAAACTTGGTGAACCATAAGTATAACCTTTTATGATGTGTTCCATTATTCCCTCCTTTAATTAAATTAATACTACAAAAAATTTTAAATTTTAGTCAAAAGAAATGATTAGTTTCGTTCATTTGTTTTTGCTGGTTCGGGGGGTCTTTGTTTTTCATTTTTACATTTTTTAAAAATATAAATTAGTTAGAATTCCTAACAAAAATAATTAAAAATTTTTCATTTTTAAACTTTTCCACATTAGTTGAAAAGCCCTACTTTTT
>JAOADV010000010.1:276-72651 GCA_026417135.1 Ignavibacteria bacterium
GCTCAGAATAAATCACCATCCAGTCTACAATTCAATTAATTTTTAAATATTAGGACAAAGCTAATTAGAGTTGGTTTTAAATTTTACCATAAACACAAATGGATACCATTGACCAATGATGGGTAATTCGTTAAAATTCCATCGAAATATTTCTTAATTAAGAAATCGTCGATAATTTTGATATGATGTCCAAGTGAAAAACGGTAAATTTCGCATAAATAACATCATCAATATATTATAGCTCCTAAAATTTACCTGCATTCCGCTACATAACATACGCCATTCATAATCTTTTTCTCGGAAATATACAAACCGATAGTTCGGGGGGTTATGTTCATTAAAATCAATTACTAAGTCGGGAGTATATGGCAATTCCCAGCCACATTCTACAAAGTCAAAGACAAAAAACAAGTATTTTCGCCAATCTCCTCATATTACAAAACGGAGATTGAGAGAAGGAAGATATGATGTAATGCCACAATACCCAAAATAAACTACTCTTAACTCTGGACCTAAAGAGAAGTTCTATGTCAAATGCTTTGCTGTAATTTCACTTCTAAAACATTTAAGCATTTATATAAATTTAACTTTATAGCTATTGCGGCAAAATATTTAATACTTTGTACATTAAAGCGAAAGTATAGAACCAGCAAATTAAAGTTAAGTTGTTGGTGTATAATTGCCAATACCGATTATCTCAAATATTGTCCTTAAATAAATAAAATCTTTTTGTAAGTAATTCTAAAATATGTGCCTTTTTTTCCGGGCTTGGTATAACAATAAATCCATTTTCATCCCCAACCGAAGTTGTCAAATAATTAGCATACAACAAAGCAGTTAAACAAGAAAGAAAAGCATCGAAAGTATGTCGGTTAGGTTTGCTGGGCAACCTAATCCCAAAATATTCTTCAAACTTATTTAACTTTACTCGAAATTTCTTATCGTAAAAGCCTAAAATTTTTGCTGTTCCAGTTGGGAAAACTTCAATTACTTTTGCGGAACAAATATTTTTGATTGAAGAAATCAAGTTAACAGCTCTTCGAGCCAATGTAAAAATAGAAGGCAAAGATAAGGGCATTGCACCATATTTTTTCATTAATTTATCGCAAATTCTATCGCTTAATGAAATAGGTGCATCAATCGCTATTAAGCTTGGATTTAAACTCTCTATTATCGACAAAATCTGAATATCTTCGAAAACTATTTGAAAAGATACACTAACTTCGTCAAGCAAACAAATACCACTCGGATTTTTTGGTAATCCAGCAAGGTCGATACCTAAAATCAAATGCGAAGGACAAATATTCAACTAAAACACAACATCTTTAAATTCATCAAGCATATCGAGGGCTCGCCGAGCCTTACGGTCTTCGGGGTCAAGTTCTAATGCTTTCCTATACGCAACCTTGGCTTCGTACTTTTTCCCAAGATATAAGTAAGCATCGCCAATTAAAGCATACGAAGCAGCAGAATCGGGGTTCTTTTCTATAATCTTTGTAAAATTTTCGACAGCTTCTTCGTAATTACCAAGCCGTAAATTAGTTATCCCAAGATGAAAATATGCAATGTAAAAATTTGGGTTCATTTCTATAACGCGTTTGTAGTGCTGTCGGGCTTCCCCGAGATGCCCGTAATGATAGTTCATAATTCCCAGCCAATAAATTGCTATTAAGAAATTTGGCTCTAAATCTAAAACCGACTTCATCATATCAATTGCCTTGCGAATACGAACTTGGCGATAATAGGCGAGAGCAAGCTCAAAACGAGCAGTTGGAAAATGAGGAAGCAATTCGACTGCCTTTTCAAGGTATTTTACAGCCTCGTCCAAGTTCCCAACACGATAATAGACGTTACCGCAATGCTTGTATACGATACCTCTTGTTGGGTCTCGTTCGATTACTTTTTTATAAAATTCTATTGCCTTGAAATATTCCCCATTTGTCTCTGCTTGATAAGCAGAAAGGATATCGGGGTCATCTGAATCGAATCTTTGATGTGCACTCATTGTTTCTCCTAAAAAACTTGTGGAACAGGTTTTTCCCCTGAATAATCGTAAAAACCTTTACCACTTTTACGACCCAAATGCCCAGCAGACACAAGCTTCTTCAACAACGGGGCTGGACGAAAACGCGGGTCTCCAAGGTCTTGATGTAAAACATTCATTATTGCAAGCGTAACATCTAAACCAATTAAATCTGCAAGAGCAAGCGGACCCATTGGATGGGAAAAACCAAGTTTCGCAACTTCGTCAATTCCATCGACCGTTCCAACCCGTTCCATCACAGCCCAAATTGCCTCATTAATAAATGGCATTAAAATTCGATTTGCAATAAACCCAGGATAATCGTTCGCCAATACAGGTACTTTCTCAAGTTTCTGCGAAAGTTTAGTAACAATTTCATAAGTTTCGTCGCTTGTGGAAAGACCACGAATTATTTCAACAAGACGCATCATAGGAACTGGGTTCATAAAATGCATTCCGATTACTTTATTGGGCCGCTTCGTTTTTGCTGCAATTTCAGTAATTGAAATAGTCGAGGTATTAGTAGCTAAAATAATTTCGCCAGGCATCATCTCATCCAAATCTTTGAAAATTTTAAACTTCAAATCTTTGTTTTCCGAAACCGCTTCGACTACAAAATCACAATTTGCACCATCTTGAAAGTTTGTTGTTCCGTTGATACGACCAAGAATTTCCTTTGCTTGTTCTTCAGATAAAGTACCTTTTTTTACTTGGCGGCCAAGATTCTTTTCGATGGTTGACAAACCATTCTTTAAAGCATTTTCAAACGCGTCGCAAAGGATAACTTCAAAACCATATTGCGCGAAAGTGTGAGCAATGCCATTGCCCATTGTGCCAGCACCAAGAACGAATACTTTTTTTATCTCCATTGCAACTCCTTAATAAACAAGTGAAAAAAAACGAGTGTAAAAGTAAAAAAAATTCTTCAAAATTTTACTATTAATATTTATTTTATGTTAACAAAATTGAACTTGTTACAATAAATTACCTCTACATCTAAAAAATTAAAATAAAAGTTCTCGAAGAATTGAAGATAATTTTTTGTTTGAACCGAGATTATTTTCGATTTCTTTGAATAATACAATCTCAACCAACATTTATTCAAGATTTAAGTTTAGTAGATTAAACTCTACGAATGAACAGTTATCTTTTATTGCAAATGCAAAATTCTTGGAAAGCAAACTAAACGCCAGAAACAAAGAAGAGCTAATCCATACACTAAAATCCTTGAAAACTCA
The DNA here is from genome assembly GCA_026417135.1 of Ignavibacteria bacterium. Taxonomy (GTDB): domain Bacteria; phylum Bacteroidota; class Ignavibacteria; order Kapaibacteriales; family UBA2268; genus Naka2016. The sequence goes on from JAOADV010000010.1 coordinate 3,538, forward strand.
GTTCGCCGTAACAATATAAGAAACATTGACCGAAGCCGAAGGAACAATTGAAGAAAAATTAACCACGAAAGGAGAATTTTTCCTTGATTAAATCCAAATACACCCCTTTTTTGAATTAATTTGGGAACGGCCGAATTACAAAATTTCTTCGTAAATTACCAAATTAATTTGGTAATCCCAGAAAATGATTTAGGAATGAATATTATCTTAAAAAATTTATTTTATCACTAAAAATCTATATGTTGAATCCCAAAATTTTAAAAGAAATAAATTTTCAGGAAATAAACGATGCGTTAATCGAGTTTTACTCCTGCAGACCACGAGAATATGGAATACTTGAAAGGCCTCAGAAGGTTTACGAAAACTACGCTCAATTTATTTCAAAAATTGTAAAAAACAAAAATTCCCGAATTCTTGACCTTGGTTCTGGTTCTTGGAGAATACCATTGGAAATTGGAAAGTTTGCTTTTTCCGAAGTAGTTGGCCTTGATTATTTTTCCGATGAAGAATTCGAGGTTTACCAGAAAGAAATTACTATTCCTAACGTTAGATTAGAAAGATATATTATTAATGGGATTATACCATTTGAAAACGAGACTTTTGATGCAGTAAGTTCACTATGTGTTTTAGAACACATTGTTTACGTAGAAGAATTTTTAAATGAAATAGATAGGGTATTAAAACCCGGTGGCTACGTGATTATTCATTGTCCAAACTGGTCCGGAATTAATCATTTCATTACTGCTTGTTTTCATATTATCTTTAAAAGAGATAGACTTTGGCAATTATACAAATTGACTGATTGTTTGGCGGGTATTTTCCGTTCTATTCTTTGGTATTTAAAAAACCTAATTTCGAATAAACCAAAGTTCATTTTAATTTATCCGCGAATGAGAAATGGTAAAATTCATTTTGAGCGAAGTGATGATGATGCTGTCCACCTATGCCAACCACTTTCGATAAAAAAATATTTTAAGCAAAAAGGCTACAAAACGGTCATCTATAATAGAGGTTATGGAACAACACTATATACTTACATATTCAATTGGCTATTCCCTTCATTTGCTTCAACTAATGTGTTGGTTTTTCAGAAGCAGAAAAAATAATTAAGGTGTACTTCTGTGCTCCTTGGGGGACTCGAACCCCCGACCCGCTGATTAAGAGTCAGCTGCTCTGGCCAACTGAGCTAAAGGAGCGTTCAAAATTACAAAAAAAATTGCTAATACCGAAACCTTTAAAATAAAGAAGGCTCGAAGTTTATCGAGCCCTCTTTCTATTGACAAAAAAAGTATATTTTATTCAGATTCTAAAATGAATAGCGAATGCCAAGCTGAATTTGCCACCGCGAGGATAAATCGGAGGTAGAAAACATTGCATCTTTGCTAATATTATTTTTTGTATCTCGTGGAGGATTAAAAGTAACTATCATTTTGCCTAAGTCATTTTGGGTATATCCATTCTTGGGGTCGTTTATCAAATCTTGAGTAACAATTCCGTTATAGGTAAATGCTCGGTCGTATGTATTGAAGCTAACGAATTTAAGATGACCCCAATCTGGATTAAGTAAATTTAAAACATTGAGTATATCGAGATAAACTTGCAAGGTATGCCCATAGACAATTGGAAAATCTTGCGTGATTCTTAAATCCAATTGGTTGTACCAAGGCATACGAAGGGAGTTTCGTTCGATTATCTTACCCCTTTGCTTTTCAAGTTCTGGGAACCAAGAGATAAAATCATTCAATTCATTCCAATTGCCACCTCGAAGAACCATAACTGGGTCGTTTTGAGCTTTTGGCACATAAATTAAATCATTTGTAGCACGACGGTCGGGAGTTCGGTCGCCGTTAGCATCGTTAGAATAAGCAAGCGAAAATGGGGCACCAGAACGACCTTCGTAGAATATTCCGATACTTGTTGCAAAACCATTTAGATATTCAAACTTATACGAAATATTTGCTAAAATTCTGTGTGGTATTTCGAATAAAGAAGTTCCGAGTTCAGCGTTGTTCGGATTAATTGCCCTATTGTACTGCCAATTTGAAATTGCTCGGCTGGAAGTCAAACTGTTGACATCCTTAGCTTGGCTATATGTATAAGCAAGGTTCAAGCCAAGATTTGGGAGAAACCCTTTGCCATATTGTTTTTGAATTTGGAATGTAATACTCGTTTGATATCCCTCGGTAGTATTTGTCATTAAAATCACATTAGTAAATCTCGGGCTTACATCTGTCCGACTAAAAACAGGGCGACCATCTGGAAGTGTTGAATCCCCACCACGAGAATTTTTAAGAATTTGGCGATTCAAATTTTTATAGTTCATATCATATAGAGTTTTTCCGTAAAGAAATTCGATTGTCCCAACAAAACCAAGAGGTAATTCGTGGTCGACACCTACATTAAATCGCAAAATCTGTGGCATCTTTAAGTTTTTGTCAGTTAAATTAATCTCAGTAGTTCTAATAGGGGTTAAAGAGTCTATTTTCGACCTTTGTTTATTTGGGTCTGGTTCAAATGTTATACTGGGGTTGCGAACGTCCAAGCGGCCAATATCGGTTCCAGTATTTGAAAATTGATTAGAAATCCAAACTCCCGGAGTTTTCCCAGAAAAAACTCCAACTCCGCCACGTAATTGTAAAGTTTTATCAGCAAAAACATCCCAATTGAACCCAAGTCGAGGTGAAATGGAAATTGGAAATGGAAGCTCGTCGGTACTGTAACCAGAAAAATACTTTGGAACAGTATCGTTTTTTGCAGGATTTGTTGGAAACGCAAACATATCTAAGCGGACCCCAAGCGTTAATTTTAGATTTTGCATTGCTTTCCATTCGTCCTGAGCATAAGCACCAATTTGGAAATAGCCCCATTTTGCCCTGGGCTTTGGGTTATTTGGATCTAAACTGTAGCTTAATTGATATTGCGAAGGTTTTCCAATTTCGAAATCATATATCGAGTTGAAGGAATAAGTTCCATAAAAATCTTGCAAAAATAAATTATTAAAAGCAACATATTGGTTACTTGTTCCAAATGTAAGTGTATGGTCCCCAAGAAAGAGATTAAAATTATCGGTGATTTCGAAAATATCTTGGTCGAGTGCATTAGCTTGCGAAAATCTTTCAACCCCCAAGAAAACGTCTTCTTTTTTTGGACCAAAATCATAAATTGCTACAGCTGGAAAAGGCTTCGAAACAGGGTCTCTTTTATCTCGGACAGCAGTATACGATACTCTCAATTCATTTGCCATATTACTTCCTAAGATGCTATTCAATTGCAATAGCGTTTGGTTTTGCAAAGAATTGAAAAAGTACTCTTGTCCAGAGAAGGTAAAAGAAAACTCGGAACGTATAACAGCATTACCTTGACTTGCACGTACCAAATTATGCCGTAATGTAAGCCTATTGTATTGGTCAATATTGTAATCTAAGCGAGCAAAAATTTTAAAATCCTCTGTTTTTCGTGTATACAAATCATAAGAACCTGGGTCGTAGCCGTATTTTGTACGTGAAATTCTGCGAATTTTTTCAAGAGTGTCCCGAGGAACATTGTACACAACTGGATAACCTTGGTCCCCAAACAATCCTACTCTTTGTGGGTCCCTTCTATTCTTTACTTCCGCATTTACAAAAAAGAAGAGACTATTTTCGATGATTGGTCCAGAAACTCTACCTCCGACAAAGAAATCGCTGAAATCTGGGTAACTATGTCTTTTCCCAGCTGTATCGGGAACAGGACTTTTACCAACTAAAGATTGATTCCGTCCGTAAAAATACAAGCTTGCACGATATTTGTTGGTGCCACTTCGTGTAATTGCGTTAATCAATCCACCTGTAAACATACCTTGCCGAACATCAAATGGCGCAATTGAAACTTGAAACTCTTCGATAGCATCTAAAGAAATTGGCTCAGCATTTGCTTGCCCACCCGGTGTACCAGACGAAGGCAATCCAAAAGCATCGTTCAACACAGCACCGTCGACCTGAATATTGTTGTATTTACTATTTCGAGAAGAGACATTAGAACCTTCGCTCGTCGAAGAAATTACAAGTGGCGACAATCGGGAATAATCGTGCAAGGAGCGTGCCACGGTAGGCAAACTGCTAATTTCGACCTCAGAAATCAATTGCGATGCACCAGTGCGATTGCTGCTTATTATATCGTTTTTATCGCTAACAACTTGAATTTCTCGAGTTACAACATCTTGCGATTGCAGCACAACTCGAATATTAAACTCTTGACCCACGGAAAGAAACACATCCTCTTTGGTTTCCGTCTTATAGCCAACCATCGAGAATTCAATTTTGTAAGGTCCACCGGGACGAAGACCCGGAATTGTAAAGTTTCCACTTGAAGTAACTATTCCACCAGTTACAGTACCAGAAGGTAAATGGATAGCACGAACGGTTGCCCCAGGCAATGGGTTACCTTCGGTATCTTTCACACTGCCACTTATCATCGAAGTTGTAACACCTTGTGAAAAAAGAAAAGTTGGTAGAAGAAAAATAATTAAGAAAAGTTGAATTACCTTAGACATAAAACCCCTCCGATTATTAGAAAAAATGCAAATTTGTAAAAAATAATTAAAGCACAATAAAATTTTCTTGAAGATAAAATTAACCTAACTTTAAAGTCCTTATGCAAAAGGATTTAATACTTTTTCAACCATATTCTAAAGGCTGAAATAAAAGGCTTTACGACTTACAACAAAACTTATTCGAAAGAAAAGACCCATAAAATTAAGGTAGAAGTTTAAATCTAATCGATACAGATAAAAGTCTAACCAAACGACAGAGAACGAAGAAATATAAATTTTGCTCTTTTGTTTTTATTTTGGTTTTTCAAGCTCTTAGTCTAAATATTTTATTTATCTTGCAAAAATTATTTGAACTAAGAAATGATTTAAATTTCCCTTTAAATAGAATATGAATGTAAAATCACCCAAAATGTTTGAAAGAAAACCGATGAAAACAACCTTAATAAAAATACTATTTTCTATTTTTCCGGGCATCATCATAGTTCTATTACCAACCCCGGATGGGTTAAACAATACTGGTCATCATCTTTTGGCATTTACAGTATCAATCATTTTGCTGTGGCTAACCGAGCCAATACCAATTGGTATAACCGCTTTACTTGTTGGTGCTGGATTAATCCTATTCAAAATTCAAACTCCAACTTCTGCTTGGCAACCTTATGCCAGCCCTTCGGTTATATTTGTGATGATGATAATAATGCTTGGTATTATTATCAACGAAGTTGGTATTACAAATCGAATCATTAGTGGAATTTTAAAATTAGGGGGACGAAAAATCGTTCGTTTTTCCATCATCTTGGCACTTGGTTCTTCCATACTTTCTTCAATCTTGCACGACGCAGCAGTAACAATAATATTCATATATTCCCTATTCCCTTTGTTCTCGAAACTAAACATAACACCCCAATCAAGTAATAACTTTTCGAAATTTTTAACTATTTTAATCCCATTAAGTGCAAGCGCTGGTGGTTTTGGGACTATAATCGGTGGGGGAAGAAACCCCGTCGCACTCGACTTCCTAAAAAACTTTGACGGCACTGATATAGGATTTTTCGAATATATACTCTACCAATTTCCTCTTGTGATATTTGTTTCTTTAACAACTTGGTTAATTTGTTTTCTGACTCTCAAACCAAATATTTATGAATTACCCTTAAAACCCGAAAAATCAACTCCCAATCCATTGAGCAAGAAAGAAAAATCGCTTTTAATACTTATTTTTATCGCATTCGTTTTTTGGTTCATTGGCGACCTAACTAATATTCATATCACCATTGTTGCAACTTTATTAATAGCCACAATCTGCGGCTTAGGGCTTGTCGATTTAAAAGTTATTATAAAAAAGTTCCCTTGGGACGCTTGGTTAGTTTTTGGGGCGGGAGTCTCTCTTGGTATTGCATCGATAGATTCAGGATTAGGCAAATGGATATCGAATCAATTTGTCGGCTTGCTTGTCGATTTACCAACACCGATAAAACTCATCGCTATTGGAATTTTTGCTTCATTTATATCAAGTTTCACCTCGAATACAGCAGCAACAGCTATCGTGCTTCCCATAGTTTTACCTTTGGCAAGCGAAATTGGACTAAATCCGAAAATTATTGCTCTTTTGATACCAGCTAGCACATCTTTTGTTTGGTTTGTTGTAGGTTCGCCACCTTCATTATTTGCTTATAGCACAGGTTATTTTTCCCAAACGGATTTTTCAAAAGTTGCGATTTCTTGTGGAATAGGAAGTATACTTATATATTCTTTAATTGCAAGTATTTATTGGTCCTTAGTGTTAACATAAGTCAAAAATTATAGCAAGGAAAAAATAAAATTCAAATACAATAAAACTTATTTAATAACTTCTTAAAAAATTCTTTTTGTTTAACAATAATAAAAAATAACAATGGAATCGAGAATGCCTTTAATCGGGGACAGATTCCCCGAAATGCAAGTTCAAACTACTCACGGGGTAATGAATTTACCAAAAGACTTAGCAGGAAAGTGGTTTATACTTTTCAGCCACCCTGCCGACTTTACTCCTGTTTGTACAACCGAATTTGTTGCCTTTCAAAACCGCTACAAGGAGTTTAAAGACCTTAACTGTGAACTTATTGGGTTGAGCATCGACCAAGTTTTCTCTCACATTAAATGGGTCGAATGGATTAAAGACAAGTTAAATGTTGAAATTCAATTCCCCATCATTGCCGATACGGGCGCAGTCGCAGAAAAACTTGGTTTGATACACCCCTCGAAAGGGAAAAATACGGTTCGCGCAGTTTTCTTTGTTGACCCCAATTCCATTATCCGAGCCATTGTCTACTATCCTCAAGAATTAGGAAGAAATTTCGACGAGTTCTTACGAATGTTAAAAGGTCTTCAAATATCTGATGAACAAAAAGTTGCTATTCCAGCGAACTGGCCCAATAATGAAATCATTGGCAACAAAGTAATAATTCCACCACCAACTGACATAACTGCTGCTCGTTATAAAAAAGAAAAATACCAAAATTTCGATTGGTGGTTCCTTTACCGAGAATTAGAAGCAAAGGAAAGCTAAAACGAGACCTTTACAAAATTAGTATTAAAGCTAAACAGATTGTACTTGAACAAGGGGCATTAGCCCCTTGTTCTTATTTTTATTATAGACTTTACAATTTTGCTCACTTTTTTGTCTTTGTTGGCTCGACAATAACTTATTATGACTTTGAAATATTGTCTGATACTTTGAAATCGGAAAAACAACTATTTTTCGATAAGATTCAAAACTCGCTCTAATATCTGGTCTTTTCCTAATGAATGTTTATCTGTTTTTTCACGGATGGGAATGTGAGGTTCAACCCCTTTTTTATATAAATCCAGTTTATCGTAGGACATAGCTTTAATAACACCAAAGTAAAATGTTATACCTTCGGGTAATTTAAAAGAAATCGTTTCCATTGGATTGCCAGCAGTCTTTTCTCCAACTAATCTACCAATTTTAAATTTCCGAACAATTTCGGCAATAACTTCGCCAATTCCAATTGTTCTTTTATCAATTAGAAAATAAATTTGCTTAGGAAGGAAACGCCCACTTCCTTTAATTTCACTTTTCACGGTTTTCCACGACAAATTTTCTTTTTCTGGAAATGCAAACACGGGTAAATACCACGTAGGCGAAGTTATCGTTCCTTCAATAAAGCGGGAGATAAATTGTTCGCTAACAAGAACAATCCCTCTCATATCGAAAATAAAATAATCGAAATGTTTCAAGGTGTCGAGTGTATTCTTCAACTCAATTTCGGTAATTCTTGTTAAATCAATATAAACTTTGTTGGTACTTAACATTTCCACGTAATGTGGTCTTTCTTCGAATATTTCACTTAAATAAACTTCACGAGTTAATTTTGTATTGTAACCTTTACCATTCGGGTCTTTTAAAAACATTGAAATTGTATCGACAGGTAAGTTATTCCTTATAAAAGCAAGTGTTTTTAAGTATTTCCACTCTTCGGAAGAAAACGATAGAAACTGAGAAATCGAGTCGATAAATTCTTTTGTTGATTTATTGTTTATCCTTAATACTTCGCTCCCAACAGACAAAGAGCTACCACCATCTCTAATTTTCGAGATGTAAACTTTTCCATCAATATATTTCCAAAGAAAAGGAAATGTCTTTTCGTAAATTATTTCTTTATAAACTATTCTTGCTATGTTATCATCGACAACTTTTATCATTTTCTGTAAAGAAAGTACAAACTCTTGAATAGAATTAGTTCGGTAAACTTCCTTCAAAGTATTATTCAAAATCTTGTTCCAATCAACAAATGGTTTGTGAAATAAATTGAAATGTTTTATAACATTCCAAAGAATAATAGCAATAGCACAACGCGAAAGTTTATCCTTCAAATCGTAATATAAACCAGACTCAACGATATTTTTGTAATTCATTCCAAGTAACTTTTGGTAGCTCAAACAAATTGGAATATAGTATTCAACATTATCTTTGAGTCTATAACGATAACTAAAATCTGGATTAGGTAAAAATACCCTATCTTCTTTGTTCGAATAAAGTCTTAAGGAATTTGTCCCAGAGTAACTTTTATTCTTTTCGACTGAAATATTATAACCACTTTTTTCTGAAAGTTCAAGTAAATTCCATCCTAAAAAAACCAAATCACCTCTTGTCTCTTCGAAATTGGGATTTTTTAAAATATTTAGCTTTTCTCCATTGCTTTCAATCATCACATTGTCAAAGCAAACATCACCTTCGCCAATTAGTATTAGAGCAAGCTTTGCAACAAACGAGTTTTCTGGGACAAAGGCTTTCAAGCTTAATAATTTCCAATTTTCGCTAATGGATTTAAATTCTTCTACCTTGTAAGAAATTTGTCTTCCACTATTGTCGTCGAATCGTATAGCAAGAGCAACTTTGCCAGAATAATCATTCAACTCGCCTCTGCAATAAACTGAAAGTGTAATTTCTTTTTTAGCCAATTCATCAACTCTAACAACTTGCTGAACAATTCCGGGCGATTCCCGAAGAGGCGAAAAAATATTGACCCTTTCAGTTTTTATGTAAGGGTGTTTGTCAAGATTAGGAAATACAAAATGCAGATTGCAAATGTAACCAAGAGAATCGAATCTACCAAAGGTAAATTCATTCTTATCCTTAAAAACAAAGCCATAAAAAATAGAATCGATTACTTGATGGAAAGGCAAGTTGTCCAAAGTTAAGACAGCTTTTACTCCATTAAGGGCAAATGAATCCCAATCAAACTCTAAACTTGGAATGGGAGAAAAGTAACGAACAATACCATAAATATTTGCAAAATCTATCAGCCTATCAAGCTGGTAATTGTTTAAAGTATCGGCTAAGCTCTTGGTATCAATAATAGATTCAACATTCAAAACCTCGATACTTGCATTATCTATCCAAGCTCGCCCAGTCCCAAAAAGGAGCAATCCGAAGTTCACAACTCTTGCTTTGGGGCTAATTTCTGCAACTATTTCACGAATTTGCCACTTTCTTGTAACAACGGGGCTAAATTGATGATACTCTAAAAAGCCTTCTTCTTCGCTATCGGTTAATCTTTCGCGTATCCAAATGTGTGCAGAGCCTTGGGGGCTATGGATTTCGGCTCTAATATAAGCCCGGAAAAGAACCTTCTTTCCTCGGTATGGTGTTGCATCGACGCTTTGCATTACTGAACCATAGATTCCTTCTTGGTATCCACCATCCTTTGCCAACATAAAGCAAAATCTACCACTATATGGCTCGTCGTCTGTTAAGTGGGCATAGTAACCTAATCTTTCTGCATATGTTGGAACAAACCAACCTTTGGGGAGTAACCCTTTTTCTCCTATCTCGAAATCAAGATTATAAGGGAAAGGTAATGGCTGAGAAAAACTTCTTTCCATTAGCAACAATAGCACAATTATTAAATTGGAAATGAGCCTCATTCTCATTTCACACAAACTGTTTTAATATTTACAAATTCCCTAATTCCAAAAATCGAAAGTTCACGCCCATATCCAGATTCTTTAATTCCACCAAAAGGCAAACGTGGGTCCGATTTTACAAAATCGTTCACAAAACAGCAGCCAGCTTCCAATTTGTTCCGAGCGATAGCCTCACCTTTTTCAATGTCGGAAGTAAAAATCCCAGCTCCTAAACCAAATGGACTTGAATTAGCCAATTCAATAGCAACCATCTCATTATCAGCAGAAATTATCGAAGCAACCGGACCAAAAGTTTCTTCGGAAAAGACTGGGCTAATGTGATTTTTTGTCAAAACAACTGTGGCAGGATAGAAGTAACCAATACCATCTGGAATATTTCCTCCCAAAAGCAAATCATCGCCAAGTTGGATACTTCTTTCTACTTGTGATTGCAAATCGATACGAAGGTCGCTACGAGCAAGTGGTCCTAATTCAGTATCCAATTCAAAAGGATTTCCCAATTTTTTAGATGCCATCCTTTTTACAAAAAGGCTTACAAAATCATCAAAAATAGGTTTTTCAACAATAAATCTCTTCGCAGCAATACAACTTTGTCCATTATTTATTAACCTTGCGGTAACACAAGTTTCTACTGTTACCTCCAAAGGAGCATCTTTCAAAATTATGTATGGGTCGCTACCCCCAAGTTCGAGGACTGTTTTCTTCAAATTGAAGCCAGCCAAACCAGCAACATCTTTTCCAACTGGTGTACTACCAGTTAAGGTAACAGCCTTTACTCTTGCATCTTTAATAACTTTTTCAACTTTGCGCGACCCAATCACCAAATTTTGAAAAACACCTTCGGGAAATCCAGCATTAAGAAAAACTTTTTCAATTTCAATGGCACATCCCATAGTGTTTCGAGAATGTTTCAACAATCCTGTGTTGCCTGCCACAAGAGAAGGTGCGGCAAAGCGAAAAACTTGCCAAAAAGGGAAATTCCAAGGCATTATTGCTAAAACCGTCCCGAGAGGAATAAACGCGACGTAGCTTTTTTGCATTTCTGTTGGAATTGAAATATCAGATAGGTGATTTTCCGCATTTTCTGCATAATAATTACAAACCCAAGCACATTTATCAACCTCTGCATACGATTGTTTCAAAGGCTTACCCATTTCAAGAGTAATAAGTTCTGCAATCCGTTCTCGATTTGCAATTAGTTCATCGGATACCTTTTTCAATAATTCGCATCTTTGCTGAATCTTTAGGCTTGACCATTCTCGAAACACTTTCGAAGCAAGTTCAATTTTTGCATCAATTTCACTTTCACTAAGCTCGACATATTCTTGAATAATTTCTTCTGTTGTAGGATTAATTGTTGCAAACTTTTCCATTCCTTCTCCATCATTATCAAATTTCAAATTTAGTATTTAATTTAGTTTTTTTCGCAATTACTTGTGCAGAAGTAGGTGTTCAAACGTTATTTTATACTTTTTTTGGTTGTTTTCTTTATTTCCTGCGCTAACCCAAAGCCACCAAGTGGCGGCGAACCGGACCGAACTCCACCAAAAGTGATAAAGTACAGTCCAGAAAATTATTCAGTTAATTTTAGGGAAAAGCAAATTTCAATCGAATTTTCAAAATGGGTCGAAAGGGCGAGTGTTATAAATAACATCTATCTTAACCTTCCTTTGAAATACGAAATCGTATGGAGTGGAAAGAAAATGTACCTGCGGTTTGCTCAAAATCTTCCAGATTCTACTACCATAACATTCTTACTTGGGAATAACTACTCCGACCTCGACGGTAACAAACCAAACGAACCATTTACGCTGGTTTTCTCAACAGGTCCATCCATTGATAGTTCGCGAATTTCTGGATTTGTATTAACCGAACACCCACAGAAAACATTCATTTATGCTTTTCCCTCTTCTACTAATTTTGATACCATCGTTAAGCTCGAAGATATTTTCCACTATCGCACGCAACCAAATGTTAACGGTTACTTTAATTTCGAAGCTCTAAAAGAAGGAGATTATCACATTGTTGCATTCTTAGACAACAACAATAATAGAATTTACGACAAGAATATCGACGGCTTTGGAGTTTGTAGCAAAAAGTTTTCTGCAACTTACTCTGCCTCCGATACTTGTTTCATACTTTTAACCCATCCGTACGATTTCGTATCTCCACAAATTATTGATATAAATAGCTTAAACAAGAGATTGCTAAAAATTACTTTTAGTGAACCTATTACATTTACATCCGAGCTCGATACCAACGATTTGATAATCATCGATAGTTCGACAAGTGAAAAACTTAAACCAGAATACTTTTTTATTCCACCTGACAACAGACGTCAATTATTCATTTGGTTAACAAATGATTTGGGGGAATCGCTTTATACGCTTTCCCTCGAAAAAGGGATTGTTATAAGTGATACAAGTGGCAATCGTTTAGAATATGAAAAACCTATGAAATTCAAAGGGAGCAACCGCTCAATCGATTATTCACCAGACACTTTCGCTCCATCCAAATTATCATTAAATAATCCTCGCGAAAACATTAGTCTTAAGTTTAACAAACCCATCGATATAAAAAAGACGATGTTTAAAGCTTTTTGCCTAGACAATCAGCGTAACGATACAATTTGGAGTATCGTAAATTTTTTGGACGCATTCACCTTGAATATCTCTTGTAGAAATTTGCGTTGGGGCAACAATTATTCTCTTGAAATTTTCTCGGATACAATTTATGACAAGTATAATTATTCATTTCAAAACTGGAAGTATTCTTTGAAGTTCAGTGTCCAACAAGAACCACGCTATGGAAATTTAAAAGGGAAAATTATTAGTGCGATAGATACATCTTATGGTATGCCAACAATTTTTGCCTTCTCAAAATCGAATTTGTTCTATACAAGGATAACCAATAACTCCTGGGATTTCGAAAACATTCCAGAAGGGGAATACATTCTAATTGCTTTCTACGATAAAAACAACAACGGCGTTTACGATTATGGGAACATTCTCCCGTTGATTTTTTCCGAAAGAATTATCAAAATTTCTGACAAAATAAAAGTTCGAAAAGGTTGGACAGTCGAAGAAGTAACACTATAAATTCTTCAATATGGAAACAGAAGTCAATATAATCAAAGTTTTCGAAGAAAGATTCAAGACCTTGAAAGAATTATTCGGGAATCTATTTCTGGAAGTCCAAAAAAGCTTTGACGACGATGCAATTCACGATTTAAGAGTGACAACTCGTCGTTTACTTGCTTTTATTGATTTTTTAAATGAACTTTGTGGGCAATCAAATTATCCAGATTTACGACTCAGTTTAAGAAGATTTGCAAAAAGATTTAATAAAATGCGGGATATCCAAGTGCAAATTGGATATTTTATTAACTTTGTCAAAAAATTTCCCAAGACTTTGGATTTCTTAGTCGAATTAAAAAAAAGAGAAAAGAAACAAATCAAAAATCTAAAAAAATATATTGAAACTTCTACACTCGATGAATTTTCTGGTTTATTTTTCTTTTATTGGAGCGAAATAAAAAATTCTAACTGCTTTAAGAATTTATCGAGCCTTTCTCTTGCTGAAACAGCCGAAAAAACATTTGACGAGCTTAACTTCGCAAAAGGAAATATTATACTTGGGAATTACGCAACTTACCACAAGACACGAATCGCTTTAAAAAAATTTCGATATACTATCGAAATTCTCGAAAAAATTTGGGGTATTGAAAAAACAAGGATAAAAGAACTCCAACAAATTCAAAACAATCTCGGAGAAATCCAAGATTATTCTGTTATGCTTACAGAAATCGACAAAATTTGTTCCAAAAGAAAATACGATATGTCGAATTTTTTTGACTTTGTGGAATTTATAAAACAAAAAAGAGAAGAAAAAGAAAAGGAATTTTGGAATTGTGGGGAAATTTTTGATTTTTGGGCAAATTTTTTGAAAAATGATTATTAATTTAATTTTTTCTTTATTTTTTATGAAAATGAGCGGTAGTTTGTCCTTCGACCAGTTTACTCAATTTAAAGAAAAGCTTTTGCAAATCATATCAAACGAACGCAATTTTGTCGCTAATGCTGGGAACTTTGCCTCTTTGGTTTACCATAATCTTTCTTCCATAAGTTGGGCAGGATTTTACTTTGTTTCGAATCAGCATCTTATTCTCGGTCCATTTATGGGTAAAGTTCCTTGCGTCCGAATTAAAATTACCGAAGGTGTTTGTGGCGCTTCCGTCCGCACCAAAAAACCAATCATAGTTCCCGATGTACATAAATTTCCAGGCTATATTCCTTGCGACCCTACTGCAAATTCGGAGCTTGTCCTGCCAGTATTCTATCAAGGCAATGTTGTTGGAGTATTCGATTTAGATAGCCAATTGTATAATCGTTTCACAGAAAATGATGCGAAAAATCTTTCTTCCCTTTTGAAATATGTAATCGACTATTCCAACGTCCGACCCTTTCTCGACTATTATGAGATTACAAGTTAGTTTACTTTTTAGCCTTTTCCTTTTATCGTATTGTTTAAATAGTCAAATCGTAATAAACGAGATTTATCCCGCCCCCCTGACAAATGAGGTTGAATGGGTCGAAATTTATAACCCTACTGACTCAGATTATGAATTAACCAATTTTTTTATCCAAAATAGAACTAACACTTCGTTCTTTCCTTATTTCTTGAATATTCCATCAAAATCATTTGCTATCTTAACTTCGGATACTTCGAAACTTATTAATTCTCCTTGCTTGAAAATTCAACTAAAATTACCTACCTTGCACAATGATTGGGGTATTCTCGTTTTAAGGAAATCGGACTCTACCGTAATTGACAGTATTTACTATAACTTTAGCTGGGGCAAGAAAGGATATTCTTTAGAACGTATCGATTGGGATGCCCCAGCAGTTGATAAATCAAACTGGATAGCAAGTTCGGATACATCGGGCAACACGATTTGTAAAGAAAATAGTAAAGTTGCGCCTCAAACTTTGTTGAGTTCTTCTTTCAACATCGATAACGGTCAGCTTAAAGTCGTTTTGAAAAATAACGGAAAAAGACCTATCGAAAAAATCGAATTGACTGCCAAAATAAGTTATTATTACAAAAATGCCCTTTTCTTTAAAAATATCGAAAGCAAATACATAAACACGATATTTTCAAAGGATTCAATTACTTTAAGCTACGGAATTTTGGATAATTTCAAAGAAATAGATTTCGAAATTTTAGATACTTTATTTTTTTCAATAAGTTATGAAGCTGAACTAATCAGAAAAAATGAATTGCATACTTTCCACCTTAACATTCCTCACCCATTCAAAGGCCTTTTGATAAACGAGTTTTTATACGATTCTCACACTGGATGTGGAGAATTCATTGAATTTGTTAATTTAACTAACTATTCTTTCGACCTTAAAGAGTGGAGGATTGAAAACAACACTGGAAAGCAAAGAGCTGTGCGATTTAATGGAGAAACAAAAAATTATCTGATTCCTCCAAAGTCTTATTTTGTCGTTTTTTGGGACTCAACCTTTTATAATTGCTTCGAAAACCTTCGTGGCAGGGACCTTTTCTTCTTTATACCTTCCTCAATTAGTTTACGCAATAGTGGCGATGTAATTAAATTATTTAACAAAATTGGTTCACTCCAAGATTCGTTAACTTATAGCCCGCAATGGCATAGAGGTCGAATTAAAAACACAAAACAAAGAAGCTTAGAGAAAGCGATAGAAAATAAAGAATCGTATATCGAAGAAAATTGGTTCACCTGTGTTGCCGATTCAGGTGCAACACCCGGTTCAATCAATAGCGTATCGATTGAGCAAAGCGAAAGAATATATATCCAAGCCGAGCCAACAACCTTTTCTCCAAGAAGCAACTTTAAATCCTCGTCAAAGATACAATACCGTTTACCATTTCGGCAAGCAAATATAACTGTTAAAATTTACGATATAAATGGAACTTTGATTCGTGATTTGGTTAATAATGGAATATCTGCATCGGTCGGAGAAATTGAGTGGAACGGCAAAGATAACAGCGGAGTCGAAGTTCAAGCTGGCGGTTACATAATTTTAATAGAAGCTGTTGACCTAATCACTGGAAATACCGTAGTTGGTAAGCAAATTATTGGGGTCGGTTGGTAAAAACAATGATTGTTAGGTATCTAAATTTCTATCCTTTAAACTGTTATCTTGGGAATTGAATTCAATTTTGTCATCTTCCTTATTGCTTAAATGTAATCCTTTCGTATTGCTTGTTTCATCTATAGGACTATCCTCAGATGATGTCGATTTATTTTCAGCAAATCGGGTTGTAGATTTCTTCAAAGTTTCGTTATACAAATCCAAATCATCCAATGTGACAATTTTTTCTTGCGGAATAGCTTCCTCCGTTTGTCTGACTATGTTGTTAATCTCATTTTGCAATTGAATCTGGGCTTTCCGGACTTTTTGCACGCCTTTCGAAATAAGCCTCGAAATTTCGGGAATTCTTTCGGGACCAAAAAGAATAAGAATCGCAAGAAGAATCAGTAAAAGCTCGCCACCGCCAATGTCGAACATAGTTACTCTTTCTTGCTTGAATCTTCTTGTTTATTTAGCTCATTTTCTTCCAAGGTTGAAGCCTTTTTAAACTCTTTAATTCCCAAACCTAAACCACGCATAAGTTCAGGGATTTTCCTACCTCCGAAAATTAAAAGTATGATAACCCCAATTAAAATTAATTCTGGGACTCCTAACCCAAACATAAAACCTCCTTTGTAATTGTCAAAAGGTAATTTTCAATTGACTGAAAAATAACTTGTCCATCGGTTCCCCCAAGAACTGGGTCGCAATACCTTTCGGGATGCGGCATCATTCCTAAAACATTTCGTTGCTTATTTACAATTCCAGCAATATTTTCGATAGAACCATTCGGATTAGCCTCTTCTGTAACATTGCCATTCTTATCGCAATACTGAAATACAATTTGCTCGTTGTTCTTTAATTCTTTTATTGTGTCTTCATCGGCAAAGTAATTGCCTTCGAAATGTGCAATAGGAATTCGTAGAACTCTTCCTCTTTCGATTAATGAAGTAAATGGTGTGTTGGAACTTACAGTTTTCAAAAAAACATCTCTGCAAACAAATTTCAAAGAATAATTTTTCATTAAGGCACCGGGCAAAAGTTTCGCCTCCGTCAGAATTTGGAACCCGTTACAAATTCCAATAACAAGCCTCCCTTTTTTTGCAAACTCGATAATTTCCCTCATTATAGGTGAAAATCTCGCAATAGCACCCGAACGAAGATAATCGCCATAGGAAAAACCACCCGGAAGAACAATGCAATCAATATCAGTAGGAATGCTTGCATCTTTATGCCATAGGAAATTAACATCGTATCCTAAGTTATGCTTCAGGGCATAATATGCATCGTGGTCGCAATTCGAACCCGGAAAAACAACCACCCCAAATTTCATCGTCTATCCCCAGTTTCCATTTCGACAACTTCTAAATTGTAGGTTTCAATGTTTGGATTAAAAAGCAAGGTATCTGTAGCGTTATCGGCGATTTTTCTTGCTTCCTCGATAGTGTTTGCATCTACGGTGAATGTAATATACTTTCCAACTCTTATGTTATTAATTTGACTGAACCCGATAGTTTTCAAAGAATTTTCGACTGTTCTACCTTGAACATCAAGGATACTCGGTTTCAAAGTTACAACAACTTTTGCCAGAAACTTTCCCATCATCCTACATCTCCTCGTTTCAATATTTTCCAAATTTTCAAATAATAATGACGAACAAAACTAAACAATAGATAAAAAGCAAAAAAAGGAAACAAAACTAACCCTTGGCTCACGATAGAAACAACAATTACAGCAAGGAAAATAGTCGTCGTTATCGGATGTTCTTTTATATATTTTTTCGTCGGGCGAGGTGCATTTTGAAACTTGGCATTAGATATCATTGCAATTGACGAAGAAATAGTAACCAAAACAATTAAGACAGATTTAGTAGATTCGGGAATTATGTTACTAAGATGATAGAAAATTAAATACGAAAGAATAAAAAAAGCACTAGCTGGAATTGCCATCCCAGTGAAATATTTTTTGTCTTCGAATATTGAAGAAGTAACGTTATAGCGTGCGAGTCGAAGAACACCACACATTAAAGGCAAAGCAGACAGTAGAATACCAAAATCGGCAAATTGATAGAAATAAATTTTATAGAGCATAAATGAAGGAGCAACTCCAAAAGAAACTATATCGGAAAGTGAGTCGAGTTCTAAGCCAAATTCGCTTGCGGACTTAGTTAATCGAGCTGTTATGCCATCGAGGAAGTCGAAAATTGCAGCAAGCAAAACAAAGCCACCAGCAAACAAATACATCTCCTTTTCAATATAAACTATTGCGATAAATCCAGAGAAAAGATTTGCAAGGGTCAGAAAATTAGGAACAATGGAACGAGTAATCCTTATCATCAAATGTTATCAAATGTTAGAAATTGTAAACTCTTTTTTCAATCGTGCAATTAAAGTAAGCCCACCGAGGACTTTCATACCAGGTTTAACAAAAATACTTGTATCACTCGGTAGAAAAACATCCATTCGAGAGCCAAACTTCATCATACCAATTTTGTCCCCAGCTCTTACTTCGTCGTTTACTTTAATAGTACAAACAATACGACGTGCAAGTATTCCAGCAATTTGCTTAAATGCAATTCTTCCACAAGGATTTTCGACACCGATGAAGGTATGTTCATTTTTTTCGGAAGCCTTTTGTTCGAATGCTTTATAAAATTTCCCCGGATTATACTCAAAATGCAACACTTTCCCCGAAACTGGGCAACGATTAACGTGAACATCAAATGGACTCAGAAAAATGCTAATTCGAGTAGCTTTGGAACAAATAAACTTATCTTCATCGACTTCTTTAATCTCTATAACTTTTCCATCGGCTGGCGATAAAACAAGCGAGGGGTCTTGGATTGCAACAATTGGCACACTTCTATTCGGGTCGCGGAAAAAAATAAAGAAGAAAAATATCAAAGCCGAGCCAAGCAAGAAAAGTACAATCGACAGCACAGGGTAACTTAGGCTAAGAAACGCGAAGACAATTAACAAAATACCAAAGAAGATACCAAATAAGAAGTCATTTATTCCATAACTTGCAATTTTCATTTTTATGGTTAAATTTTAGCCTCAATTTCATAATTTAATGAACTTAAAAAATTTAAATTAAAAAAAATTGTTTGATTTTATTATATAGGTGCTATATGCAATTTTCAATTGACCTCAAAGCCTTGAACCAAGCCTTACAAAAAGTAATACCGGCATTGCCCCGAAAATCGCCAATACCAGCATTAGAACATTTCTATTTCCATCTCGATGGGGATACTTTAAAAATTATTGCCTCCGACCAAAATGTTACAATTATGAGCCAAGTAACTGTAAACCCAATCGAGGAAGGAAAAGTGCTTGTTCCCGGCAAGAAAATCACCGACATCACAAAGGCACTCGAAGAAGGAGGCGAAATATCTTTTACTTCGGACGAGGAAACCTACACAATTTCAATCAAAACAACTTTTGGTCATTACTCAATGAAGGGGTTGGACCCAGAAGAATATTTAGAGCTTCGCGAACTTTTCCAATCGGAAAAGCCCGATATCAGTAAACTGGTTCAACCCTTGGACGAGGAAGCCAAAATAAATGCGGCGGCAATTTCGATGAAAGATTTATCGTGGGCGGCTGAAAGAACTTATTTCTCGGTTTCGACCGACGACTTTAAGCCAGCATTAACTGGCGTTTTCTTTCAATTTCAAAAAGATAAAGTGAATTTAGTTTCCACCGACGGCTACCGATTAACCAGAGCCACCATTTTTAGCGATACCCAAAATATTTTCCCCTCCGACTTAGGGGTTATTATCCCCGCCCGAACTGTCGAACTTTTACGGAAAGTTGACGACGACGTCTTAATATCTTTTATAAGCGACGAAAAGAAAATTACACATACCAGATTCGACATTGGCAACACAGTTATAATCACTCGTGTTATTTCAGAAAACTTCCCAAAATATGAAAACGTTATACCTGCAAGTAATCCTCATCAAATCATAGTAAATAAAAAAGAGATTATCCCAGCACTTCGTCGTGTAGCTTTATTTGCAAGTACTTTTCAAAAACTTGTCCGATGTGAAATTTCCAGCAATATGATTACATTGACTACAGAAGATAGAGAAAGCGGGACACAAGCAAGCGAAACCATACCTTGTGAATACAACGGAACTAATTTCGTAGTTGGCTTTAACTACGAACTTTTGATAGAGGCAATTAACAATATTGTTACACTCGACGATTCCGAACAAGTTTACATTTATCTTTCCGAAGCTTCAAAACCAGCTATCCTAAAACCTTCGCAAAACGAAGAACGCTTACTGATGCTGCTTATGCCAATGCGACTATAGCGAAAAATTGTATTTATGTTTATTTCAAGGCTAACTTTCAAAAACATTAGGAACCATAAGCAAAGTACTATTTTCCCTTCAAAACTTATCAATATTTTTTGTGGACCCAATGGTTCGGGTAAGACAAGTATCCTCGAAGCTATTTCTATAGGTTCGTTTACAAAAAGTTTTGTTACAAATTACGATTCGGACTTGGTTCGATTCGGAGAAACATCCTATTTTGTTGAATTAGAGACAATCGACGAAACCGACATTCCTTTTTGCGTTAAAATATTCTTTCGAGTTGGTAAAAAGAAGGAAATTCGAACTTCATCTGACCAAATCCTTACACCCAAAGAACTGATAGGAAGAACCCCAGTTGTAATCCTTTCCCCAGATATGCGAAACATAATCGTTGGCGAGCCGAGTTTTCGCCGTAACTTGATGGACAAAATTATCTCACAAATTAGCCACATATATATACATAATCTTATCAAACACAAAAACATATTAAAGCAAAGGAATAAATTGCTCAACGATATGTTACTCAACATTATAAAGGACTATACTTTGCTCGACCTATGGACAGACCAGTTTATAAACACTTCTTCGATAATAATTTCGCGACGAAAGAAATTTTTCGACGAATTTAGACCATTTTTCGTCGAAAGTTACTCAAGAATTGGAAACAACGAAGAGCAAACCGATTTGATTTATGAACCTTTTGGTTTCGATGTCCCGACAAATTTCGAAGACGAAAAAGAAATCAAAAATAAACTAACTAAACAATACCTTGAATATAAAGACTTAGAGATTAAAAGAGGTGTAACATTATTTGGTCCACAAAAAGATGATTTTAAAGTAATCTTTAAAAACAAGTTAGCAAGCGAAGTTGCATCTCAAGGGCAAATAAAATCGTTGCTTGTTGCCTTAAAATATGCTGAAATAAAATATCTCCACGAAAATAAGAATGCAACACCAATTGTACTTTTCGACGATATTTTTTCTGAATTAGACCTAACACGTATCGAAAGAGTTTTGGAACTCCTTTCGAATTTGGGGGCTCAAACTTTCATCACATTAACCGACGAAAAACTTGCCAAAAAACTTATCGAAGGGAGTAAAGAACATTCCTTCTTTTTTGTCGAAAACGGAGAAATAAAAGAGGAAATTTCAAATAAAATTTAATGGGAAAAATGGGAAAAGAAACAAAAAAATTGCTTGTTACTGGTGCTTGTGGCCAGATTGGAACAGAGCTAACGAATGCCCTACGCTCAATTTACGGACGCGAAAATGTTATTGCTTCGGACTTAGTCCTACCACAATCCAACTCACCACTTTTAGAGGGTCCTTTTGAAATCTTAGATGTAACCGATTTCAAAACTTTCGATTCCATCGTTGAAAAGTTTAACATCGATACGATAATTCATTTAGCAGCGCTATTATCAGTCGTTGGAGAAGGTGAACCGCAAAAGTGCTGGAATGTTAACGTAAATGGTACACTTAATGCATTTAACATCGGTGTAAAACGAGAACTTTCAAAAGTCTTTGTTCCAAGTTCAATCGCAGTTTGGGGCGAAGGTGTCCCTAAAATTGCTCCTCAAGACGCACCATTGAAACCACGCACAATGTATGGGATTACCAAAGTTACAATTGAATTACTTGCAGAATACTACTTCTCGAAATTCGGTCTCGATTGTCGAGGTGTTCGCTATCCCGGGATAATTTCTTCGGAAACATTGCCCGGGGGTGGAACAACCGACTACGCTGTTGAGATTTTTTATAAAGCCATCGAAGATGGAAAATACACTTGTTTTGTTCGCGAAGATACTCGGCTACCTATGATGTATATGCCAGACTGCATCAAATCCGTTATCGACTTATTAAATGCCCCATTGGAAAAACTTACCCGCCGTTGCGACTACAACATCGGCTCGATGAGCTTCGATGTAAAAACATTAGCCGAGGAAATCCGAAAGCACATACCCCACTTTACAATTGAATACAAACCAGATGGTCGACAAAAGATTGCAGATTCTTGGCCCGACGATGTCGACGATTCAATTGCGCGTCGGGATTGGGGTTGGACGCCCAACTACGATTTGTCGAAAACCGTCGAAGATATGATAAACAAATTGAAAATAAAACTCAACAGGGCTGTTAGTTAACTTATTCAAAATTAAACTTGACTGGAAAGTTACCGAAAGCTGAATATTTCGGATATTATTGTCTATTTGATTAATTTGCTCTATCTTCAATTTTTAGTGCGAGAGTTAAAAACAACTTTTTTCAACATTGCTCGATAGATAACAGAATAGAGAAATCTTTTATTACGATGAATTAACAAAAGCATATCTAAGATTTGATTTTGACTTGGTTCTTCACTTACAATCGAGAATGCGCCTTTCAAACTTTGTAAAGAATCTTTAGGTCATTAATCACTCGAAAGCAACTTAATAACACTAATAACTCTTTTAAACCATTTTAATTAATTTTGCCGTTTTTAGGAGCGATAAATGGAATACTATGTTACGACAGACAACTTGGAATCCAAAACAAAATTATGGCTCGAAAAAATAGCCCCATTTAACCAACATCGTATGACTTTACAAAAGGACAAGTCGGCTCTTTTAGTAATCGATATGCAAAAATTTTTCTTAGAGCCAGAATCTCCAACATTTACTTGCGGTGGGTTGGCAATAATTCCTAATGTCAAACGCCTTGTAAATGCATTTCGCAATGCTAATAGACCAGTAATTTATACGCGCCACGTGCATCACCCCGACCACATCGACGCTGGTATTATGGAATGGTGGTGGGAAGGTATGTGCCTCGAAGGTAGCCCAGAAAGCGAAATCCATAGTGAAATTGCTCCTTTACCAAATGAAAAAGTAATTTTCAAACATCGTTACTCCGCATTTTATAATACAGATTTGGAAACCATTCTTAGATGTATGAAAATAGAAGATTTAGTTATATCTGGAATAATGACAAATATGTGTTGCGAATCGACAGCTCGAGATGCATATTATCGCGATTACAAAGTTTTCTTTTTAGCCGATGGGACTGGAACAATTAACGAAGAAATGCATTTAGCAAGTTTACTCAACCTTGGCTTTGGATTTGCATACATAACTACAACCGATTATGTTATCAACCAGCTTTTCTTGTAAAATCTTAAATAGTACTTTGGATTATTAGAGATTCTGAAACAAAAATTATTAATTTTCACTGCTATTGTGTTGAAATTTCTTAAACAATATTTAACCATTGTAACTTACTCCTTTACATTGCAACTGTTCGGAGCCTATGTTGCAAAATCGTCGCACAAGCAGAAGCTTGTCTAAGCAAAAGCAAATTCAAAACTGGAAGTTTTCGATACTTCAACAATGAAGTAAAAAATCTCCGCTTTTGAAATGCCAAACCTCAAAGACAAGTTGATATCACAAAATTATGGTTTCTCTTTGAATTTGGTGATTTTATTCATCATCTAACTACTGAGGATAAGTTTAATCTAAAAACATTAAAAACTGGTAGCCTACTTATTTGCTGAATGAGAGGTACATTATTGATCAATTTTGAAATCTTGCTACTTCCCAATAAATGCATTCTCAAAATCAAAATAAAGAGCTCTAACTGAGAAATTCTTAAAATACTCATTCAATTTTATTGAAAATTCTCTTAGCTTAGTTATTTTGTCATAAATAATACAAAAAAGGGCTGCAAAAGAGCAGCCCCAAAAGATTATAAGTTCCAAATTTAATATATGTTAATCAAAGTATGAAGGTATTTTCCACCGAGATAGAAGCGAACAATGTATGCCCCATTTGGCAAATTACTGCAAGAAACCTCGAAAATGTTTGCAGAATTTACAAAGTCCTTTCTTACCCATCTGTTCCCAAGCAGGTCAAAAATTTCTATGTTAGCGGAATTGCAATTTTCCTTAGGAATATGGATTAATAGTGTCTTCGTTATTTCGTTAAATGAAAATAGATAAGGAGTTTGAATTTCTTCAACATCAGAAACCATAGTCTTGAACCACCAAGTATCGCTCCAAGGAGTTGACCCAGCAGAATTATATGCTCGGACGTGCCAATAATACTTTTTGTTATACTCAAGGTCCGTTATATACCTATAATGATTTATTAATACCGAATCATCGACCACAAGATTAGTTTTCTTAAAATCGGGGTCTTCCTTCGAAACTTGCAAATGATAATAGTAAGAATACTGAATGGAAGTCCAATACAATGTTACAACTGTGCCCAAGCCAGTCGTTTCATTATAAGGTTGAATAAGCAAAACTGGACCTTGCGGTACGGGGGGAACAGTTCTAAATCGCCAAATGGCGGACCAAAGGCTTGTAGTTGAATCATTATAAGCTTGGACACGCCAAAAATAATCTGTATATGTCGATAAATTTGAAATTACATAGGATGTATCTGTAATATTTTTGATTTGATGCACAATGGTATGAAAATTTAAATCGTTTGATAATTGCAACTCGTAATAGGTGGCTCTCGGTATTTTACTCCAAACGAATCTCAAAGTTGTTGGTTGCTCCGAAGCATTGTTGGTTGGGTAATACAAAACTGGTATCTCTAATGGATTTGGACCAGTTGTGAAATTAAAAACATTAGACCAACGGCTAGTATCATCATCGTTCAAAGCTCTTACTCTCCAGAAGTATTTGGTAACAGGTTCTAAACCAGAAATTACAACGGAATTAGTTAGAATTCCATTAAGTCCGAATTCGATATTTCTAAATTGTGGGTCGGGAGAAACTTGAATTTGATAGTTCGTAGCACCTTCTGGCTTTTCCCACTCAAACTGAACTCTCAAAGGCAATTTAGTAGAATTATTAGGGGGGAAAGTGTTAACTGGTGCTTGCAACTTTGTTTTAAACCAAGAAGTAGCCGACCAAGAAGAAATACAAAAAGCGTCGGAAGCCCTAACGCGCCAAAAATATTTCTTATTAAATCTTGGCATTTTTAAAGCAATCGAATCAGTCGAAAGTCCTTTGTAATCGAAGATAATTCGACGAAAATCACGAAAATCGGAGGTGTCTGAAACTTGAAATTCAAAAGTGGCTCTTGGTTGGTCAATTTTCCATTTGAATACGACAGAAACAGAAGTTTCGCTTGTATTCGGAGGAGAAACAATTTTCGGTGGGGCAAATGTAGTTTGAAATCTAAAAGTATCCGACCAAAGTCCAGAATTAGTCTTATCCTCCGCTCGAACTCGCCAAGTGTAATATTGCAAACTCTTGTCGAAATAATAACTGAAACTTCTTCTATTTAATAAAGTATCGACGACAAGGCTATCCAACCGAAATTCCCGACCTAATGAAACCTGCAAACGATATGACGAGGCACCGCTCACACCGCCCCAAGCAAAATTTACCTGGTTTGGAAAACAAGAAGTATCGTTCGCAGGCGACAAATCCTGTGGTTTATCATAAGCAGTCCTAAACCTTCGAACTTCGGAAAAATCCGTTTCACAGTCGCTATAAACAGCTTTTACGCGCCAATACAAAACAGTATTAAAATCATTAATTTGTTTAGTGAAACTTTTACTGTTGGTAATTTCATCGTGTAAGATTAAAGAAAAAGTTGAATCGGTTGTAATTTGAAGGTTATAAGTGTTTGCGTTGTCGGGAACTTCCCACACAAACGTAACCGGTCCCCAAATCGATGTTGCATTACGCGAGGGTTGAAGCAAAGTTGGTGGTATCCGATTAGTACGAAAAGAATCAACTTTGGAATAATGTGTTGTACAATTATAATTCGTCGTACCAAGCACGCGCCAATAATATTTAGTGTTGTAATTAGGTAGAGTTAAAGTTGCTTGATTTGTAAAAACTATTGTATCCTTGACCAAATTAAAAAATAAAGGGTTAGTCGCAACTTGTAATCTATAGGTTAGCTGATTATTGATAGTCGACCAGCGGAAATTCAATCTCAAAGGTTGACAAGTGGCATTAGTTGAAGGACTAACGGTATTTGGTGGATTAGGCATCGTAGTAAAAGTCCATACTTCTGAGGTATCGAAAACTAAAGGGTTCAGACTAATAATTGCCGTTACTCTCCAATAATATCGAACTTCTCCTCCACTTGGAAGTGTAATGACTACATTTGTCGAGGTAAAACCGCCAGTATCAACAACCGGGTTCGATAAATTTTGAAATCGGGAAACTTTTAATTGATAAGATTGCACATTCTGCGAATAAGGTTGCCAACTAAAAATTACTGAAGCTGGGTCTTGGCAATCATAATTGTTGGCAGGGGAAAGCAAAGTTACAACAGCAAAAGCATCAAAATAAGTTAATACCAACAAAAGTAAAATCGATTTAATCATTCTCCTAATCATATTATAAATCAAATCGTTAAAAAAACAAAATTAAGAAAAAAGTTACAATCTCTTTCAGTTAATCAAAAATTAGAACAAACAAAAGCTTGAGTTTCAGCAAAAAAAAACGAAAGATTGAAATAAATTAGAGAAACATCCACCAAAACAAGGATTGAAAGAAAAAAGCCCTTCTTTCGAAGGGCTTATGTTTTAAAAATATCTACTAAACAAAAATTTATAAAAAGTTCGCTTTTTAATTTCCGAAATGTATCTCCTATTTAGAAATCAATCCAAGGTGAAATGATTTATTTTCAATATGTATTCTCTTGCAATATTACCATTGTTTAAATCGATAATAACATCGTTGTCTGCTGGTGGCAAATCTGTCAAGAATGCTTCGACAATCCCGACAAGTGTTTTTACGACTAAATCCTGGCTTTGTTTTAATAATTTAAGTTTTTCTGAAATCCCCTGTGGAATTTGCTCGTCGCCACTAAAATGGGCAAGTATAGCTGGAATTAGTATTGGCCCGACTTCTTTCCCATAGGTAATCGCTTTATCTTGAGGTAAGTTAAATTGATTCATTAGCATATAAGGTATCAAAAGTTTTAAACCAGATTCTAAATTTGCTTTAGAATAGCTTGTTAAAGTGGCGTGGGTGCCAAGGTTACAATTGATTTTCTCAATTTTATAACTTTTTATGTTCATTTTACCATCACTACTTAACTCGACGACTCTATACGGACATGGAAAAGTAACTGTCGAGCCCGTCGAAATATCGTAAAGGGTATTTCCTTTTGTAGTTGTATACTTTGTAATATCGTGGGAATGGAAATGTCCAGTGAAAACAACTTTTAAACCAGCATCAGCTAATTGTTGCGAAACTTGGAACCAATCCGCTATAACGTAATCGGAAAAGAAAGTGGCTTGATTTGAAAAGTGTTCCATAAATGCGTGATGAGCAAAAGCTAAGACTATTTTGCCTTTAGATTTTGCTTCGGCTAACTTTTTCTTCATCCAAATTAAGTCTGAATTTTTTAACCTTCCAGCTGTTACGCTCGATTCTACATTATTATCGTGGATTGTAACATCGATGCCAAAAATCCAAAGCCCATTGATTGGTTCTGCAAGATAAGTCAAGGAATTCGGGGCAAATTCCAAGGCGTTCCCGTACCCACAATCTCTATAAATTTGTTTGAATTCTTCTGGTGTGACTGTTGGTATTTTGATAGTCTGTGCACCAGAATACCTATAAGATTGGGGATTATTTATATCGTGGTTTCCTGGTACAACTAATACCTTTATACCAGCACGTTTTAACCTTCCAAAATAATTGGCTAGCTTCTCGTGATTAATTTTCTCTCCATCTTTCGTCAAATCCCCCGGAACCAATACTAAATCTGGTTTTTCTTCTTCAATCTTGCTTATCATTGCTTGCAAAATAGCATCGCTTTCGGCAATTAACTTACGGTCGCTGGCAAGATATTTTTCAAATGCTTCTCCAGTTGTTCCAAGCGACGGGTCATATAGGTGCGGGTCGGAGAAAACTATAATTTTCACATTTTCGCTGAGTGGTTGAAGCGCATTTTCTTCTTTGCAAGAATAGAAAATAAAGCTAACAAAGAAAAACAATACTAAAAGAGAACGGTGTAAAAAAGACATTGTATAAACAGATTATTTAACAATATGCAAAACTAACCTGAGAATGTTTTAAATTTATGAATAAAAAATTTTTTTTAGGTTAATTAAAATTCATTAATTTTAAACATAAAATACTTATCTTTCTTTAAACTAATCTTTTGTATATTGCGTCTGTGAATTTTTTTTAAAATTTTATGGTTGTGTTATGGCGGTTAAAATAGCAATCAATGGCTTTGGCCGCATTGGCCGGCTCTTTTTGCGTCATCTTTTGAATTACAAAGACCAATTTGAAATCGTCGGAATCAACGACATTACAGATGCAGCAACATTAGCTCATTTATTCAAGTATGATTCCGTTCATCGTAAATTTCAAGGTTCTGTGTCCTACTCTGAAAATAAGCTTATTGTCGATGGTCTCGCAATTCCAATCTCATCAGAAAAGCAAATTGAGAATCTGCCGTGGCGAGGAAATATCGACATTGTGCTTGAATCAACTGGCGTTTTCACTCGTAAAGAGCAACTACAAAAGCATTTGGATAATGGCGCACGAAAGGTTGTTCTTTCTGCTCCCGCAAAAGACGAAGTGGACGCCACAATTGTAATGGGCGTCAACCATACATCTTTGAATGGTAATGAAAAAATCATATCCAATGCATCTTGCACTACCAATTGTTTAGCACCAATGGTAAAAGTCTTGCACGATAACTTTGGAATTGAAAGCGGCTTTATGGTTACAATCCACGCTTATACAAACGACCAAAGAATTCTTGATTTACCACATAGTGATTTGCGTCGTGCTCGTGCAGCTGCTGTTAATATGATACCCACTACAACTGGTGCAGCAAAAGCAGTTGGCTTAGTTATCCCTGAACTAAAAGGAAAATTGAACGGGAATGCAGTTCGTGTTCCAGTTTCAGATGGCTCGTTGACAGACTTCACTGCTGTACTTTCTCGAGCTGTAACAAAACAAGAAGTGAACGAGGCTATGAAAGCTGCATCGGAAACCTATCTTAAAGGGATTTTGGAATATTCCGAAGAACCTCTTGTATCTTCCGACATTGTTGGGAATCCACATTCCGTTGTTTTCGATTCATTACTTACCCAAACCAATGGCAATTTAGTAAAAGTAGTTGGATGGTACGATAATGAATATGCTTACGCTGTTCGATGTGTTGACTTAATTTTAGAATTATTGAAGTTTTTGTAAAACAAATAATAAACGGAAATGATAAAATCTATTTATGATTACAACTTTGGAGGGAAAAAGGTTCTAATTCGTGTAGATTTCAATGTCCCATTAACCAGTGATGGTAAAGTTGCCGACGATACACGAATAGTTGAATCCTTAACAACAATCGACAAAGTTATCGACGACGGAGGTATACCAATTCTTATTTCGCATCTTAGCCGTCCTCGTGGAGTCAAAGAACCAAAATATTCGTTACGTCCTGTTGCGAATTATCTTGCCGAACATTTTGGCTACGACGTTTTGTTTTCTGATGATTGCATTGGAGAAGAAACTGAAAAAATTGTCGAATCCGCTTTACCAGGTCAAATTGTAGTACTCGAAAACCTACGTTTTTATAAAGAAGAAGAGGAAAATTCAACTGAATTCGCATTAAAACTCAAAAGACTTGGCGATGTATATATCAACGAAGCTTTTTCTGCGAGCCATAGAGCACATGCATCGACCGATGCCCTTCCAAAACTTTTCGAAGAGAAATTTGCAGGCTACGCACTCCTTAACGAAATTCATTATCTTGGTTCATTAATTAAAAACCCCCAAACTCCCTGTATATCAATAATTGGTGGAGCAAAAATCAAAGGTAAAATTGATGTGATTCAAAACTTATTAGAACGATGTGGTAATATTTTGGTTGGCGGTGGCTTAGCGTATACCTTTCTCAAAGCAAAAGGACTTAATGTTGGTAAATCAATTGTGGATGAGGACAAAATCGATGTTGCACTCAATTTGCTCGAAACTGCAAAAGCAAATGGCTACGAAATCACACTACCCTTGGATGTCGTTATTGCCGATTCTATCGACGAAACAGCCTCGACAAAAGTTATCAAAGTAGAAGAATTTCCCAACGATTGGATGGGGGTCGATATAGGACCAAAAACAATTAATCTTTTCAAAGAAAAAATTTCGAAGTCCAAAACAATTATATGGAACGGTCCACTTGGTATCTTCGAAATCGAAAAGTTCTCCAATGGAACAAAAGAAATTGCATTTGCATTAGCAGAAGCCACATCCAAAGGTGCAACAACGATAATTGGCGGGGGCGACTCAGCTTCGGCAATTACACAGCTTAATTTAAAATCCAAAGTTACATTTGTTTCGACTGGAGGTGGCGCATCACTCGATTTTCTCGGCGGAAAGACTCTACCCGGCATTTCTGCTCTTGAGTCTTGATTATAATACAACACTTAATCTCGGTAACCTACTGAATTCAAAAGACCAAAGTGAAAAATTAAGAATTAGCCAACATCAATAAGCAGAATTCTTTTGCAAAAATATCGAAAAACTTTCTCAATCGACTTTTGATTAAGTTCATAAAAATTTTATAGAAGTTCTTCCCTTAAAAAATGGTTAGAAACCTTAAATTTCTTAATTAATAATATCATTATTAGATTGACCCAAAAAGCCTTGGGAGGAACCAAACAAAAGACTGCTGATGAATTTTTTCACCTGCAAATCGTCGATATTTCGCAAACCCAACATCATTGCTCTATCGATAAAAAGCTCTAAAATTTCCAATGAAATAATACCTAATGAATACAAGTTGTTCAGCTCTTGCCAACCTTCGCGAGTAAAAAGTTCCTTTTCTGATATATGTAAATAACGAAAAGATTTATTTTCGGCAGTTAAATTCTGGAAAAGGGTGGATTTACCTTCTTCCAATTTTTCAAAAATCCAACTTAATGCAACAGAAATTTCGGATTTAGTGTATCCTTTATTTAAAAGAAGTTTAATATCAAACTCGTCGATTTGTTTCTTTTTCGAAAGCTCATTGGCAAAGTAAATTATTATTTCTAAAAGTCTTTCCATCAAACTTTTTCCCTCAAAAATAAATTTTCGAATTTAGTCATTTCAACTTTACTTTTTCTATCCTTGTCGCTAAAACCCAACAAATGCAAAGCCCCGTGGATAGCTAGCCGAAGAATTTCATTTGTAAATGTAACCCTGTATTTTTGGGCTTGCCTTTGTGCTTGTTGAACGCAGATATAAATTTCGCCGAACTTGGAATCCTCCGTACTTAGGTCGAAACTTATCACATCTGTAAGATAATTGTGAGAAAGATAACTTCTATTCAATTCGAGAATGGTATCTTCGTCCACATAAACTATATTCAAGACAAAATTCGTTTGCTTAAAGTAAAGCAACACATTCTTGAGCGTTTCAACAACAACTTTACGAGGAGCTCTAATCTTACTCTCGTTAAAAATGTTTATTTTAACTGTTGTTTCCATACTTAGAAAATACAACGAAATCAAAGATTATACCAAAAATAGATTAATCATTACCAAAAATTGAGAAAACAAAACAATGTAAAATATACTATAAATATTTTAAAAAAACTGGCTAAAATATCAATATACGGGACTTAATATTTAAATAATTTTGCGAAGAATAGACAAAAATGGGGATGGTAAAAAACCATCCCCAAATAACAAATACATTCTAAAATTGGAATATCAATCCATAGACTCTATCATCTCGGCGATAATAATATTTATTCCATTGACTACTTTTGTTTTACCAACAATTCCGACAAATTTGTTTGCAGCGAACTTTGCAAGCTTTTTACCAGCAAAGGAACCGTCTTCATTGAAGACAAAATAAATTTTTGCCTTTTTTCCTTCGCCAACAAGGAAAACTATTGGTTTTCCAGCATCTGCTTCACTCATTGCCTCGTCCTTCGAAACTTCACCTTTCCCATCCAAAATTAGTTTCGATAGGCTAACAACTCTACCTTTAAGAGGCTTGCCAGACTTAACTTTCGAAGGAGCTTCTTGTTTTACATCAGCTTTTGTTTCCGGTTGTTCAACTTTTGTTTCTTTTGCTTTAGGGACAATCTTCTTTCCCCCAGCATCTTGGGCATAAAGATTTAAATATCCAAAAACAAGAAATACAATAGACAGAACAAAGATTAATCTTTTCATAAATACCTCATTAATTTATTGGTTTTGCAAAAGGTACACCGGGTTTCCTTTGGTAAGAAATCTCGCATTCAATATAACGATTATCTGGATTCCCGTGAAGTAATCCACCTCCGGAAGCAGGTTTAATCAACACTTTAGCATAATTCCACTCTGTTTGACCAGCAGGGCGAGTCCGAACTATAATTACAACTCCATTTCGAAAATCTGGGTCCTTTAAATCAATTGCAATATCTTTCGAAAACTTTTTTGCATTCAACGCTTGACTATCGAAAACATTATTTAATGTATTGGTTAAAAATACATCTTCGCTGATTTCAGTTGTATAAGTAGGCGCAGTTGGAAAATTATACAAATTGTTTTCGTGAATGTAATTGGCTGTGTAAATTGTTTGCTCGTTCAATTTCGTGTAGAGACCCAGATTCCAAAATTGACCACTTGCAACTTTTAAAGTTCGTGGTTTTTTGTTTGTTTGGTCGTAAAGTTGAAGTCCACTACCAAACTGCGAAGCGGTTTCGTAAACACGAATTGGCTCGTCGTTTATGTTTTTAATGAATCTAAAAGCTGGGGACCACTGCAAAGATACGCTTCCACTGCTTACCTCATCGTCGCTGTTGCGAGCTTTGAGAGTGAAAGTATAGATTACTCCATCGGATAAGCCAGTTACATCGAATGTGTTTGTTCCTTTGGAGATATACTTTGGGGCAAAAGCTCCGGGTTCAATGTAAAGAACATAGTCCTTGAAATAGGTTTTGCTTTCATCTGATGAAAGCTTCCATCGCAACCTTACGGTCGAAGAATCAATAGAAGTTGCTCGAAGGCTATCTGGGGGAGCAACAAGTGGTGTCTCGTCGACAGGTGTAGTTTCTTCGCAAGATGTAATCAAAGCGAACAAAGCTACTAAAAAAATGAGGAAAAAATAAGGTTTTGTTTGCATTTACTACTCCATTTTTGAAAAAAAATAAACGACATAAAAAAATAAATATTTTAAATTTGGTATGCAAGACCCAATTGGTAGGCAAGCTGTTTGGTTAAGAACTTTCTTTCGAAATTACTTAGAAATTCCTCGCTTGGCGACGGCAATGCGTCAATTTGCCAAAGGTGGTAAAATGTATTTAATGCTTTTTGAATTCCAACAACATCCCGAGGGTCGACTGCGATAGCAGCATTCGACTGAATAGCAAGTGTTTTCATATGACCATCGGGGGCACAAATCAATATGGGTTTACGAGCTCCGAAATATTCGTACAATTTGCCGGGCGAGCGCACATTATCTTCGAATGTTAACCAAAGTAAATTCGACATCTTTAACAACCTTATCACTTCGCTATGTGGCTGGTAGCCGAATAACTTCACATTTCCTTCCAAATCATATTTTTTTATGTAACGAATGTGAGATTTTCTCATTATTCCAATAAACCAAGCCTCTTTTTCAATTCCATCTTTTTTGCTTCGGACAAAATTGGAAAAAGCTTTCAGAAAATATTTTGGATTTCTATTATCTTGAAAAAGCCCGGAGTGTGCAACAACAAATTTTTTTGGAATCGGCTTAACATTATGAAAATGCTGAAAATCAATTTCGTCAAAACCGTGTGGTATTATTGTAATCTCATCGTTGCGTAAAAATGGATACTTGGACAAAAGAACCTCCTTACAACCTCGATAAGTAACAATAATACGGCTGGCTTTTTTCAAAATCTTTTCCTCCAGCTTTCGCGCATAATTTTTATGCAAAAAAGTAGGATAAAAATGATAGGGATTATCGACCCAAATGTCCCGATAATCTACAACGAAAGGAATTTTAAATTTTTCAGATAAATCATAAGCTATTAGAAAATCAGTAAAGGGCGGAGCAGTGGCAAATATCACATCGATTTTATTTTCTTTCAATATTTTCTCTCCTAATTCGATTGCTTTCCGTTTCCAGAAAATTTTACTATCGGGTTGAAGAAAAAAACTTAGAAAAAAACGCCCAAAGTTCTGAAAGATATAATTCGACGGGAAAGAACGCACTTTCAATTTAGATTCGTTAATTTTCCCAGTTCGGTAAATCCTTACGCCATCCGAAGGAATCTCTTTCATAAGCTCCTTATCGAAAGCATAATATTTATTTGTCGCCGAAGTCAAAACAAATGGCGACCAATTGTATTCTGGCAAATATTTTACAAATTTCATAATCCTTTGAACCCCGCTCAAACCCATTGGGGGAAAGTAATATGAGATAATCAGAACATTATTTGTGTCCATCAACTCAATCAACCAAAGTTATTATTGAAATTAAACAACTGGGAACTCGGTTGGAGCATTCGTAAGTTTTTTAGCTCCGTCTTTTGTAACATATACATCGTCTTCAAGTCGAAGACCGTATTTGTTAGGCAAATAAATGCCCGGTTCGATAGCAACGACGCATCCTTCTACTATAAATTGGTCATCTTTTCTAAATGTAATTAAAGGTAATTCGTGCGGGACAATACCAATACCGTGACCCAATGAATGCTGAAAATTTTCGCCATATCCCTTTTTCTTAATTAGCGACCTTGCAGCTTCGTCGACAAATTTACCATTAACGAGTGGTTTAATCTTTTCGATAGCCCTTTCTTTTGCTTCCAGTAGAATTTGATAAATATTGTATTGTTCTTTCGTAAACTTCCCTACTGCAAAAACTCTCGATATATCACTTACAAAACCATTGACGATGCAACCAAAATCCAAAGTAACTACATCCCCGTTTTTAATAGGCTTTGTCGAAGGATTGCCGTGCGGCAAAGAGCTTCTTTTACCACTTACAACAATGGTTGGGAAAGGCTCGCCTTCGGAACCTAACTTTCTTGCTTGATAAACAACTTCTGCGGCAAGTTCTTTTTCGGTCATCCCAACTTTGAAAAGTTTTAAAACCTCGGCGAAAACTTTTTCACTCATCTCGCAAGCTTTTCGAATATGGCTCAATTCCTCCGAGGACTTAGAAATTGTATATGGTTCGACCACAGCTTCGGCAGGTTTAAATTTCACGGGCCTTATTATATTTCGTATATTGATAACTTCTTGATAGCTCACCCTATCGGCTTCAAAGCCTATTGTAGAAATACCACTAAACAACTTCTTTTGTATACAATAATTCCAAATGTCACGTGTTATGTGTATTTCCAAGTTAGGTAAATTATAAAGCTCCGTTTGTACTTGTTCTTCATACCTATCATCGGTAAAAAACCAAATCTTATCGTGAAAAATAAAAAGCGACGCAGAAGACCCCGAAAAGTTGGTCAGATAGCGAATATTTGGCAAATAATTAACAAAAAGACCATCGGCTTTCATTTCTTGAATACGAAAACGAACTTGAACCAAACGTTGCTCAATTTTCTCGGGGTAGCTTCTCGCAACTTGTTCAGATACAGTCGAGCTAGAAGCCAAAGAAAAGTTTCTTCCCATAATACACCTATTCTCAAAAGGTTATTTAACAAAATAATTTGGGGATTCCTTTGTTATACTTACATTGTGAGGATGAGATTCGCGCAATCCAGCTTCGGTTATCCTTATAAACTTGCCATATTTCTTTAATTCCTCTAAATTTCTACAACCACAATATCCGAGCGCAGCACGCAAACCGCCAATGATTTGATAAATTGTTTCCGACACATTGCCTTTATATGGGACTCTACCTTCAATTCCTTCGGGTACAAGTTTAGTAATCTCATCTTCGACATCTTGAAAATATCTATCTGCCGAACCTTTTTTCATTGCTTCGAGAGAACCCATTCCACGATAAACTTTATATGAGCGACCTTCGTAAAGTATCTTCTCGCCCGGGCTCTCCTCGTGCCCAGCAAGAAGGTTACCTATCATAACAGAATCAGCTCCCGCTGCAATTGCTTTTGCAACATCTCCAGTTTGTTTAATTCCACCATCGGCAATGACTGGTATCCCAGCTGGTATGGTAACTTTTGTAACATTGAATATTGCCGTCAACTGAGGTATCCCAACTCCAGCAATAACTCTCGTTGTACAAATCGAGCCTGGTCCAATACCAACTTTAATGCCATCGACATTTGCTTTGATTAAATCCAAAGCAGCCTCGGTAGTTGCAATGTTACCAGCAATCAATTGAATTTCGGGGAATTTAGACTTTATTCGTTTAATCATTTCCAAAACGCCTTTCGAATGTGCGTGTGCAGTATCGATAAACACTGCATCCACGCCAACTTTTTTTAATTCCTCGACCCGTTCCAAAGTTTCGGCCCCAACCCCGACAGCAGCAGCAACACGCAATCTCCCTAATTCATCCTTGCAAGCATTAGGATACATCTTCTTCTTTTGAATATCTTTGAAGGTAATTAAACCCCGAAGTTTAAAATCTGAATCGACTACCGGAAGCTTTTCAATCTTTTTCTCTTGTAGAATTTCCTCAGCCTTTTCGAGAGTAGTCCCAACTGGAACGGTAATTAAATTTTCCTTGGTCATTACATCTTCAATTTTGCTGTCGAGTGTGGGATTAAATCTTAGGTCGCGATTGGTAACTATTCCAATTAACTTAAAATTTTCATCGACTATTGGTATGCCAGAGATATGAAATTTTGCCATCAACTCCAACGCATCCAAAATTGTATTTTCTGGTCCAAGAGTTATTGGATTCAAAATCATCCCACTTTCGGAACGCTTCACTCTATCGACTTGGCTTGCCTGTGTATCGATAGTTAAATTTTTATGAATTACCCCCATCCCACCTTCACGCGCCATAGCAATTGCCATAGCCGATTCGGTAACTGTATCCATCGCAGCGCTGAGTATAGGAATATTTAATGAAATTGAATTTGTCAGCCTTGTTGCCAAATTCGTTTCTCGAGGCAATACTTCCGAATATCTGGGTATTAGAAGAACATCATCGTAAGTTAAGCCTTCACATTCTATCTTATTCTCTATACACATTCTCGCTCTTTTGTTAAAAAATTTTTACAAAAATAAAAAAATTGCCACAGATAATTGCTAACAACATTATCGGCTGAACAATATTAATCTCGATAAGAATTGCTATTTAGATTTTTTGATTGAGAGTTTTGATTTTTGAAATACATCAATTAAAATCGTAGGTTAGGTTAATAATCTGTTGAAATATACTTTATTTGGTAAGCAAATCAACCGTGATTTTGAATACAAATTTCTCTTAAACTTTCTTAAATTCATTGCTTTGTTAGCTCCGAAACAACGGATTTTGTTTTCAAAATAATTATTTTTAGATAAATTCTTATATCGTGTTTTCTTCAATTAAATGCTTTCAATTCATAATTCATTTTTTTAACTTATCGATTAGTTCATTGATTGCATAAATAATTTGCTCGGGTTGAATTTCTTCCATACATCGAAAATGTTTTTTAGGACACTTTGGTTTACCAAAATGGGTGCAAGGTCGACACTCGATGTTGTTGAGCTCAACAATTGAATATGGAACACGAAAAGGCACAAAACCAAAATGTGGGACTGTCGAACCGAAAATCTCGACAACTGGAACTTGCCTTGCCGATGCAATATGAACAGCAGCGCTATCGTTCGAAATTAATATTTGGCAAGAGTCCAACAACTCAGAGCTTTCTAAAATCGACAACTTACCAATAAAATTCTGAACATTTTTTCCATTCTTATACAAAATTGAATTCAACCAAGAATCGGACTTTCCACCAATTAAAACGATTTCTGCATCAAAATTAGAATTGATCAACTCAATTAATTGATTGACTTTATTAATTGGAAGGCGTTTCGTAAAATGTTTAGCCCCGGGTGCAAGAGCTATCCTTTCAATTTTGGTTAAGTTTAAATCCTTCCTATAAGGCATATATTCATCGACATCTTTGCTTGTCCAAATTTCCAAACCAAGCCCATCGTCAAAATCTTGTAAGTCTGGGAAAGTATCTCTATACAATATTGGTATTGGAAGAATTTCCTTTATTTTCGTTTTAAAGTAAACAAGCTTGAACTTGTAAATCCTTCTTTTGTTGAAAAAAAAATACCGACTACCTTTGCCTGCTCCAAAAAGCTTGCTCCTTAAATTATTCTGCAAATCGATGATAACATCATAGTGATAGGGATAATTGATCGAAAAGGTTTGTAGCAAGTGCCAAAAAAATGATTTGGACTTGTCGTATATTAAAACTTTATCGATTCTTTTGTTCAAAGCAAGAACTTCTTGATATTCAGAACCAACTAAGAAATCAATTCGAGAGTCTGGAAATTTTTTCCTCAATAATCTTACAAGATAAGTCGATAGTATAACATCACCCAGCGACGAAATGCGGATAACTAAAAATTTCATCGAAATCACACTTAAAGATAAAATTACTAAATTAGTATTTGTAAAAATATTGGAAAATCTTATGAATTTGGTAATCGAGAACAGAGATGGAATAACCATTGTAGAAATTAAAGAACGAAGATTGCTTTCGGAGGTAACATCAAAATTAAAAGCTAAATTGTTGATAGAGGCTCAACCAGATATTAATGCGCTCCTAATCGATATTAGCCAAGTTGAAACCATCGACAGCTCTGGATTTGGAGCTTTTCTTCTTGCTCAAAGGCAACTAAGGGAACACAACATCCCAGTTTTTATTGTTGGGGCTTCTCCTTCGATTTATAATATGTTCGAAATTTTGAGCTTGGTCGACACATTTTCTTTTGCAGAAACAATCGACGACGCAATCAAAGCGATAAAAACTACTTAATTTCACCATCCCTTTCAGGATAGGGTGGCAAAGGTAACGACCCGGGAATTCCCATCAAAGGAAAATCTTTTCGAAGAGGGAAGTAAGGTTCGCCAGTTTCTGGGTCGAAATAATCTTCGGGCATATAAAATCTCCTCAAATCTGGATGTCCTTCGAAAATAATACCATACATATCGTAGGTTTCCCTTTCATACCAATTCGCACTTTCCCAAACTTCAACGACTGATGGACAGACGGGCCTTTCATTATCTGGTAAAGAAACTTTTACACGAAGACGAACTTTGTTCCTATTTGACCATAAGAAATAAACTACTTCGAATCTGTTTTGCTTTTTATCTAACCAATCGATAGCAGTAATATCCACCAACATATCGAAACTGGTTTCGGGATTATCTCGCAATTCGTACATAATATCCAAAAGGTTTTCGATTGGGACAACCAAAGTAAATTGATTGCGAAATTCAATTAGTTCATAATTTGGAACTATAGCTTTAATAATACTTTCGACTGCCCTAATTAAAACTTTCATAAGTTAAACTACCTTTTAAATTTATTTAAAACAATAAATTGAAAAGTCGAACCTAATTCCGATGCAAGTCGGAACAATCCTCATTACAATGTCATCGGTTACATTGAAGTTGAAAAGGTGAGAATTGACATAAGAATCGAGCATAGACAAAGCATACACTCCACAAAGGAAAAATAGACTGATGTCGCGGTTATCTAATGAATTTTCTCGTTTAATCTTCAAAATATGTAAATTTGGGTCGCTTGGATTTAATTTTTTTAACTCTTCCATTCTTCGGGAATAATCAAGAAAATCTTTATGATGCTTGTAAACGTAATAGTACATAATTACAGCACCACCTAAAAAAATAGGGGCTTTCCAGTACTGTTCAACGTAAACTTGTCCCCATCCAGGCAAAACTAATGAACGCAAAACAGCTCCTAATGGCGACTTTTTCTTCATTAAACCTAAAGAATCCAAAATTTCGGTCTCTGTTGCCGACGAAATTTGTGTGTTTTGCAAAAAAAACAACAAACAGAAGACAAGTGTAGCAACTCTTAGAATCATTATAAAACTGCAATTGCCTCGATTTCTATAAGCGCATCTTTTGGCAAACGAACAACTTGATAAGTGGCGCGTGCGGGACGACTTTCCCCGAAGAACTCATTATAAACTTCGTTCATTGCAGGAAAATGACTTATGTCGGTCAATAGAACAGTTGTTTTTACAACATTTTCGAGAGTAGCACCAACACTTTCCAGAATAGATTTAATATTCAAAATAACTTGGCGAGTTTGCGTGCGAATATCATCCCCAACTATAGCCCCGTCGACAGAAAGAGGTATTTGACCCGAAATAAACATAAATTTACCTTCTGCAAGAACTGCTTGGGAATAAGGTCCGATGGGTTGTGGGGCATTTGGTGTCGATATAAATTCCTTCATACATTCCTCAATTTATTTTTTCATAATCCCGAGCCAAAAGGGCAGCTCCGATAAAACCAGAATCTTTCGTAAAAGTTGCGCGGATTACTTTTACATTTTCGGCAATGTGAGGCAAGGCTCTCTCCTTAATCGTCTTGATTGCAGATTCTAAAAGTAAGTTCGGGGCAAGAGAAACTCCTCCCCCAACAACAGCTTTACTAATATCGAAAAGATTCATAACCGTTGTTAATCCTAACCCAAGAATATGTCCAACATATGAAAGGATTTCTACTGCAGTTTCATCCCCCTTTTCAACAGCGTCTGAAATAAAGTAAGGGTCGGTCTTTTCGTAGGTATGCAATAAAGATTCTGGTCTATCTTTAATAAATTTTTTTGCAAACACAGTGATTTGTTCTTTGCCAAGATATTCTTCGAGTACACCAGTTCTGTAAGTTTTCTTCGAATTCAATGGTTCGAAAGGATTATAAATAATATGCCCAAACTCGCCAGCAGCATTATTTTCCCCACGATATAACCGCCTATTTATCACAACAGCACCACCTACCCCTGTCCCAAGAGTAACATAGATGAAACTATCGAATTCTTTGCCCGAACCAATTTGCATTTCTGCATAAGCTGCAGCATTAGCATCATTATCGACAGCAATAGGCAGAGAGAATACATTATTCAAAAACTTACCTAAAGGAACATCAACCCATTCGGGAAGGTTTGGAGCTAGTTTTACATTTCCGTCCAAAGAAACAATTCCTGGAACACCAACGCCAATTGCCTTTATTCTCGGATACTTGTCTTGAAGATTTAAAATTAATCTTTTTAAAGTAGTAAGCATATAATCCAAACCTTTCGAGGCGTTTGTCGATTGTGAATGCTGGTAGATAACAGCTCCCGAACTATTTACAATCCCATACTTTAAATTGGAAGCACCAATGTCAATTCCCAAATACACCTCGTCGTCGAAGAAAACATCCTGAGATTCTGCTTCCTTTTTTCTTTTGATAGGCATAAGATATTTCCCTTTACTTTACAAGACCAAAATTTTCTCTTGCCAACTTTTCTATATACAAAGTATCGTTTTCTAAAACTCGAATAAGCCTATACAATGAATCTTGTTTCTCTATTTCTACAAATATTTTCAGAAGAAGTTCCTTTTTTTCTCTCTCTAATTTCCACCTTTTTAAATAGCCGAAATCGGAGAAAAATAAATTATAAATAAGAAAAAGAAAAAATGTAATCAAAAGCAAATAACGATAACTTCTTTTAATTATTTGAAAATTAATCATTTAACCTATTTGAAAAATAAGCTAAAAGTTCG
The DNA here is from genome assembly GCA_026417135.1 of Ignavibacteria bacterium. GTDB lineage: Bacteria > Bacteroidota > Ignavibacteria > Kapaibacteriales > UBA2268 > Naka2016. The sequence goes on from JAOADV010000010.1 coordinate 45,536, forward strand.
ACTAAACTATCGATTTGCTCCTGAGTTCTTTTTTCTGTCAATGCTACTAATAAACCCGGATGAAGTTCGGGATACTTAGATGTATCGACACCGGGCAGTATACCTCTGCGTTTTCCTTCTTCAAATATTACTGCTGGGGGAACTGGCGTTTTTATCAAAAACTCGCGAAAGAAAGGCTTGTCGTTGAAAAGAGAATAGCCCTCGATTTCCTTAACTTTTTGGGCAAGATAATGAGCCTTTTTAAAGCAAATATCAGCCAATTCTCGAATTCCTTGTTTCCCGAGTATAGTCAAATAAACAGTTGCAGCAAGCATCATAAGTCCTTGATTGGTGCAAATATTCGATGTTGCTCTTTCGCGCTTGATTTGTTGTTCGCGAGTTTGAAGTGTCAGAACAAAAGAACGATTGCCTTCCGCATCGAGCGTCATCCCAGAAAGTCTACCCGGAATTTTTCGGATAAATTCTTGTTTCGTTGCAAAAAGGCCGAGATAAGGACCTCCAAAACTTAAGGGAATACCAAGCGATTGTCCTTCGCCTACAACGATATCGGCATCATATTCTCCCGGAGATTTTAAAATTCCCAAAGATATAGGGTCGACAACCACAATAAGCAACGCACCGTGCTTATGTGTAATGGATTCAATAGATTCAACATCTTCTAAGTTTCCGTAAGCATTCGGATGTTGCACAACAACAGCAGTAGTTTTATCTGAAACTAAATCTTCAAGTTTATTCAAGTCGCAAGTACCGTCGGAGCTTTCGGCAGACAGAAAAGTCAAATTTCTACCAGCAACAATTGTTTTACAGACATTCAAGTAGTTCGGATTAACTGACCCAGCGAAAATAACGTTGCTTTTTCGGTTGTGTGCTTGTGCCATCAAAATAGCTTCGGCAAGTGCCGAAGCACCATCGAGCATAGAAGCATTCGAAACATCCATCCCAGTTAAATCGCAAATCATCGACTGAAACTCATAGATTGCTTGTAATGTCCCTTGGGAAACCTCAGCTTGATAGGGAGTGTAGGCTGTTTTAAATTCGGAACGGTCGATAACCATATTCACAAGGGCTGGCACATAATGGTCGTATGCACCAAAACCCATAAAAGTAACATAATCGCTGGAACTTAAGTTCTTTTTGGAGTATTCGTATAGCAATTTTACTGCTTCATATTCGGATATTGCTGGAAATAATTCAAACTTATCTTTAAGACGTAAACTTTCTGGTATCGAATCGAGTAAATCTTCGAATTTCTCGACCCCAATTTCCCTTAACATCGATTCTTGTTCTTCTCTTGTGTTTGGTATGTAACTCATAGTAGTAAAATAAAATTTAACAAAGAAAAAAATGCAAATTATTACTTTTAACTTGCTTAACAAAAGGGAAAAACATATCCGTATCGCTTGGAGTAAAAAAGCAATGAAATTTACAATGCAAAAAATATTAAAAGACTTTACAGGTTTACTTCATCGTTGAAAGCAACAATTCTAATTGGAAGTGCTCCTGTTGAATTGTTGAACAATAACCTTAGAAACAAACCAAATAGATGTGGAAGATATTACTGAATGAAACTTTTAAAGATTTATTTTATGAACTAATTCTTGTTCAAGTCTGGAATATCATTTTCCAAAGGATTATCGAAAGAATTCTCGCCGACGAAAATATCGTCGATATTGAATTCCGAAACATTTTCATCGAATACTACTTCTGGTTCGTGAATTTCGAAACGTAGTTTATCTTTTGTCTCAGAAATATCTGCAACAATTTCCGAGTTTGGCTTGAGATTGCCAACCAACAAAACTTCGGCAAGTTCATCTTCGACATACTGCATCAAAGCCCTCTTCAAAGGTCTTGCTCCAAACTTTTCGTCGAAGCCTTTCTCGACTAAAAAGTCTTTTGCAGACTGAGTGAGGGAAAGTTTGAGCGATTTATCCTTTAAGCGTTTTCGAAGCTCTTCGAGTTGTATATCTATAATTTGATATATATGTTCACGGGTGAGTTTACGGAAAATGATAAAGTCGTCGACTCGATTAATAAATTCTGGATTAAACAATCTCTTAACGGCGTCATCGATAGAGGATTTAATCGATTTATATTCGTCTTCGTCTGTTTGCTCGACAAACCCAAGCTTTGTTCCTATCTTTAAATCTCTTGTACCAACATTAGAAGTCATAATAATTATAGTATTTTTGAAATCAACCCGTCGTCCAAGCCCGTCGGTTAAAATTCCATCGTCGAAGACTTGTAGAAGAATATTGAAAACTTCGGGATGAGCTTTTTCAATTTCATCGAGTAAGATAATGCTATAAGGACGACGGCGGACTTTTTCCGTAAGTTGGCCACCTTCTTCGTAACCAACATAACCCGGAGGTGCACCGACTAAACGAGAAACCGAGAACTTTTCCATATACTCGCTCATATCGATTCGGATTAAAGCATCCTCGGTGTTGAAAAGTACACGTGCAAGTGCTTTGGCAAGCTCAGTCTTGCCAACTCCAGTTGGTCCAAGGAACATAAACGAGCCGATTGGTCGGCGTGGGTCTTTTAAGCCAGCACGAGCTCGACGAATCGCTTTCGAAAGGTGTTCAATTGCTTCGTCTTGCCCAACAACCATTTTCTTCAATTCAGTTGGAAGTTTAAGTAACTTTTCGGTCTCAGATTCAGCAATCTTATTGACTGGAATTCCGGTCATCATAGCAACGACATCGGCAACATCATCTTCGGTTACAATGTGATAGGTTTCGCTCGATTTGATTTCCCATTCCAACTTTGCCTTTTCTAATTCAGCTTGGTATTTCTTTTCTAAATCACGCAAACGAGCAGCCTCTTCAAAATTCTGACTTTTAACAACAAAATTCTTTTGGCGGCGTACTTCTTCGATTTTTTCTTCTATTTCAATAATGCTCTTTGGTGCACTAATGTTTTTTAAATGAACCCTTGCTCCTGTTTCGTCCATCACGTCGATAGCTTTATCGGGAAAGTATCTATCTGTGATATAACGGTCGGATAAGCGAACACAAGAGTCAATTGCTTCTTTTGTATATTTAACATTATGATGCTCTTCGTATTTATCTTTAATTTTTTCTAAAATTTCTAACGTTTCTTCGTAAGAAGGAGGGTCAATCAAAACTTTTTGGAATCGGCGTTCCAATGCCCCATCCTTTTCTATGTATTGGCGATATTCGTCGAGGGTTGTTGCACCAATACATTGAATATCGCCACGCGAAAGAGCTGGTTTAAAAATATTTGATGCATCGAGCGAACCAGAGGCACCACCAGCCCCAACAATAGTATGAAGCTCGTCAATAAATAGAATAACATCTTTTGCTCGTTCCAATTCGTTCATCACAGCCTTCATTCTCTCTTCGAACTGTCCTCGATATTTTGTACCTGCAACAAGTGCAGCTAAATCTAAGCTTACAATCCTTTTGTCGAGCAATGTTCGTGGTACTTTTCGTTGTACAATTCGTAAAGCTAAACCTTCGACAATGGCGGTCTTGCCCACTCCGGGTTCGCCGATTAAAACGGGATTATTTTTCTTCCTTCTGGCAAGAATTTGCGAAACTCGTTCAATCTCTTTATTACGCCCTATTACAGGGTCGAGTTTATCTTCTTGTGCCAATTTGGTCAAATCCCGACCAAAGTTATCTAAAACTGGGGTTTTTACTTTTTCTTTCATAGTTCCCCTCGGAATTGAAGAAGGTTCCTTTTGATAATTTTGAGATGACGACCAGCTGCGCCCACTAATAATATTTTCTAATTCATTTTTTACTATTTCGTAATTAACATTAAATTCTTCCAAAATATCTCTTGTCCGATTAGACTGGTCGCGTAAAATAGAAAGTAAAAGATGTTCAGTGCCAACAATTTCAGATTTGAAATTTTTTGCTTCGTAATGAGTTAAACGAAGAACAGTCTCTGCTTGCTTAGTAAATCCAAGGCCACCTAAACGCATCGACCCCGAACTTTGACGAATATTTTCTTCGAGCCTTTCTTGCAGTTTAGGAATGTCCACACCAAGATTCTTCAAAATCTTATAAGCAATACCTTCGCCTTCTTTTATTATGCCAAGCAAAATATGGTCAGTTCCTATATAATCGCTACCAAGACGAATTGCTTCTTCTCGGCTGTATCGTAAAACATCTCGAACTCTATTGGAATAGTTTCCTTCCATTATCCTTAAAAATTAAATCTCAGTTATCAAAGACGAAACATCTTTCTATTTATTTACTCGTCCGAAAATTTAAAGTAGTACTGGCGAATTGACTTTGCTATGGATAGTATTCCTTCCAAAACCAAATTTTTTCGATAGTACTTTCTGGGGTAATTCCATTGCGTAAAATAAGATTTTAAATACTCGAACCCGCCACCAGTAAAAACAACATTGACATCGACACTTGAAAATGCCTCTTTCAATATCTTCATTATTAGAAATTCAATTCCACCCCAAATCTCATTTAATATACCACTTGCAATAGCTTTATCTGTCGAAAATTCAAGAACTTTATTAACTTCCTTGAACAAAGGCTTTACCTCTTTCAGAAGATATGTTTTCTGTGTCAAGGCAGACACTTGTGTTTCGACCCCAGGGAATATTACTCCTCCAATAAAATTGCGATTTTCGTCCAAACAATTAAATGTAATTGCTGTTCCGCAATCAATAGTAATTATTGGAGCTTCAAACTCTTCGAGTGCACCAATCAATCCAAGCAGTCTGTCCGTTCCTATCCAAGTGTAGTTTTGAAAATTTATTTTTTTCTGTTGTAAAAGCAAGTCTTTTACATTTGTAATATACAGATCCGAAAGATTTTTTAGATGCGACAAACATTCAGAGGAATTGTTCAAATTCACAGTCGCATACAAAACGCGAACTGGTCTTTTAACTTTGTGATAAAAAAAATTGAAAATCTTCTTTTCCCAACCCGGTGAATATTTATAAAACTTTAAATATCTGTTATATAAAATTTTCACTCTTGAGTTTCCGAATTCCATTGCCACAACATCGGAAAGAAATTTTTCTTTAGATTTCATACCTTAAACTTTCAGAATCGGAAACATATATAATTTCGTTCGTATCGATTGTTTCGCCAACAAGCCTACCAACATCGTCGAAGCCTTTTACTTTTAAAAACAAGTTTCTATCGGCAAGGTAAACCACTTTGCCAATAATGTTCAGTTTGGCTTTCCATTCGCTTAGAACCAAATTAGGACTTTCACTTAATAAGTTCATTATCTCATTTGTCAAATTTTCTATGACCGACTCGACTTCAATATTTTTGTTTAGCAACTTTAAGGACGTTGCAATTTTTTCCAAATCTTTATCGAAATATGTTTGATTTACATTTATGCCAATTCCAATCACACTCGATTTACATAGTTCTCCCCAAAATTGATGTTCGACTAATATCCCCGATATTTTCCGATTTTCACTCTTCGTCGTCTTGGCAATTACATCGTTAGGATACTTTAAGCAGAACTCAATGTCGGGAGCCTCTTTTTTTAAAACATTCAAACTTGCCAATGAACCCAATGCTTGCAAATAAGCAACTTCATTAAATGACTTTTCCTTATCGTATCTGATACCGAATGAATAATATACATTAGCACCAAAGTCTCCAATCCAAACATTGTTCTTACGACCCCTACCTTGCGTTTGAAAATCGGCGGTTACAACAACGAGCTGTTCAGTTTTTAAAAGTTCTTTTGCAAATTCATTTGTCGATGTTAAAACACTAAAATGATATCTTGTTGGCTTCATCGGGATTTGTATTGGATTATTGCCGACTGGATGTCGAAAATCATCTTATCAACAATTGATGATAAACCCTTGGAAAGCTCTTTGGACATTTCATTAACTTCGATATTTTTCTTTTCAATCGAATACGAATAAATCTTCGAAAGAATAATGTTTCTTTCCGAGGCTAAAGGTTTATAGGGGGTTAGAGTAACTTGAATTGATATTTGCACAACAAAAACCTTATCTTTTCTTTTAGAATAAATGTAAAACTCCAATACTTCGCCTTCGAGAACATACTCTGGCAAAAGGCTTGAATTTGTGGAAAGTATGCTGAATGAAAAAGCACGCGAAAGATTGAGTCGTGCTCGAATAAAATCGTTTATTGCTTCCTGATAATCAGTAGAAAATTTGTGGTAGTAGAATTTTTCAACACTGCCGTCGTCGTGGATAAAAAACAAATTCGTACCGAGTAAATTAGAAGGGACAAGAAAATCCCGCATTAAAATTATAGCATCGATTGTTGCTATATTTTTAAAAGAAAATGCCTCTTGGGTAAGAGAGTAAAAACGCGTAGGAATATAAGGAGTTCGAATGGAAAAACAAGAAGTTCCAAGAAACGCAAGTATCAGAAATAGATGTAATTTTCTCATCCTACAAAAAAGTATGCAATACAAATTTAGTTAAATGTTTCAAAAATTCATTAATTTTGATTTATGTCAACTAAGTGCTAAAAACAATTGGTTTACTTTATTTCGGATGTACACCTTGGCTTTTTCGACTGTAAGACAGAATATCAACGCGAAACCTTACTTGTTGATTTCTTAAATGCTATTGAAAATGATTGCAAAATCCTAATTTTAGTTGGCGATTTATTTGATTTTTGGTTCGATTATAGGTATGTTATTCCCAAACATTTCTACCGGACCTTAGCAAAAATTTACGATTTAGTTTGCAAAAACATAGAGATTGTTTATTTGATGGGTAATCACGATTTCGGACACTACCGCTTTTTCGATGAAGAATATGGAATAAAAGTGCTCGAAAACGATTTAGAATTAGATATTTACGGAAAAAAATTCTACATAACCCACGGGGATGGGAAGATAAAGAACGACTTCGGCTATGGAATTTTGAAGAAAATACTAAGAAACCGGATTTCTCAAAAACTTTTTCGACTTATTCACCCAGACCTTGGTATTTGGCTTGCAGCAAAATCATCAAAAAGAAGCAGAAATTTCTCGCAAAAGAACACAAATTTGGATAACAGTTCGCTATTCGAATTCGCAAAACAAAAAATCGAACAAGGTTTCGACATTGTGGTTGCCGGACATTCCCACAGACTTGAATTTCAAAAGTATAAAGATGGGATATATATTAACCTTGGGGACTGGCTTAATGAACCACACTTCGCTAAATTTAACGGCGAAAGTATCGCTCTTTATTCTGTTCGAGAATTAATTAGAAATAATCGAGGGGGATAAAAATATGGAAGCTCTACAAGCAATTTTGCAAAGGAAAAGCGTTAGAAATTTCACTGGAGAAACGCCAACCCAAGAAGAAATTGAAATACTACTAAAAGCTGGGATGTCTGCACCTTCGGCCGTAAATATGCAACCTTGGGAATTTATAGTCATTACAAAAAAGGAAACCCTCGAAACTATTGCCGATAATCTGCCAAACGCCGAAATGATGAATAAGGCTGGTGCGTGTATTGTTGTATGTGCAATTCCAGAACTTGCACATAGACAGCTGAAAGAATATGCTATCATCGATTCTTCCTGTGCAAGTGAAAATATTTTAATCGCCGCCGAAGCACTTGGGCTTGGAGCTTGTTGGACCGCAGTCTACCCCAGAATAGACCGCATTTCCTTTATGAGAAGGCTTCTTAATATCCCTCAAAAGGTCATACCACTCAACGCAATTGCAATTGGAAAACCTACTGGGCTCGATAAACCTAAGGACAAATTCAACCCCAAAAAAATTCATTACGAGAAATGGTAAATTGTTTGGGTATTATAATTGTTATATCTTCGGTATATTGCCTCATTTCATTCAAAAATGAAAGAACTAAGACTTGAAAAAATATCGAAAGAGTTTCCAAACGACTCTTTTAAATTAAAAGACATTTCTTTCGAAACTACCTCAGAAGATTTTCTCATCCTACTTGGTCCATCTGGTTGCGGGAAAAGCACAATCCTAAGAATTATTGCTGGTTTGGAAATTCCTTCTTCTGGTTCCATATATTTCAATGGTAAACTTTGGAATAACGTCCACCCAAGCGAAAGAAACGTTGGAATGGTTTTTCAAAACTACGCACTATATCCACATATGAGTGTAAGGGAAAATCTTGCATTCCCTCTACTTGTCAAAAAGGAAAAAAGAGAAAATATCGCTGAACAAGTGGAGAAGATTGCCAAAGTTTTGCGCATAGAAAAGCTTTTAAACAAAAAACCAAAGGAGCTTTCTGGCGGCGAACGCCAAAGAGTTGCTCTTGGAAGAGCAATTATCCGAAAACCTAATATATTTCTCTTCGACGAACCGCTTTCTAATTTAGACGCTAAACTCCGCGTCGTTATGCGCACAGAAATTGTCGAGATTGTGCGACGGTTTAATGTTCCATCAATTTATGTAACTCACGACCAAGTCGAAGCATTGACTATGGGAACAAAAATTATCGTTCTAAAAAATGGGGAAATTCAACAAATCGGTACCCCAGATGAAATTTATAAAAAGCCCGCAAATATTTTCGTTGCTTCTTTTGTTGGGACGGTTCAAATGAACTTATTTCAAGGCTTTGTTAGAAACAACACATTTGTCGAAAAAAACAATCTATTCAAATTGGAACTAAACGAAAATTTCCCAATTAGAGAAGAAACCGAGTTAACTCTTGGCGTTCGCCCAGAAGAACTGATAATCTCTACCGAAGCAGAAGGAATAATCCACACCCACATACATTCTATTGAGTTCCTTGGACACGAAACCATAATCTATTTCGGTAGCGAAGGGAATTTGTTTTCGGCATTACTCAAAGATAAACTCGATAAATTATACACAAATAGGGAAATACATCTTTCGTTTAGGCAAGAATCCATTCATTTTTTCGACCGAAACGGAGATAGAATCGAATTTTAAATCGAGTTAAAAACTATCTTGAACCGAGGAGGATTAAAAAATTAGGCGTTGACCTTTGTAATATCTTCAACTTCTACTTCAAGAACTTCTTCGAGTTTAGCTATGTTGAGGATTAATGTATTAATTTGTGAATACGAGTTGACCTTTGCTTTAAAGTAACCCAAAACTTGGGAAGGAATAAAAGCACTCGACATTCGAAAATCTGAATAATCTATACAAAGGTTGGACCCTATCGACATTATTTCGCTTCCGACACCCCTTTTATTTAAAGCTTTAAGCTTAATGGCTACTTCCCAAAAATTTTTTTCCGATGAACTTTCGTCTTTTTTCGACTTAACGAATTTCCGAATTTCATTGTATGCGTGAAGAGTATAGGCAAAGTTCAAAAATTCCCCAAGCAACAAATTCTCGTTCGCACCAAAAATCAATTCAACTTTATCCCCGCTTTGCAATTTATAATCGTGAGATTCAATCTTACTAACATTTCCATTTGTGAACTTTTTCAAACCTATAAACTTAATTGCATCTTTGCCTTTCACCTTAAAAGCAAGGTCGATTGGGGTCGAACCTTTTGGAAGAAAATATGTATTTCCATCGTTGACCAACCTTACATTGACAACTTCGACTGGATAAATCTTAGAAGAAAATTTAAGTAAAAAATCAACTTTATTTGCAAGTTTACTATCTTGTAATATGTCCGCAACAATTTCTAAGAAAGCCTTATAATCGTTTTTGTCGAAATCTTTAAATCGATTGATAAAATCGACCATTCTTTCGAATTCTTTCTTTTTTGGTTCTTCGACAACTGATGAAACAACCACTTCGAAAATAGAATCGTCTTGATTTTTAAATGTATATCTTAATAATTGCAAATCACTTTGATTTTCCCAAATATTTACGGTTCCGAAGCTAATCAGTTGTTGCACTTGAATTTTGATAAAACTATTTTCGAGTGTGGTTTTCAATCTTTGCAAAAGGGTTTCATCGGACAAATGACTTTTGCGAGGAACATTAACAACAAAGTAATAGTGGCAATAACTCGAGTCGATAATTTTAAGTTCAAGAGAGCTTGCTTGGTATAAATCGTATAATGTATTATGCTCGGCAGTTAAAATCAAATTTTCGGAAATTTCAGCTAATAAATCGTTCAATCTCGACTCCAAATCGTTTCTTACTGCCATAGCCAAGAATTTCTTCTTTTCAGCATCGTGCAATTCAAGAAGGTACTGATATTTCTTTTCCGCATCAGATTCATTATCGGAAATGATGTGAAAAAGACAATAATCAAGCAACTGTCTTGCTTGTTCGTGAAAGCCTAAACCTCGAAGCAAAGGCACATAAATATTTATAGTTTGAAGAGCAATTTCGCGCCGCCTCTTTGGATTGGATATTCCATACAATGTCAAAATATTATGGAACCTATCAGCAATTTTGACGATAAAAATTTTAGGATTTCTTAAGCCATTTGCAAAAATTTTCTGAATGGTAGCAACCTCTTGTTCATCGTAGTTTAAATCTCTATCAATTTGTATATTGAATGAAAGGTCTAATTCATCGGATGAAGTAATTTTCGTAACTCCATCGACAATATCGGCAACTTCGCTCCCAAAAATTTCTCGGATATCGTCGAAAGCTATAAACTCGGGTTTATCTTCTGGGGCGTCGTGTAAAAGTGCCGAAATAATAGTGTTTGCATCAAAGACTCCAAACATTTCGAGAATGATATTAGCGGTCTCGAAAAAATGAGTATAAAACATAGTCCCATCACGCCGTCGGTCATTTTTAAAAAGTTCGTAAACTAAATCGACAGCTTTTGCAATTTTTCCTTTTGTTTCTGGTTCTAACTCATTTCGAAGCCTCTTTTCACAAGCAGTTAGAAAAAGAGCCTTGTCCTTTTTGAAATTCCCACTGTATTTTGGAGAATAATTTAGCGATATCAATTTTTGAACGATTTTCAACGAAGGCTCAGCTTGCCTACTTTTCCGTTTTGGTTTCTGTTCCGAAAGTTTGGTTTTTCCCCTGCCATTCATAAAAAAGCAACCTCACCTTTTACTAATTAAATAAACAAAAAAGTTTAATAAAAATTGCAAAAAGGGAAAACTACCAATAAGAACCATACTTTAATTTTATCTCCCAATCTTTTTGATTTTTTTGAATAGTTTGTGTCAAATGGGAACTTCTACTTAATTGAACAATCATATTTGGGAAAAATTGTGGAAGAACAGCATTAAGCGGAAGTTCAATGCTCAATTCATTATTATTCAAGAGGTCCGCCATTGTTCCACCAAAATACCAGTTAAGTCCGAGAAAGGTCCCACTCATCCTAAAAGTTGCCTTATCCCAAGATGTAACGGTCGAGCTCGGCAATTGAATACTTGCACTTGAAATTAAACCGGTTTCGGATAAAGCATCAGTGATTAACTTTGAAAGTAAAGCCGAGCTCCCAGAAGACGAAACTTCGGTCAAGTTGAAATTTCTTCCACCGCCTCTTTCGAACTCATTTTTGGTTTGGCCAAAAGCCAAAAGAAAGATTGCATCTTGTGTAATTTTTGTCGAGTCATCAGAAATTGTTTGTCCGTCCAGCGAATATTCAAAACGTAAATTAGGTTTCTCCTTTGTTCCAGTTATATAAATAGTAACAATAAAGTTTCTGACTGCATCATTGTAAAAACTTTGACCTTCGTATATTGCCTTCAAATTAAGTTCTGGATTATCGATTGAGCCAGTGGGGAATTTAATTTCTCCGTCAGTTCTAAACAACTTGATAAACTTTAGTGTCGAGCCTTCTCGGACTTGCAAATTGCTGCCAGTCAATAGGTAAATATTGTTCTTGGGGTCCGAAAAATAGCGGATGGAGGCATTAGGGTCGTTAAATCCTATTAATGCAAAAATTTGCCCTAAGCTTGTAACATCCAATGTCAATTCAATTTGTTGCTGTATCCTTAGGCTAACATCAATTACGAAATTGTTAGTAGTTCGTTCGGGTTCTCGATTGCCATTTTTGGATGATACAGTTTCATTTGTATCCTTAACCTTTTTTTCCGGACTCGAAATTTCGTATCGCACGAACGACTCTTGTACTGAATGCTCGGACGACATACTTGGCATAAACAACTTTCCTCGCGTTACAGTTACCGTCCCTTCAATTCCAGATTCACTATTTCTGTTGAAATAACGCAAGGAGTTTGGAAAAGTCGAAACAACCAAATCGCCATATAAATTTGGCATAGACCGAGCAGACGCAAGGCTGAGAACCTTAAAATTATTTGTTGAAAAAACTATATCAATTTCATCTAATTTGTTACTTATAAAATATATTTTACCCTTGATATTAGCATTACCATTTTTTAAATCTTCGGGGTAGTTTTCGAGAAAAATATTTGTCAATTCAATTTCATTCTCTTTAAAAGAAAGAAAACCTTTTGCCTTATATCTTAGATTATTTCCAAGCAATAAAAACGAAGAATTAATTATTTCGGAGTTACCGCGGATTTTTAAATCATCGGGCAAATTCCCATATATCTCGAGGTTTGCATTTAAAGAACCTGATAATTCATCAACTTGCTTAGAAACGAATGGACCTAACAATGAAAGGTCAAAGTTTTCTAAAATCAAATATCCTTTGACTGTTTCGTTCTCATCAAGATTGAACTCAAAATCTTTGAAATTAACAACTAAGGGCAATTTCGTTGCTTCAAAGGATAATAAAGAGTTTTGTCTGTTTCTTAACTCCATTTTAAACTTTAAATTGCTTTCCGAATATTCAGCATTAAACTTTAAGATACCCAAATCTCGTTTTTCGTAAATAAGATTATTGGATTTAAGGTCCAAGCTAACAATTGGTTCAGAAAGAGTGTTTTTAATTTTAATCCGAAAACTTTCAACTTTTCCATCGAAAAAATGGATTTTCGAAATCGAGTGGTCTTTGGGGAAAAGTTTATGAAAATCAGTTAGAGGTATAGAATTTACTTGAAATTCAAGGTCCAAATTTTCATCAAAATAAAATTTACCAGAAACATTAATCTTTTCGGCATTTTCGCGTACTAAGTTAAACTCTTCAAAACTTATATACTCTGGATAAATTCTTAAAACTATGGCTTCTTCCTCTTCCCATTTGAATATATCTAAATAATCGAACGAAAGGGTGTTAAAATAAACCTTAATGTTATCGGGGAAAAACTCTGCGGTAGCATTGCTCCTTAAACCAAAAGTCGAGTTAATTTCGGTATTCAAATTACATTTCAACTCCTTTTGGGTAAAAGCTAAATCAATTTGCAGAAAATCGAGAAAAGTTTTATCAAGAAAAAGTTTATTTTCCGATGTTGCCCTGAGAAATAAGTATTGTAGTTCAGCAAGAGAATCAACAATTCGTACATAATATTTGGCGCTTAAATTTACGTTATTTGCCCTGTAGCTTTTGTGATTTAGCATCACAGACAAATAATTTGTATTTAGAGTATCCAGAGAAAAAAACACTTCGTCATTGCTACTTTTAAATTGCAGATTTGCAGTTCCAGAGAAAACGATATCCCTTTGAATTAATATCGATAGCATAGCTACATCACGAACACTCAACTTCAAAGTAAAATTTGCGGGCGAAAACAAATTGACTCTTGGTTGTTTACTTTCTTTATTTTGATGGTTTGAACTGTCGAAATTCGAAACGGTTTTTAAAGATGTAAATTTATCAACCAAAACCGACTCGAGAATTTCAAATTGATAAGAAAAGCTTTTCAGCAAAGAAGTTAGTTCGTACTCCCCTTCGACGAAAATATTCATCATATCGGAAACCACTTGTATTGTTTTTTTACCATTCGTATTATGATTAACAAACAAATTAAAATCGAAGGGGAACAAAGCTCTGTCTGCCATTTCGAATTCCGAAATATGGCTTTTTAATTTTAGATGTAAATTATCTGGGTCGAACCCAATCCCCTCTATACTAAAACTTCCAGTCAGATTTGTGATATAGCTCTTTTGCAAATCCTTAAACCGAGTTAAGTTCAAACCATTAAGCTCTAAGGTTCCAAAATATTTTGGCAAATCAGAATTTTTGAAATCTAATTTGCCAGTTACTTTAATCTCTGCAGTTTCATTTTCAGAAAAAGTAGTATCGTTTGAATAAATAATTGCTAACAAATCTTTTACATCGATTACTCCATCGTCAAAGCTTGCATCGAGTTTCAAGGAAAAATTATCCAGACCTTGAAAATTTGTTCGACCAGTTTGAACATCAAGATTTAAATAGCCATCAATAGTTGAAATTTCATCTAAAGTCAAGGCCCCAGATGCAATTCCGGACAAATCCGACGAAGGCAAATTAAGCCCGAATTTCTCCACGTCGAGATTATTGAACTTGGCGTTAAAATGCAATTTCGAAAAACGCTCTAACTTCGAGGTAAAATCCAAAATCCCAAGCGAAGTTTTAACTTTGCCTTTAACAGAAATATCTTGGCCTAAAACTTCAAAATTTAGCCCATTCGAGTAAATAAAATCATATTGGAAAGGAAAATTAGAAAGTGCGGGGAAAATACTTTTAATATCGCCTTCGTAAATCTTTACATCGCTTAAGAAAAAGTCAATCTCATTGGATTTTGCACTGATTTTGGTATATCCATTTACTTGAAAAGAGGACTTCCCAAAACCAATTTCAAACGACTTAAAATCGAATCTTTCCGAAATTAACAACTCGCCAGAGAAGGAAATCAAAGCAGAAGGATTCAAGGGTATTTTTGTAAACCTGATAGCATCTTCAATGGAAATTACAGAATTGCCAAAATTGATGAGAAGTTGAAAATCCTCGAGATTTAGCAATGCTTTTTCTGCTTTGATATGGGAATAAGGTGTTTCGAGCCTAAAATTTTTCAAAGTGGCGGTATCACCGATAATGTGTATATCGCCAGCTAAATTCTCCAATCGAAATTTTGAGTTACTTTCGAAAAATTGCAAGCAAGAAAAATTGAAAGAATACTCTTCGCTTTTTAATAAAATTTTCGCAAAGGATTTTATCCCAACTTCTTCAAGGTAAAGATTTGTCGGGGAAAATTGCCCGTTACCAGTATTTTTGTTAAAATCTCGAAAAACAAAAATTCCTTGGTTCAACCAAAAGTCGTTAACAAATATAGAAATATCTGGCGGTTCACTTTTCGATTTGTCCTTAGAAACGAAAATTTTCTCGAAATTCCAAAGAGAATCGCCATATAACTTTATTATTTTAACTTTTGGTGTTTCAAGATATAACTTTTTTACAAAAATCTTCCTTTCGAAAATTGGCTGAAAATCCCAATCGACAATTAACAAATTAGCAGAAATGAGAGTGTCGTTCGATGTTGTCAATAAAATATTTTTAAAGACAAATCCTTCAAAAATATTAAAACTAACATAATCGAAGGTTAGATTGGCATTAATGTTCTCGTTGACAAATTCTCGAATAGTATTAATAACAAACCTTTTCGAAAAGTCGAAAGTCAAGGTAAACGTCAGGAAAAGTGAAAAAAATAAAAAGAAAGCGACAATAGCAACAGAAACCTTATAAAAAAGGTTCAAAATTGAAAACTTCTTCGTTTGTTTCAGTTTTGTTTCTTCCATAATTCGACTTGTCTTTTAATGATAGCCAGCAACTCGGTTCGCCCTTCCTTTGTAATCGAAGAAAAAGGAATAATATCAACAAGAAAATTACAATTTTTTAGCAAAAACTCAAACTCACTTTTCCGTTTTTCAAAAGTCTCTTTCGATATTTTATCACTTTTTGTTAAAGTTAAAACATAATTTCTACGATATTCTTCGAAAATTTCAATTTGAGCGAGGTCGAGTGCTTGAGGTTCCAAACGAGAATCGACCAAAAGAACAACTAAAATCAAATTTTTTCGTGTGGTTAGGTAACTTAAATTTAAACTTTGCCAATGTTCTCTATCTTTTTTCGAACGAAGTGCAAAACCGAAACCGGGCATATCGGCAAAAATATATTTGCTGTCGATTAAGTAAAAGTTGATTTGCCGAGTTTTCCCAGGCTTTGAACTCGTGTAGGCTAAATTTTTTCTCAAAACCAAAGTGTTAATCAATGATGACTTCCCTACATTCGAGCGTCCGATAAAAGCAATTTCCGGATAATTTAGCTCTGGAAACTTACTTTGGTCATCAACACCATAAAGAAACTCTGCATCCAAAAGTTTCATCGAACCACATAGATAGGAAATGTTTGAAAATCGTTCGTTGGGAAATATATTCGCAGAAAATAAACACCATTTTCCAAGTTTTGAAGTTCAAATTGGTGAAAATTGTATATTCCTTCGCGAAATTGCCTCTCGAAGAAATTATTGATTTCTTTACCCAAAGTATTGTAAATTTTTATTATCGGAGTCGATACCAACTCGCCCATAATTATTAGGTTCACAAGATTAGTAGTCGGATTTGGATAAGGTAAACTAACAAACGAATAACTTTTGCGATAAAAGGATATTGTTTTACCAGAAACCGAAATCTCGCAGCTACTTTCAGCATTGTAAGTATTTGGAATTGCGACAGCCTTCAAGACTATATATTGGTTCCAACATCTATCGAAAATTATTACCGTATCTGTTTCAATTCCAAGCTTATTCGGATAATAACATATTGTTATTTTCTTTGTTTCGTTACCTTTCCATACCAATGGAAGTTGAGATGGGGGGACCGAGAAAGCAGAATTACCAACAATGAAGAGTGAATTTATAGTAACCTCGTTCGAAGTTTTGTTCTTCAAATATAAATCGAGACACTTCAAAATGCCCACTGCAACACTATCGAAAAATAAAATATTGTTTCTTTCTGAATCAGAAAGAATTATCTCGAAAACATTCGAGTCGCTACGAACATCGACCAAAATAGTATCTGTGAAAGTATTGCATCCGTTTTGAGTTACAACTTTAGCAAAGTAAGAACCAGAATCATAAACAACAAATCTTGAACCTTTCGCAAGAGGACCAAAATTTGGAGATTTAAACCATTCAGCCAACTTAAGTCTTGGGTCCAAAGTAAAAACAACAGAATCCCCTTTGCAAATATTCAACTTACCGCTGTGCTGAATCCTTGGTCTTGGCTCGAAAATAACATCCAAAACCGCACTATCAACACAGCCAAATTCATTACTTGAAATAACTACGTATTTTCCCGGTTTGGTAATTAAAATCGTGTCTTTTTCCCCAGTGTTCCAGCGACTAAACTTACCAGTGCTTTTATACCAAATTTTTAAAGTATCCCCTTCGCAAAGATAAACTGGAGAAGGGGTCGACAAGTTTATTTTAGGTTTAGGATAAAAGTAAACATTTACTCTTGCAGGAACAATACTATCGCATTCTGAATCCCAAGAAACAAGCTCATAAGTCCCACTTTTAGTTACCTTAATTTCTTTTACCACAGCATTGGTCGACCATTGATAAAAAGCGTTTGCGTTTACTGCGCGTAAAGTAATTGTATCACCTTCGCAAGCAATTGTGTCGGGATAGTAAGCAATTTTCGAAATAACTTTCTTGAACCCAGTGAATTTATATATTCCATTTCCAACAACCCAACCCAAGGTATCATTGATAAACCAAAAATCGTCGAGCGAGACACCGGGGTCGATACCGCAATTTTTTAAGGACCAAGTCCTTCCTCCATCGGATGTAAAGTAAACTGCGCGGTCCCATCCACAAACCCAACCGCGAAGAGAATCGTGAAGAAATGCCCCGAACATAGATATATTCGTCGGAAAGTCATTCCAGCTTTTACCAAGGTCGCGTGAACTTCGCACACCACCAGAATTCCCACCACCGCCACAACCCACGGAATATGGAACAACAATTGTATTACCAGATATCCATAGGTCCTCTTGCCAATCGTTATTTCCAGATTTACTAAACACTTGCCAATTCCTACCACCATTTGTAGTTTTCCAAATCCAACCACTACTTGTAGCATATCCCAACCCATCACGAGAATACAAGATTACATCTGTCAACCCAGAATTTGGAAAAAAATCGATTTGGGTAACGTATGCCCAACTATTGCCACCATTTGTCGTTACAAAAAATCTTTGTGGGGTTATACATCCACCACCAACAACTATACCATAATTAGGGTCAACAAACCAATTTCCCCACAAATCCTCAGCTTGTCGTGGAGTTATGTCGAACCAAGTAGCTCCACCATCAGTAGTTTTATAAATCTTTCCAAAACCATCGGAACCAATACCAGAAGTATATCCAATTCTTTCGTTAGCAAAATTTATATGTTCAAGTTGATAAGCTCCACGAATCATCGTCCCTTGCCAGGTTCTCCCATAATCCGTTGTTCTTAAAACTCTGCCATCGTATCCACAAACCCAGCCATAATTGGGTTTGTCTGGTAAGAAATACATTTCCAACCAGTAAGACCTATCGTATGGTGGAGGAATATTTTTGACCTTTTCCCACTGACTAAATACGTTTGTGGCAAAAAGAAAAATAATCAGAGAAATATGAATAATATTTACTTTCATCGAGTCCCTATATTCGAAAAGATAATCGAATATTGCAAGAAAATATTTGAAATTTAATCAAAACTAAATTTTGATTTTAAATAATCTCGTCCGACGAAGATTGTTTTAAAATCTCTTCAAGATTGTAAACAATAGTAAAGAAATTTAACTTTCTAAACTTTTTGCATATCATTTCCGCGAACTCCTTTGAATAGAACGCTCCAATTGCATACACAATTCCACCGAAGGTCGAAACTCTTTGGCTATCGGGCAAAATCTCCTTAATTCTATTTTCTTGACTGGGATTTTGTGGTATAATGATAACCTGATAAATATCTTTTCTATCTTCTTTCTGCAAGTATGAATCAATCATTCCAAGCAATTCGTTGGAAATAAGTTGTTCTTCGGGACTAATTTTGCGATCGGCAACAATTATTTCGCTGATTAAATCTTTTAACTGTGCAATCTGTTCGACTGGAGGGTCTCTTTGCAAATAATCAAGCATCTTTTCGCGTAAAGCAACATATTTCTTTTCCGTATATTCGTATCTTCGCCCTTTATTTCTTTGTTCCGGGGAATAAGGTATATTCCATTCAACAGCAAAATACTGAATCAATTTTTTTTCCCTTTCATCGAGCTCCTCGTCTATCATTGCAATTTGATGTAGAATGTCGATAATAACTTCCGCGTTCTGTGGTTTGAAAAACCTTTTCAGTAAGTAATTTGCTTCTTTTCTTTCTATTTTTAATGCTTGCTTTACAAGATTCCAAAATCCTAACTTTCTTTGTCCACGCACCCAAAGTCCAGTTCCAATTAAAAGAAAAACCGAAGATTGCAAAATTATTAAAGAAGTATCTATAATGCTTTCAATATCCCTTTTGATTACGTACGAGATTAACCATATCAAGCAATTTAAAATAAGCAAAGAAAGTCCAGCAATGGACTGACTTTCGGCAACAACACGCTCGTGTTTCCTTTTCCAAATTTTGTTAGTTTGCAAATAGACTTGAACAAAGCTCATCAGCAAAGAAGCCCAGAGGAAAAAATCTATAAGCCTTTCGAACCAGTCCATATCTACCCCGTACTTTACCAAAATTAATTTCTAAATTAAGAATTTTAACTTAATATCCACTTTAATCACTATTAACCAATCCCTAACAAGAAATTATTCAAGGATTTCGTCTAATAATTTTAATGTTTAAACAAAATGAAATTAAATTTTTTTACAATAAGTGCTATATTAATTTTATTACTGAACCAAATTTTTGCTTACGAGCCATCAATTGAAGAGCGTTCAACAATAAGTGGATTTGTTTTTGACGAAATAACAATGGAAAACCTTGTTGGAGCGACAGTTTTCCTTGCGGGAACAAGGTTTGGCACTTTGACAAATAAAAATGGCTTCTTTTCACTAAGTAATATTCCTTCGGGCAAATACCAAATAGTTGTGTCATTCGTTGGCTATGTTAAATACCAAGATTCAATAAATTTAGAACCAAAAAAAGTACTTCGGCGAAACATCTATTTAAAACCCGACGCTGTCCGAACAAATGTGATTAACATTGAAGCGGAAAGAGAAATTGAAAAGCGAGAAATAACAATTAGCAAGGTTAACATCCCAGTACAACAAATCTCGAAAATTCGTATCGGAGGTGAATCCGATTTGTTCCGTTCGCTACAATATTTACCCGGAATCCTTACATCCTCGCAAATTTCATCTGGTTTATTCGTACGTGGTGGTTCCCCCGACGAAAATTTAGTCCTTCTCGATAATATGACAGTTTACAATCCTTCGCATCTTTTTGGCTTTATTTCGACATTCAACACAGAAGCAATCAAGGATGTCGAGTTAATAAAAGGAGGCTTCCCCGCAGAATATGGAGGAAGAATATCTTCAGTGTTAAATGTAACTCAAAAAGAAGGAAATCGGGACCGAGTCAAAGGTGGTGCTGGTCTGGGCTTAATTTCTTCGAAAGCAATGCTCGAAGGACCTTTATTTAATGGTTCTTGGTTCATATCGGGAAGAAGAACTTATATCGACATTCTAAAAAATTTCTTTCCCAAAGACCCAAAAGCTCCGTTACCCGACTATTGGTTTTACGACGTAAACGCTAAGTTAACCCAAGAATTTGGACTAAACAATAAACTATACCTTGGTGGATTTTTAGCCCAAGATTTATTAGGTTACGAAGGATTTGGGATAGATTTCGAAGTATCCATAAAAAACCAAGCGGTTTACACTCGCTGGATAAATATACTCTTCGATAATATTTTTGTTTCGACCTCATTAAGTTATAACTTTTACAAAAACGAATTCATCGGAAAAGCTTCGGAATATTCTTTTAAAATTGAAAATTCAATTCAAGATATTAATTTTAAAACCAGCGCAGACTGGTTTATTTCGAACGCTCTAACTTTAAAATTCGGCTATGAACTTTCCAAATACAGATTTTCCTTTATACAAAATCTTGCTGGAGTTGAAACCGATACTGCAAATAAATCCGGTGTAACCCCAGCTGGAATTATGAATATTACTGTCGACGATTGGAACCATTCCTTGTTCTTCCAAAACAACTTGAACCTTACCGAACTTCTTTCACTTCAAACAGGGTTAAGATTTAATTATTGGACGTTGAGTAATAAATTTTCATTAGACCCAAGAATTGCACTTCGGTACCGAATTAATGAAAAAATTTCATCGAAAGCAGCTTTCGGCATTTACCACCAAAACATAAGACTTGCCTCCCAACCCGACTTTACTTTCTTCGACACTTGGTTGCCAACGGATTCTTCTGTTCCACCAATTCGAGCTTACCATTACATTTTTTCGTTCGAAACTGAACCGTTCGATGGTTACGATTTAAATTTCGACATTTACTATAAAACAATGAAAAATATTACGGAATTTAATACCACAATCGTAACTGGAAACAAATCTGCCGACGTATTTTATGTTGGAAATGGACGAGCTTTTGGCGCCGAAATTTTTCTTCAAAAAAAATATGGGCGTTTCGTTGGCTGGTTAGGTTACGCTCTTGGCTATGTTTTTGCCCGATACGATTCAATCAACTATGGCAAAGAATTTAGACCAAAATACGACCGACGGCACGATTTAAAAATTGTAGCTCAATATCTCCTTTCCGAAAGTTGGGACTTTTCGGCTACTTTCGTTTTTCAATCTGGACAATCCTATACTGGGGCAACCTCGATGTTTCTGTCGCGCCTACCAGAACAAACTGGTGGACGAGGCAAAATAATTCCCTCCCAGCGATATGGACTCCGCTTGCCACCTTCGCACCAACTTAATATTTCCATTTCCTACTCTTTCAAGACGTTCAAATTACCTTCTAAATTAATTCTCGACATTTTCAATGTTTACAGTCGACGCGACATCTGGTTCCGATACTACAACACAAACAAAGACCTTCCACAAATCGAAGATGTTAAACTTTTACCAATAATCCCAACTTTATCGTATGAGATTAAATTTTAAAAGGGAAATGAGAATGTCAAACAGATTAATCACCTTTCTCATTTTTTTTATCTTGATTTTTTTTGGGTGCGAAGATTCCCCTCCAACCGATTACATTCCACAATATTACGTCGAAGCATTTTTAATAGTCGACGAACCCATCGATGGCATAAAGTTGATGAGAACACAACCTTTGACAGATACGTTCGAACTCGCAAAAGCATTAATTAAAAATGCAACCGTTAAAATAAAAAATGAAAAACGCGAATTTCTACTTGAATTTCGCGATACTGGAAATTCAACAAATTGGAGCTATTTCTACCCAGATACGTCGATTAAAATCGAACCAAACACAACTTATTTCTTAGAGATTTTAACCCCCGATGGAAAAAAAATCACTGGTAAAACGACAACACCTTCGAGGTTCTTTTGGACAAATCGACCGCCCGACACTTTATATTACCCTAAAGACTCTGTAAAATTTACAGACAAAGCACCAGTCAAAATTCGCTGGTCTTCCGTTCAAAATGTGTTATACTACTTAATAATGCTTAAATGTATCGATACACTTGAATATGGCAAATATTTGAATCCACCTTCTGATGAAAAAAATCGTCGTGTTTACAATCCGTTCTACGAAGAAACAGAGGGCAGAAGAGAATATTTCGAAACAACTATTTGGGATGCAATGCCTAATATAGAATATCCAATTTTTTGGGTAATTTTTAAATGGTTTGGCAAACATAAGATTGTTGTATATTCCCCCGATTTCAATTTTCTTCGTTGGGTAGTCCAGCATTTTCGCTCGAGTCAAGTTATACCATTGCTTTCAAGTGTCGATGGAGCAATTGGTGTTTTCGGTTCTGCAAGCAAAATCGAAGCGGAATTTTTCCTTGTCAAAAACCAACAATAGAATAAATTTTAATTCTTAGAATATTTAAACGCATAGACTACAACAATTTTTTATCTAAGCTGCAAACGAAATCTAGTCGATATAATCGGAAAATGATAATTTCGCTTATCAAGTAATAGAATGGTAATACCAAATGCTACTAAAAAGCTTGAACTTTAACTGAACTCATTTTACATAAGACGAAATATTTTTCCACTATCAGAAAATACCAAAACAAACACAATATTATTTAAACTACAAAGCTTGAACAAAAATAAATCGTCTCTTTTAAACCAAAATTTCGTAGATTTGTCTAAGAATATTATAAAGTTAGGAGTCTATGAAACAAATTCTTTTTTCAATTTTCTTCAATATCTTATTTTTACAATTTATTTTTGGACAAGAGATTTATTTCCCGCCACTCGATAATTCCCATTGGGACACAATTTCTCCCAGCGAACTGAATTGGAACATTGCAAAAATTCCTGAACTATTCGACTTTCTGCAAAGAAATAACACAAAAGCTTTCATCCTTCTCAAAAACGGTAAAATTGTATTAGAAAAATATTTTGGGAATTTCTCCCAAGAAAGCATTTGGATGTGGGCTTCCGCAGGGAAAATTCTGACCGCCACCTTAGTTGGAATAGCCCAAGAAGAAGGCTACCTTTCGATAAACGATAAAACAAGTAAATTTCTTGGCGAAGGATGGACATCTTGCCCGAAAGAGAAAGAAAATCTCATTACGATTCGTCATCAATTGACAATGACTTCTGGATTAGATGACGAAGTCCAAGACCCAAACTGCACCAAACCAGAATGTCTTCAATATAAAGCTGATGCCGGAACACGATGGTCATATCATAATGCTCCTTACACTTTGCTCGAAAAAGTTGTCGAACAAGCAACTTCGAAAAACTACAACATCTATTTCAATCAAAAAATCCGAAGTAAAATTGGTATGGACGGACTTTGGGTCAAACGAGGCTACAACAATGTTTATTTCAGCACTGCTCGTTCTATGGCACGCTTCGGTATTCTCCTTTTAAACAAAGGGGTCTGGGATGGAAATAGAATTATACCCGAAAAACATTTTAACGAAATGACAAACACCTCGCAAAACTTGAATAAATCCTACGGCTATTTGTTTTGGCTTAATGGCAAAGAAAGTTTTATGGTTCCAAATTCGCAATTAGTCTTGCCAGGTCCTATTTTCAAAAATGCTCCCGAGGATTTAATTTCCGGATTAGGCAAGGACGGACAAATTCTGAATGTTTCATTCCAAAAGTCAATAATAGTTGTTAGGATGGGCGAAGAACCAGCCTTCAACCCAACTATGACACTTTCCGATAGTATTTGGAAATATTTAAATAGAATTTTTGTTCCTACAGCATCTATTTCGGACCATCTCGGCGAAATTTGCTCACTCCTTCTGGATTCACAATCGAATACCATCGAAATTGTGTGGACGAATTCTTTCGAAAACCACGAAATAAGGATATTCAACATTTTTGGTGAATGTCTTCTTTCGAAACAAATCACACCAATAGAAAGATTAATAATCGATTTTAATAATTATCCAACTGGCGTTTATTTCATTAAAATTGGACCTAAGTTCAAAAAGATTTTAAACTTATCTCATTAAATATATTGTAAAAGAATTCAGATTAATAAAATCAACAAGAGAATTTCATTTTGTTTTAAATTCGAAAGGAATGCTGAATTCACTTTCACCTAAATCCCCTTTAGCTTTCAAACGAATGAAATAACTCGTTTTCGGTTTGAGTTCGCTCAACTCGAATTCACCAATATCTCCTATGTCCAAATTAACATAAGGTTCGACAAGTTCCCTGAAATCCTTATCTTTTGCTAAATCCAATATATATGTGTTAGCCCCAGCAACTTTTTTCCAACGGAACACACAAACATCGGTTGAAAGAGTCTCGATTTCAATATTTTTCGGTGGGGAAAGTCGTGTAGTTCGTATCCGAGGATTGTTCGTTGAAGTACTGGTTAGGTAGTTCCTGTACTTACCTTCGCCATTAAATTCATATACCCCAATAATATACTTTGTTGCTGGTTTCAAATTAGTTACTTTCACCTTTGGACGCAAATCATTTCCTTCGTAAACGACAAAGCCATTCCCTATACGAGCCCTTTCCTCCCCATAAGTTGACGACCAACCATAAGTTTTTCCGTTTACTGGTTGGTCAATCTCTTCCCCGGGAGCAACCACAACAATTCTACGTTCCCCATCTCCGTTAATCCAAGTAACCAAAAAAGAGGTATCTGTTATATCTTGGAATGCTACTTGTATGGCTTGTCTTTTAGGTTTTTGTGCAATCGTGTTGAAACTAAATGTTTTTACATATTCAAGTGTATCTTTATCTTTAGTGTTCTTCTTAAAGAAATGTAAAAAATAATCTTGTTGCGAAGGTAAGCCATCCAAAGTAAAGCGCCCTTTTTCAGTTGCAAAGGAACTTGTAACAAGTCTCCCAACATTTCCAATCTGTTTCAACTGGGGGTAAATAAGTGTATCGTCTGGATTAATGACATTATTTTCGCTAATAAATACCCGCCTTTCGGCTTTAGAACTATTTGAAATAAATAGCGCATAAACTTTGGAATCGAGCTCGTAAGAAAAACTGGCCAGAGTTGCGTCGACAAAGTCCACCTTCAGATTAAGCAGAGTAGTTTGGGCTAAAGTTTTGGTTCTATCAATATTTTCTCGTTTCGTTTGTCCATTAACATCACATAGTAGTAGCAACACAATAAAAAGCTTCAATACTGCTTTTGCCATAGATTCACCATTTTAAAATTGCAAAGTTACTAAAAACCAAAAAAAGAAAGGGTCTTCCCAAATTTGGAAAGACCCTTTCCAATGCAAACTTATTTTTAAGGCATAAAGATAAACGGCTGTTGTACAGTTTCTCCAAGTGCAGAAACTCGTAGCATATATGCGCCAGGAGCGAAAACACTCCTATCCATCATAATCATAACGGTTGTTGCAACTGCGTCGTAGTTGTATTCGTGCGTAAAGACTGTTCGACCAGACATATCGACGATTTCGACCTTGAAGTTAGCTGCTTTTTGGATTAACAAGTCGAATTGCAATGTGTTTTCGACTGGATTGGGCCAAATCGGTGTAATCGCAAAGCTCTTAGTTACTAAAACTTCTTCGTCACCAACTTCACGAGTAGTTGTCTTAATTGCTCGAGGATTAAAAGTTGCGGTATTGATATTATAATTGTAACTTGTCGACGCACAGCTGGTATTGTAATTATATTCAAAAACTCGGAAGGTATACCAAGTATTAGCGGAAAGATTTGTAACATAAACCGAAGAACCAGTGCCGTTGTAAAGCAACTTTGCACTTGCTCCAGTGTTCAAAGCTGGAGCACTGGTGAATACTGATGAACCACTTCCATACTGGGTACCATCCCAAGGCAAATCTGGGTCGTTGGCCGGCGAGGTTTCACTATAATCCGCTTGTGTAGTAGTTGTTCCAGCCTTTGCTGCCACAAGTCTACCCATACCATTTCCGTCGGTCCAAAGCAATGAAATTGTTGTTCGAGTTCGTCCACCACTTATGTTATAGGCTTGAGTTGTCGGTTCTGGTGCAAGCGCAACAATTTGGATGCAAGAACCACTCACAATTGTTGGGCAATCATCTTCAATTACAATATCATAATAACCAGTAGTGTTGCAATCTACGGTTCCATAAGATATTGTAAATGGATTGCTAGTTATGGACCCAGATGTAACTAATGTTTGTCCAGCTGAGCAAATACTGTTGGAATATTTATAAAGCTTATAAGTTCGGTTCGAAGTTCCACCAGTATAGTTAAATGTTAATGTTATTGGATTACCAATTATCTGAGGAGATGGATTTGTTGGATAAGTTGGGCCAAAAGCAAGAGGAGAAACAACCTCTAATTTTCCAGAATTACTCGCTGGTAAACTTGTCCCACAAGTACTGGTTACAATACAGCGATAGTAATAATTACCAGTAGGTATACCAGGTGTGTTTGAAGTGATTATCAAACTTGCCGATGTTGCACCAGTATAAGTGGCATTTGTTGGTGTTCCATTAGATACACTGCTCCAAGGTCCAGAATTTGTTGGACCATATTCCCATTGATAAGTTTGCCCACCACAATTTGAAGAAGTAGCAATCGAAATAGTAGCATTTCCAGTTGCGCTACAAATAACAGCATTATTCGGCTGTGTTGTTATCGTTAAATTATCAATTGTAAAGTTGCTACTATTAGCATTTGTAAAGTTCCCAGCACAATCAAAAGCACGTAATTGAATATAAGCTATATTGCCGCAGACATAGGTTCCAGCGGGTACCGACCAGCTATAGCTACCAGAATTTGGCAAATTAGTAGCAATTGTTTGTAAACTAGTCCCATTC
>JAOADV010000011.1 GCA_026417135.1 Ignavibacteria bacterium
TTGTAGATCTGAATGCAGAGCCAAAGAATCGAGATATAGTTTTGATCTACCTTAATGGTTCTTATTATTTAAAGCGTTTCGAGTGTTGTGATGGTAAAGTTACTTTAGCATCTACTAATTACGCATTTCCTAAAATTGTATTAACAGATACAGACGATTGGTTTATTTTAGGAGTTTATGTAAGAAAACTTTAATAACAAAATTAATTATGCCACGATACGCTCAACCCCGGGATGACCGCTGGGTACATCCAACATATCGAAAAGCATATTGCTTTCGGTATCGCAATGGTATGATTTATACATCTGTAAATTCAGTAAGAAAAGCAACAGGATTGCTATGGACTCCGAAAAACCGAAAGCTAGCTATGGAGATTTTGGAACAGAGAATACAAGATGAGATTTTTCAAAATAGAGTTCGTAGTGGAAAAGATATAAAAGACTTGATTGAAAGATTTTTCTTAGACAGGGTATCTAAACTTGCTCCAGCAACACAAATTCGTTATAAGCGTATCTTTCGTTATTTCTTTTACGAAAACTGGTCATTAGATAACATTCAAGAAATACGAATAAAGATATTGGAACGAATAAATTCAATGACGAGTTATAGCCCTAATTATATTCGTAAAATGCTGGCTGATGTAAAAGGAATTTTCAATTATGCAATAGAATTAGAATGGATGGATAGGAATCCAATAACTAATTCAATGCTGCCTATTGTCAAGAAAAAAGAAGTAAGAGCCGTAACCGAGGCGCATATAGAAAAGTATAAAGAGTATTTTAAAGAAATAGGCAAAGAGCATATGGCTTTACTTATAGAGTTTGCTTACTTAACAGCTTTGCGGATTCAGGAGATAATTGATTTAAGTTGGGATGATGTAACTGATAGATATTTTATCATTAAAGGGAAAGGTAGTAGAGATAGAATTTTCCCCCTAAAACCGTTTCCAAGAGTAAAAGAAATTTTGGAAAGATTAAAAACTCTTGGATTTGATAAACCAGGCGTCTATAGGTACCAACAACTATTACAACGTCATTTAAAAGAAGCGAACAAAAAATTAGCGCAGCAATTACCTGAGATGCATTTTGAAATGGTTACTTTTCATGTCATAAGAAAAGGTGCAATTAATCGATGGAGGGCGATTGGAATAGAAACTGAGATAAGAAATATGTTATCGGGCCACACCCAGTCGATAGAAAAAGATTATTATTTAGTTGTTCCAGATGTTTACCTTTTAGAAAATAGGTTAAGCAAAATATAAGCAAAATAAAACCCAAAAAAGGTATATTTTTGGAACGAAAACATTGTGTAAGTGCTTGTAAATTAAGACAGAACAGAATCTATTGCGGTGGGTGAGGGACTCGAACCCCCACAGGCTTTCGCCCGGCGGTTTTCAAGACCGCTGCAATACCATTATGCGAACCCACCTCGAAGTTCAAAATTACGAAAAATTTTTAAATAAATTTTTCTATTTGTGAATGCACGCCGGACCCCAATATCATAGTTCAAGTGTTAAACCATCGTAAGAAAGATAAACTCCTTCGGGTAAAAGCTTGGAACATTCGGAGTGTTTAACTTGGTGAGCTAAATGTATAAGATAAGTTCGTTTTGCTTTGATTCTTTGTGCAACACTAATTGCTTCTTCGATTGTAAAATGGCTCGAATGTTTTTCGTATCGAAGTGCGTCGAGAAGCAATATTTCGAGGTCGCACAAAAGCCGAAGTGTTTCGTCGGGTATATTATTTGTATCGGTGCAGTAAGCTAAATTTTCAATCCGAAATCCAAGCACTTCTAATGTTCCGTGATGGAGTTTAAGAGGGTCGAATTTGATATCGCCTATTGTAAATGGTTCGATGTCGATAAAATTTACATCGAGAAGGGGTAATCCGCCTCCACTTCGTTCTGGTTCTTCGAAAATATAGAAGAAAGTTTTCTTTATTCGTTCGAACGTTTTTTTATCGAGGAAAATTTTCATAGGCATTTTGGTTGTGTAATTGAAGGCTCTTATGTCGTCGAGCCCACCAATATGGTCGAAATGGCCGTGTGTGAAAACAATTGCATCGAGTTTATCGACATTATGTTGTAACATTTGCTGTCGAAAATCTGGAGATGCATCTATTACTACCGTTGTATTTGGCGATTGAACAAGCAAGGAGGTTCGAAGTCGCTTGTCGCGTGGGTCGTTGGAAAGACAAGTTGGACACTTACACGAAATTGTTGGAACACCAGTCGAAGTCCCGCTACCTAAAACAACAAACTTTAACTTGCGATTATATATGTCGCTCTGCATGGTACGAGCTACGCACTAAGGGTCCGGATTCGATGTGGCGGAAGCCCAAATCTATTCCAATTAGCCGAAGTTTGTTAAATTCCTCGGGTGTTACGTATCTATCGATTGGCAAATGATTTGGGGTGGGTTGTAGGTATTGCCCTATTGTAAAAATATCAACCCCGACTTTTCGTGCGTCTTGCATAACTTCGATGATTTCTTCGAAAGTTTCGCCAATTCCAACCATAATACCAGTTTTGGTAATGTAGCCTACTTTTTTTGCGTAAGAAAGAACATCGAGCGACCGCTGATATTTTGCTTGGGGGCGGACAAGTTTATATAAACGGGGGACAGTCTCGAGGTTATGGCTCAAAACGTCTGGTTTAGCGTCGAGTACTTTTTGAATACATTCGGTATCACCTTTGAAATCGGGGATAAGAACTTCGACCGAAGCGTTAGGATTAAGTCTTTTTACTTCTGATATTGTTTTAGCCCAAATTGTAGAACCTTGGTCGGGTAGCTCATCTCGGTTTACAGATGTAATTACAACGTGATTAATTCCCATTTGTTGGACAGCAATAGCAACTTTGAGAGGTTCTTCGGGGTCGACTGGGTTAGGTCTGCCAGTTTTTATGGCACAGAAACCGCACGAACGAGTACAAATATCCCCAAGAATAAGGAAAGTAGCCGTTCGGTTTCCCCAGCATTCTGCAATGTTTGGACATCGCGCTTCTTCGCAGACTGTGTGAAGTGTTTTCGAACGCATCATTGAACGAAGCAAGGAATAGTTTTCGCCGCCCGGTGCTCTAACTTTTAGCCACGATGGTCTTCTTTGCGAAGGTTGAACGGCACCGTTTTGATTTTGAGTTTCGTTTCGCCGCATTATTAACCTAAGTAAGCTTTTAAAGCTTGGCATCGAGTAGTTTGACGCAATCGTCGAATTGCTTTTTCTTTGATTTGCCGTACACGCTCCCGAGTTAAATTGAATTTCTCTCCAATCTCGTCCAATGTCAAAGGGGTTGTATCGTTGAGACCGAAAAACAAACGGATAACATCGGCTTCCCGGTCGGGCAATGTTTTGAGTAAATTATTTATTTCAGTGCGTAAAGATTCTTGTATTAGTTGATGGTCTGGCGAAGGTTGCTGTTCGTTTGGTATAACATCGAGCAATCGATTGTCTTCGCCTTGAACAAATGGAGCATCGACGGAAAGATGACGTCCAGCAATTTTAATGGTTTCGGCAATATCACTAACGGACATATCGAGCTGTTCAGCAAGTTCACTTGTTGTGGGTTCCCGTTCGTACTTTTGTTCCAATTCACTAAATTTTTTTCCAATTTTGTTAAGAGCACCAACTCGATTTAATGGTAACCGAACAATACGCGACTGCTCGGCAAGTGCTTGAAGGATTGATTGACGAATCCACCAAACAGCATAAGAAATAAACTTAAAGCCTTTGGTTTCGTCGAATCGACGAGCTGCTTTGATTAGCCCAAGATTTCCTTCATTAATTAAATCTCCAAGTGTCAAGCCTTGGTTTTGATACTGTTTTGCAACAGAAACAACAAAACGTAAATTTGAGCGAACTAATCTTTCGAGAGCTCTTTGCCCTTCGGATCCGCCTTTTTTAATTTTTTTTGCAAGCTCAACTTCTTCATCGGGAGATAAAAGTTCGTACTTCCCAATTTCTTGTAAATACTTATCAAGAGACTGACTTTCTCGGTTCGTATATTGTTTAGTTATTCTCATAGAAACCAGATATATTTTACATAACGCAAAATTTAACGAAACAAATGTTTAAATATTTTATTAAACGATTATTTACAATTCAATTTGGGCTTAATATATTCTTGTATTCTTGGATGTTTTCAAGTAGCTCCAAAGCTTTTTTGTAATATGTGTCCTTTTGAAGAAGGTGAAATCTAAAATCGTAAAGGTTCATTTTCCTTCGCAGAATTTCTTCGTTAATTAAGTTTAGTACTTCTTTACGATATTCCAACACGTATTTTTCGGTAGGAACGGCAATTTCTTTTGCGAGCTTTTCGAACTTTTCGATAACCCACTTCTTTTCCTTGAATTTGTTCAAATCCTTAACCAATGTATCGACTATTAATTCAGCTGGAGACTTAAAGAAAAAGTTCTTTTCTTTTAAAAATTTAGTAAAGTCTTTGAGTAAAAATTTTTCATCTTTTAGTTTGGGATTATTCAAACCGAGTGTATTTTCTAATCGTAGAACATAAAGCAAAATAATCTGAGAATTGCGTAGATGGGAAAGAAAATTGAGAGAGTCGTCTTTTTGAATTAAAATATCTGGCTGGATACCATCGGAAACTTTGAATACTCGACCATTTTTGGTGAAAAAAACACTATCGGTAATGAATGTTTTGAAAAGTTGGTCGCTTGTTCGGGACCGAAAACGAATTTTATGAATACATCTTCCCGAAGGGGTAAAATATTTTGATGTTGTAATTTTCAAATAAGAATCGAAAGGTAAAGGTGCAATTGATTGTACTATTCCCTTTCCAAAAGTTGCTTCGCCAAGAACAACGCCACGGTCGTTGTCTTGAACAGCCCCAGCAACGATTTCGCTTGCACTTGCTGAACCGCGATTGACAAGGATAATCAACGGAGTTGCAGTATCGATTGAATTAAAAACTGCTCGATATTCTTTATTTTGGTAAAAATTATTACTTTTTAAGGAAACTATTAGGCTCCCGGGTGGTAGCAAAGTTTCGCATAGACTGATTCCAGATTCGAGAGTTCCGCCGGGATTGTCTCGTAAATCTATTATTATGCCCTTTCGCCGTTCCAAATTTTGGGTAGCGAAACCTTTTAGAATTTTTGCAAACTCCGAAACCATCTCGGAGGAAAAGTAATTAATTTTTACATACAACACTTTCCCGTCTTTAAAGTCAATTTCACGCTGAAGTTCAATCATTGGAAGTTCAATTTCCCTTCTGCGAGTATTTACTATCACGATTGTATCGATACCTTCGCGCTGAATATAGACTTTTATTTTCGACCCCGGCTCCCCAGAAGTGTAGAATCTTAAAGTATCGAGGTTAGGTGGTAATCGTACGGAATCGATTTGAATAATTCTATCGCCTAATTTTAACTTTTTTTCTTCCATAGCAATAGAATCGACAAAATCGACAACCACAATTGAAGAGTCGACAATCGAAGTAACGATGCCCAGCCCGACGTAGCTTCGTTGGTTTACAACTTCATTTAGCTCTTTTTCGGTGCGATAGAAAACAGTGTAGGGGTCGAGTTCCTTTGTAATACCTTTTATTGCATCTTCAATCAAAGATTCTGGGTCGAGTGGTATTACGTAATTTTTGATTAACTCTCTGAAAGCTGAACCAAAGATTTCGAAACCTTTAAATATCTTGAAATATAAATAGTCGGTAGAATCAACTTCGCTTGAGGTTTGATTTTTAAGATAATTATATATTTCAAGCCATTCTTCTTCTATCAAAGAAGAGTCTGGTTCACTCTCTTTGTTTTGACAAATAATTCCTTCGGACAAAAAAAGGATAAAAAGAAGAACGACAAGAATTTTTTTCATTTATAAACTCAATTTGTCTTTCAAAAATTGTATTATCTGCGACGCATCGATGCGAACTTGTTCCATCGAGTCACGGTCGCGAATTGTAACAGTACTGTTTTGTAGAGTTTCGCCATCGACAGTTACGCAGTATGGTGTTCCAATTTCATCTTGCCGTCGATACCGTCTTCCAATTGCTCCAGAATCGTCGTACATTGCTTTGAAATGCCTTTGAACATCTGAGTAAATCTTTTGAGCAAACTCTGGCATACCATCTTTATTGACAAGTGGAAATGTTGCCACTTTTATAGGTGCAAGATTGGGATTCAACCGAAGAACAACTCTTCGCTCGAGAGTTCCTTTTTCGGAAGGAACATCCTCTTCGTCGTAAGAATTGCAAAGAATAGCCATAAGAGTTCTTGTAACTCCACCACTTGTTTCTACAACATAAGGAATAAATTTTTCGTTCGTATTTGGGTCGAAATATTCCAATCTTTTACCGCTAAACTCTTGATGGTTCCGCAAATCGTAATCAGTTCGAGAATGTATTCCTTCGATTTCCCCCCATCCAAAAGGAAAAAGAAATTCGATATCGACAGCACGGCTTGCATAATGAGCTAACTTTTCGTGTTCTTTGAATCGAAGTTTTTCTTTCGAAAAACCGATATCGACAAACCACTGGAAACGCTCGTTCAACCAGTATTCAAACCATTCATCTTCTGTTCCCGGTCGGACGAAGTACTGCATTTCCATTTGTTCAAATTCTCGAGTTCGAAATAGGAAGTTTTTTGTATTTATTTCATTTCGAAAAGCTTTTCCTATTTGAGCTATACCGAAAGGTATTTTCTGTCTCGAAGAATCGAGCACATTTTTGAAGTTGACGTAGATTCCTTGGGCTGTTTCGGGCCGCAAATAAACTACACTGGCATCGTCTTCGACCGGACCGATAAATGTTTTGAACATAAGATTGAAATTCCGTACTTCCGTCCACTCAGTTGTTCCGCTGACTGGGTCTGGAATTTTGTAATCTATAATGATTTGATAGAAATCGGCAGGAGTTTTTGCGTTGGAAAGCCTAAGCTCTATTTCGCGAGCAAGTTCAAATTTTTCTTTTTTTTGCATTCTTTCAATAAACTCTTCGATAAGATTGTCTGCTCGATATCTTGCCTTGCTTACCTTGTTGTCAATCATAGGGTCTGTGAATTGTGAAATATGTCCGCTTGCTTCCCAAGTTCGAGGATGCATTAATATCGAAGCATCCAATCCTTCGATATCGTCTCTGTAGGTCATCGCGCGCCACCAAAGTTCCTTCAAATTCCTTAGCAGCTCAACCCCTAATGGTCCGAAATCCCAACAACCATTTAAGCCTCCGTAAATCTCGGAAGACTGAAAAATTATTCCTCTACGTTTAGCGAGCGAGATTATCGTTTCGAGTTTTAACATTTTTTAAAAAAATTATAAACTACAAAATTACATAAAACGGAACAATTGAATTTCTTTTGTGTGTTTTGTTAAAACTACATTCTTTCCTTTGTTCGTGAAGTTTTTAGCAATGAATTTAATTTTACTACGGGAAAATCCAAAATTATTTGGAAATTTGTTTTTTCTAACCAATACATTTTCAAGTAAAAACCTTCGTGCGATTCAAAAAAGTAAAATAATTTGTAACATTTTATTTAATTAAGCATTAATTTATTTGCGTTCAAATGTCGATAAAATTTTTTTACCAAAAATGTGGAATTAGATTTGCAAAGTTATTTTTTAGTATGAAAAAATTTAATTTGGGGTGAATTTTATGTGTCTTTTCTTTTTTATTGCACTTTTCAATATTTTTTCATCCCTCCTTTTAATAGCCCAAGTTCATATCGGTCCGGGGCATAAGTTTTCGAATATCCAAGAAGCTGCACCATTTATTAAACCTGGGGATACGGTCTACTTACATACTGGTATTTACCGTGGTTACAATTATATTTGGGGTTTAAAAGGTAGAGCTAATTCTTGGATAACCATTCGACCCTTTGGAGAAGAGCAACCAATAATACGAGGCCAATGGCAGTTTTCGGCTTTGGAATTTGTAAGATTTGAAAATTTAACATTTCAAGGCGACAAAACAGATACGATTGGCCCTTTTTTGAACATAGATAATGGCGGAAATTGTGAGAATCAATCCCGATACATTATTATATCTAATTGTTTCTTTGGTGGGAACCGTAGTGGAAACACTTTGAAGTTCGGTGGAGTCGATAACTTCGAGATTGTTAATTGTACTTTCAAAGAGCAAGGCGATGGCAACGCTGGTCTCGCTTTAAATGTTTGCCACAACGGATTGGTTCGCAATAACATTTTCGAGAACATCAAGGGTAGAGCAATTCAGACAAAATTAGGAACAAGAAATGTTAAAATAGAACGGAATTTGTTTCTCAATTGTGGAACTTTAGATGCCGTTTTACGAATTGGAGAAGCTGGCGATACAAAATTTCATTGTCCAGAAGATAAGTGGACGGCAAGAGAAATTTTCGTTCACTCAAACATCATAGTAGGCGGACGCTCTGCTTTTTCCTTCGGTCAAGCCCAAAATTGTGAAATTGTTAATAATACAATAATTAATCCTCAACAGTTTGTTTTTCGTGTTCTTGCCGAGCAACCAACCTTTGTTTGCGATTCAAATCGTATCATTAATAATATTTTTTACCTTGTCAATACGCGTTACTTCAATGGTTCGCCTAATCCTAAATTGAATAATGTGGATTATTCCTCTTTTGTTGTTTCGAATAATCTTTTTTATTACACTGCCGACCCAAACTGGTTGCCTAATCCTACTGGGGGACCTTACGATGCTGAAGAACTTGAAGGAATAAAAATATCAAATTCTATACGTGGCGACCCTCTTTTCTACGACATTAATAGCTTTAATTTTCGACTTTTACCGGGAAGTCCAGCTATTGGAGCTGGAGTTATCGTTCCAGCCCCAAAATATGATTATTTTGGTAATCCCTTCAAACAGCCACCTTCTGTCGGAGCAATCGAAGATACGACTATCGCTACCATCGTCGACGAAAGCAAATCCAAAAATGAATTATTGCTTTATCTCAATTCAAAACAACTTTACCTCGATGGTATAATCAATGAAGCAACAATTTCAATTTGGTCGATTTGCGGTAAAAGATGTTTCCCACAAATTGACTATTTTTCTAATGGTACGGCTCGAATTGATTTCGAAAGTTTAGCTTCTGGGATATATTTCCTTTGTATCAACGAAAAAAATTCAATTCAAACATTTAAAGTTGCAGTTAAAGAAAAATAACTAATTTTACTTGAAATGTATGAATTTTCCATTGACATTATAGGTGTCGACATTAAAATCATCTTAACTACTTGTTATTTGCTCATTAAAAGTAACTATTATCAGCAGAATAGTAAATACTATTTTTCGAAATTTCTTAATTTAACCTTATGAAAAAGGAACTTTTGAACAATTGAGGTATATATGCAAAAAATTATTCCAAGTTTGTGGTTCGAAAAAGAGGCAAAAGAAGCATCTGAATTTTTGGTTTCGATTTTTGGTGAAAATTCCAGAGTAATTAATACTCAACTTCTTCGCAATACTCCGTCGGGAGATGCCGATTTAGTAACCTTCGAGCTACGAGGCTACAGATTTATGGCGATAAGCGGTGGACCATATTTTAAAATAAATCCATCAATATCTTTTATACTTACATTCAACCTTGCAAAGGACAGGAATTCGTATGATAATTTGAATTACTTTTGGGAAAAATTGACACAAGATGGAAAAATCTTAATGCCATTGGACAAATACTTCTTTAGCGAAAGATTTGGTTGGGTCGAAGATAAATTTGGCATATCTTGGCAATTAACTTTAATCGACGATGAAAAAAACGAACGTGATTTTATTACCCCAGCCCTTATGTTTGCAAACGAAAGGTTTGGCTTTGCACTCGAAGCTACCGATTATTATATTTCCCTCTTTAATAATAGCCGAAGAGTTTCTATTTCAAGATATCCAATGGAAATGGGTCCGAACAACGAAGCCACTATGATATATAGTGAGTTTATACTTCATAACCAATGGTTTGCGGTGTTGGATAACCCATACCCACAAAATTTTGGTTTTAACGAGGCAATCGCGTTCGTTGTTGCTTGCGATTCACAAGAAGAAGTCGATTACTTTTGGTCTAAACTAACTTTCTACCCCGAAGCTGAGCAATGTGGTTGGCTAAAAGATAAGTATGGAATATCTTGGCAAATTATCCCAAAAGAGTACTTGTTGATGATGCAAACTGCTTCCCAACAACAAATTGATAGGGTCTTGCAAGCCGTACTTAATATGAAGAAGCTCGACTTGACAAAGTTAAAAGAGGTATTCAATTCAATCTCGTAATAATCCATAAGTTTTTTACAATGGTTTTATTCAATGTAATAGCACAACCTTTGAAAGAACTTGCAATATTTGAACGAAAGGTAAATAATAAGTTTGTTTTGTTACAGCATTAAGGCTTTACCACCGCTTTGCTTAGTAGACTGTTATTGTTATTTTAATTGGTAAAGATAGATTTCGAAAAGTATCTTTTTCGAGCTAATAGTCGATGCTCACAAATTTTATAAAATGCAAAGGGGAGAATATTTAGTTAAAGTTTTATTGTTAAAGATTCCTACAGAAAGTTTTATCTAATTCTTCCATAGTAAGTTCAATAACCACTGGTCGACCGTGGGGGCAAGAATATGGAATTTCGCATCGAAAAAGTTCTTCGACAAGTTTTTGTAATTCCTCGGTCGAAAGACTTTCGCCAGTCCTTATAGAAGATTTACAACTTATAGTGGCTAATAGGTTCTCTCTAAAGTTTGTTTTTTCGAGATGACCAGTTTCGAGATACCATTGTAAAAGTTCGCGAAGTATTTTTTCTTCGGAAAGATTAAAAAGTGCAGAAGGAACTGCGTAGAGCTCTATTTCCCCGTTGGTGAAAAGTTCGAGTTGGAAGCCAATTTGGAGTAAATCTTCACGTATTTCTTTTAAAGCTTGGAATTCGATAGGATTTAATTGGATACTGATAGGAAAAAGTAAGTTTTGAATTTGCTTTTCACCTTCTTCAACATTTCGCAAGAGTTTCTCGAAAAGTATTCTTTCGTGGGCAGCGTGTTGGTCGATTATTAATATTCCTTTCGAGGTCTCAATAATAACATATTTGTTGTGGACTTGGAAGATTTTTTTTTCGAGTTCTTCAACTTCTTCTTGCTCAGTGGCTTTTTTTAAACGATTCGTAAAGAAATTTTCAAGATTCTTTTGGATGTTGCTATCAAACGAAGGTCTGTATTTTAAGTTCTGTTTGGGAAAAACTTTGTAGTTTTTGCCATGAATAGTCGTGGAAAATTCTTTTTCTATTATTTCGCCAGTTAGTTTGTTCACAATAGAAATTCCTTTACTTTCGGATTTAATTTCATTCCCTACCTTTTCGAAAGGCTCATAATTATTTTGAATCGAAACAGATGGAGCAAGATTGTGTTGTCGCAATGTCTGGCGAACAGCATTATTTACCAAATTAAATATAAATCGTTCGTCTTCGAACTTAACCTCGTGCTTTTGGGGATGGACATTAACGTCGTAGCGGCTTGGGTCTAACTCAATATTGATTAGGAAGAAAGGGTTAGCTTGTTTATCTAATAAATGCTCGTAAGCAAGGAGAACAGCATACGAAAGTGCTCGGCTACGAATATGACGACGGTTCAAGTAAATATATTGGTCGCCACGAACTGCCTTTGCCATATGTGGTTGCCCAATGAAACCAGTAATCTTTACATCATTATACTCATAATCGAGTTCGAGAGCCGATTCGTAAACTAAATCGCCGAGCAAATCCCGTATCCTTTCTTTAAGTGCGGAAGGGTGTACATCGAAAACGAGAGAATCTTCGTCGTAAAAGACAAATCGAATATCGTTTCGGCATAAAGCTATTTTAAGAAGTGTTTCAGAGATATATCTAAACTCTGTTAAATCCGATTTTAGGAATTTTCTTCGAGCAGGAATATTAAAAAAAAGGTTACGAGCAAACACTTGTGTTCCTTTGTCCATCACAATTGGTTCTATCGTAGGTTCTCTGTTGGGCTCGGCAATAAGTCGCCACCCAATTTCATCGTTTTCTCTTTTAGTACGAATTTCCAAATTAGAAACCGACGCTATCGAAGCAAGTGCTTCGCCACGAAAACCGTAAGAAAGAATTGATTCTAAATCCTCCGATGTGTAAATTTTACTTGTAGCGTGCCGACGGATAGATAAAGCAAGGTCCTCGCGACTCATTCCTTCTCCATCGTCAACGACGTGGATTAGTTGCTTTCCTCCTTTGTGAATAATTACAGCTATCGTTTTTGCATTGGCATCCAGCGAGTTTTCGACAAGCTCTTTTACAACTGATTCTGGTCGTTGAACAACTTCGCCTGCTGCAATCTGGTTTGCTATATATTCTGGTAAAATTCTAATTTTATTTGCTTTTGTAAGTTCCAAATTTACTCTTGCTAAAAATTTTTAACTTGCTACTTTTAAACGAAACAAGATAACAAAAAGTATTGAATGACCAAAGACAAAATATTCGAAGAAATCGATAAGGTTTTCGACAATGTTATCCGAGTTCGGCGGCATTTACACTTAAACCCAGAATTATCTTTCAGGGAATATTTAACTTGCCAGACCATTTTGAACTATTTGAATGGTTTGGGTATCGAAGGAAAGGTAATTTCCGAAACTGGGGTTGTAGCGAAAATTGGAAATGGCAATAGGGCTATTGCATTTAGAGCTGAT
Source organism: Ignavibacteria bacterium (assembly GCA_026417135.1). Classification (GTDB taxonomy): domain Bacteria; phylum Bacteroidota; class Ignavibacteria; order Kapaibacteriales; family UBA2268; genus Naka2016. The sequence continues at coordinate 12,625 of JAOADV010000011.1, forward strand.
ATCGACGCACTTCCAATTAAGGAAGAGACTGGACTCCCTTTTTCATCGAGAAACGATGGAGTAATGCATGCTTGTGGACACGACATCCACTCTGCTACGCTTCTCGGTGTAGCAGAAATATTGAAGAAATACGAAGATTACTTACCAAATTCAATAGTTTTTATCTTTCAACCCGGAGAAGAAAAGTTGCCCGGCGGGGCAAAAAGAATCCTCGAAGAAGGGCTCTTAGAAAAGGAAAAAGTCGAAGCAATATTCGCTCAGCATACCGACCCAGAAACCGAAGTCGGCAAGATATCTTTGAGCCCAAATGAAATTCTCGCCTCTTCCGACGAACTTTATTGGACTATTCGGGGGAAAAGTACTCACGCGGCTGAACCACAGAAAGGCACCGACCCAATTCGTACTTCCGTAGCAATTGTAAATGCTCTCTATTCTTTAGCTCAATCAACTAAGAACCCTCTTGAACCAGTTGTTCTGGCAATAACTTCTATTCAAGGTGGAACTGCAACAAACATTTACCCCGATGTTGTAAAAATTATGGGAACTTTACGCACCTTCAACGAATCACTTCGGTACGAAATTTTGAAAAAGATAAAATTCGTTTCCGAAACAATTTCGAATGCCTATTCAACGGAATGCTTATTCGAGCCAATTTTAGGTTACCCTTCTTTAGTTAACCACAAAGAACTCACCGAATTTGTCAGAAAAATAGGGATTGAAGTTTTAGGAGAGGAAAACGTTGCGAATTTCGAAAAGAAAATGTGGGCCGAAGACTTTGCTTATTATTCTCGGGTTATTCCCGCAGTGTTCTGGTTTCTTGGAGTAAAACCAAAAGGATATAACGGTGAATTTTACGGACTACATTCCTCGCGATTCAACCCATCCGAAGAATCAATGAAATTTGCAATGGCAATGTTCGTCAAAATTGCTTTTGCTTATTCAAATTAATGTTTTAAATGAATCACGAATTAATCAAGCTCATCTCGAACCGATACATTTCAAGATATGCTCGGCGTGGCTTTATTAACTTTGTCTGGTGGTTTGCAATAGTAAGTATTGTCCTTGGTGTAGTTGCTTTGATTATTTCTCTTTCTGTTCTCGAAGGTTTCCATTCAGCACTTCGTGAAAATGCGATACGATTCACTTCTCATATTAAAATTTTTACATTCGACAAGAATTTGGTCTTTAATTCAAGCGATATAGTAAAGAAATTACAAGAAAGGGTTAGCGAAATAAAGGAAGTTTACCCAGTTGTAGAAAAAGAGGCTGTGTTGAAGTATAAGAACTATGTCGATGGAGTTTTGCTCCGTGCTTTAGACGAAAATACCTTAGCCAAAATTCTCGATTTAGAGCTGAATATTTCCACAGATGAACTATTAAACCAAGATGGGATAATCGTAGGCAAAATGCTTGCAACAAAGTTCGGATTGAAAATCGGAGATACAGCAGTATTAGTTTCTTTGGGGGAAAATACCGACCCAACAACTACTCTTCCAAAATTTTTTAAAGTAAAAGTATTAGGTTTCTATGAATCTGGAATGGCAAAATACGATGAACTTATTACTTTTATACCAAAGCATTATTTTTTAAACATATTCGGATTACCAAAGGACGTAGCAACTTCTTTCGATGTATTTATTGGGGATATAACCAAAATAAATTCGGTAGCTAATAAATTGGAGGAGGAATTGGGTTATCCGTACTATTGCTATACATTCTACGATTTGCATTCTTCAATATTCGCTTGGATAGAACTCCAAAAAGAGCCGATACCATTAGTTTTGAGTCTTATTACAATTGTTGCTGTCTTTAATGTGGTTACTTTCCTTCTTATAAATGTTATTGACAAAACAAAAAGTATAGCAGTGCTCAAAACATTAGGCTTAAAAAGAAAGGAAATACTTTTAATTTTTTTAAGAATAAGTCTAAAAATTGCAACTATTGGCACTGCAATCGGGGTTGGGATTGCACTTTGTTTCTCTCTTTTGCAAAAGTACTTCAAATTTATTCATTTAAACAGCGAAATATACTACCTTAATGTTTTACCAATTTCAATTTCAATTGAACATTATGCTATTGTTGTTGCGTTTACATTTTTTGTAACGATTTTGAGCTCGCTATTACCTTCTCTTTTTGCGTCGAATATGAAACCAGTCGAAGCATTAAATTTCGCAAAATGATGGTACAGTTAGAATTGTTTCTATCCAAATTTCAAGAAGCACTTACAGAGAAAAAGCTTAAAGGAAAAATTTCGCACGAGAAAATGTCGCCACTACTCGACGAACGTCCTTATCGACCTTTCGAAGCTACACACGATGCCTCGCAAAGTGCTGTTTTAGTTTTGTTAGTCGGAGAATCTTTCGAGCAACTCAAAATACTTTTCACTCTACGAAGTTCAAGGTTGCCCAAACATAAAAATCAAATAAGTTTTCCGGGTGGGCATTCGGAATCCGATGAATCTCCAATCGAAACAGCTTTGAGAGAAACCGAAGAAGAACTTGGGGTAAAGTTCGACAAAATCAGAATCTTGGGTATTTTATCGAATTTATTTGTTCCACCTTCTAATACAGTTGTAGTTCCCGTTGTCGGATACTTACCCCTTTTACCAAAGTTGAAATTGAACAAAGACGAGGTTACCGAAGTACTCCTACATCCCTTGCAATTCTTTTTAGACAAAAGAAATATTCGAGTAGAAACTTGGTTACACGAAGAAAAGAAAATTCAAGTCCCCCTTTGGAAAATTCATTATAAAATACCCCTTTGGGGTGCAACAGCAATGATTCTTTCCGAATGTATTGACATTTGTTTAGACATACTTTGTGAAATTAATTAATTTAGTTTTCCTTTGATTTATCGTTATGAATAATTTGTCTGGTAAAGCAAGTCTCAACAATGCAGAAGTTTATAGAAATTTATCTTTCGAATCATATATCGAAGGGATACTATCTGGGAATAGGTCTATTCTTGCTCGGGCAATAACTTTAATCGAAAGTACTTTAGAAAAACACCAACAGAAAGCTCAGGAACTTCTCTCGCAATTGCTTCCATATTCAGGAAACTCTATTCGGATTGGGATTACTGGAAGTCCCGGGGTAGGGAAAAGTACCTTTATAGAAAATTTTGGCTTGTTCCTTTGCGAAAAGGGGCATAAAGTTGCTGTTTTAACAATCGACCCCACCAGTATATTAAGTAAAGGCTCGATACTTGGCGATAAAACACGGATGGAAAAATTAGCTCAGCATCAAAATGCTTTTATTCGACCATCACCATCTGGTGGAATGCAAGGTGGGGTTTCGAAAAAGACGCGTGAAACAATTTTACTTTGCGAGTCCGCTGGTTTCGACATTATTATTGTCGAAACTGTCGGTGTCGGGCAGAGCGAAGTTTTGGTTCGTTCGATGGTCGATTTTTTCTTACTGATGATTCATCCGGGCGCAGGCGACCAAATTCAAGCTTTTAAGAAAGGTATTGTTGAACTCGCTGACGCAATTTTGGTAAACAAAGCCGATGGCGAAAATATTGAACTGGCTAAAATAACCTTTCGCGAATACCAACAGGCGTTAAATTATATTTCCCCAGCAACAGATGGATGGAATACAGAAATACTCCTTGCTTCGGCAATTAGGAAAATCGGTATCGAAGAAACTTGGGCAACTATCGAGAGATTTAAGGAAATTACAATAGCAACTGGGGTATTTCAGCTTCGGCGGCGAGAACAAGTTCTTGATTGGATGTATTCAATGATTAAAGAAAGAATTATCGATTCGTTCCTTAATAATCCCAAGGTAAAAGCACTTCTACCAGAAATTGAAAGTCAACTTTTCCAGAGCAAGATTACCCCAACTCAAGCTGTGAACAAAATCTTTAGTGTTTTGAAATATGAAAATTTTGGTTGCAACGAATAATAAAAATAAGCAAATAGAAATACTCGATATTTTTAGACAAAAGCAACTTCAAGTCGAACTTATTTTTCTACAAGATGTATCTTCGAGCAAGATAGAGATAAGCGAAGAAGGTGCTACTATCGAAGAAAATGCATTACTCAAAGCAAAAGGTGTTTACGACATTTTTTCCATCCCAACAATAGCAGACGATACCGCTCTCGAAGTTGAATCTATTGGTGCTCTTCCTGGCGTCCACACTGCCAGATTTGCTGGTGCTTATGCGACTGACGAAGAGAACCGAACCAAGCTTTTGAATCTTCTCGAAGGTATGCCAATCGACCAAAGAAAAGCACGATTTCGAACAATCATTTGTTATTATGATGGTAATTCCGCCAAATTTTTCGAAGGGGTTTGTGAAGGTAAGATATCAACCGAAGAACGAGGGAGCAAAGGCTTTGGCTACGACCCAATATTTATTCCTTCTGGCTACGAAATAACATTTGCCGAGATGGAACTGGAAGAAAAAAACCGTATAAGCCATAGAGCAAAAGCAGTCGAAAACTTTGTAAAATTTCTAAAAGAAAAGTTGAACAAAAATCGAGATTTAAGCCAAGTATGAAAATTTTTGGCAAACATTACCAAACTATTTGGGAAACGGATAAAGAGGTTAGTTCGGTTTCGATTATCGACCAAAGGTGGCTACCTCACAAATTTCAAATAGTCGAATTAAAAAAGTTCGACGATTTTGTTCGGGCGATTAAAGAGATGTGGGTTCGTGGTGCACCACTAATTGGAGTAACAAGTGCTTATTCCTTGTATTTTGCTTTGAAGGGGACAGACGAAACAAATTTCGATAGGGTTTTCGAGGAAGCATCGAAAAAAATTTTGGAAACACGCCCAACTGCGGTTAATATAAAATATTCGCTCGACATAATTGCAAGGAAAGTTTCTGCTAATATGACTTTGAACGAAAAGAAGCAAATTATACTCGATACCGCAAGAAATTTATGCCGAGAAGATGTCGAGAATTGCAAAAAGATTGGGGAATTTGGTTTCGAATTAATTCACGAGATATACAGAAAAAAAGGCGATAGTGTTAAAATTATGACTCATTGCAATGCTGGGTGGCTTGCCACAATTGATTACGGGACTGCTCTTGCCCCAGTATATTTTGCAAAGGAGCGTGCTCTACCAGTATTTGTTTGGGTAAGTGAAACAAGACCAAGAAATCAAGGAGCAAAGCTCACAGCTTTTGAACTTTTACACGAAGGAATACCACATTCAATAATATCCGACAACGCTGCGGGCTACCTTATGCAAAAAGGTATGGTTGACCTTGTGATTGTTGGCAGCGATAGGACAACTCTCGATGGGGATGTGGCAAACAAAATTGGAACATATTTGAAGGCCCTTGCAGCAAAAGATAATTCTGTTCCATTCTACGTTGCTGTTCCTTCGAGTTCCATTGATTTCGAAATGGAAAACGGCTCGGCAAACATACCTATCGAACAGCGTGATGCCTCGGAAGTGAAATATATTTCCGGATTATATAACGAAGAAATTGTTGATGTTTTAGTTTGCCCGGAAGAATCCGAAGCTGTCAACTATGCCTTCGATGTTACACCTTCCCGCCTTGTCGATGGTTTGATTACAGAACGTGGAATTTGCAAGCCAAATAGAGAAAGTTTACTCAAGTTGTTTCCAGAAAAAAAGATATGAGCGACGAAGGATATATCAAGTTCAAACTTGAATTAATAGAAGAAGAAATCGAGCATTTTCCTTTAATTTACGAGTTAACGAAATTTCGTTCTACCCTTTGGGATTTAGGGTTAATAGGAACGATTGGAAATGTTTCTTACGGGAACCTAAGCCATCGCCTCGATGATAAAAAATTTATCATTACTGGTACAAACACTGGGGCTAAACGATTGCTCGATTACTCCGACTTCGTTGTTGTAATTGATTACGATATCGAAAACAACTTTGTCCTTTGCAAGGGAAGAACTAAACCTTCGAGTGAAACACTCACACATTCAGCAGTTTACAAAGCATTGCCCAAAATTAATGTTGTGTTACACTTTCATAACAAAGTGCTTTGGGAAACTTTCCGACTTGTTAAACCAACTACATCTTCTGCTGTGGACTATGGTAGTGTTGGATTGGCTCGGGAAATAACAAAAATTTGTAACAAAATAAATCACAAAGAAGAGCAATTAATAGTTCTTGGGGGACATAAAGATGGCATTTTAACATTTAGCGAAAATATCAATGAACTTGAAATGTATCTAATTAATCTTTTGGCCGAGCAGAAACAAATTTCGAGCCTTTAAGGTAAAATCGCAAAGGTAAATCTTTATCTTTGATTATTCCAATTCGCCCCGAAACACCAATTTCCGAAAGACTTACCCTTCTATAATTTTGAACGAAAAGTTCCTCTGTGAACAAATTTTTAAAGTTATCTCCCAAAGAAAAACCAAATGCTTTTGCAAAGTTTCCCGGTCCTTTCAATAAGTTTTCTATGTTTCTTACTCCACGATTCTTGATAAAAATCTCGAACCCAAGAATAGGTTCACCCGAGCGAAGTAATACGGCACATCCTTTGCCAGCATACTCTGTAACAATATTGACACAGTAGTGAATACCATATATTTTATAAACATAAATAGAGCCACCTTCTGCGAACATTGCTTCGTTTCGTCGTGTTTTCCCAACATAGGAGTGGCTGGCAGAATCATTCCCTGCAAGGTATGCTTCTGCTTCGACAATCATTCCAGCAACATATATCCCGTCAAGTTTTCGAACCAAAAGTTTTCCAATCAGATTTTGGGCAACCCAAACAGTATCGTTCTGGAAAAAATCTTTATCTAACCTTTCATCGAAGTTCACAATCATCGCGACTTTTGGACTTCTTCATAAAAAAAATTGTTTTACGGGACAAGGGCAAAAGTGTCCAATCTATTCAACCTTTTCACTCAATTTGGAGTTGAGTTCATCAACAATAATTTCGAAGGCTTGGTTTGGAGTATCGGCGAATTTAAAAATTCGCAAATCGCTTCTGCTTATCATTCCAACTTGAGCAAGGTAATTGAAATCAATAACTTTGCTCCAAAAATCTGAACCATAGACAAGAATTAAACGGGGCTTTTTCATTTTTCCAGTCTGACGAAGTGTCAGAATTTCCATAAGCTCGTCGATAGTTCCATAGCCTCCGGGAAAAACGATTAAAGCTTGGGCTGGATAGACTAACCAAAACTTTCGCATAAAGAAATAATGAAATTCGAAGTTTAGCTCCTTTGTTATGTATTGGTTTGGTTCTTGCTCGAAAGGAAGGCTTATATTTAAACCTATGGTTTTCAACCCGGCATCGAACGAACCACGATTTGCTGCTTCCATTATCCCCGGACCACCCCCAGAGCAAATGTAGTATCTATTTCTTGGTGGAAGCGTTTTACTCCATTCAGCAATTTTTCGCGACAATTCATACGCTTCGGTGTAATAGCGCCCAACGTTCTCGGAAATTTCTTCGAGCTCTTGTATTTTCTTTCGAACCTTTTGTCGGTCCCGTTCTCCAAGATTATCAAGCTTATTCCGAAGCAAGTCAATTTCTTCAATATACTTTTCTTTTGGTCTAATTCTCGAAGACCCAAAGAAAATAATTGTCTTCTTTATTCCGTGTTTGCGAAAGTGTTGTTCTGGATATAAATATTCAGCCAAAATTCTAATAATTCGCCCTTCGCTACTATGAATAAATACTTTATTATCGTAAGCTTTAAGAGGATGTTTGGGATGGAGCTCTTCTTCGGTAAACTTCTTTTTCTTTTTAATCATAGAACTTTGTCCTAACTTTATGATAACTTCTCCAACTCTTCGAAATCATTAAAATAGTATGTTGAATCGCCGATAATTTGATAAGTTTCGTGGCCTTTTCCTGCAACAACAATGATATCGTTGCAATTACTTTTTGAATAAGCAAATTGAATAGCTTCCCTTCTATCTGGAATTTTGTAAACCTTTTGTCTTGCATCGAAAGGCACACCTTCGTAAATTTCTTCGATTATTTTTTCTGGATTTTCGCTTCTTGGATTATCGTTGGTAATTACTACAAGGTCCGCAAGCAACGAAGCTACCTTACCCATAACGGGTCGCTTCGATTTGTCCCGGTCTCCACCACATCCAAAAACACAAACGAGACGAGTTGATGCTGATGACTGAACAATAATTTCCCGAAGTGTACGGAGTAATTTTTCCAAAGCATCTGGTGTATGTGCGTAATCGACCACACCAAGTGCCCCATTTTTCAATTCCAATTTCTGCATTCTTCCCGGGACACTTGAAAAAGCTAATAATGCAGATTGAATAGCTTCAAAGGAAATACCATAATGTAAAGCGATTACAACTGCGAGAGAAATGTTTTCTATGTTGTACCTACCCCACATAGGCGAGCGGAACAAAACTTTATCGAAAAGCAAATCTTTTCTTTTCGATTCTAATTCGAACTCTAAACCAGAAAGACTAACTTTTTCCGAGCGAATGATAAAATCGGAACTCTCATTTCTTCCGACAAATATTTTGTTTTTTGCTTTCGTATCGGCAAGCATCATATCGGCATAGGAAGTCCCAGAAAAGGCAACCGCAACAGAATTCTCTGGTAGGTTGTCGAATAATTTCTTTTTTGCTCGAGCGTAATTTTCCATTGTAAGATGATAATCCAGATGTTCTGGGGTTAAGTTTGTAAAAATTGCCCCGTCGAACTTAATCCCGAAGGTCCGTTCTTGGTCCAAGGAGTGGGACGAAACTTCCATTGCAACAAAATGAACATTTCTCTCCTTCAACTCTTTGAAAATCTGGAAAAGTTCAAATGAATTAGGCGTTGTTACTTCGAGCTTCCTGAAATAGTTTTCTGCAAAGGTTCCAGTTGTTCCTATAATTGCAGAACGCACCCCAATAAATTCAAAAATATGCTTTAAAAGATATGTAACTGTTGTTTTGCCATTAGTTCCAGTAACACCGACGATTTTAATTCCTTCTGTCGGATAGTTGAACCAGAAATTCGAAGCAACCGCGAGTGCTTTTCTGGTATCGTCAACCAAAATATAATTACAATTAGTTTCAATCGATGTCGGGAAAACTTCGCATACAATTACTTTAGCTCCATTCGATATTGCTTCATCGATAAAATTATGGCCATCGACTTTACTCCCTTTGATTGCAAAAAAAAGGGAATTGGGACCACAGTTTTTCGAATTATAGCATATTGAATCGATTGGGTTCGTTTCCTTAATATTACCTAAGACCGACTTTGGATTTAAAATACTAATTATTTGTTCGAGAGTTACCATTATCAATTAGATACACAAAAAATCAATTTTACGAACAGAAGCCAAAATTATTTGTTTAAGTTTTTTCCATCTTCCAAATTGCAAGGGTAACAACAGCATCGCCTGAAACATTTAGGACGGTGCGTAACATATCCAGAATTCTATCGACCCCGATAATAAGAACAATACCCTGTTCCGGAATCCCAACAGATTGCAGAACCATAACTAACATAATTAAACCGACACCGGGAACCGGTGCAGTTCCAACGGAAGCCAATGTTGCAGTAAGCAAAATGGTTAGAACTTGGGGCAGAGCTAAATCGAGCCCGTAAAATTGTGCAATGAACATAGCAGCAACTGCTTGGTACAACGAGGTCCCATCCATATTTATGGTTGCACCTATTGGCAATGTGAAACTTGCAATTTTGTTTGGCACTTTTAAGTTCTCGACTACACATTCGTAAGTTACTGGAAGTGTTGCAGCGCTCGAACTTGTCGAAAATGCAACGATTAGAGCCTCCTTAACTTGTTTGATAAAATTTACTGGGTTTATTTTTCCTATTAAAATCAGAATAGATGAATAGACTATGGAAAAATGTAAGAACAAGCCTATTAGAACAGTTAGGAAATAAAAACCAAGTGTGGAAAGTATTGATGGTCCAAAATCTGAAACCACATTGGCTATCAAAGCCAAAACTCCAATTGGTGCAAAGTAAAGAACTATTTTGACAAGATTGATTAATGCTTTTGTCAATCCTTCGAAAAAGCGAATGACAATTTCGCTATCTTTTGGCGGAAGATACGTCAACCCTATACCTAAAAACAGGGCGAAAACGATGATTTGAAGCATTTCTCCGTTGCTTAGTGCTTTAAAGGGATTGTTTGGAACGATGTTTACTAAGAAATCTAAGACATCTAAAGTTCTTTTTTCTTTTACTTTTTCTTCAAAAGAAGTTTGCTCGAAGTTGCTGATTTTGCTTGCAGTTTCGGCTGAAATTTTCTTCCCCGGTTCGACTATCGAAGCTACTAAAAGCCCAAGAGAAACAGCTATAACTGTCGTCAATAAATAGAGCGACAAAGTACGTAGCCCTATTCTTCCCAGAGTTTTAATATTTCCAAGACTTGCAACTCCAGTAATAATCGACGATAAAACCAAAGGTAAAGCAAGAAAACTTAGTAATCGAAGGAAAAGATTGCCAAGCGGGGCAATATACTGAATCAAACTTTTCTTAGAAGTAATATTTATAATGTCAACAAAGATTGAATTTCCGATAATAACCGAAATAACATCTTTCTTCGACTTTTCGAAAAAGGCAAGAAAATCTTTGACAGAAGAAAATCTAATTGTATCTATTTTGTTCCCTTGCGAAACAATAATATGGGCTTCTTTAACAAAAGAAACTTCCTGCGAAATAAGTTTATCTTCCTTGCGATGCTGTATTTCCAATTTAGAATGGTCTTTTTCGAAAACGATTCCAAGAATCAAACCAACAAGGAAAGCAATTAAAATCCAATGATGAAGTTTTAACTTCAACTCCCTAACACATTAAAAAACTAATTTACTTAATTTTCATTTTAAAAATGAATTTATGATTAGATGTCTTATATTTGTATTCTACAAACTTAAAAATGGAGTTTCTATGGAAAGGTTTAAAAATTTCATTAATGGGAAATGGGTTGAACCCAGAAGTGGTAAATACTTTTTAAACATTAATCCAGCAAATATTGAAGATATTATTGGCGAATTTCCAGAATCTGGAAAGGAAGATGTTGACGAAGCTGTTGCAGCGGCGAAAGAAGCATTTAGGAAATGGCGCTTAGTTCCCGCACCAAAACGAGGCGAAATCGTAAAGCGCGCAGGCGATATTTTCGCACGGCGTAAAGATGAAATTGCTCGGATTATGACAAGAGAAATGGGCAAACCTGTTTTCGAAACCAAAGGAGATATTCAAGAGGCAATCGACACAGCCTACTACGCTGCTTCGGAAACACGAAGATTATTCGGTCATAACACCCCAAGCGAATTACCCGACAAGGCTAATTTATCGTTTCGAGTTCCTATTGGTGTCGTAGGAGTCATTACTGCATTTAATTTCCCAATAGCGGTGCCTTCGTGGAAAATTCTACCAGCAATTGCAGCTGGGAATACCGTTATCTTTAAGCCATCGAAAGATGTTCCACATTCTGGTGTTGTCTTTGCAGAAGTTATGGAAGAAGCCGGGTTTCCCCCTGGTGTTTTCAATGTTGTGCTTGGAAAGGGCTATATGGGCAATATGTTAGTTGAACATCCCGATGTAAAAGTAATCGGATTCACTGGTTCAACAGATATAGGTAAAAAACTTGGTGAAATTTGCGGACGGCTAAACAAGAGAATTTCTTTAGAAATGGGTGGAAAGAATCCACAAATTGTTATGCCAGATGCAAATTTAGAATTAGCTTTGGAAGGAGTACTTTGGGGTGCTTTTGGAACAACTGGTCAGCGTTGCACTGCAACCTCGCGTTTGATTGTGCACAAGGACATTTACGAAACCTTTATCGAAATGCTTGTCGAAAGGACGAAAAAACTAAGGTTGGGCAATGGATTGAACGAAGGAGTCGATGTTGGTCCCGTCATTCACGAACAGCAACTACAAACTTGCGAAGAATATGTAAAAATTGGTTTGTCCGAAGGTGCAAAGTTGGTTTGCGGGGGTAAAAGAGCAACCGATGGTGAACTTGCAAAAGGATACTTTTTCGAACCTACGATATTTATCGATGTTACACCAAGTATGAGGTTATTCCAAGAGGAAATATTCGGACCGATTCTTTCCGTTTCGAAAGCCGAATCGCTCGAACACGCCATCGAACTTGCAAATTCTGTTGACTACGGTCTTTCGAGCTCAATTTATACAACAAATATTAATAATGCTTTTGTTGCAATCCGAGACCTCGAAGCTGGGATAACTTATGTTAATGCCCCAACCATTGGAGCCGAAGCACATATGCCTTTTGGTGGAGTGAAGGGTACTGGCAATGGACATCGCGAAGGCGGATGGACAGTTTTCGATATTTTCACCGAGTGGAAGACTGTTTACATAGATTATTCAAATAGATTGCAAAGAGCGCAAATAGATAATTACTAATTGTGATATTGGTTTACCATTACTCTGAATTAGAATTATGAAATTTTTGGAAGAGCTTTCTTGTCAATTGCATAAAAATTTTAATTTTTTTAATTTTATTATTTTCCTGTTTAATCTAAAATAGCGAAAGGAAAAATGAAACCTGTACAAACATTTATCGTAACAGCGAAATTGCCACACAACATATCGAAATTAAAGGAACTTGCCTACAATTACTGGTGGTGTTGGAATTACGACGCAAAAGACCTTTTCATCCGTGCAAACAATGTATTGTGGGACGAAGTAAACCATAATCCGGTGCTTTTCATTAACAGATTAAGCCAAGAGGAGTTGGAGAACCTTGCTACGCAAAAAGATTTCGTCGCCTATCTTGAAACTGTTTACCAAGAATTCCAAAATTATATGAAAGCCGAAGGTTGGTACGAATCGCTAAATGTAGAGAAAGTTGGGACAATTGCCTATATTAGCCCAGAATATGGGATTAACGAAAGTTTTGCAAACTATTCTGGCGGTCTGGGAATACTTTCGGGGGACCATTTAAAATCGGCAAGCGACTTGGGTTTACCATTGGTGGCAATCGGTTTACTTTACCAACAAGGTTATTTTCGTCAAAAGTTAACCCAAAGCGGTTGGCAAAATGAACTTTATATTCCAAACGATTTTTATTCTATGCCTCTTCTTGTTCAACGAGATAAAAATGGCGACCCTTTGATTATCGATTTAGATTTCCCTTTGGGCAAGCTTTACGCACAAGTCTGGAGAATGGAAATTGGTAAAGTCCAACTCTTTCTCTTGGATACCAACATTGATAAAAACATTCCAGAATACAGAGATATAACCGACCAGCTATATGGTGGTACCAGAGAAACTCGCATACAACAAGAGATAATACTTGGAATTGGCGGTATACGCGCTCTAAAAGCGATAGGAATCGAACCACAAGTATTGCATTTAAACGAAGGGCACGCAGCTTTTGCCCTTTTGGAAAGAATCCGATTGTTTATGAAAAAATATTCTATCGATTTTCAAACAGCGAAACAAATTGTAATAGGAACTTCTATTTTCACTACTCATACCCCAGTGCCTGCGGGCAACGAGGTTTTCGACCAATCCTTAATCAAAAAATACTTTGCCGATTACATTAAAGAGCTCGGTATAACGATGGAGGAACTCCTTTCGTTAGGGCAGATAAATCCTTACAATACAACGGAAGGATTTTCTATGACGGTTCTTGGCTTACGCCTTTCGAGTTTTAGGAATGCTGTGTCCAAATTGCACGGAAAAACAGCGCGTCGAATGTGGAACGAGCTTTGGAAAGATGTTCCAGAAGATGAAATCCCAATTACACACATCACAAATGGTGTTCATACAATGACTTGGGTTGCCCGCGAACTTGCAGAACTTTACGATAGGTATATGACTCCCCGATGGCGTATCGACCCAGATAACCCCGAACTTTGGTCGAAAATCGATATGATTTCTTCCGATGAATTATGGCGGGAAAAGCAAAGACGTCGTGTTCGTCTCATTCTTTTCACGCGAAATTATCTGAAACAAAGGCAAAAAGGCTTCCTTTCGCCAGAACAATTAAATAAAATAAATGACTACCTAAATCCCGATGCTTTGACTATTGGGTTTGCAAGAAGATTTGCACCATACAAACGCGCAACTTTGTTGTTTAGAGATATGGCAAGATTGAAGGCAATCCTTACCAATCCAGAAAGACCAGTCCAAATAATCATTGCCGGGAAAGCACATCCCCAAGACACACAAGGGAAAGAAATGATTCAAGCAATAATACATAATGTTCGTGCCCACAACTTAGAACGATACGTCGTATTTCTCGAAGATTATGATATGGTAATTGCCCGTCTCTTGGTCAAAGGGTGCGACGTTTGGTTGAACACTCCAATTCGTCCACTTGAAGCTTGTGGAACCAGTGGGATGAAAGCAGCACTCAACGGAACAATTAACCTGAGTACTTTAGATGGCTGGTGGGACGAAGCTTTCGATGGCTCGAATGGCTTTGCTGTTGGACACGGCGAAGAATATTCGAGTTGGGAAGAACAAGAAGCAATCGAAGCAAATTCACTTTACGACATACTCGAACAAGAGATTATTCCTATGTTCTACGAACGTTCGAAAATTAGCAGAATTCCCGAACGATGGGTTAAGTTTATGCGAAACTCTATAAAAACTGCTGCGAGCACATTTTCCAGCTCTCGTATGGTCAAGGAATATACATTGAAGTTCTACGTTCCTTCCCTTTTAAATTTTTACAAATTAACAGAAGAGCGAGCAAGAATGGCTCTTGAATTCAAGGATTGGAAAGAGTTCGTCCATCGCGAATGGCGTTCGCTCCAAATTCTCGATGTTCAGTTCAAGGACGAAGGCGAAATTTACGTTGGTAAACCAATCAAAGTTACTGCAACGATAAGTTTAGGGAAATTGAGGCCCGAAGATGTTAAAGTTCAAGTATATTACGGTTCGCTCGACCCACACGAAAATCTGTATAACACAAAATGGGATTACTTACATCTTACTCATAAAGATGGGGATAAATACATATACGAAGGAACTTATTTTTGCTCTGGAACTGGTAAGCAAGGTTTTACTGTGAGAATCTTGCCCCATCACGATTTGCTAGTAAATCCACAAGACTTGTTCTGTTTTTGGGCAAATAGCAAAGGGTAAAACTTAAAAAGGGTTATTAAAATGCACAAAATAATCGGGAAAATCTTATTAACTACGATAATTTACTTCAATTTTGCTCTTGCTCAAAATTGGGAATGGGCTATTGGGGGAAAGGGATACGATAGCTTTGATTATTCAAGCGATGTGGCAGTCGACCGATTTGGAAACGCATATCTTTTGGGTTACTTTAAAAGCAAAAACCTTTCTTTTGGTAGTGTCTCCATTTCGAACAAAGGAACTGATAGCGAAGATTTCTTCATTGCAAAGTTTAATTCTTCTGGGACTTGCCTTTGGGCAAAAGCTTTCGGTGGCGACGGCAACGAGCGTGGTAAAGCACTTGCTGTACGCGACGGCTCGATTTTCGTGTGTGGTTTCTACGAAGGCGACAACACAAAATTCGAAAACATTAATTTGCCAAACTCCATAGGCTCCGACATATTCGTTGCAGAATTGGATTTGGATGGGAATCTAAAATGGGTAAAAACATTCTACGGCGACGGCTACGAAGAACCTAATTCACTTATTTACGATTCCGAAGGGAATTTATATATCTGTGGCGATTTTTCCGGCGAAATTGTAGTGTTTGGAACCGACACCCTAAAAAATTTCAACTATGGGTCAGCTTTCAAAGGACTAACCGATGCTTTTCTTCTAAAATTAAATTCAAAAGGGGAGCCTTTGGGAGCAATAAGATTGGGCGGAGTTTCGAACGACCGATTTAATTGTCTCGCTCTCGACAATTCCAACAACGTTTACGTAGCTGGTTCTTATAACAGCAATAGATTAATTTTTCCCACCGATACCTTAATCAACAAAGGTTACTCCGATGTTTTCGTCGTAAGGTATCGCCAAATTTTTACGCAAGGCAAAGTGAGCTTCGAAAAAGAATGGGTCCGTGAAATCAGCGGAACCGATAAAGAATATCCATCCTTCTTAACCATCGATAAAGACAACTACATTTATTTAGTAGGCGAATTTCAAAGTTCGCAACTTAAAATTTTGAATAACATTTTACCAAATTTTGGTAGCTACGATATTTTTTTAATTCGTTTAGACCTCTCTGGGACAATTATCTCTGCAAAATCCTATGGAGGCAATTCCGACGAGTATATCAAAAAAATAATTTTCGATAAAAACCACAATATATACTTTGCTGGATATTTTGCTAGCGAAAGTTTTTATTTGGAGTGGCTTGGAACGACAAATGTTACAAACACACAATATTCAGATGTGTTCCTTGCAAAATTCGACTTCAACGGAGTACCACAATGGATTCTTTCGGCTGGTGGCAATAAAGAAGACCAAAGCTTTTCGATTGCCGTCGATAATAATGGTAACGTTTATCAGGTTGGTAACTTCGAATCAAAAGAAATAAGATTCAATAAGCATAATTTGTTTAACTTTGGCCACTCGAATATTTTTATTGCAAAAGCAAATCCGCTATTAACCGATGTGAACGAAATAAACAGTTCCTCGTGTCTTGTTTTATATCCAAATCCTTGCACAGATTATTTATTTTTCTCCTTGCCCTTAGAAAGCGAAAGTAAGCAAGTCGAAATTACAACACTCGAAGGAACTCAAATAACTGTTGTTCCAAATACCTCTTTCATTAATCGTTTGGATGTGTCGAAGCTTGCCCAAGGTGTATATCTTTTCCGTTACGAAAACCGAACG
This sequence comes from Ignavibacteria bacterium, assembly GCA_026417135.1. Lineage (GTDB taxonomy): Bacteria > Bacteroidota > Ignavibacteria > Kapaibacteriales > UBA2268 > Naka2016. Next base: position 29,317 of record JAOADV010000011.1, read on the forward strand.
AAGCTGTTCGTTAAAATGTAGTTTTGTAAAACATCAACAAAAGACTTTTTAAAATTCTATATTTTGGTCTAGTTAACATTTTAATTTACTTTTGCTTCTCTTGTAGGTTTTTTTGGGATTAACTCTTCGGGAAAGAAGCAAATCTAATCATCTTTGGCTTAGAATAATTTTTACTTTTAACTACAACTCACAAATGTTATGCCGAGATTTTGCCAATTGAAATTTCTCTTTGATGTGTTTCGAAAAGTTACAAATAAAAGAAAATTTCAAGTTCTTTTCTCCTATTGAATTTTTTCCTTTTTTTAGAGTACCCCAAAAAATACTGAATAACAAGTAAATTCTATTTTTTTAGGATGGTTTAACATTTTCGACCGATTAATATTTTATTTTTTCAAAGTAGTTAAAACTTTTAAAGAAATAAATCAGAAAAATAAAGATTTCTCTCGAAAAAATTAACCTTGCCAGAACGAAATGGTATAGAAGCTAAGATTAAACAAAAAGACAATACGAATATTTTCGAATGGGTTGCTTTGATTTTGTTTTGAATAAAACTTTTGTGGATTTTATCGATTTATTTCGAGAATTTCGAGTTGGGTTTTTCCAGCTGGGGCTTGGAATTCAACAACATCACCAGTTTTTTTCCCAAGTAAAGCCTTACCTATTGGAGATGTTACCGAAATTTTACCTTTTTCGAAGTCGGCTTCTTCGGGACTTACAAGCATATATTCGATGACTTTGTTTAGTTTCAAGTTTTTTACTTTAACTTTAGAAAGAATATAGACTTTGTCGTTAGGGAGTTCTTCGGGTCGAATCACTTGGGCTTTCGAAAGAGTTGCTTCCAACTTTGCGATTTCAATTTCAAGGAGTTCTTGTTGATGCTTAGCAGCATCGTATTCAGAATTTTCTGATAAATCGCCGTGCGAGCGGGCTTCGGCAATCTTTTGTGCAACTTCTTTCCTACCTTTAGTTTTTAATTCAACTAACTTCTGTTGCAACTCTAAAAATTTTTCTTCGGTTAAATAAACTGCATCTCCCATAGTTCCCTCTAATCAAATAAAAATAAGCCATCTTTCTCAATGGCTTAAATCTATTAACGAAACCTTCGTAGGAATATTTTTATTGTATTTCAAGAATTTTGACTGCTGGTATGTCGGATAAAATTTGATGGTAGTATAAAAAGAGCAAGGTTGATTCGAGTGCTTCTTCGAGCTCTGGGTTCCAATGCCAATAAATCTTTCCTTTTCTTCGGGGAATCTCATTCCTTGATTGAACTTCTTCCAAAATCTCGTTAAATTCTGGAAGGTTGTCCTTTTTCAAAGAGTTAACAATATCGAAGATTTTTGGTGGACAATTTTCGGAGCGGCAAGCCCAAAAGCCAAGTGGTAACGGTAATTCGACTAAGTCGAACCATTCTTCGCTTATGTCTAATGAAACATCGTTAACTGTAGCAGAGCCCCAAAGAATAGCAGAATCAGATTTTTCCAAAAGTTCAGATTTATTACCTATATGTTTTACTATGTCCCCCGAAATTCCAAATTTTTCGGAAAGGATTAGTTTCGCAATAACCATTGCAAAGTCGTCCGGAGTTGGCGAAATCAATGAGTGAATATTTTCGATGCTTCTGCGAAAGAAAATCGTTGCAAGTCCCGTATAGTCTTCGGCAAAAAGCACAGGTCCAGGAATTATTCTATAATCAGCGATTTTTACTGCTTTTCCGTAGCCCAAAGGATTAATAAAAGCTGCATCGACCAAGTTCCCCAATAATAAGTTCGAGCATTCTACCTCGCTTAGAGCATAATATGAAATATCGTTGGATTTACAATATAATTCACAGTTTTCGAATAATGGCTTATAAACGATATTATTGGGGAAAGCTAATTTTATCATTTCAGTTTTTCTACAATTTCCTTGAAAACTCTACCCCTATGCTCGAAATTAATGAACATATCGAAGGATTTACAAGCTGGCGAAAGGAGGACGATATCGCCTGGCACAGAAATAAAGTAAGCTCGGTTTATTGCATCTTCGAAACTTTCTTCAACAAAACAGCGTACTCTACTTGAAAAATGGTTATAAATTTCACCCTTTGCTTCTCCAAATGTTACAATTGCTTTTACCTTTTCCGAAACTAAATTGTCGAGCAAAGAATAATTGTTATTGTCGGCTCGTCCTCCAGCCAGCCAAACCAAGGGTCGGGCAAAGCTACTTAAAGCAAAATATGTGGCATCAACGTTTGTAGCTTTCGAGTCGTTGATAAAATCGACGCCGTTGAGTGTCCGAACGAACTCGAGTCGGTGTTCGACACCTTCGAATGCCATAAGTGCATCACGAATGTCTTCGTTCCGAACTTTAAAATATTTTAAAGCAACAACTGCGGCAAGCGAGTTGTATAGGTTATGAATACCAGGAATTTTTATTTCCCCCGCTTCCATAATGAACTCCTCGTTATACTTATCTGGGAACCGACTTGCAATTAAATTGCCACTAAGATATGCCCCAAATTGGATTGGTTGCAAACTGAAGTGGGCAATTTCCCCCTTTGCAAGCTGTTCCGCTAATCGAGTTTCCTTATCGTCGAAATTCAAAATTAGCAAATCTTCTTTATCTTGGTTGCGAAAAATTTTGAATTTGGCATTTCTGTAATTTTCATATGTTCCGTGATATTCAATGTGGTCTGGTTTAATATTTAAAATTATAGCAAGTTGTGGTTCAAAGTGATTTGTCCTATCGAGTTGGTAACTACTTGCTTCCAAAACTACAATAGTTTCATTGTCAAGTGAATCGACAAAATTTGATAAAGGCGTACCAATATTTCCAGCTGCAACTGCTTTTCTCCCCGATTTGTTAAGTGCATAGTTTATCAGAGCTGTTGTTGTTGTTTTACCGTTCGTTCCAGTTATTGCTATGATTGGATTTTTTATAAACCAGCTGGCAAATTCCATTTCGCCGATAATCGGAACATTTAATTCTTCTGCCTTTTTTAAAATAGGTGAAAATGGAGGAACTCCGGGCGAAGTTACAACGAGTTCATAATCTCTAAGCTTTTCGCAAGTGTTCGTTCCAAATTCGAACTCTATTTGATTTTCGAAAAGTATTTTTTTTGTATCTCGAAATTTGCTTTCGTCTTGGCTTTCGCTAACAAATACTCTTTCAAAACCCCTTCGGCGAGCAAGGAGTGCAGCTGCAAGACCGCTACGACCAGCTCCGACAATAAAAACACTTTTCACTTCGAGCTCACTTTAAAAAGCAAAATTAAGGTTTAATCGGTATCTTTTAATTACAAATATTTCATATAATAATTCGTTTCTAATTTTTTAATTGACCTAAAAAATGAAGTTCTACTTAAATATATTAATAAGTTTTGCTATACTTACTTTTCCAACCTTAAGTCAAAAGATACTGATACCTATGGATTTAACCCAAACCGACCATTTAAAGGCTTATGGTTTTGCGTATTGGACTTTGAAACAAGGGCAAACTGTCGACTGGCTTTTGAACTACCGAGGTGGTTCGTTTATAACAGATTATTCTCCGATTATCGAAACTGAAAGTCGGATTCGGGGCGTCTCGTTCGAAGTTATCGATGGAGCAACAGCATCGCTTATCTATGCAGAAGTGCAAAGCAACGATGTCAATATGGATGTGGTTCATCTTGAAAAGCCACCTAAAATTGCGGTTTATGCAACGCCCGGAACACAACCTTGGGACGATGCAGTGTTATTAGCATTAAATTATGCGCAAATCGAACACGATGTCCTTTGGAACGAAGAGGTTCTTGCTGGTAAGCTCTCCGAATACGATTGGCTACATTTGCACCACGAAGACTTCACTGGTCAGTATGGTAAGTTTTGGGCTTCGTTTTCGACCCAACCTTGGTACATAGAACAGGTTACGATAAACGAAGCAATGGCAAAGAAACTTGGTTTTACTAAAGTTTCCGAGATGAAAAAAGCGGTTGCTTTAAAAATTCGAGAATATGTTGCAAATGGTGGCTTCCTTTTTGCAATGTGTAGTGCAACCGATACCTACGACATTGCACTTGCTGCTCTTAATACAGACATATGCGAAAGTATGTTCGATGGCGACCCAGCCGACCCCAACGCTCAATCCAAACTTGACTTTTCCCAAACTTTCGCTTTCGAAAACTTTAAATTGGTAATGGACCCTTTTGTTTATGAGTTTTCAGATATCGACTGCCCTCCAAATGTTTTTTTGATGAACCCCGAAACCGACTATTTCACCCTTTTTGAATTCTCAGCAAAGTTCGACCCAGTCCCAACTATGCTTACGCAAAACCACGTCAATGTTGTTAAAGGGTTTCTTGGTCAAACTACAGCTTTTAAATTAGATAAAATAAAAAAGAACATAACTATAATGGGCATAAAAGAAGGAACTGACGAAGTAAAGTATATCCACGGAAATGTCGGTAGAGGTATGTTTACTTTTTATGGTGGACACGACCCAGAAGATTATCAACACGCAGTCGGCGACCCACCGACAGATTTAAACTTGCATAAAAACTCTCCGGGTTATAGGTTAATTTTAAATAATGTGCTCTTCCCTGCTGCTAAGAAAAGGGTACTTAAAACTTAATCCAAAAACTTTTTGTTGGCTCGAACCAGTTAAAAGACTTGATTTACGGCCAAAGCAAAATGTAGATTAGTTAAAATTAACTTTTCTAAGCACAAATTTATTCAACGAAATTACAAAAGAATAACCAGCTACTAAATAAGAATTTTACCAAACAAGCCTTGTAGTTTTTTTATAAATAGAAATGATAATTGCTTATCTTCAGACTTAAGAGTACGATTTATTGTGAAGTTACAATCTCGCTCAAATTTTAGTAATACCTTTCGAAAATTTTATCTAAAATCTAAAATTTGCATCCGAAGGAATTATTCGAAAAGCAAATAGAAAAATTAGTTAGTAGATTTGACAGAATTTGATTTCTCTACAAAGGCAAGCCCTTGGTTTAAAAGTTGGGTTTGTTCCAAAAGTCTCAATTTTTCAATTATTGGAAGCAAATTACCTTCGATGACCTCGCTCAATGGGAAATTTTTTTCGTCGCCTTCGAGTCTGTGGTCAGTAACTCGGTTTTGAGGCCAGTTATAAGTACGAATCTTTTCGGACCTATCGCCAGAGCGGACCATAGCACGGCGAGCGCTCGATATCTCTTCGTGTTGTTTCCTCAGCTCTAACTCGTAGAGCCTCGAACGAAGCACTTTCATTGCCTTTTCTCGATTTTTTAGTTGCGAGCGCTCGTCTTGGCAAGAAACAACAATTCCGGTTGGTAAGTGGGTTATTCGAACAGCAGTTTCTACCTTGTTTACATTCTGTCCACCACGCCCACCAGCCCGGAAAATATCTATTCGCAAGTCTTCATCCTTGACCTCGATGTCAATTTCGTCGGCCTCGGGCAAAACCGCGACCGTTGCTGCCGAAGTATGGATTCGACCGCTTGCTTCTGTTTCTGGAACACGCTGGACTCTATGTACCCCACTTTCGAACTTCATTAAGCCATATACATCGTTTCCCGTAATAGAAAAAATAATTTCTTTAAAGCCACCGCGCTCGCTCTCATTAAAATCGATAATTTCTGTTTTAAAGGAATTTTTTTCTGCAAATTTTTGATACATTCGAAACAAGTCGCCTACGAATAAACCAGCTTCGTCCCCACCAGTTCCAGCACGAATTTCGACAATACAGTTCTTCGTGTCGTCAACATCTTTTGGAATAAGCAAAATCTTTAACTTTTCCTCGAGTTCTTCCTTCCTTTTTTGTAGATTTTCGATTTCTTCGTAAGCAAGTTCTTTCAATTCGGGGTCAATTTCGCTTTCGATAAGTTCTAAGTTGGAATCAATTTCGTTTACAACGGAAAGATAATCATTTGCAACCTCGACAATAGGTCGGAGATACTTGCTTTCTCGGGCAAGCTCCTTATATTTTTTAACTTCACGCAGAATTTCGGGTTTGTTCAATTCTTCCTGAACAAAATAATATCTTGCTAATATACTTTCTACTTTGTCTCGCATTTTTCATTAATAATTTGAATACAAGAGACGATTTAAGAATTAAAAAATTTAACTGATTTCCAACAAATCCACTTCCCAAATCTTATTTTCTTGATTATTTCTTCGACATCGGGTGGCAAAAGAATAAGTTTGAATTAGTTATGTGGTAAATAAAAATTTCTAAATTTCAGTATCTCTTGATTTTAGTCGGAAAAAATGGTATTGATACAAATTGAAATAGCTCCGAACATAACAATGGTTATCGAATAGCACGCAAAAAAACAAAAATAAGTTAAACTAAGTGGAAAAATAATCTCTATGTAGGAAATTTCAGTAAGCTACATATTTAATGCGTTGACCTCGGTAAAATTTATTCAACTTTTAATTTAATCGTCAGATTATTTAACCAAAAGCCAAGCTGAACGATTCATCATTCTACCAATAGGAGTTTCGTTTGAGAAAAGTGTTCCACCATTGTCGAAAGACTCGATTTTTGCGTCTATACCCAGATAATTTTTGATTCTATTTGCTCGTCGAATTGCAAGTTGCTTGTTGTATGCTTCAGTTCCAACGTTATCGACCGAGCCAATTATGAAAATTTCTTTTCCAGTTTTTTTTGCTTGGTTAATTATTTTTTCGACTTCCGAGTTTATCCAGTAAAAATTATCCTCGTCGAAATTAAATAAAGAAACAAGAATTGCTTGGGACCCTTTGATTTGATATGGATTTATTAATACAAGACTATCTTTAACATTTTCTTCAAAGGTTAAATTCTTTTCCAGCTTAACGGATTGTTCGAGCTCGTCTTCGGATTTCACAATTACTTCTATTTGCAAAGTTCCGTTGGGATTAGAAGTAAAATCTTTTGGGTCGAATTGAAATTCTCTATCTTTGAAATGAACTATGGAGCTGTTAAATCCAATTTTACCAACGATACTGACCTTCGGGTTATTCGGTTCGACAACTGTTTCGACTTTTATCTTAGGCAATATTGAATAACTCGAATCGTTCGATAGTTCTTGTTTTTCGAAGATGAAATTTCCGTTTGGAAACAAAATTCTCACAGAACGGGTTTCTTCGCTTAGCTCGGGCGGCTGGGTTTTCGCTTTCACAACAAGGGTTTGCTTTTCGATGTTATCAACATTTATACCAAATGTCTTTAGTAGGCCGATGGTTTGGGAAATACGATGCTCGCATATATTTGCTTCCTCGGAATCATTTTGTGAGCAAATTACCGATAGCTTGATGTTTGGGTTCTTAGCAAAAAAATCTTTCAAAGCGATAATCGTACTATAATTTAATTCGTAAATCCTCCGATTTTCCATGTCCGAGACAGCTGGGGTTTTGTAAATAGTATATTCATTGTGCGGAAAGAAGAAAATTGCTGGAAGGAATTCTTTCCGAATAAATTTAATTCTTGTAGTATAGAAAGCAATAGTATCCGATGTCAATACATTGTCATTGTTAATCTTGAGATTCAGTTTAGCCTCAAGTTTGGGTGGTAGCTTGGGTGGTTGCAATTCTGGTAAATCAAGTAAAGGTGGTGCAATAGGTGGAGGAGGTTCAATTTTGGGCAAAGTATATGCCAAGGACAAACCCAGTCCGATGGAATAGATTTTCCAATTAATATCTTTTACTTGGTTGAAGAAAGGAATAGCAAAAGAAAATCGAGGTGAAATCGAAAAGTTCGAGGATTTAAAAAAAGTATAAGCAATCGATAGATTTAAAGCAAGGTTGGGTTTCAAGTCGGGAATTTTACCAGAGAATGTATTGCGAGTCTTTTCACCATTTTCGAAATAAGCCCTTTCTGGTTCAACAAGTGTTTCAGATTGTTGGAACTTGGAAGTTAAAGGTACGGATAAATCCAAGCCAAGTCGAAGTTCTAAGTCTTTGAGCATCCAAATGTTAGAAAACGATAAGCCAGTTGCAAAAACAGCAGCTGGCAAATTGATTTTTAAAAGATGGCGACTTATTGCTTTGTAAACTTTTTCATCGATGATTACATCGGCAAAGTATTCGTTGTAATCAAATTTCCCAGAATAATTCTGTAATGAAAAGTTTGAATATATCCCAAAATCGGTTTGAAATTCACGAAAGATTGGTTTTAAAGTAGTGCCTAATGCAATGTTGTAGCCGAAGCCTCCACCTTTCGAGAAATTTCCACAGCAATTATACCCTTTAAATCCAGAAAAGTCAGCAAAATAGAAATTAAAAGTTGGGAGAAACAAGCCTTCTATTCCAACCTTTGGTTTACTTTCTAAGTTAATGTTTAAAATAATGGGAAACAAAAAGATTATACAAGGAAAGACCAAAGATTTGAGCATTTTCACCTGCTAAATTTTACAAAGTTCAAAACGATAGAGTTGCCTTCCGCCACCAAAACCAACGAGAAAATACCATCGGGCAAGTTTGAAACGTCCAACGAAGTTTCTATTTCACCCTCAGTAGTATAAAAGCTGGAATTGAGTAAATGGTTCCCTAAAACATCATTAATGCGAATTTCAATTAAGGTATGCTTTTCGGAAAAGAGAGAAATTCGAAGGATATCGCCAACTGGATTTGGAAAGATTTTGACGTTACGAATGAGCTCATTCTTTTGAATAATTCTACGGTTTTCGCAAAGTCCAATTAATTTAATAATTCCGTCTTGAGCTTCAACTTCGAAATTTTTCCCCCAAAATTTTCCATTCTCTGTGAATTTTAGAAATGTACTATCTGTTTCCGCCAGAGCTACATTTCCAACAATACTTACAGCAGTTCCAACTGGGGGGAAATTTCCGTTTACCCGAACTGCAATAAATCTGCGGTCGAAGACAATCTCGTTTCTTATGATTTCAGCTTCTCCAAAGTCACTTTCAGCATAAAATGGGATGAAAATTCTTGGATTGACGGAGAATTCTGCTTCGAAAAACCTTCGTCCATTATAAGGTTTATTCTCTGAATTGGAAAATTCTATTGGTATTTTTATTAAACCTTTAGGTTCTGTCTGAATTATCGGCAAAATTATCTTCGATTTTCCTATATATGGACCAAGTGTCATAGAGTTTACAACTGCACAAGGCGAACCGTGAATTCTTAATTCAGACTCGGGTATTTCCTTTGAAAGCAAACTTATGTTGATTATCTTAGAAGACTTTGCTCGAAGTATAAACGGAAAATTAATATCGACTGCGAAATAACCAGAAGGGACTAAAACAATACTATCGACAACAATATCCGTTTCGGATGTATTAGTTAAAGTGAATTGTCGTTGGGGAATTTCTGGAATAAATCTCAAATCGTTGGGAGTTGGATTTATGTTTGTTCCAAAGCCAATTCCAAGCACAGGAACAGAATAAATGTATCGTCGTTGTCCAAGATAGTAAATGTCGAGCGAAGCAGTATATTTACCAATAGTCGTTGGGGTGAATTGCAAAATAATCTTTAGTCTTCCTTTTGGAGCAAGAACTTGTGGTTGATTCCCAAAGAGAATTTTAAAATTCGAGAAAGTGTTCGATTCGATACGAATAAAATCAATTGGTAAGTCGATTGAATCGAGATTTTCGGCAATTTCGAGTTCTAACTGTTTACTTTCGTTCACGCAAACTTCGCCAAAATCGATAGGATTAACCAAGATTTTCAAATTGCGATTTAGTCCATAACCTCGAAGTGGGATAAAATATGTATTTCCGCAAGAGAGAAAAATTAATGTATCGTGAATCAATCCAGTATCCTTTGGGTTGTAAGTTATCATAACTGGTAAACATTCGCCGGGTTTTAGTGTTTCGTAATGATAATTTCTTGGTAAACTGAAATTCTTCCCATAGAGCAAATATGCATATTCAATAATTAATGGTGTTTGGCCAATATTACAAAAATATTCGGTGAATGAAAATTGAGTTTCGTGATATATATGTTGGGGTGGAAAGCTTATTTCTTTCGAACGAACAAGTGGCCTTTTAATCTTGAAACTTGAATCTGCAATATCCATCTCGGGGTAACTTAATTCGCGTCGTATGATTTCGCTTCGTTCGGGTTCAGCTGTTAGGATTGTAAAATCGGTCGGCGAGATTTTAAAATCCGAAATTGAGTAGCTAGAACCATAGATGCTCGAAGTCTTTTGGTCTAAAACTAAATCCCACAGAACAAGATAGGGATTGTTTTCGAACCCAAGGACAAGGTAATTATCGGTGGGAGAAAAGTCAATACCAAGAGCTTCGGACCAGTTTTTGTATAATGAACGGACAATTTGTCCAGACTCGATTTCGATAACGAAAGCATCCGAAAAATTATCGTAAATATCAGTATTTTGCGTTGTTTTGGTTGTAAAAGCGACGAATTTTTTGTCGTTAGAAATTGCCAAGGAAGTAAAATATGGCAAAAACTTTATTTTTAAATGTTTTATTTCAGTAAAATCTTTGAGGTTTAAGATTTTAATTTCATTTGAAAGAAGCCCAACAGCAAGCAAATCGTCTTTGATTGCAATTTTTTGAATTGGAGACGGAAAAGATACCTTAGCCGATAAATTGAGCTTTGGCAAATGAATTATTTCGACAATATTTTCATTTCGAAAAGCAAGGAGACATTTGTTATTAGCGTCATCGACCAAAATGTCTTCAATTTTTCTTTCAGTTTGGATTGGAATTCTACTAACTACTTCTCCATTCAAAAGATTTATTACAACAAGGGAGTCGTTTCCCGTTTGACCAAAATAATCCATCCACCGATAAGAAATCACAGCGAAAGTATCGACCTCAAAGTAACTTAAACCAGTAACGAAGGAAGATTCCAATGGGAAATTTAAGCTTGTGAAAGTGTAGCTTTTGATAGGTTTACTTGTTGTTGCATCGTATTCTGTTAGTTTTCCATCTTGAAAAGCAATTATAAATTTGTTTCCATCGCTGGAAAAAGCGACCTTTTGCGGTTTTTTATTGGGAGAATCGAGGCTTTTTTCGCCGGACGCAACAAAATCTTGGCGAACACGAACAAGAACCTCGTCTGCATCTATGTTTGGTACGAACCAATTGTATTCTGAATCGGTAACTTCATCTATTTTTGTCCAGTTTTTTCCTTTGTCAGTTGTATATTCTATTATCGTAGGAACATCTTTCCGATGACCTTTCCAGCGAATTTTAACAACTTGACAAGGAGTGAAAATTTCCCCTCCACTCGGTTCGATAAGCTCTAACAAAGTTCTTCGGAGAATTGGAAATGAATTGCCAACCAATGCTAAATGACTTTCGCGCCCTCCGTCGTAATATACTGTTAAGTATTCTCGGTAATACTTGTTTTCCGAAGGCAGAAATAGTACCTCGATTGCGTAAGGAAACGGGGAAACAATCGTTGTCGGAGGTTGGTCTGTATTTATACTCGACCCAAGCCAAAGGTATTTGAAAGATTCGGAACTAACACCAACACCATCGACAAGGATCCGATTCGTACTTGACATTGCTACAACATTCGTTCTTGCATTAGTGTATTCCCCAACTGGAACATTCCCAAATCGCAACTCTTTAATTAAATTTCTATCATTATCGACAAATTTGGCGAAGCTAAATGGAAAACTACTCGGTGGCTGAATAACTTCGGGAGAGGCAATCCCAACTTCGTCGCCGAATGTTATGTAAAAAGTTGGAATAGCAGTTTTAATTGCAGAGGCTGTCCATAAAACTTTTTGAAATTTATTAAAGTCTGGAGCATCGACTTTTTTAGGTCTAACTGGAATATTGTCGTCGAGAATTAAAACATTGTTCTCATCTACTGTAATAGGCTCTCCATTTTTTGTAACTTTTATCTTTACCGAAAGATTAGGGTAGGCCGAAAAATTTAACCTTTCGCCAAAAGTAATTTCAATTTTTGAGTATAAAGGTGAAAAAAGCAATAAAAAAAGCAAAATTGTAAGGGTTTTTAAAAGCATAAAACGAATAAATTAAAATAGGATAAAAGACACATAAAATTATTCAAAAGTTACATTTTAGACGAAAAAGTTGATTTGCAATCCTAAAGCTTCTTCGAGCAAGAGTTTCCTGCGCTCGGCGCCCCAAAGTTCAACTTCAACGGAAGTATTTTCGTTTCGTGGAACAAGTTGTATAGAAACGGTTCTGTTCGATTTGATAACATTTATATCCTTCACTTGTTGAAGCTGACGACGGTCGATACCTTCGGCAATTCGTAAAATACCAGCCAACTTTCGAACAATTTCTTGCTTGTCGGGAGTTATTTTTGCAAAATTTTCGTGTTTTTTCTTGGGGTGACTTTTTCGATGATATCTTGCAATATTTGCGATTATTTCTTGTTCGTCGTTAGTAAAGCCGGGCATAATACAATGACTAATTAGGTAGTAGCTATGTTTATGATGTTGCTCGACCGAGATGTGGTAGCCGACGTCGTGTAGAATTGCTGCCGTGCTTAGCCATTCCCTTTCCTGCGTATCGAGATTGTGAAATTCTTTCAACTCGTCGAAAAGCTTCAACGCAATATCTTTTACGTGATAGCTATGTTTGAAATTTACGCCATATTGTTGAGCTATCGAACGAATTGTTGAATCACGGAGATGGCCTAAATGATGCAACTTTTCTATTTCATTACGTTTTTCGAGTGTGTCGAAAACTATTCCTTCGCGCAAGCCATAGGTGGATATCAATATCTTCTCGGCTTTTGTTCTTTCCAAAGCATATTCTAATATTAATGCTCCGCCGACTATTATGTCCGCCCGTTGTGGGTCGATCCCCGGTATTTGCCGTCTTTCTCGTAGATTCCTTGCAGAAATAATTTTCCGAATGGCTTTGAGAATTTTCCTTGTTTCTATAGCTGTACCATTCAAAATTTCTGGGACTGGCAAACCATTGGTTTGTAATGCTATTACTCCTATATTTAATATTGTTCCCGCAGTTCCTACCAATGTTTCGAAACCAGTTTGTTCGATTTTGTCGAGAATTGGAGCCCAAGTTCCGTTGATATATCTACGGCATTCTTCAAGCTTTTCGGGGGTGACTTCGTCTTCCAGCCCGAACCTTTTTGTCAAACGAATTGCTCCTATCTTTTCACTATGAACATAAACTATGTTCCCGTGGTCGCCGACGATTGTTTCTGTGCTACCACCGCCGATATCTATTATTAGCACCTTCTTATTAATAATTGGTAAAGAATGGATTGCACCAAGATAAATAAGGCGTCCTTCCTCGGTCCCCGAAGCAACTTCGATTTCTATACCAGTCTCTTTTCGAACTAAGTTTATGAAGTCTTCGCGATTTAAAGCTTCGCGAACGGCGCTGGTACCAATTGCTCGAACCTCTGCATTTTTACTTAACGCTAAATCAGCAAACCTTTTCAAAGTTTGAACTCCTCGTTCAATCGCGTCTGGGGTTAAATACTTCATATCCCCTCCGCTTGTCCCAAGCCTTACAACCTCCTTTTCCCGAAGTATAATTTGCAACATACCCCGAGAATCAACATTAGCTACAATTAGATGGAACGAATTTGTTCCAACATCGATAGCTGCAATCGTAGGTGCTTTTTTATTGTTGATGTTTTCACTTTTCATCATTTTCTTTTTCCTTTGCTTCGCCTTTCATCACAATTATATCATCTTTTGAATATATTACCTCGTCCTTTCCGATTCGTCGTTTTCTTTTGTTTGAAGGCTTTCTAAATGTTTCCTTATGAAATAGCTTTGCCATCGTTGTAATTATCAACAAAGTAAGCAAAACAATTAAAATTATCAGAACAATATACCTTATCATAAAGTCAAAAATTTGATAAATGCGTGAACTACACTTTCGAAAGTTACCTCTTCGTTCTTAATTTCCGAAATAGAAATGCTGTGCGACAAAATGTAATTGCGAAGCAAAGAGCGTTGCTCTTCGTCCTCTAAATTGGCTACATCGGCAAGCATCTCGTAACCTTTATTCAAAAGTATAGAGCCGTGTTGTAATAATGTATTCCCAAAAAGCCTTTGAGCACTTCCGACAATTTTTTTGCCGTTCCATTCGACTTCGTATCGAGCCGAACTCGCAAAGCACGAAAGAGAAACGATTTCGCGTTGGTAAAAATCTTTGAAATTTGTTTGTACTTTTTCGAAACTTAAATTTGGCAAGCCAATTGAATTCAAGACCCTTACTATGAAATAATGCAATTCGCGATAAACATCGACAGTTGTTAATTCCCCGTCCAAAGTACCAACAAATGAATACGTCAGCTCGTTTGCGTGAAGGACAGCGCGACCCCCCGTTGGTCGGCGGACCAAATCGAAGCCGAACTTCCGTAGAAGATTCAAATCGAAATCTGTTTCCTTTTGGTGGGCGCCAAGCGAGACTGCCCAAGGTTCCCATCCATACAATCGAAACATTGGAAGTCTGTCTCCTTTTCCGACTTGGTGAACTCGTGCGTAATCGAAATCCATATTATAACTTCCAGAATTTTTCCCGTTGGCGATAAGTTCGCATTTAAACTTGAAAAGTGGGCTAATCTTTTCCCCTTCGATAACCATTTTTATACTATTAAAAAAGTTATTTAACGATTTTAAGGGTAAAATAATCTATTGCCACAATAAAGCTTGCCTTCGAAGTGGAATTTAATTTAATCAAGCAAGTTTCGAACGAAAAAGCCACAAACAACACCGCAAATCTGTTGTGCGAACAACCTTGCTTTTGTTTGTTATTTTTCTTTAATTTTACAAATAAATTTGTAGATGCTTATGGATAAGCAAAAAGCACGAGAAGAAGTCGAAAAGCTTAAAAAGCTTAACAAGGAAAGAGTTTAGATAAAATCGACCGCCTCGTTTATCAAATTTACGGCTTAACTGACGAAGAAATTGAATTTGTTGAAAAAAGTTTCAGTTAATCGATTGATTCTATTGTACTAAAGTTTACTCATCTAAATTAGTTAAAACTCTTTGGCCAATAAGGAATGCCCCATCGATAGGAGTTCCTTTGGGTTTCATAAGAGCGAACCGTTTATCTTTTTCGATTTCTGCGATTAACTTTCGACCTAAAAGACTTTTGGATTCGACAATTCCGCCGATAGGTGCAACTGGGACGGTTTTGGATTTAAAGTATGGATATAAAGCAATTAAAAGTTCGACGAGATGGCGTGCGGAACGTTCGATAATTTCCAAGCATATTTCGTCGCCAAGTTCAGCGCAACGCATAACGGTAGGAGTAAGCATTTGGTATTCGAAAGTTCTTTCGGCATAAGCTTTAACAATAGTTCTTGGATTTTTAATATCAATTAAAGGATTGAAATCGGCAAGCATATCGGTCAGAATTGTGGGTCGGCCTCGCCCGTCGAGTGCGCGAACGACAGCAGTAAGAGCTTCGCGCCCAATCCAAGCTCCGCTTCCTTCGTCGTCGAGTTCAATACCCCAACCACCGCAACGAACCAACTTATCCTTGCCTACCTTTCCAATTGCAATCGAACCAGTTCCAACAATCAAAACAATACCGCTCGAACCATCAAAAGCCCCTTCGACAGCAATTTCTGCATCGCTTGTTATGATTACATCGTTTAAGACAATATTTTGTGTGCGTGCAAGTGTTTTCAAAAGATGAGTTGAACGTTGCTTCTCTTCTTCGAGCCAAACCCCAGCAAGACCAACAACTACCGCATCAACTTCGTTTGTTTCGATATCCGCTTGGTCGCAAAGGTCAAGTATTATACTTAATAGCCTTTCGCACGATTCACCGACACCAACCGAACCGATACGAGTAGTTCCAGCAGTTGTTGTCGAAAGTATTTGGTCGCCTCGTTTCAATATAGCTCGCGTTCGTGTTCCCCCGCCGTCGATACCTACTATCGTGTAATCATATTTCTTTTGCATAAATAATTACTTGTTATCAAATTTTATCTTATAAACAAATATTATGCCATAAAGAACTAAAATACAAAGAAAAGAGAAGATTAATATCTTTTGTAATTTTGTTTTTTTCGTAGCGTAATGATACTATATAGATACCTAACACGGCTATTCTTTCAAGTCCTTTTTTTCTCGATTTTCGCACTCACCATCGTATTTATAATAGTAAGTATGATAGAAAACCTCGACGATTTTATCGATAATAACGCAACAACCGATGTTATCGTAAAATATTACATATATTTTGTCCCCGAAGTGATTAAAATAGTAACTCCAATTTCTGTTCTAATTAGCATACTTTTTTCGGTCGGGCGACTTTCGACATTGAATGAAATAATTGCAATGAAAGCCGGAGGGTTAAGCCTTTACAAATTGCTACTTCCTTATGCTTTTCTAACATTTTTGATAAGTTTTGCTTTACTTTACTTTAACGGTTGGGTTGTTCCGGTAGCCAACGAAAAGAAGTTCGTCATCGAAAAGAAGTATTGGAAAAAAGAACCCGAAGTTGCAACAATTTATAACTTTTTCTTCCGCGATAGCCCTCGGCGAAATATATCTTTCCAATATTACGACCCCGATGAATTTGCTGGGCAATATATTTTTTTGGAGGAATTTGTTTCGCCAACTAACCCAAGAATCGAAAAGCGTATCGAAGGAAAGCGTTTTGTTTGGGATACTACTTTAAAGGAATGGGTAATGTTTGATGCTGTTATCAGATTTTTTCCGAATGGGCAAGTTTCGACAGAGCAACACGAAAAGTTGAAAGTCGAATTAAACATTACCCACGAGCAACTCTTGAAGTTACAAAAGCGAGTCGAGGCAATGACATTCACCGAGCTCCGTGAATATCTGAACTTACTTGCACTTGGGGGTAAAGATGTTCGCCGTCAAATGATAAAATATTATGCTGGATATGCTTTCCCATTCTCTTGTTTGATAATTGTTTTGTTTGCTGTACCATTCGCATCGATTAAAAGACCCGGCGGATTGGCGTTACAAATAGCTTCGGCAATGACTGTTTCGTTTTTATACTTGTTTTTCACCGAAATAGGCCAAATAATAATTTATGCAACTTCTTTCCACCCAGCGGTAGGAGGATGGTTTGCAAATTTAGTTTTTTTTATATTTGGAATCTTTGTCTTGCTTAAAATTAGGAAGTAATGAATAGACGCAAGTTTCTGGAATTAACATCGACATTTTCTTTGATTTTACCATTAAGTCCGACAAGTGTTTTTCGAGCGGAAGGTCGCGAAGGATTGTTCAAAAAAATTATTGAGTCCGCAAGAAAAAACAATTTCAAATCATTACCAATTAACATTTTGCTTTGCAATGTCGCACGTTTTTTCATTGGGATGCCTTATATTCCCCATACTCTCGAAGTTGGAGAAGTCGAACAATGCATTGTTAGATTCGATGGTTTCGATTGCGTTACTTTTTTCGAACTTTCGCTTGCTATTGCTCGAATTATTAAGCAAGGTCGCAGTTCGGAGCAAGATTTGCTAAAGGAGCTTACATTTATTCGATATAGAAATGGGGAGATAATCGACTACGCCTCGCGTTTGCATTATTCTTCCGATTGGATTTACGACAACATACGAAAAAAGGTTGTCTTCGACAAGACAAAACAGCTTGGGGGCTACGAAATTTGTTTCAATTTAAATTTTATGACCAAAAATTCTCAGCTATACAAAAGATTGAAGGGAAGAAATGATTTGATTAGTAAAATAGAAAAAATCGAAGAAGAAATTTCGTCCAGAGCATATTTTTATCTTCCAAAAGCCGAAATTAATAGATACAAGGAAAAATTAGAAACGGGCGATATTGTTTTTTTTGTTACTAATCAAGAAGGGTTAGATTATTCACACGTTGGAATTTGCTGCAAGGAGAAAGGAGTTCCGCGTTTGTTACACGCTTCGTCGAGAAAAGGTAAAGTAGTTTACGAGTCAAGCATAGTCGAATACCTCGAAAGGAGCGGTAAAGTTGTTGGTGTAACAATTGTAGCCCCGAATGAGTTAAAATAAAGAAAATTTGTTAATTTATTTTAATTTTTTTCAAAAAATAAATAAATATGAAAGATTTTACTATCGAATGTCCGAATTGCAAAGTAAAGATAAAAATCGACGATGTGTTGTCGGGAAAAGTTTTTTCCGATTTCAAAACATTAATTGACTCGGAGATAAAAAAAATTAGGGAAAGTGAACTTGCCCATTACGAGAGCGAACTCAAAAGAAAATACGAGGATAAAATTACTCAAATACAATTAGAATTCGCAAAAAAAGAGCATGAAAATTCTATACGGCTGAAACAAAGAGAAAATATGCATAAACTCGAAATAGAGCAAATCCGACGAGAGTACGAATTGAAAATCAGCACCCAAATGAGTTCTTTGCAACAAACAATCGAACTTTTGCAAAAGCAGCTCGAAGAAAGCAAGAGGGAAATCGACGAAAAGCGAAAGGAGTTAGAAATAGCGCGCAAACTCGAAGTCGAATTAAGAAAAAGAGCAACCGAGCTGGAAGAAAAGGAAAAAAATCTTGAACTCGAAATTCAAAGACGATTGAGTTTGGAACGCAACGCAATGGCAGAAAACATAAGAAAGACAATAGATACGGAATACCTTTTAAAATTGCAAGAGAAGGAATTAACAATTAATTCGATGCAGAAAAAGATTGAGGAGCTGAATATGAAGCTCCAATTAGGCTCGCAGCAAACAAAAGGCGAAGCACAAGAAATAGTTCTCGAAGACCTTTTAACTCAAAGTTTTCCATTTGATTCAATCGAACCTGTCCCCAAAGGTATTCGTGGAGCCGATATCATTCAAGTTGTTCGTAACAGATATGGACTTGTATGTGGCAAAATACTTTGGGAATCGAAAAGAACAAGCGCTTGGAATAACGAATGGATACCGAAATTAAAAGAAGACCAACGGGAAATCGGGGCCGAACTTGCAGTTATTGTTTCACGTACATTGCCAAAGGAAATAAATTTCATTGGTTTGCTCAATGGGGTATGGGTTTGCGATTTCGACCGCTGCATTGGCTTGGCTATGGCTTTGCGAGAAATTTTGATACAAGTTCAATCCATTCGAAACACTTTTGAGGGGCGCGATACAAAAATGGAACAAATTTTTAATTACATATGTAGCGAACAATTCACACAGAAAGTTAAAGCAATTGTCGAAGCATTCGTCAATATGAAAAGCGACTTGGAAAAAGAGAAAATCTCTATGGAAAAGCATTGGAAAAAAAGGGAAGAGGAATTAAATCGTGTTATAAAAAATACCGCAAGGATTTACGGCGAGCTGGAAGCAATTGTTGGGCGACAGTTACCAGAAATACCAGTATTTCAACTACCGGGTTTGGAAAAAGATTATTCTTAAAAATAGAGGTAAATGTATGGTTCGAAAATTCTTGTTTCTTACTTTAGTTTTCGCATTAGTTTTCCCTTCGTCTGTTCTAAGCGATTGGGAACCATTGGGCAGTGCCCCGCTACCACCTATAAAAGATTTACTTGCCTTTCGAGGCAAAATATATGCTATCTCGGCAAATTTAGGAGTATTTGTTTCTTCGGACTATGGAGATAATTGGGTTCAATCGAACGAAGGGTTGGGCACTTCTTTTGTTAACTCTATGGCTCTTGTCGATACAGTACTTTTACTTGCAACCTACGACCAAGGCGTATACCGTTCGACAACTTATGGGATTACGTGGACCCGTGTTGTCGATACTGTAATGGAACGGAACATCTTTAGTTTCGCAGTTGACCAACGAAATGTTTACCTTTTAACCGAAGGCTCATCGATTTTCAAATCGACAAATCTTGGTGTTACTTGGGAAAAAATTAATACAAGTGAAATAGATGCTGTGATTACCTCTTTTACGGTTCGAGATGGTAAATTTTATGTCGGAACAATGAATTCGAATTTGTATTATTCGAGCGACGAAGGAAAAACTTGGACCGATATTTCGAACGGAAAACTTTTCTCGAGTATAAATACAATTTTAGTTGATGGGAACGATGTCTTTTGTGGAACGGAATTCGGTATCTCTCACACATCAAATTTGGGGCAAATTTGGAATCATAAAAATGTTGGGATAAAGTTCCCCAAAATTAGATTTATTAGCATAATAAACAATGCATTGATTGTAAGTGTAAAGGATGGTGGTTTATATTTTTCTTTCAACAAGGGTCTTTCGTGGATTGAATTTAACGAAAATTTGCCAGAGATGAATGTGATTTCCCTTGCAGCCGACAATTATTACATATATGCTGGAACTGAATACAGCTATATTGCCCGAAGAAGTATCGGCGAACTAAAAGTTCCAGAAGTTAAAGCTCCAAAACTTATCTTCCCGCCAAATTTAGCTACCAATATCGAACTTACTGTAAGCTTTTCTTGGGAAATATCGAAAGGTGCAGTAGGTTATCATCTGCTTGTGTCCAATTCCGAAGATTTCGCCCCAAATTCCATACTCTACGATTTCGACAACTTGACTAACAATTACTACTTTGGCTTACAATTCAGACCCAATAGAAAATACTATTGGAAAGTAGCAGCAATCGACGAGCTCAATGTAAAAAAATGGTCCGAAACTTTTTCTTTTCAAACTATTGTCGATTCGACCCCACCATTACTACATTTTCCACCAAATAATCACGAAATAACGCAAATTCCAATTCGTTTTACTTGGAGCGACCTCGGTCTTGTCGAACATTATAAATTTCAATTAGCTACCGACAACTTGTTCCAAAATGTAATTGTCGAAAAGATTACAAAAGACACAATGGTTTCTGTTGTCGACGAATTAGAGAACAACAAAACCTATTATTGGCGCGTTTTCGTCCGATTTCTTAACGGTTTCGACACAGTTTCGAAGACACTAACGTTTACGACAAAGGTTCTTTCGGTCGGCGAGGACAATCTTGAAACTTGGTTTAAATTTTATCAGACCAGCGAAAAGCTAATCTTTGTTTTCGAGGAAAAGGAGAATAGAATTTTTTCAATCGAAATATTCGACTTGCTTGGAAGAAGAGTGCTATTCGATTGGTTCGAAACCTCTTCCAATGAAAGCTCGATTTACTTCGATATTTCTCGTTTAAAAACTGGCGTTTATTACTATGTTGTTAGGTCTGGGACTTTTGTAAAACGCTCTTCTTTTGTTGTTACGAAATGATTTTACCTTGATTTTGTCGGGTTGAAATATATTTCAACCAAATTATGAATTGGCAAAAATTTTCCAATTAATTACGAACTAAAGTTAAAATGAATTATGAACAAGAAAACGCAAGTAATTTTCCTCGTTAGTCTTATATTAGTGATTTTCGACCAAGTATCGAAATTTGCCATATACGATTATTTTAAGGTCGAACATCCGAATCCTCATTATTATTTAGTAACATCACCGAATAAGGAAATTCGGGTAATATCGGAGATTGTAAAGTTTGTTTACGTCGAAAATGCTGGGTTAGCCTTTGGAATTCAAGTCGGAGCTCTTAAGATTTTTTTAAGTATCTTTTCAATATTAGCTAGTGTAGTTCTTGTTTTTGTTCTATTGAAAATTAAAGATTATCCATTTGCAGTTCAATTGGCGTTTGGTTCAGTTCTTGCTGGTGCAGTTGGTAATTTGATAGACCGTGTATTTTATGGGGTTATCTTTGGGTATGCTCCAATTTTTTATGGCAGAGTTATCGATTTTATCCAAGTGGATATACCAGATATAAACATAGGTGGAATTATAAATTATACCCATTGGCCTGTTTTCAACATTGCCGACTCTTGTGTAACGATTGGAATAATTCTTCTGCTAATTCTTCACAAACAGCTACCAAACTTAGGCTATCTTTTTGCGAAGAAAAATATTCCACCAAGCAGTTAACCAATGGATGCAAATGATAATACTGATTTTATTTCGGTTGAACATACATTAATTGTCCCACCCGGAAAAACTTTGGAAAGATTAGACGTTTATCTTGCTCGACATTTAAAAAATGTTTCGCGTACTAAAGTTCAAAGAGCCATAGATAATCTCGATGTAACTGTTAACGGGAAACCAGCAAAAGCAAATCAAAAAGTAAAACCCAACGACATTATTGTATGCCGATTGCGTAGGCTACCACCATTAAAACTTATTCCAGAAGCCTTACCTTTAGATATAGTTTACGAGGATGAATACCTAATGGTGATAAATAAACCAGCTGGTATAGTTACACATCCCGGTTACGGTAATAGAAGAGGAACAATAGTAAACGCTTTATTATATCATCTTGGATATCGCGAAGAAATCGAAGTTTCTGGGGAATCTTTCGAAGACGAGGAAGAACAAGAAGAGGGAAGTATTTTTCAAATGCCCGAAATTCGACCCGGTATCGTCCACCGGCTCGACAAAAACACCTCTGGTCTGTTGTTGATTTCGAAGGACCCAAGTATTCACCAAGAGCTTGCCGAACAGTTTTCCAATCGAACAATTGAAAGATTCTACTATGCCATTGTTTGGGGAGAATTTGAAAACGACTACGGAAGATACGAAGGGGACATCGGGCGTTCGCCCCGCGACCGAAAGTTGTTTGCTGTTGTAAGAAAAGATGGAAAACCAGCAATAACCGATTTTTGGATTGTTGAACGATATCGTTACATTTCGCTTGCCAAAATTAAACTTCTAACTGGACGAACTCATCAGATTCGTGTTCATTTTTCTCACAATCGACACCCTGTCTTTGGCGACCAATCGTACGGAGGCGATAGAATTGTTTACGGAGGACATAATACAAGGTTTAGGAACTTCGTAGCATCGATTTTACCAAAAATTCATAGACAAATGCTTCACGCAAAGATACTTGGCTTTTATCATCCAGTATTGAAAAAAAATATGGCTTTCGAAACCGATTTTCCCGAAGATTTTAATTTTGTTTTAAATTCTTTAAGAGAGTTTAACCGGCAATTTAAAGACTATTAAACGTTACTAAATTCGCAAAAACTTTTCAAAAATAGGTTCTGTGTCTCAGCTGTTTATCGCTTTGTCTTGAAAAAGGTTCTAAATCTATGTAAAAAGAATCAAAGCACAGAAGCAGATTGGGAAACTTTGTGAATTTCTCCACAAAATAATCTTTTAGGGTAACCAAAGAACTAATAACATTAAATTTAATCTATCCTATTAATTTTTCCAGTATTTGTTCAATTTTTTTCATTTATTAAATTGCATATTCAATTTTAATTGAAAGGGAAAGAAATGCTTTTCGATTTTGATTTGATTCAAAGTGTATATTCAAACTTTAAAGAGAAGGTCGATAGAGCAAAGCAGTTTTTAAACCGGGCTTTGACTTTGTCCGAAAAAATACTTTTTTCACATCTTTACAATCCCGATGAGTTAAAAGATTATCGGCGAGGGGTCGATTATGTTAATTTCAAACCCGACCGTGTTGCTATGCAAGATGCAACTGCACAGATGGCACTTCTTCAATTTATGTCTGCTGGCATTCCAAAAGTTGCCGTTCCCACGACAGTGCATTGCGACCATTTAATTATTGCACACAAAGGTGCATCGAATGATTTGGAAAGTTCACTTGGTTTGAACAAAGAAGTTTTCGATTTTCTTGCCTCGGTTTCGAAAAAGTATGGAATTGGTTTTTGGAAGCCGGGAGCTGGAATAATTCATCAAGTGTTGTTGGAAAATTACGCCTTCCCCGGAGGTATGATGATTGGTACAGATTCCCACACGGTAAATGCTGGTGGTCTTGCTATGATTGCTATCGGAGTAGGTGGGGCAGACGCTGTCGATGTTATGTCGGCTATGCCTTGGGAACTTAGAATGCCTAAACTAATTGGAATAAAACTCACTGGGAAATTGCGAAGGTGGACTTCACCTAAGGACGTAATATTAAAAGTTGCTGGGATACTAACTGTTAAAGGTGGAACTGGTGCTATTTTAGAATATTTCGGAGACGGTGCCGATAGCATCTCTTGCACTGGAAAGGGAACAATATGTAATATGGGTGCAGAAGTTGGAGCTACTACTTCAATTTTTCCTTTCGACCAAAAAATGTATGATTATCTTGTTGCTACTGGTCGTAAAGAAGTTGCCGAGCTCGCTTATAAGCTTTTCGATTATTTAAGAGCAGATATCGAAGTTTATCAAAATCCAGAGCAGTACTTCAACCAAGTTATCGAAATAAACCTCGACGAGTTGGAGCCTCATATTAATGGACCATTCACCCCCGACCTTGCTTGGCCACTAAGCAAGTTCAAAGAAGCGGTCGAGCAAAATGCTTGGCCCGAAAAACTTTCCGCTGCGTTAATTGGTTCTTGCACTAATTCTTCTTACGAAGATATTTCCCGTTCTGCTTCGATTGCTAAGTACGCACTTGAAAAAGGATTAAAGGCAAAATCATATTTCCTCATCACCCCGGGTAGCGAACAGATTCGCTACACAATCGAAAGGGATGGATTTATCGAACTTTTCGAAAAGATAGGTGGTGTTGTATTGGCTAATGCTTGTGGTCCTTGTATTGGGCAGTGGCGACGCGACGACGTTGGCAAAGACGAACCTAACTCCATACTTACCTCTTTCAATCGTAATTTTGCCAAAAGAAATGATGGGAATCCAAACACTCATTCTTTTGTAGCTTCGCCCGAAATCGTAACCGCGTTTGCTCTTGCTGGTACGCTTAAGTTCAATCCAATTGAAGATGAATTATTAACTGAATCGGGGGAAAAGGTAAAACTCGAAGACCCGTTTGGTTATGAGTTGCCACCGAAAGGCTTTGCTGTCGAGGAAATGGGGTTCGTTCCACCAGCCGAAGATGGTTCTTCGATTGAAATTATAGTCGACCCAAATTCAGAAAGGTTGCAAATACTTCAACCTTTCGAACCTTGGGATGGAAACGACATTTTAGGACTACGCTTATTAATCAAAGTTAAGGGTAAGTGTACGACCGACCATATTTCTCCTGCTGGCCCTTGGTTGAAATATCGTGGACATTTGGATAATATTTCGAATAATCTTTTAATCGGGGCTGTCAACTATTTTAACGATAAAACCAACCTTGTAAAAAATCAAATTACAGGAGAGTATGCACCAGTCCCCGAAACACAAAGATACTACAAGTCCAAAGGAATAGGAACAATCATCGTCGGCGACGAAAATTATGGGGAAGGCTCTTCGAGAGAACACGCTGCGATGGAGCCGCGGTATCTCGGAGTGCGAGCTATTCTTGTTAAATCTTTTGCTCGTATCCACGAAACCAACTTAAAGAAGCAAGGAATTTTGGCTTTAAGCTTTGCAAATAAAGATGACTATGAGAAAATTCAAGAATCCGATATCATCGACATTGTGGGATTGAAGGAATTCGCTCCAAATCAACCTTTAAAGGTAATTCTACATCATCAAGATGGTACAGTTGATGAAATTCTTGCTAATCATAGTTATAGCGACGCACAAATTGAATGGTTCAAAGCTGGCTCGGCATTAAATTATATGAAAAAGCTTTTGTATGGTTAAGCAATAATTTTTGTTTAATTTTGTTTTTCACTATTTGCCCTGTGGTGTAATTGGCAACACGTCTGACTCTGGATCAGAAGAGTCCAGGTTCGAGCCCTGGCAGGGCAGCAAACGGCAAATCTTATATTTCCAAGTTATAACAACATGAAATTTATCGGATATTATCAGAGTTTTCAAAATTTAGAATATATTTACTTCGGAAGAAGAAAACCTATCTTTGAATACACGTTTTGTAATGTGCTTTTAGCAATTTCCTTAGCCTTTTGGGCACCTTTGCAAATGACTTCGAAAAGGAACTCTTGGTTGTTTCTTATCTCGTTATATTTAGCTTTGAATGGTTTTAGGTATTCGACCAAAGCATCGGCGACTTTCTGTTTGAATTCTCCATAGCCCTTGCCAGCAAACATATTTTCGATAGATTCAATAGATTCGCCAGTTGAAATGTGGTAGATTGTCATTAAGTTCGAGATGCCAGGTTTTTCTTCCGAAAACTTAATTTCTTTGCCAGAATCGGTAACCGAACGCTTGATTTTGTTGGATATTAGATTTTCATCGTCTGCAAGAAAGAGAACTCCTAAACTGTTTTGGTCGCTTTTGGACATTTTTTTTGTAGGTTCTTGCAAATTCATAATTTTTGCTCCAACTTTTGGGATATATGGTTCGGGGACTTTAAAGGTCTCGCCATATATGTTGTTGAAACGAATAGCCAAATCCCGTGTAAGTTCGATATGTTGTTTTTGGTCCGCTCCGACTGGCACTAAGTCTGCTTGATACAACAATATATCGGCAGCCATAAGAACAGGATAGGCAAAAAGACCAACATTGACATTATCGGGATATTTTTTCGACTTGTCCTTAAATTGAGTCATCCGGGAACATTCGCCCATACTTGTGAAGCAATTCAAAATCCAAGCCAGTTGTGTATGCTCGGGAATGTGTGACTGTATAAATATATTTGATTTTTCTGGGTCAATTCCAACTGCGATAAGAGTTGCAACTAAATCCAAAGTCCAAGTTCTTAATTCTTCTGGGTTTTGACGAACAGTAATTGCATGTAAATCGACAACAGTGTAGAAAGCTTCGAACTCGTCTTGAAACTTAACCCAATTAAGCAAAGCCCCAGTCAAATGTCCAAGATGTAAACCACCTGTTGGTTGGATTCCGCTAAGTATTGTTTTTCGGTCTTCGGTTTTTTCCATTTTCAAAAAATTAAAAAAATAAAATTACGAATATTGTTAGATGTAATTTGACAAGGTAAGAAAGTTCGTTCGGAAAAGTTGTTGGAACATTTAGGGTTTTAACAATTAAAAAAATTTAAGTTTTTTTTAATTGTGTTTTTAGTCAACTGCCTATAACTTTGCTCTTCAAAAATCAAAGATGTTCAATGAAAAATTTATTCAATTTTGTTAAGTGGTTGGTTGTTGTTTCAATCATAGCGATTTTATTTAATCCCCTTTTGTTTGCCCGAGCTAAGAAAAGTTCATTGAACAAAAAGGCTAATTATAGAACAACCCTCGTGCAAGAATCTTTAAAGAAAATAAAAATGTATTTGCTTGGTTACGAAATAATTTCGGCTGACTTTTACCCTAATAAATATCCTTCGCCGAACTCTCCAAAAAACATTTTTTCAGATTTGTATTTAAAAGAAAAATTATTTCGAAACATTTTACTGTGGCTTGGGACACCTTATAAATTAGGCGGGTCAACACGTAAAGGGATTGATTGTTCAAATTTTGTGGCGCGAATTCTAAAAGAAACCTTAAATGTTAACTTCCCAGCAAATGCCCAGACTCAAGCTCGCTTGTTTAAAAAAGTTACTTGCAATCTCGAAGAGCTTTCCTTCGGCGACTTGCTATTTTTCACTGGAAGAAATCGAAAGTCGAAAAAAATAGGGCACGTTGGAATTTATCTTGGGAATGGAATATTTGTCCACTCTTCAACTTCACGAGGTGTTATTGTAACTCATATCTCGGAAGGATATTATTCCCAACGTTTTCGCTTTGGAGCAGTTATCGAACCAAGCAATTATCTTTTTGCCTCAATTAAACCTGAATTTGGTGGTTGAAAGTTATTTCCCAATTTATTTCGTGTTCGTCAGTTAGAAAAACAATTCTTTTGGCTTTTAATTTCACCCCATATTGTGGTGAAAATTCGTAATCTTCGAGGAAAATTTCACCTTTACAAAAGTTAATTACTATTGCTTTTTGGGAACTTTCGAGTAAAACCTTTTCCGATTTGCATTCGACCAAGACATTTGGATGAAGGTGTAGGTGTAATCTCTTTTTGGTGGAAAAGGGGAAAAAGTCCACAAAATTAATCGATGTCGAAGTTATTTTTATTTCTCTTCGATGTGGGACCGGATATGCGAAGTGAATTCCAACAAGGCGATTATCCTCGATTTCAAGGAATTTGGCTCTTGTTTGGTGTTTGTATGTCCAAAAAACATCGTCGATATCGTCTTCTTTCCACAAATTTTGCTCAAGGTTATGGAAAATCAAAGTGTTATGCATTCGTACCGAGCGATATTTGTTCCGTTGCTTCATCGAAAAGGTATAGCAAAAAGTTCCCGGGTCGACGATAAAATCTTCGCCAGAATAATTTAATGTAATCGATAACTGGTCGTTGTGCGAATGTCCACCTTTGCCTTTTTGCCCAATATCTCCACATCTAAAGGTTAAGAGATATTCAACAGATTTAACAACCGCGAGACCAAAATGCTTAAATACATAAATTTCGGGTAGTGTAATGATTCTTTCGGGTGGGAATTTGTGGCGAAAACTTCCGCCTTTTCGAAAGAAATTCGACAAGAAATTGTCCGAATCTCTTTCTTGAAAGTGTTTTACAAGAACAAATGGTAATTCTCGCCGCGAAAGGTTGTCGTAAGTTGTTGAATTAACCGTATATTCATTTAAGAAATAGTTTAGACGAAGGAAAAGTCCGCTATCGTTGTCGCCAATTTGTTCGAATTCTAAATTCGGTTTTTTTAAAGTGTTTGTGAAACGGATTATCTGGTTTATTCTTGTTAAAAAACTTTTGGGGAAGGATAGGGTCTTGGATGTAAAATCAATAGTAAATTTTTGTTTTTCCTTTTTTCGTAGGCCTATTTTTGCTTTCCAATTCTTTGTAGAATAAATGGAAAGAAGAAGGAGTTTTTCTTCGGAAATGCACGATATAAGGTAAAGCGAAATCAAAAGCATTTCAACAACTTGAATATGGTAAAAAATTGAACATTCAAAATTTCCACCATCTGGCAAAAATTGGTAAAGAGTTTCGTCGATTAATTCTTGAATACCAAAAGCAAGTAGTTGTGCGGAAAAATTGGAAATCGGCAAATAACAACCAGCAAAAATTAGAGAAACTATATTAGCATAATAGTGATTCCCTCGCAGACCTTCGGACCATTCCAAATTTTTTAAAACGAAAAGAATATGTTCGTAAATACTTTGTTTGAATTCGGTTTCGAAAAGAGAAGAGAAATCAGCCCGGGCAGATTTAAACAAATCGTAAGTTGCCAACCAATTACAAAATCGAATAGAAACTTCCATTGCAGACTTCCATTGGATAGAGTAGCCCAAAGGATTTGTCGCAATAAAATCGAGGATTTGGCTTTCGAACTCACGAAGATATAACTTTGCTCTGTCTTGGTTATCATCTTGTTCCAAAAGATAACACAAAGCAAGAATTGGAAGATGTTGCATTCTGCCAAGCTCCCAAGCTTGCTTTACATCGTTTCCCTCTTCGATACGATATTTAGTGTAAAATTTTGGTAACCAAATAAATTTAGTATTCGGTTCTTGCCAATAGTTAATAGATTTGTAATTGTCGAGATTTTCGAAAATCCTTTTCGCTTTTACTTTATACAATTCTGGTAAAAAATCTAAAATTTGAGTTCTATCGATTGAAAAGTTGCGGGAAATCCATCCTGTTCCAAGCAAATTAAATTTGTGGGAAAGTATTTTGTCGCCAATTTCTATTATTTTCTCTTTTTGTTTTTCTAAAACTTTGGGGTTATCGATCGAAAAGTAGCCTGTTTCGAAATTCTGTTCGAAAGCTGGAATTTTCGAGCAATCAAAATCCTTAAAAAAAATTGTTTCGTCGTTTTGCTTAAACTTTTTCTTAAAAAATGCAATAGCTTTCTTAATAGCAATCGAAATAGGTATGTTTTTAAGTTTCCAAAGATTTTTCAATTGGCAATCTATTTGTAAAATAAATACTTACTTCGAAGTTTGATAAAATCGTTCAAGCCTTCGGAAAGTGCTTGTTTCAATTCTGATTCATTTTTCGAAAGAATAGCATTCAAAATTTTTTCGGTCCCAGTAACTTTAATAAACATTTGTTTAGCATAGGGTTTTAGTTTGTTCTCCGAAAGGAGTTCTGGAAATAATTTTGCTATATTGAATAAAAGCAAAATACCATAGGTGTATAATTTCAAATCTTTCGTTCGGTCGAATTGTAAATAAATCCCAGAAGTTTTATGCTTTCTTTTGTTAGAAAACCGAGATTGGGTATTTTCTTTATATGTTATCCCTTCGAAATTTAATTTCAGAAATAGTTCTTTTGTTTTTTTGAAACGAGCCCTTGGAATTCCAAAAAACTGAAAAGGATTGTCGCTCCCAATTCCAAGGTCGAAAAGCCGAAGTTCACCCAAAACTCCCAGCATCGCTGCGCCACGTATCGCATCGGGTGTTGGTATATTAGGTGAAGTTGGGTACCAAGTAAGTCCAGTTTCTTCCCATCTCATACTCCTTTTCCAATTCTGCATTCTGATTATCGTAAGGTTCGATTTCTTTTTAATTCCGTTTATAGCAAGCCAATTTTCTTCGTTTATCATAGTGGCAATCTCGCCGATTGTCATACCGTGAAGATATGGAATAGGAGCAATCCCAACAAAAGATATTTTTTCCTGCTCCAAAACATTGCCATCGACTAAATTGCCTCCGAGCGGGTTGGGACGGTCGAGAACAACTATTGGTATGTTAAATTCTGCACAAGCTTCCATTACTTTGTAAAGTGTGCTTATATATGTGTAGGAACGAATTCCAATATCTTGTAAATCGACAACGATTATATCCACTAACGACATTTGATAGGGCGTCGGTTTCCGATTGTTTCCATAAAGGGAAAATACTGGTATCCCATAAAGGGTATCGTCTGGAACGGTTCTTCCCGCTGGGACAGAGGCAAAGAAGCCGTGTTCGGGGGCGAATAGAGCAGTTAAAATAAAATTAGAGTTGTCGAGAAAATACTCGACTGTCATTTTTCCAGTCGAACTTCTGCTCGAAGAATTCGCAAGTAAACCGACTCGCTTCCCTTGAAGAATCGAAAAGTTGCTTTCGACAAGAACATCAATTCCCAGTTTTATTTTTTCATTTTGCGAGAATAAGCAATAAAAACTGCTAAGAAAAAAGTAAATTATTACAACCTTTAATTTAGGCATAAAAAAGCATTATTCAAAAGTTATAAAATTACAAAACTAACGAGAATATGGAATTTGCAGATATCGTTTGGCTTGCTCGTGAGAATCACGATAGTTTTTCCACGAAAGGACTTTGTTGTATTGATTTATTGCATATTGTCTTTTGTTTTGCAAATCGTAGATTTTACCAATTCTCAAATTCAGATAAATCATAAACGGGGAAGGACCGTCTTTATCCAATTTTCTCGAAACTTCGTCGCATTTGTAGAGATATTCCAAAGCTTCGTCCAATTGATTTCGTTCCATTAAAGCACTTCCGATATAATATAAAGCTTCTCGTGCAGTCAACAAATCGTATCCGACCTTTTTTTGTCTATAATTTTCGAGCATCATTTTCCAATGCTGTTCCCAAAGTTCAAGATTATACATCGAAACGTAGCAGCGTCCAAGATAACGTTGAAAAACTGGATTGTTTGGGAATTTTTCAGTTAATTCCTTAGCAATTTGGTAGGCAGAATAAATATCGCGTTCGAAATCGTAAAAAATTTGCAAAAGAACAAATTTTGCTTCTATACCAGCATAACGGGCATTATTTGCAGCTGCTTGTAGTTGTAGTATTCCAAGCTTTTTATCCCCTTTAGGTGCAAAAACCATCAACGGCTTTAAGGTCGGATACATATTCGGAAGAACTTCGGCAAAATAATTGTATATCCCAGTCCCAAGCATAATATCGTGGTTATTTGGAGCAATTTCTAATGTTTTCAAAAGAATCCGAAAAGCAATGTAGCCGTCACTTGCAGCACGAAACCAACTTTCTCGTGTTACATAAAATCGCCCCCGATAGCCTAATGCACCGCCTTTAAAGAATAAGGTGCTTAGGTGGAATTCATTTGTATCCAAAATTTTATCGCACAACTCGATGACCTTGTTAATTTTTTCAAGGAATTTCTCATCATATTGTCTTGTATCTCTATGTACAGCAATTTTCCACCATTCGACCATTGCACTAAGAAAGTATCCTGCCGGTAGGTCGGGATATCTTGCAACTACTTCGCGAAAGCATTCTTCCGCCCGCTCGAATTCAAGATTATAAACGTAATGGGAACCAAGAAGGATAAGGCTATCTGCATCGCTCCGCATTGCGGGCCATTGACTAAGTATTGGAGTATTGTTCGTAATTAGAAATCCAAGAAAAGAACAGATAAATATTATATTATGATATTTACTTCTGTGTTGCATTTGGGGCATACTGCCTTTTTTCGACCTTTATTGTAATGGGTCCTTGTAAAATAGTTTTGACGTTCAACAAGCAAAAAATTACATTTTGGGCAGTAAGTATTTTCTACATCTGGCAAAGTAGTATTACCAATATAAACATAATGCAAACCTTCGGCTAAAGCTATTTCGCGTGCAATCTTTAAAGAATTTAAAGAAGTAGGTGGTTTATAGCTCATTTTGTATTGTGGATAGAAACGGTTGAAATGAAGTGGAATTTCGGGCGAAATAGAAATGATAAATTTTGCTATACTTTTAAAGCTTTCCTCTGTATCGTTCTCGCCAGGAATAACAAGGTTTATTACTTCCAAATGTATGCCAGATTCAAATACTTTTTCGATATTCTCTAAGACGTATTTTAAATGACCCCCTGTTATACTTAAATAATGAGACTCGTCGAAAAATTTTAAGTCAATATTTATTGCATCCAACAACTTTTCGCTTTTGATTATTTCGAAAGTCTCTTTGGAAAAGTAACCATTCGAGACGAAAAGATGAACGTAGTCCTTAGTTTCGGGGTCATTTTTCATACGAATTATTACATCTCGGGCATACTCAAAAAAAATTGTTGGTTCGGAATATGTGTACGAAAGACCGTCGACTTTGTATTTTTTTGCTACTTCAAGAATCTCCTCTGGTGGAACAATTTGCCGAAGAATTAAGCTTTCGGGTTTAAATTTTATTGATTGTGAAAGGAAATTATTTTGGCAATTTTCACATTTAAAATTGCAACCCGGTGTGCCAAACGAAAGGATATTTGTTCCAGGTTTGAAATTAAAAAATGGTTTTTTTTCTATTGGGTCGATTGCTAAACCATCGACTTTTCCGTATGTCAAGGAATAAAGAATACCATCGCGGTTCATACGAACTCTGCACAACCCAAACGATTCTGGCTTTATTTTACAATAATGATTGCAAAGTTGACAAAGAACTTCCTTTGAATCATCTATTTTCTGAAAAAGCAAGGCTTCTCTCATAAATTACACCATTTCACAATAGCCCCAATGTTTTCATATCCTTTTCGAAATTCGATGGGCGAACCTTTAACAGCCAGCCTTCGCCATAAGGGTCTTGGACAATTAGGTCAGGTTTTTGTAATATCCGATTGTTGACTTCGACAACTGTTCCAGAAAGTGGTGAAATTATTGATTGAATTCTTAAATCCGTCGAAAAAATTTGGAAATAGACACTCCCTTGTCTTATTTCATCGCCGACGGAAGGTAAATATATTGTTTGAATACCGCCAATCGAATACAGAACTGCTCGTTCGATGCCTAAAAGGACTAAGCCTTCGTCGGTCATCATTAACCAAGAGTATTGCGCTGCACCGCGGATACCACCCAAAACATCTTTTTGTAGTTGTAAGTCCGTTTTTTGGTTTTTTTTCGATTTGATAAGCGACGACGCTCGGTCGATTACTTTTAAAAGTTCATCGCGTGTGAAAGGCTTGGAAATATAGTCGAAGGCACCGAACTGCATTGCTTGTAATGCTGTATTTATAGTTGCATATCCAGTTATTATTATTACAAGGGCAAAGGGATTGTTTTTTTTAATTTCTTTTAGGAATTCTATCCCATCAATTTCGGGCATCATCAAATCGACTAAAATTATATCGGGTCGAAATTCATTTGCCAACTCTAAACCTCGAGGCGCCGAAAGAGATGATTCCAACTCGAGCATTTCTACCTTTTTAAGCAGTCTTTTTATACTGTCAATAACAATTTGCTCATCGTCGACAATTAATATTTTTATTTTTTCCATTGTTCTAAGGTAGCTTTTTGTTTGTGTTCCGATTGGAAGTAGGGTGGCAAGACAATAGTAAAGATTGCACCACCATTTGGAGCATTGTCAACTTCGATTGTTCCATTATGTCGCTCGATTATTCCCCAACTAACAGCAAGACCAAGCCCACTTGTATTTTTTGTAGAAAAGAATGGCTCGAAGATTTTCTCCAAAAGATTCTTAGGAATACCGGGACCGTTATCTTCGACAGAAATGGTGCATTTATTTTGATTTCGGAAATACTTTGTTATTACATTTATCTTACCTTTATAATTCATAGCGTCGGCAGAATTAAGAATTAAATTCAAGATAACTTGCTGTATCTGATTGGCATCTGCTTTTATCATTGGAATATTGGTATCGTAATCGACTAGGATTTGAATATCTTTGAAAGATGGTATTTTATGAATCAGTTCAATTGATTGCCTAACTATTTCGTTTGGGCTGACTACTTCGAGTTTTGGAGTATGCTGTTTTGCGAAATCTAATAAATTTTGGACAATATCTCGACAGCGAAGAGTTTCGCGAACTATTATCTGGACATCTTCGCGCAAAGGATTGTTTGGCTCTAATTCTTCGGCGATACTTTCGGCAAACGAAAGAATACCAGTTAATGGATTGTTAATTTCGTGGGCAACCCCAGCAGCTAATCTACCAAGGGCAGCGAGTTTTTCGCTTTGGATTAGCCTTTCCATAAGCTGGACTTCGTTGGTGGTATCGCGTCCGATGGTACAAGTTCCGATTATTTTTCCAGTTTGGTCTGTCAAAGGAAACCTTAACATACGAAAGTGCCGTTCTTCGCCGTTCATATTTATTATTTCGTTGAACATCGCTGGTTTTCCACTTCGCAATACAAGTGAATCGTGTACTCTTATTGTTTTAGCTAAATTCGCGGGAAGAACTTCTTCGGGTGTCTTTCCTATGAATTCTTCTGGTCTTTTCCCGAAAGCCTCGGCTATTACTGGATTGACGATTATATATCTTCCTTCTATGTCCTTCATACTTATCCAATCTTGAGCGTTATTTACAAAGCTTCTTAGTTTTTTCTCGAGGTTTTCGATTTCTCGGCGCAACTTCATCATCTCGGATATGTTGTGCCAAGCAGTTAAAATTAGGTAAATGTTCCCATAGTCATCGAAAATGGGAGTAAAAGTTGCTTCCCAAAAAATTTCAGTTGGTTCTTTGCTTGTATAGATTTTTACCAGCGTTACTTTCGTTTCACAGATATTTGCAATTATATTGAAAATTTCTTCTTTTGAGCATTCTATTCCAGATTTATTCAATATCTCGTAACATCTCGCCCCAATAACTTGTTGTTCTTGAATTCCGAAAAATTTACAAAATGCTTTGTTGACTTTTGTAATTCTTTGATTTAAGTCGAATACAAAAGTTAAGTCTTGCAAACTATCGAAAATGGATTTTAAAAGAGTCCTTTCGTTTTTATCGCGTTCTTCGAAGTAATTAATTTTTCTCGATTCTTCTTCGAGATTCATATTTTTCAAAAATATCTATTATTAATTTACAAATTTTTCTGGTGAATATTGTATTTGATAAAGAATTCGCAAAATCTTGCCTTGGTTTTTAAAATTACATCAAAAAATTTAAAATGGAAGAAATCTTCTCCAAACCTTTTCCTTAGGTTTTCGTAAAGTTAGGGTTGTTCAATCTTTGTCCTAATCGTACGACTTTCTGAAATGTTCGTTCTTATTCAATTTGGAATGGTAAACACATTCTCCTAACCGTTACTATAAGTCAAAATTTACTTTAAAGAAAGACGATAAATCCAATATTTACATTGAGTTGCGCGTATTTGAGTTTACCTTTTTGCCAGTAGATTTTGGTTATAATCTAAAATTTACTTTTAACTTCTTTTAAAGTCGGATAATACTTATGTTTTTCGCCTATCGGAAAAACAAAATAAAATCCTTATTGAATTTTTGGAGATTATTACTTACTCTTCATCGAATTCAAAATCTCTGGGTTGCTTTCGTCGAGGTTTTTCATCCCCGCCAAATCGTTTTGCTTTCTCGATAATCATTCTCTGTAACTCAGTACGAAAACGGTTTTCGAACAAAATGAATTTAGCAAATTGAATATCATCGAGAATCCCACGAATTTCTTTCTGCAAATCGAACATTGCGTTTGCAAAATCTTTCTGGGCGTCCAAGACCTTTTGTGTTTGCTTTGCAATTTCGTCCTTCGATGCTTTTTTGCGGAGTAGATATTCTAAGTCGAGCATATTTTCTTGGAGTTTTTCGTGCTTTTCTTTGACTACCTTCTCTTGAGCGTTATATTTCGCAAGGAATTTTTCGGAAGTCTTTTCGTCGAGTTCCAATATGTCGAGTAGTTTTAGTTTTTTGAATTCCGAAACTCTTTCTCGGGCGCGTATCGCTGGTTGAGCGAATGCTTCTTGCAATGCAAGAATAAATGCAAAAACAACTAAAATTAGAGCTTTGACATTAGAATTTGACATACTTCATCTCCTCCAATATATTTTGAAAATCCTCTTCGTTCAAATACTCTAACTGAGCTAAAAAATTTTCATCAACAAAAAAGCTCGCAAAATTAGCAAAGTATTCTTTGTCGTTGATAAACTTCAAAATTAAATGGTAAACGATATCGTCGAGGCTCTGATTAATTCCTTGGGTGTTAAAGGAATCGTAATCGTAGGTAAAAATGTCGGTGTAGAAAATAGGGATTTTAAGTGGGTCTTCCACCGAAGAAAAGACAGCTTCGATGCTGTCGATTTTCACTAATGGTTCGTCGAAAACTTTTCGTTCGAGTGTATCTTCCTTGTTTGTCGCAACGAATGACTGCTGACTTTGTCGACTTGAAATGATAAAGGACAGAACAATCAGAATAATTCCTATCGAAGCTGCTACGGTTGTAAAGGCTTTGTTCGAAAGAATATTCAAAGGGAAGTTTTTTTTCTGAGAAATTTTGCGGTTCACTTTTTCTGGTATATTACGTGTTCGACGTTCTATGTAGTTTTCGATGTTCATTTTCTCCAAGCGACCAAAGACTTTACGAACGTCTTCGATTTCTTTCTGTAAATCGGGATACTCGGACAGGGAGTATTCTAATACTTGTTTTTCTTCTTCGCCTAATCGTCCGAAAAGATAATCGGGAAGAAGTTCTTCGATTTCCTTGTATGTAAGTTTTTTCTTTTCCATACTATTCCTCGAGGTATTTTTTTAATTCCTTTGCAATTTTTTTCACTGCGTGGAAGTAATTTGCTTTAAGTCCACCGACGGAAGTGCCAAGCAATGAAGAGATTTCTTTGAAACTTATATTATCGAAGTAGCGAAGAGCGAAAACTTCCCGTTGTTTTTCTGGCAAACTGGAAAGAATTTCTAAAAATTTATCTTCTAATTCTTTATTTTCCAAGTTGTTCCATTGTGAAGTATCTGGAAAATCGAGCACATCGTCTTTTTCTTCGTTCCTATTTGAAAGGCTGAAAATGGAGATTAGACTTTTCTTGTTTAAAAAGTTTTTCGATTTATTTACAGCGATTCGATAGAGCCAAGTTTTTAACGAACTTTGTTGTCGGAAATCTCGAATTTTACGCAAAGCACTGATAAACACTTCTTGCGAAACATCTTCGGCATCTTCGTGATTTCTCACATAACGATATACAACCAAATAAACGAAATTTTTATACTTTCGGACAAATTCATAACTAGCCCGTTCGATGTCCCCTTTTTCGAATTCTGCTATGATTTCCCAATCATTTTCCAATTGAATTACCCATTCTCTCATTCTTTTTCATATTACAAACTTGCCTATATCTATTTGACAATGTTAATTGAAAAAAGTTTAATTAAATTCAAATTGCTATTTTCGTTTTTTTTCTGTTATGACGAAAGTAAAAATACGTCTTTTTTCATACATCTTGTATCTCTTGGTTATTTTCCCAATAATTTTTCTACCTATTAATCTCGATTATTCTATATTTCTTCTCGGGGGCGAAATCCTTTCGAAAGGGGGCAAACTTTATGTCGATTTCATCGACATCAAACCACCTTTTGTCTATTATTTCTTTTCTCTACTTTACTCTCTTCTAAACAAGCATTTTCTCTTAATACAATTGTTTAACTCTTTGTTCCTTTATTTTTCTGCAATAATTTTTTTTGAATTTATTTTAATTAGGACAAATAGTAAATTTTTCGCCCTACTTTCTCCTCTGCCGATGCTATTATATTTTTCTTCCTTACATTACCACCATCTTTTTCAGCTTGAACTCTTTTTTGTCCTTTTTTACTTTCTCGTTATTTCCTTACTTTTTATTTACAAAGAACATAGATTCTTTCATTTTATTATCCTTGGCTTTCTTTCGGGAATTTCTTTTGCTATCAAATACCCATTAGGATTAATAATTTTTCCAATTTTTCTGTATCTAAATCGGCACTCTGCTAATTTTAAAAAACCCGGTTCAAAAATTGTATTGTTCGCCTCCTTTTTCATCACTTCTTTACTTTCGTTCTTTCCTTTATTTTTGAGCACCGAAACTGCTAAAGGATTTTTTCACATTTTAAATTTCCTTACTTATTACCAAAGAGCACTTACATTCAATATTTACTCATTACAATTTTACGTAACTTATATAACGAACTTGTTTGGCATTTTTTACTCACTTTTTTTTGTTATTCCATCTGTTTATGGAATTTGGAGAACAATAGGAAATTGGAATAATCTTCCTGTATCCGAAAAAAAATTGCATCACTTTTTATTGTGGAGTCTGCTTTTTCTAACCTTGTCCATAGTGCTCGAACGACAGTTTTTCTACTATCATTTCCATAGAATTATTCCAATTCTTTCGTTCTACACGGTTTATGGATTTAAGTTCGCATACGAAGATTTTTTAAGCTTTACCAAAAAAGTTCGAGTTGCCTTGGTTTTGGTCCTATTATTTGTTTTCCCAATTTTGTCCCCTCTACCACGCTATTTCAAGAATTTTTTAACTATGATTTACTACTTTACAGATTCAAACAAATATGAAAACTTCTTGGAAAATCCCGAAACTGCTTTTATGTTGTATAAACAAAACAAAGAAATTGCTGGCTTTTTAAACGAGAAGATTAGTCGCGACGACCTTGTTGTAATTGTCGGGTTTGCTCCTCAGATATATACGATGCTTAAAGATTGTAAAAAAACAGCATTCCCAGTTTCGATATTTATGCTTTCAGAATTTAAACCACCTACAAGTTGGAGGGAAAAATTTCTGGATGAACTAAACAAAGCTAAATTTTTAATACTACAAGATAAGGACCAAAACTACTTTTTCGGAAGACCAATTACAAGCTACAATGCCTTCTTAGAAAAAACAGAATATCGAAAAATACTTGAAAGCCAATACGGATTAGTTTTCCAAACAAATTCATTCTTCGTTTTTCAACGAAAAGAGGATTGATGTTTTTCGAAGTTGCAAATATCGCAATCAACCCTTTTTTACCTCCTTTGGTTGCCTTTTTAATTTCAATTTTCACATCGACTGCTGGGATAAGCGGTGCATTTGTCCTTTTGCCTTTCCAATTAAGTATACTTAATTTTACAGCCCCATCTGTAAGTGCAACGAACCAATTATACAACGTGGTTGCCATACCTTTTGGTCTCTATAGCTATATTCGCGAAGGAAGAATGATTTGGCAGCTTGCATTAATTGTGATTTTTGCAACTCTCCCCGGAGTTTTTATCGGAGTACTTGTAAGAATTAATTTTTTAGCAGAACCATCCACTTTTCAAATTTTTGCTGGTTTGGTCATCATCTTTCTTGGTTATCGGTTGCTGAAAGAAAGCATAAATGGAAAAAAATCGAAAGCATATTTAGCCGAAACCAAATTTTTTGAATACGTAAAAGAATTAAATCCTACCGAAAAAAGATGCTTTTTAAAAGTTCAACTCGAAAAGTTTAATGTCAAGGAATTAGAATTTGAATTTGCTGGGGAAAGATTCGTTATTAAAACAATACCCATCTTTTTTGTAAGCTTGATTGTAGGCATTGTTGGTGGAATATATGGTATCGGTGGTGGGGCGATTTTGTCGCCAATCTATGTCTCTTTCTTTGGATTACCAGTTTATGTAATCGCCGGACCAGCCCTTTTTGGAACTTTCGTTACCTCTGCCTTTGCAGTTATTATTTTTCAAGTTCTTGCTCCATTTTATCCAAGTTTAAATATTGCCCCAGATTGGAAATTAGGTCTTTTGTTTGGCATTGGTGGAATTTTAGGAATATACCTGGGAGCAAAAATTCAAAAATTTCTCCCAGCCAAGTTTATCAAACTTATTCTTGGTTTCAGCCTACTACTTGTCGGTTTATATTATGTTTTTAGTTTTGTTCTGGGTTGAAATTTGGTTTCAATTTTACTCTTATTCCGTGTGGATTATACTTTCCTCAAAGTATTAGCTTATTTGTAATTTTCAAGTTCCCAAGAATTTTTTATTGCGAGATTGCGAAAAAAAATACATCGAATTAACCGTTCCTCTTGTTCGAAGTAGCCCTATTAGTTCCTAGCTTTTTTCTAATTTTGCTTTTTTTCGATTATTTATGAAAATCACCGAAAAGGAAGATAACGAGAGTGGCGAGCGCTATCTTATAACTTCTGCACTACCGTATGCAAACGGACATATCCATTTGGGACATTGTGCTGGGGCATATCTTCCAGCAGATATTTATGCTCGGTTTTTGCGTTTAAATGGAAAACCCACCCTTTTTATATGTGGTTCGGACGAGCACGGCGTTGCAATAACAATCGCCGCCGAGAAAGAGAAGGTCACCCCGAAAGAGATTATCGATAAATACCACGAAGCAAACCGCCGAGCCTTCGAACGCTTTGCAATGAGTTTCGACATTTACAGTCGGACTTCACATCCAATCCATTTCGAAACAGCTCGCGAATTTTTTGCGGACTTCCTCCGCAAAGGATACTTAATCGAAAAGGAAGAAGAGCAATTTTACGACCCTGTCGCCGATATGTTCCTTCCAGACCGCTATGTCGAAGGTATCTGCCCAAACTGTGGTTACGGTCAAGCACGCGGCGACCAATGCGACAATTGCGGGGCATATTATAATCAACTAGACTTAATTGCTCCAAAAAGTTTAATTTCTGGGAAAACTCCAACTGTTCGAAAGACGACCCATTGGTATTTCCGATTCGACTTGTTCCAGGAAGCGATGGAAAAATATCTCGAAAGTAATTCTAACGATTGGAAAGAAAACGTTGTCCAACAAACTCGTGCTTGGCTCCGACAAGGGCTCAAGGAAAGACCAATAACGCGGGACCTTTCGTGGGGAATCCCAATCGATGGAATCGAGAACTTGCCCAGCGATAAAACTCGTGGTAAAGTAATGTATGTATGGTTCGAAGCAGTTCTTGGTTATATTTCTGCGACGAAGCACTTAATGTCGATTCTCGCCGAAAAAGGTTTAGGCAAAAACTTCAGCTGGGAGGATTGGTGGAAGAATCCAAACACAAGGTATTATGCCTTCATAGGCAAAGATAACATAGTTTTTCACACACTCCTTTTTCCATCAATGTTGATTGCAAAAAACGAAGGATTTATTATCCCAAAAAATGTTCCTGCAAATGAATTTTTAAACCTTGAAGGACAAAAGTTTTCGAAATCTCGGAATTGGACCATAGATTTACAAGATTTTCTCCAAAGTTTTCCAGAAGATTACCACATCGACGCAATACGTTATGCGCTTGCAACCAATTTACCAGAAACAAAAGATTCTGATTTTACTTGGAAAGAATTCAAAACTCGCAATAACAGCGAACTTGCAGCTATTCTCGGGAATTTTGTAAATAGAACCATTCTTTTTATCCAAAAAAATTTCGATGGGAAGGTCCCATATCTATCGGAAGAGTTTGAAAATTTACCTTCTCAATGGAATCGACTTATCTCGGATTTAAAGCTTAACAAAGAAATCGTCCCCGAAAATTATAAACCACTGGAAAGCAATGAAATCGATTTGGCAAAAGGGCTTGTCCAATCTTTTATAAACGCAACTTTAAACATTACTGCTTTTAAAATACGCGACGGGGTTTTTGAAATAATGAATTCAGTTCGCTTTGCAAACAAATATTTCAACGATGAAGAACCTTGGAAAACGGTAAATTCAAATCCTGCAATTTGTTCCAAAACATTGTTTGTTTGTTCCCAACTTCTTTATTCATTTGCTTTGTTCTTTGCTCCAATTATTCCATATACATCGAGGAAACTTTTTCGTTCGGTTGGTAAGGAAGAACATTGCGGAGACCAAAATTTTGGAGAACCAAGCGAAAATTTTTGGACGAAAATATTTGAATTCCACCTCGAAAGTGGAACTCCTGTACAATCTTTTGGAATATTATTTCCAAACATAGAAGAGAAGGTTATTGCAATGCAAATACAAAAGCTTGGTAAAAGCCCCGACGAGATAAAAGAGGAGAAGCGGAAAAATTTAATTAGCTATCAGCAATTTT
Source organism: Ignavibacteria bacterium (assembly GCA_026417135.1). Lineage (GTDB taxonomy): Bacteria > Bacteroidota > Ignavibacteria > Kapaibacteriales > UBA2268 > Naka2016. The sequence continues at coordinate 71,592 of JAOADV010000011.1, forward strand.
CTACAATACAACTTAGAACGGCAAAGATTTTGGAAGCAGAAAAGGTAAAAAATTCAAAGAAGCTCGTTCGCCTTCTTATCGACTTAGGAACCGAACGACGTCAAATTGTTGCTGGAATAGCCGAACACTACACACCCGAAGAACTTATTGGTTTAACAATTGTGATTGTTGCTAATTTGGAACCAACGAAATTGATGGGCATAGAATCCGAAGGTATGCTATTAGCCGCTTCGACCGATGACGGAACAAAGTTGACATTGGTAACAACACTTAGTGAAATTCCTCCTGGGTCGATTGTTAAATAAGTTTTTTCACTTTTTATGCAATTTACCCTTTTCGAAATACGCAGTTAATCTCCATATTTTCCACTATTTAAAAAATATAAATTCTTTTATCACGAAAATGCAAACAAGCGAAAGTATCTTTGCTTTCGGAATTATGTTTTTTTGAACACCCCTTTGTCCCCTCTATAAG
>JAOADV010000012.1 GCA_026417135.1 Ignavibacteria bacterium
TGTTACTTCAAAAAGAGGTTCTAATTACTTCGCCTGTTTTATAATTTCCCTTAAAATGTTTTGATTTTTGCTAATACTTCCTGAAGATATTTCAATTTTAATGAATAATACTAACATTTCTCTTTCTGGTAGGAAAGAGTTTATTTCAATTTAAATTATGCGATTCCAAATGTATATTTTCGAGAGTGAAATTTGGCGAAACTCAAATTTTAGTATCATAGTCTTTAATTATAAAAGAACGAAAAATTTTTTTAAATTTGTATTTTAATTAATTTTCAATTATTTGCATAAAATAGATATTGAAGATAACAAATTTTATACAAAACTTCAACGAAAAAAGATTTTACCTTGATAATCTTGGTATTTTAAAATTTTTCATAAATACAAAAGCTGAAGAATGGAGAGAGAAGTAATTTATTTGGAGGATGTTACAATTCGCTTTGCTGGCGATTCGGGCGATGGAATGCAATTGACCGGCTCGAGATTTTCCGATACTAGTGCATTTATTGGTAGTGATGTTAGTACATTTCCGGATTATCCATCGGAAATTCGAGCACCAGAAGGAACCCTTTACGGTGTAAGTGCATATCAAATTCATTTTGGTTCGAAAGGCGTTTATACACCGGGCGACCAAATCGATGTTTTAGTTGCTATGAATCCCGCCTCGCTCAAAGTCAATCTGCCTTTTTTACGAAAGAAAGGGATTTTAATTGTTAATACTGCAAACTTTACTGAAAAGAATTTAAAGCTTGCAAAATACCAAACAAACCCGCTCGAAGATGGTTCGCTGAAAGATTATCAACTTTTTAAGATTAACTTTAACGAAATTGTCTATGAACTTCTTAAGAATTCCGGGTTAACCCCAAAACAAATTGACAGAACAAAGAACATATTTGCGCTTGGCTTGACCTATTGGCTTTTCGACTTGCCCCTTTCTACAACAGAAGATTGGATAAGGAAAAAATTTGGAAAAAGGGAACAAATAGTCGAAGCTAATTTAAAGGTTTTACGTGCGGGTTATGAATATGGTGAATTCAATGAACTTTTTGCTGTTCGTTATAAAATTATCCCGAAAAAGCTCGAACCGGGAGTTTATCGCAATATAACTGGGAACGAAGCTGCAGCGCTTGGTTTGGTTGTTGCAGCTGCCAAAGCTAAACTACCATTGTTTTTAGGGTCATATCCGATAACGCCAGCATCCGAAATTCTCCATTTTATCTCCGAGTATAAGCCTTACGGAGCTCTCCACTTACAAGCGGAAGATGAAATAGGTGGTATTACAAGTGCGATTGGTGCTGCCTATGGTGGAGCTTTGGCTGCAACTTCAACTTCTGGACCCGGTCTCTCGCTCAAAGTCGAAGCAATTGGTTTGGCCGTTATGTTAGAATTACCGTTGGTTATTATCGACGTTCAACGTGCCGGTCCAAGCACTGGTATGCCGACAAAGATGGAGCAAGCCGACCTTTTCTTGGCTGTTTTCGGGCGACACGGAGAAGGGCCGGTTCCAGTTCTTGCTGCTGCAACTCCGACCGATTGCTTCGATATGACACTTGAAGCGGCAAGAATTGCAATAAAGTATATGACTCCTGTAATACTTCTAACGGATGGTTACTTAGGACAGAGCTCTGAAGAATGGAAAATACCCGACCTTGACTCAATTCCCGAAATTCCTGTTAAATTCTACACCGATAGCGATTATCTTCCATATAAAAGAGACCCAGTAACACTTGCTCGGGCTTGGGCAATACCTGGAACTCCTGGTCTTGAACATCGAGTAGGTAGTTTGGAAAAAGAAGATGTTACTGGAATTGTAAGCCACGACCCTTTAAATCACCAGAGGATGGTTGAACTTCGAGCAGAAAAAGTTGCGAGAATTCAAAATGATATACCCGATGCAGAATTGTGGGGCTACGAAGATGCTGAACTCTTACTCGTAGGTTGGGGAAGCACCTACGGGGCAATAAAAGCCGCTTTCGACCGACTTATCGAACGAGGGGAAAGGCTTGCATACGTTCATCTTAAATATTTGTTCCCATTCCCCAAAAATCTTGGCTCGATAATAGAAAAATTCGATAAAATTCTTGTCCCCGAAAACAACTTGGGACAACTTGCTTATATGTTAGAAGCAAACTTTTTAAAACGAGTTATCAGATATCATAAGATTCAAGGTAGGATTTTCTTATCTACCGAAATTGAAAATAAAATCCTTGAAGTTTTGAATAGGAGGAGGAATTAAAATGCAAACCTTAATTGATGAAGTATTAAGTAGCAAACCAGTTCAAACAATCGAATATACCCCTAAAGATTTTAGGTCTCCCTTAGAAGTACGTTGGTGCACGGGTTGCGGTGGGTATTCAATCCTTGCGGTTGTTCAACGAATTCTTTCTGCTTTGAAAATACCACGTGAAAAAGTTACTTTTATCTCTGGCATTGGTTGTAGTAGCCGGTTTCCATATTATGTTCAAACTTATGGTATCCACGGTATTCACGGAAGAGCTGTGGCAATTGCCTCTGGACTTAAGATTGCTCGACCAGACCTTTCCGTTTGGATAGCTACTGGTGATGGCGATTGTATGAGTATTGGGGGTAATCATATGATTCACGCAGCACGTAGAAATATAGGTCTAAAAATCTTGATGTTCAATAACGAAATTTATAGTTTGACGAAAGGGCAAGTCTCCCCAACTACTAAATTTAAAGAACCAACTAAATCTTCGCCTTTTGGGAATATCGATTATCCGTTCAACCCAGCTTCCCTTGCGTTAGGTTCAGGTGCAACTTTTGTTGCAAGGACATTCGATAGAGACCCAAAACATATGCAAACGGTTCTCGAAAGGGCTGCTTTGCACAACGGTTTTGCTTTCGTAGAAATATATGCCAACTGTGTCATATATAACGATGGTGCATTCGACCAATTTACATTACTTGAAAATCGAAAAGAAAACTCGATAATGCTCGAGCATGGCAAACCTTTAATCTTTGGAGAAAATAACGACAAAGGAATTCGGCTCGATGGGTTCACTCCAACAGTTGTTTCTCTAACCGATGGCAAATGGAGTGTTAATGATTTAATTGTTCACGACGAAAAGGATTCAACCTTGGCGTTTATTCTTGCCAATATGACTTACAATCCAAATGTCCCGCGACCTTTCGGAGTTTTTCAAGCAATTGAAAAGCCAAGTTATGAACAGCTTGTTATCGAACAAATACAAGAAGCCAAAGCACGTTACCCCGAAGCAACTCTCGAAACACTTCTTCGCGGCGAGGATTATTGGGAGATAAAATAGAAGTAAAGGGAAGCTGACAATAACAAAATAAACAGAAGTCTCATTAATCATAAAGGTTGGATATCATTAGAGCTGTGTTCATTATTATTTAACCCAATTTTCGTGATACTGATGCTGATTATATAAACATTTACCTCGTTTCATAAGTATCATTTCCATTGAAATTCCAAACTTCTTGCGAATAAAACAGCATAGTGAGTTGTTTTTGGTGTTCGAATTGAAAATCTTTAGTAGAATTTTGGTAACATAACGCTTATCGTATTTTATTAATATTAGCAAGAAATAATTTATTAGCACATTGAAAGTTCATTGTTCCCACAAAGTTGCAAAAGCAACCTTGCTTTTAGAACGACGGCAAGGATGCCGTCGCTACTTCATTGCATAGGGTTGAGAGCTTGTGCTACCTAATGTTAAGGAGGAATCTTGATATCTTTATAGAATGATAAATAAAGCGAAAGAAGAATAATGGCAAATTTCGTGATTAATTCTTTGTTTCAACAATAAAAAAAATTCAAACAAGTATTATATGAAATTCTTTTCCTTCGGTAATGATTAATGTGAAATATTAATCACAAATAATTAGGTTTTCGTAAATATTTCAATGGGTCTTCGGCGCCAGCTTGTTGGAAACCGCGAAGCCGGAGTGCACAAGAATCGCATTCCCCGCAAGCAAATTCAATTTCTTTATAACAACTCCAAGTTAATTCGAATGGGACGCCAAGTTCCAAGCCAAGTAATACTATATCTTTCTTCGACATATTTATTAAAGGTGTCATAATTTTAATATTAGTTTCTGGTTTTGTTCCTTCATTTATAGCCTTTTCGAATGCTTCGAAAAAACTTTTGCGACAGTCTGGATAACCACTACTATCCGCTTCGACTGCTCCTATAAAAATAGCATTTGCAGAAACTACTTCTGCCCAGCTCGCTGCGATGGAAAGTAAGTTGCCATTTCTAAAAGGGACATATGTTCTGGGAATCATCTTTCGTTCGAAATTTGCCAATTCAATTTCAATTGATGGTTCTACAAGTGCCGAGCCCCCAATTTTTTTTAAATAGTCGATTGAAACTATTAAGCTATTTTCAATTTTGTAATAAGAGCATAATTCTTTAAAGGCACGCAATTCTCTTTCTTGGGTTCTTTGCTCGTAAGTTATATGCAAAGCGAAAATTTCGTAGTTTTGGTTTATAACAATAGCAGCGGTAACAGCTGAATCCATACCACCGCTCATCAAAACAACAGCTTTTCGGGAATTTCCCATCAAAACCACCTACGGAAAAGCTGGCCCCTTATCTTCCATTTGTTTTTTCCAATCGAAGTAGAGGTATTCGAGGCATTTAGATTAGTATAACTCGATTTTTCTTCATTATGTATATAGGTCGATATAATTGCAAGTTCGTTTAAAATTTCCTCATCTTTCTTGTGTAAAACAGAAAAATCGAAATCATTTTCGAGAAATCCAGTATCGTAATCACCTTCGAGAAATCTGGGGTGAGTTAGAACAGAGCTTAGAAAAGGTATTCCAGTCTTAATCCCTATGATTTTGAAATCATTTAACGCACGCAACATAATCGAAATAGCTTCGGAACGAGTTCTTCCATAGGTTATCAACTTAGCGATTATCGGGTCGAAGTGGATAGTAACTTCGCTACCCTGCTCGATTCCAGAATCGAGCCGAACACCTTTGCCAGTTGGTTCTCTCAAAAATTCTATCCGACCCGTGTCGGGAAGAAAATTATTAAATGGGTCTTCTGCATTTATTCTACATTCAATCGAATGGCCGCGAAAGACCACATCTTCTTGCCGAAAAGACAATGGCTTTCCGCTTGCAATATTGATTTGTTCTTTGACTATGTCGAAACCAGTTATGAACTCTGTAACGGGATGTTCAACTTGCAAACGGGTATTCATTTCGAGGAAGTAGAAATTTTTATTTTTATCGAAAAGGAATTCTACCGTTCCCGCATTAAAATATTCAACTGCCCGGGCTGCGCTGATGGCAACATTTCCCATCTTTTGACGAAGCTCCTCGTCCAAAACTGTCGATGGTGCTTCTTCAATTACTTTTTGGTGGCGTCTTTGGATAGAACAATCCCTTTCGCCAAGATGAACATAGTTGCCATATTCGTCGCCGATAACTTGAATTTCTATATGTTTTGGATTTTCGAGAAACTTTTCGATATAAATTGAACCATCCCCAAAAGATTTCAAGGCTTCACGCTGTGCTGACTCGAAATTTTCTTTGAAATCATCTTCGCGAAAAACCTTACGCATACCTTTTCCACCACCACCAGCGGAAGCTTTCAAGAGTATAGGGTAACCTATTTTCCGAGCAATTTCGAAAGCGGAGTCCAAGTTTTCAATTGGCTGTTTTGTACCTGGAACAATCGGTACACCAGCCTTTTCCATCAGTTCTCTGGCACGAGTTTTCGAACCCATCGCATCAATCGAGTATGGTTTCGGTCCGATAAACTTTATTCCAGCATCCAAACAAGCTTGGCTAAAAGGTGCTCGTTCGGATAAAAATCCATATCCCGGATGAATTGCTTCGGCTCCACTTTTTTTAGCTACATCAATAATTTGTTGAATATCAAGATAAGCGGCTTTCGGTTGCACCGAAAAGATTTCGTAAGCATAATCGGAGTAGCTCACATACGCAGCAGATTTGTCAACTTTGTGATAAATAGCAACAGTTTGAATACCAAGTTCGTGGGCTGCTCGAATAATCCTAACAGCAATTTCGCCGCGATTTGCCACTAAAATTCTTTTAAACATTATAATTTCAAAAGTTAACAAAATTCAAAATTACGAATTCTATACTATATGGAATTACTTAATTTTTCGCAAATAGTAGTTATAAGCATTTTAAATAAAAATGAAAATGTTTGTATTTTTGTTTTTTTGAGGGTGTGATATGGCTTTTATTACTTGGAATGATTCTTTTTCTGTTGGTATTGCAAAAATTGATAATCAACACAAGCGGCTTATTCAAATCATCAACAAACTCGACGATGCAATGAAAGAAGGGAAAGGCAAAGAAATCCTTTCCGAAGTCTTGAATGAGCTGATACTATATGTTAACACTCATTTCAAAACCGAAGAAGAATATATGACGCAGTACAACTACGATGAGTATGAACAACATCGCTATGAACACGAAAAATTAACCGACGAAGTTAAAAGGTTCTATGATGATTTTAAAGGTGGCCGCGTAGTACTTTCGGTTCAAATTATGAATTTCTTACGCAATTGGTTAATGGACCACATTGTCGTTAAGGATAAGAAGTTAGGCAAATTTTTAAACGAAAAAGGCTTAAATTGAAATACATTAATTTTTTATTTCTTTTCATTTCCCTGCCTTTGTTTTCTTGGCAGGGAGAAGTAAACAATTTAATTTCTCGCCCATATCTTTCGAATCGTCACATTGAATTTTTGCAACGAATTTGCGACGAAGCGGGAGGGCGACTTGCTGGAACCTGGGAAAACGAAAAAGCTTTGTCAATCTTGAAAGAAATGGCAAAGGAAGATGGATTAGATGTAAGGTTCGAGCAATTTCAGTTTCCGGGATGGCTCCGAGGAAATGATTCTTTATTCAGTCTTAAACCTCGATTCAAAGAGTTGCGATGCGTGGGGCTCGGTTATAACGCTCCTTCCGAACCAATCGAAGCAGAAGTTGTTTATGCGAATTTTGGATATACAGATAACTACGAAACTTTGGATGTGCGAAACAAAATTGTACTTGTAAATCAAGAAAGGCCACCAAACCGCGAAGAGCTTCTGCGCTACGAAGCAATCGAAATTGCAAGTAAGAAAGGTGCAAAAGCAATACTCTTTATAAATAATAAAAATGGTGGGCTTTTACTTGCTGGTGTCGGGAATTTTCAAGGCACACCAAACCCTATCCCAGCATTTAGCATTACCTACGAAGACGGACAGTACCTTCTTCGTTTAATCCGAAAAGGAATTAAACCAATCGTTTTTGTAAAAAGTAACTCGGTTTGTGTTCAATCCACATCACACAACGCGATTTATACCATACCCGGAAAATTAAAGCAAAAAATCGTAGTTGGAGCACATATTGATTCTTGGGACATAAGCCAAGGTGCTGTCGATAATGGGGTTGGTTCTGCTGTTCTTTATGGCTTAGCCCTTAACTTATCTCAATATAAAGATTATAAATATACTATTGAATTTGTCTGGTTCAATGCCGAAGAATTAGGCCTTTGGGGTTCGAAAAGATATGTCGAAAAACATAACAAAGATGTAGTCTTAGCTATCAATTTAGATATGCCTGGCGACCCGCGTGGAATTAACTTAATGGGATTTGATTACTTAAGGCCTTTTTTCGATTCAACTTTAGCTAAGATAAAAGGGTTCAATTTGGAAAATGGAGTTCAAAATTCTCCTTGGACAAACAGCGACCATATGTATTTTATGTTCGAAGGAATACCTTCTCTAACAATGCTTGGGTGGATGGAAGAATCAATGTATCGCCATTACCACGATTTCGGTGATTATTTCGATAAAGTTAACAAGAACTACATTACAAATGCTATTGCGTTCCTTTCCGTAGTAATTTATTCATTGGCAAACGATTTCAACGATTTCAAAAGATTGAGTAGAGAAGAAGTAAAAAATTTATTGAAAAAACACAACTTGGAAAGTCGACTTCGCAAACAAAAAGAATGGATTTTCGATTAAGCAAGATTTGTTGTGCTAATCAACTTGATTAGCGTAATTTCTGGTGGTAAACCAGCACGGACTGGTACGCCAACCATACCGATTCCAGTGTTAACATAGATACTTTGGTCGCCATCGGAATACAACCCAGCATATTGCTTATAGAAAAACGCAGCTGGAGAAACCTTTGAGTTGAATATTTCGAAAGCGATTTGACCTCCGTGTGTGTGTCCGGATAGCATTAAATCCACTTTCCTTTTTCGTCGAACCGAACGGTCCCAATTTGTTGGGTCGTGCGATAGCAATATGATAATCTCATTAGGGTCGAGCCCATTTAAGGTTTTATCTAAATCTCCATAATTCATTCTGAAACTTGTATTGTCCATTCCAGCAATTTGAAGAACCGAATTGCCAAAACGAAATACCCGATTTTCGTTAACGAGAATATCGATACCAAGCGATTGTAATTTTTTGATAAAATTTGTGAATTCGCTATCTTTCATATAATGCTCGTGATTTCCTGGGCAAGCCAAAACAGAAATATTGGCTCGTATCGATTTGAAAGAATCTTCGAGGTAATCAATCTCTTTTGGAGAAAAATTTATAAAATCCCCAGTAATAAATACGAAATCTGGTCTTAATGAATTTATGATGAAAACCACAATATCGAAAAATTCCTTTGAAGGAATAGAACCAGCGTGAATATCGGAAATTTGGACGAACTTAACATCGCTTAAAGTCGACGGTAGATTATTGATTGGAATATCAACATAAGTAACCTTTGGGTTTAGACTGGTGCGAAAGGATTCGTGGGCAAGAGCTAAATATGGTGTTCCAATGGCTCCCCAACCCAATGCAGTAATCAACTTTCGTCGGCCCTCATTTACTACTTGATTTTCTACTTTTGAACTTTTCGATGCTTTTTTCAATTTGTTGACTAAATTCCTAAAAGGGGTGGTTAGGACAATTACAATAAATATAAGTAACTTAGGAAGATACCAAAATGTTAAAAAGTAATTACTGAAGACAGTCAAACTTGTTGGGATTGGATTGGTCCATCGTAGGATTGAATTAACCAACAGCCACAAACCAAATAGAGGAATAGAATAAAGATAGAACTTAGGCAAAAGTGGATTTAGATTTCTTGAAAAAACAAACCTTTTGAACCTATTGTAAAGATAGATATCGACAAAGATTAAAATCGAATTTATTATGATAATAGTAAATATTATCAAAGTTACTTGTATCATATGATGCGAAAGTTAAATTAAAATTAACGAAAAAGGTTAATAAAAATTATCGAAAAGAAAGCTACCTTCTTTTTTTGTAAACAATTGTAAATCAATTTTCTCAATACGAAAACTTGCGATTTATTCGTTGGATACTAAGCAAAAAGGTCAGATGTTTTTGTGCTTAGTTATTAGACTTTTTATTGAACTCGATTGTAAGGAACCAACCAATACGCTCGCGCCCAATTAAAGATGTGATAACGCTTGCAATTTTTCTCATAACCCAATTAAAACGTTGAAGTTTATCGTAGTATGTATAAATTGTTCCAATCTTTAAATTTTCGATTTGATAATAATTGGAAAGAACAGATTTGATTTCTTTAATTGTATAAGCTTTTGTTCCCTTACTTTCCATATGATTCCAAAGCACCCAAGAAATCGATTTCCAAGGCTTAAACTTTAGAAGAGCATACTTAATCCAAAAGAAGAAAGCCAAAAGGGAGCGGCGGTTGTAAATCATAATTTTGGCTAAACCTCCGGGTTTCAACACTCTAATTATTTCTTCCAAAGCTTTTATTGTATTTGGAGTATGATGGATTACACCAAAGGAGTAAACCAAGTCGAAGAAGTTATCTGGATAGTCGAGATTTTCGGCATCGGCAACTTTTACTTCTTCGGCTTTTAATCCATAAAGTTCCAATCTTCGGCGTAGATGTTCAATTGCTTCGGGTGCAAAGTCGATTCCGTACGCTTTGCAACCAGCCCGAACCCATTGTATGAAATCAGTTCCCGCTCCAACTCCTACTTCCAGAATTTTTTTCCCATAGAATCGCGTAAATTGAGCAAACGAAAACACTTCGGGATGTATTTCGTATCTTTTTTTTTCGATTTCTTCGAAATATTCAATGGTAAACTTTTCTTTGTTACTTAGAAAAGTCCCACATACATTTTTGTTCCAAAATTCTTTAACTTCCTGCTTTAATTGTTCATCCTTCATATATTTTTTAGGTTAAGGGAAAAGATGATGTGCCTCGCAATAATTTTTAATACGATTCAGATTCGTTAGGGAAGTTTAAATTGCGAACATCTTCGGAATATTTTTTGCAAGCTGATAAAATTATTTGATAAAGTTGGGAGTAGCGGCGAACAAAACGTGGACTGAAGTCTATCGTCAAACCAAGCATATCTGTATAAACCAAAATTTGGCCGTCACAATGAGGTCCTGCCCCTATTCCAATTGTTGGAACTTGAACCGTTTTCGTAATTCTTTTTGCGAGTTCGGCGGGGATTTTTTCCAAAACAATAGCAAAAACCCCAGCTTTTTCTAAATTTACTGCATCGCGAAAAATCGATTCGGCTTCTTGTGGGTCCTTTCCTCTTGCCCGATACGACCCAAACTTATGAATACTTTGTGGGGTTAATCCTACGTGGCCCATAACTGGGATACCACTTTCGGTCATTCTTTTTATTGCTTGAAGAATAATTTCGCTTGCTCCTTCGAGCTTGACACCCCCACATCCAGTTTCCTTCATTATTCGACCAGCGTTCGTAAAGGCTTCGTCCGCAGAAACTTGATAGCTCATAAAAGGCATATCAGCAATAATAAGTGGCCGCTTCGCACCACGAACAACAGCTTTCGTATGGTATATGATATCTTCGAGGGTAACTGGTATCGTAGTTTCTAAACCTTGCACTACATTTCCTAAAGAATCTCCAACCAAAATAACATCAATTCCGCTTTCATCCAGAATTCGTGCGATTAAAGCGTCGTAAGCAGTAAGACAAACTATCTTCTGCCCTAACTTTTTCATTTCTTGTAAACGGAAAGTAGTTACTTTCCTTGGGTCTACGTTTGCACTACCGATATAATCCATTAAATCGTCCTTTAAAGTTACAAAATTACTACAAAAATTAGTTCCACAACTTGGAGCTTCGCAAGTTTTCGAACTCTTTGGACTTAGCGGTCCGGAGCCTTCCTTTTAGTTTAAGTTGATAAATTTTCGGATGAAATTTCTTTCGAGACTCTCGACTTGGATTAAGTAAACTCCTGCGGGAAGGTCCGAAATATCGATATTGACAAAATTATTTGGGTCAGCAAAATGGTATTTCTTTACAACTTTTCCAAAAATATCGAGTATTATCAAACTTTTGGGGTTTATTCCTTCGTTTATTTTCAAAGTCAAAAAAGATTTATCGACATTTATGACTTCGAAAGGATAAGCCTTTTCGATAAAGTCCTGGACTTCGGTATAAATATTTGTTTTAGCAAGACTTACAATCTTTTTCCCTTGGTTAACTCTCAAAAAATTAAAATTTGGGATGGAATCCAACCAAAAAGTCTTTTCCTCTCCTTCGAGTATAACAACTGTGTCGAAAGTTGTTCCGCTGGGGCGATGGAAATTAAGTTCAATTGGTAAATGACTATATTTCCCAAACGAACTGGGCTGAATTTGTTTGATTTTAATTTCGACGCTCGAATATTGGTTATCCAAAGAGTATTTTCTACAATGAACATCCAAAATAGGGTATCCTTGGGAAAATATCCACTGCTCGAAAAACCAATATAAGCTTGTTTCGATAAAATTGCTACAAAATGTTCCAAAAATAGAAGTCGAAATGTTTCGGTAGGCAAAGTAGTCGAGAGTATTCCTTAAAAGGTCGAAAAATAATTTGTCGCCTAAAAGGTCGCGCAACATAGCTACAACAATAGCACCTTTTATGTAAATAGTTCTTGGGTAATTGGAAGAAGGGCTTTTCCGAGAATAATTGTATAATGGAAGCAATCCTTCGTCCCGAGATACACTATTAACATAGTTTTGAGCAAGTAGATTTGCTCTTTGTAGGTATTTTTCTTTTCCAAATAGCCATTCTAAATAGAGTAACTCTGAAAAAGTAGTAAAAGCTTCGTTGAACCAAGCATCGCGAAAGTCGAGTGGGGTAACCGAATTGCCAAACCATTGATGAGCAAGTTCGTGAAGCAAGAGCGATTGCACGGTCAAAGTGTCTCGATTATCATAAGCATATTTTATGAAACTTGTAGGCAATGTAATCATCATCTGATGCTCCATTGCACCGCTAAATCCATTATATGGTGGTGGGACGATAACATACCCAATTCTATCGAAAGGGTATTTCCCCCAATAACTTTGCAAACAGTAGAAAATTTGCGAAAAATTCCGAAAAGCCCACTGAACTTGTGTCTCGTAACCGTCTGGAAAATAGACAATTGTTTCGAATGTATGGGGGAAATTTGCTGGGTCGATTTGCATTGTCTTGAATTTTCCCACAGCAAAAGTCAAAAGATATGTAGCGATTGGGAAATCTGATGTCGATACCCATATTTCTGAGTTATTGTCGAACCGACCAAGATGTTTTGTTTTTCCGTTGGTAGCGAGCTTAAAACCTTCGGGAACTATAAAAATGAACTTAAAATTAGCTTTATCCGAAGGATGGTCGTAACAAGCAAGCCAATGTTGAGTTGCCGAAACGTAATCGTTATTGAACCCTACCCCAATGGAAAATAATACAGAGTCGGCAAGGAAAACGCCCCCAAAAGGTTTATTCCCTTTTTCATTTGATAATGCTCCAGAGTAAAAAATCAATATTTCATTTGTATCCCTATCATCCCCAAATAAATTGTAAAGAGCATAGTATGAATAATCGAGCGAGTCGTTCTTCTCGAAAGTTGGAACAACCTTTTTTGAATTGTAAAATACCGAGTCGACAGTTAAATCTCTTAAATGAAAATAAAAGGTTCTTTCGTCGGGAGTTACCCAGAGAAAATTAATTTTACAAATGGCTTCGAGTTTTTTTTCGTAAAATTTGCGAAAGTCGAAAGTAGCCTCGTAATTCAAAACATCGAAATCTTGACGAATGTATTCAGTAGGCAAAGATATCTTTGTCTGGGATAGCAAAAAATTTGTAAACAAAAAAATAAACAAAAAGTGTTTCGACATACCCACAACTTTGATTTTGAAATACTAATTTATAAAATAGTTGTAATTTTGCATTCGAATTAGTTACAATTTAAAGTATGAAAATAATACCAGTTGTTGCTGGTATTCTCGAAACAAATTGCTACTTGTTAATAAATCAAGAAAAAAGGACTGCAATCCTTATCGATGCTCCACCAGATTCAAAGAAGAAAATATTGGAACTACTTGAAACCGAAAACGCCTTGTTGGAAGCAGTACTTCTAACTCATACTCATTGGGACCACTCGGCCGACGCAGCTGAAATCAAAAAGGCTACCTCTTCGAAGGTTTATGTTCATAAAGATGATTACTATCGTTTGCAAGACCCAATGAACCACACTTTGATGCCGTTGGATTTTGAAATTGAACCTTGCTTTGCGGATTATTTAATCGAACATAATGAAGTTTTGAGCTTCGAAACTTGCGAAGTGGAAGTTATCGAAACCCCCGGACACACCGAAGGCAGTGTTGTCTTCGTTGTCCATTCAATTGGTGCCGCTTTTGTCGGGGATACAATTTTTTATATGTCTGTTGGCCGAACCGACCTTCCCGGTGGGGACAGCAAAAAATTGCATCAAAGTCTTTCACTTATTATGGATAAACTTCCAAACGAGTTTACCCTTTATCCCGGCCATTTCCAACCTACGAAAGTTGGACTTGAAAAAAAATTTAATCCATTTATAATCTCTATTTAAAATGGTTAAAAGGATTATGAATTTTTTTTCATTTTTATTTAATCATTCATTTAGTAAAAAGTTTATAAGTTTGCTTTTTATTTTTTTGACAATTGGGTGTTATTCATTTAGGGGTGGTAGTTTGCCGAGCCACATAGGTTCGATTTCATTTACACCAATTGTCGATAATAGCAACTATGGGAACCCACATTATAAAGAACAATTCTACAACGAATTAATCACAAAGTTTCGACGCGATAATACTTTGAAGGTAGTGGAAATGCCTTCGGATAGTAAATTATCTTTAACTATTAGTTCTATTCGTGATGAAACGGCTTATGCAAAGCCCGGCGAGTTAGAAAAGGAAAGGAGAATTACAATGGAAGTTTCTGCGGAGTTCTTCGATGTTGTAAAAAATAAGACAATTTGGAACAGAAAATTTTCGAATTATGCGATTTACAGTGTTGCTGGTATCCCAGCTTCGAGGGATAAAGCTATCGAAGAAGTCATTCAGAAACTAACAGACGACATTCTATTGGCAACAGTTTCTGGATGGTGATATGCAATATTACAAAATTCTTTCGTTTATTAACTTCTTATTTTTAATACGAAAACATTATGTTACCTAATATGAGGCATAGAAAAGCTTATGGAACTAATTATACTTATCTTTTATTTGATTTCTCTTTCGATACTTTTTTTCTTCGGAATTCATAGTTTAGTTCTGCTTTATTATTATCACAAAACTCAGAAAATATTAATTCCAAAGTTCGAGTTACCCAAGGAACTACCTTTGGTAACTATTCAACTGCCTATTTTTAACGAAATGTATGTTGTCGAACGAATTATTCGCCACGTTTGCAAAATTCGTTATCCGAAGGACAAACTTGAAATCCAAGTTTTGGACGATTCGACCGACGAGACGCAAGAAATTGCTAAAAAATTAGTCGAAGAATATCGTCAGCAAGGTTACGATATACATTACATTCATAGGGACAACAGAGAAGGTTTTAAAGCTGGAGCTTTAAAACACGGCCTTTCGTTTGCGAAAGGTGAATTCATTGCAATTTTCGACGCCGATTTTATCCCAACCGAGGATTTCCTTGAAAAAACCATACCTTACTTCCAAAATCCAAAAATTGGGATGGTTCAAACACGTTGGGGTCATATTAACGAAGAGTATTCTTTCTTGACAAAAGCTGTTGCTCTTTCGCTCGATGGCCACTTTGTCATTGAACAACAAGTGAGAAACAAAGCTGGTTTCTTTATAAATTTCAACGGAACTTGCGGTATTTGGCGTAAAGAAACCATTATCGATGCTGGTAATTGGCAACCCGATACTTTGACAGAAGACCTCGACCTAAGCTACCGCGCACAACTTAAAGGATGGAAATTTATTTTCTTAAACGATGTCGTTTCGCCCGGTGAATTACCAGCCGATATCAATGCGTTGAAAACCCAACAATTTCGTTGGACAAAAGGCGCTGTCGAGACAGCCAAAAAACTTTTACCAGCAGTTTTGAAAGCCAAACTAAGTTTGAAAGTAAAACTCGAAGCAATTGTACACCTTACAAGCAATATAGTTTTCCCATTCATCCTTGTCGTTGCAATTTTGAACATTCCATTAGTTATCATTAAAAATTCATTCGATGAATTCGATATTTATTACAACATAATGTCCGTTTTCGTCCTTGGTTCCATCTCTTCATTTTTATATTACGTGTATTCTCAAAAAGCAATTCACATAGACTGGCGCGACCGTATTCTTTACTTTCCGCTATGCCTTGCTGGTAGTATGGGTTTTGCTATAAACAATACCAAAGCTGTTATCGAGGCATTGATTGGGAAAAAAACTGGTTTTACTCGCACACCTAAATATCGCCTTGTAAATAAATACGACGAGTGGCGTTTTAAAAAGTATGTTCAAAGAAAAGTCGATAAAACCGTACTTTTCGAAATCCTTTTGACTATATATTACGTAATTGGTATTGGTCTATCAATCTATTATCTTGAACTTGCTGTTATTCCTTTCCAACTTCTTTTTCTTTTTGGTTTTGGTTTAGTTGGGTATTTGTCTGTCAAACAAGTTTTTATAACAAGCAAATAGAATTCTTCGAAAATTGCATAAAAATTTATTAATGTTTTAATCTAAATTAACTCGACATCAACAAAACTGTTCGAACTTTGAAATCTACTGTTTTCGTTTTTTTTAAAAATAATTTATGACTAGTTCGTTTTTTTGAAAAAGAAAATGGAGGGAACTATGGCAAACGAACTCTCTCCGCAAACGCTTTATCGTCTTCCTTGGAATCTTGCAGACAATGCAATTTCGTGGTTAGAACCAACGTATACTTGCGATATGTATTGCGATGGCTGCTACCGAGAGAACCGCAATGCATCGCATAAAAGCTTGGAAGAAATAAAACGAGAGCTCGACATTTTTGCTAGATTAAGGAAAACCGATAGCATTTCTATTGCTGGGGGCGAGCCTTTGACACATCCGAAGATAGTCGAAATCGTTCGAATGATAAAAAAACGTGGTTGGAAGCCCGTAATAAACACAAACGGACAAAAGCTAACAGAAGAGCTACTACTCCAACTTAAAGATGCGGGACTTTGGGGCTTTACATTCCATATCGATAGTTTCCAGAATCGACCGCATTGGAAAGGAAAAAATGAAATCGAGTTGAACGAGCTTCGCTTGCACTATGCTAAAATGGTAGCTAAAGTTGGAGGTCTAACTTGTTCTTTCAATGCAACGGTTTATCCAGAAACGATTCAATATGTTCCAGCATTAGTAAAGTGGGCTCAAGAGCATATCGATATTGTCCATATCTTTGTCTTCATAATTTATCGAATTGCTAAACTCGATGGTATTTACGATTATTTTGTCGGGGATAAAAAAGTGAACTTCGAAACCATTACATACGCAAAAGAACAAGACTTCAGGCGCACTGATGTTCGCTCGGAAGATTTAGTAGCAGAAATCCGGAAGTTGTATCCAGACTTTGCACCTTCTGCATT
This sequence comes from Ignavibacteria bacterium, assembly GCA_026417135.1. Classification (GTDB taxonomy): domain Bacteria; phylum Bacteroidota; class Ignavibacteria; order Kapaibacteriales; family UBA2268; genus Naka2016. The sequence continues at coordinate 16,870 of JAOADV010000012.1, forward strand.
TTTGAACGGGACTCATCTCGCCGACTCCTACAAATGGTTATTAACTGGAAGAATAGGAAATAAACATAAAATTTTTGGATATACCGGACCAAAGTTTATGGAATTAGTCCAAAGTATAAAACACTTCTTTACTGATAGCTACCTTGCTTATGCCGACCCAAAATATAACAAACGAAGTTTACTTTACTTGCTGCTGGCTCCTTTCGATAAAGGAATAAGACAAATTGCAAAAAACTTTTTCGCATCGCTATTCACAATGCCAAAGGCATTTTTTAGCGGTTTGTTTTACCAGACAATTTTGATAATCCAACCGATTGACGTGCTTCCCGACGGCGAAACGAATATGTGCGATGGCTGCCCCGATATAACCGTTTGGAAGGACCGTTTAGTTTGGTCTTGTCGAATGGAAGAACAATTAATATGGGGACAACAAGCAAGAGTAGTCCCCCGTCAAAATAATATTACTATATAAAAATTCGAGTTTCGTTGTTTAAACCTTGTCGATTTCAAAATTCCCTTTTTCGATAAGTTCTTTATCTTCGAGGGAAGTAATCTGGGTAAGAATATTATAAAAAATTGAAAGGATTGAGTCCCAAGAATAATTTAGCGATTTTTGATAAGCATTATATCCTAATCGTCTTCTGGAATCATCATTACTTAATAGATAATCTATATTTTCTGCAAGACTGAAAGAATCGTTCGGTTCGGCAAGCAAACCATCGTGATTATGTTTGATAAGCTCGGAAGCACCAAAAGAGTTGGCAACTACTGGTGGCAACCCCGAAGCCATCGCTTCTAATATCACGTTGCCAAATGATTCAGTAACGGAAGGAAAAGCAAAAATATCGCTCGAAGCATATAAATTCGATAATCTTTCGGGGTCAAGTTTGCCTAAAAACAATGAATTTGGAATTCGCTTTTGGTAATGACGAAGGTAAGGTCCATCCCCAGCAACAACAAGGACAAAGTCATCTCGTTTCGAGGAAAGAATTCTTATAGCATCTTCGAGCACGTCGAAATTTTTTTCTTTAACTATTCTCCCAACGAAAAGTACGATTTTTTTGTCTGGGGGTACCAAAGTATTTCGAAAATCTATGTTGTTTTTGTTCGGGTTGAATAAATTTGTGTCGACGCCGTGAGGCAAATAAACTAAATTATCAATCCCGTAGTACTTCAGCTCTTCGAGAACAGTTGTCGAAGGGACTATAACAGCATCACAATGGTTATAGAAATATCTTACATATTTCCAAACAAGTTTTTCGAAAATAGAAAGACGATAGTAACGAAGGTAGGAAGGGAAATGAGTATGATAGGTAGCAACTGCTGGAATTCCCAATTCTTTGCATATTTTAATTGAAACGTAACCAAGCGAACAAGGACTGTTAATATAAACTATGTCCGGTTCGTAGCTTGCAATAATTCTTTTTATTTTTTCCTTCTTCGGTAGCGATACTTTATAATTTGTATAAAGAGGGAACGGGATATAAGAAACGCTGAATTGATTGTTAATTTTTGCGTTCGCATCGGTCTTGGGGGAAATCGCTAAAAAATCAACATTATGCTGTCTCAAATATTCAACTTGACGATATAGAACGCGGGTTACTCCGTCTTCGTTTTCCTTTAAGCTCCCAGCAGTTATTACAATTTTCATTATCAAAGCAAAAAAACAAAATTAGGTTCAAAGAATGAGTAACAAATAAAGAAATTGTGAAGAAATAAAAAACTTAGACTTTGCAAATTTCAAAAGGAAGGATATCAATTTTCTCCAGTAATAATCAAAAATCCATTGTTAGTAGACGAACATATTGTTAAGAAATTGTTAATTCAAAAGAGCAGAATTCATTTCAAATTAATATTGTGAATCGAGTAAGCCGACAATGTTAAATAAAATTACTATCTATACAATGTCATCTAAAAGGATAAACAAAAACAAAGTAAATATTTTTTGCAAAGACTACTATGGTTTGTTTTATTATTCCCTTAAAGCGAAATTTTCATCAGATAATTTTTGTTCACACTGCAAAGAGTTAGTAAAAACTCTAAAACTAATTTTAATAAACAAAAAATTGTTCAAAAACACTTAAAACCACAAGCCCGAATTTCATAAATAAGGAAATCAAGAGATAAGCAACTTATTTCTAAAATACTCAATGGTGCTGAGTAAACCTTGAGAGCGGGAAACTTTCGGTTCCCAACCAAGAATTTCTCGTGCTTTTGTGATATCTGGTTGCCGGACTTTTGGGTCGTCCTCAGGTAAATCTTTGAAAACTATTTTGCTCGAAGAATTGCAAAGTTCAATTATTTCCAAGGCTAAATCGATTATTGAAATCTCCTCGGGATTACCCAAGTTGACAGGTTCAGCATAGTTGGAAAAAAGAAGTTTAAAAATACCTTCGACTAAATCATCAATGTAGCAAATCGAACGAGTTTGAGTCCCATCGCCGAAGACCGTTACTTGTTCGTTTTGTAGAGCCTGCGTTATAAAAGTAGGAATAGCGCGCCCGTCGTCGATTCGCATACGAGGACCAAATGTGTTGAAAATACGAGCTATTCTGGTATCCAGTTTGTGATACCTATGGTAAGCCATTGTCATAGCTTCGGCAAATCTCTTTGCTTCGTCGTAAACACCACGAATACCAATAGGATTAACATTGCCCCAATAATCTTCGGGCTGTGGATGCACGAGTGGGTCGCCGTAAACTTCGCTTGTGCTTGCCAACAAAAAGCAAGCACCTTTTTCTTTTGCCAATCCTAACATTTTATGAGTACCTAAGGACCCGACCTTTAATGTATGGATTGGATGTTTAAGATAATCTATTGGCGATGCAGGCGAAGCAAAATGTAGAACATAATCCAGATGACCCGGTATATGAGTATAATTTGTAACGTCGTATTTGATGAAACTAAAGTTGGGGTGCCCGAATAGATGTTCTATATTTTCTATTGACCCAGTGATTAAATTGTCCACAGCTATAACTTCGTGGCCATCTTGTATAAATTTGTCGCAGAGATGTGAACCAATAAAACCAGCGCCCCCAGAAATTAAAATTCTTGCCATATTACTTTATAAACAATCAATCACCTTTTTGACGTGTTCGCGAACTTCCCCAACTAAATCTAAAAGCGGTGGATTTTCGAGTAATTTCATTGCAAAAGTTGGGTCGATTACCGCTATTTCGACTTGCAAATCATCAATTTTTCGCATTACAAAGTTGCAAGGAAGAAACAAACCTACTTTGTTTTCAATAGATAATGCTTTGAAGGCAAAGTTCGGGTTGCAAGCTCCGACGATTTTGTAATTTGGTAAATTCGCCCCTATTTTTTCTTTTAACAACTCAGATACATAGATTTCGGAAACTACTCCGAAACCATTTTCTTTTAATGTTTCGACAAGTCGCTGGTAGGCTTCTTCGAATGTAAGATTCAATATTTTTGAAAAAAAGAAAGACATTTCTACTATTTTGATTAATTACAAACTATAATGACGAGTAAAGTAAGATGTATTTTGATAGAAAGATTATTTGTTAATTGTTAAAAATTTAATTTCGATGTTTTTTTTCAAAAGATGCTTTATTAGCAAAATCGATTTTCGAATTACTCATTGAAAAATATTGCAACGAAGAGTATCAAACGATTTTTCGAATTTATTGGAATACGAGTTTTAGCAATCTTAAATTTAAAAAAATAGGGTAAGAAATCTGTAATTCCTTTGTTTCAAAATGAGATTTATTTTTTGATTTTCGAGCTTTTAGTAAACTAAAATCTTCGACACAAATAAATTCTTTTGGTCGGAATCGGTAATCTGTAATATTACCATTTGTCTTTGTCCATTAGGGAAACTAATAGTATTTGAGCCTTGATGTATATCGAAGTTTTTGAAGTTAAGTATTTTCTTCCCAAGTAAGTTGTAAATGTTGATGTTGCAATTTTCTATGCTTTTCGTCGCTATAAGATTTATACTTTTGGTTTTAGGCTCGTAAAAAACTTGAAAATTTTCGTTGTTAGCATTGATAATATTTTCACTCGGAGTTTTCCTAAACGATTGTGCGTCGTCTCTTTCCATCCAAACATAAAACGAATCCTCGATGTAAAGCTTATCGAAATAGCGTGAATAAAGCGAATCGAAAAGTTGTCGATTGACCCAGTAGTTGTGGGGTGGCAAATCGTCGAATCTAATGGAACGATTCTCGCTGATAGCTAAACTATCAAGGAATTCAAGTAGTTTATTGAAATAAAGAGTTTCGAAAATTTGGTAATCGAAATTGCATTTAAACCAGGGGATAATACAACTGCTTTCGTTGTGTTCGTAAAAGGTCGAAAGGGAGAACTTAGAAGGATAGGCGTAAAGCCACATTCCAAGCGGGGTTGGTCCAAAGCGTCGAGTAGAAATTCGAAGATAAACTTCTCGACCCGCAAATTCGTTAGGCAAGCTACGTTCTTGCATAATTCTTTTTGGATTTGTACCGTAAACGTTTGCAAAAATTGAACTGTGATTAGTCGAAATTCCGACGCTATCGAGCACAAAAAGGACTTGATTGTTCTGTGCATCAACAAGTTGGAGAACCCATTCGCTCGTATCCAAAATCACATTTGGAAATCCAACCCAAAACGGGGTGTTTTCTCCGTAATTTGCATTCGTTTCTTTCGGAGGATTCGAGGTGCAAGAAATGCCAGCGGTTAATTGTCTATAAAACATGAGTTTCGAATTTGGTTGGAAAATAAATGGCTTTGTCTTAGTTAAACGTGTTAAAATGGTATCTTCCCCAGTTGGTTCTTGTCCGATGATTTTCCAATCGCTTGTTGCAAACATTGGTTCAATATTTAAGTAAACTTTTTCGAGTTGACCGTTATTTTCAACATAAAATTCACCAAAGGTTGCTTTTACAAAAACGGAATCAAAGATATTATAAAAAGTAAAATACCATAAAAATTTTGAATTTTCCTTTCCGATACTTAACAATGCTTGCGAGTAATTGCAAGGTGGGCACTCTGCATACGAAATTTGATTACTTGTAAAAACAAAGAAGAGAGAAACCAAGAAATAATTTTTAAAAGCTTTCATATTCCCTCCGCTTTTAATATTTTACAATAGTCTAAATTTTTTCTATTTCAATTTGAATTTACAAAAGACTATTGCAAAGATTCCTCGACAACTAAAATTCGAATATTCGGCGCATTTTGTTTGACAAATTCCAGTCGATTGGTTTGTAATTTCTACCGTAACAATTTCGGTTTCATCAAAATCGCAACCACTTGTCGAATGAATATCAGAGAATCTGCGGCATAAATCAGCTTCGACTTGAACAATACCACAATGATATGTAACATAAGCTTGGTTTTCTTCTGGGTCTTTACACTCTATCTGGCATTCGATTGTGCAAATTGCTGTAGCAGGGAAACAAAAATATCTCAGAAAGCCGCCGGGTAATATTTGGCAACAATGTGATATGCAAGGCTTCTGATTAGGTTTTTGGGTTAGGGCAAGTGCCCAACTAGACAAGAAAAAAAGCATCAACATTGATAAACTATACAACATAAATTTGCATTTTAGGATTAACCTTAGTAATCTGACACAAAAAAATACCATAAATTATATACATAATTTGTCATTATTTTAATGATTTTTTTGTAGCAATTTGAACTACAAAATTTATAAAACTTTCATAATGATGTGAAGCTTGTCTTGAAAGGGTAAAATAACGAAATTATTTTTTTGAAACTCTTTGCTCGGGTTTTATAAGTAAAAAAAAATGCTTGTTTGGTTTCGCTACATATTTATTGGTACAAGATTTTAAACCTTCAATTAGTTATATATATTGTGTTAATGCAGAAACGGAGATAATTAATTTTTAATAAAATCAATGTAGTTATATGACCTTAAAATTCAAATTGGTTATTCAAAATTTTTTTACTTTGTTCTTCAAATATTAAAAATCGAAAGATAGTTAACTATTTACTAAAATCTTAGAACTTTTTCGATAGCCTCGAGAATATCTTTTGTACTTGGTAATATGGCGTTTTCATATTCTTTTGCAAAGCCGACTGGGCAATCTTTTGAACCAACCCTAAGGATTGGAGCATCGAGATAATTGAAAACATTCTCGACTATCCGAGCAGCAATTTCGCCACCAAACCCACCAGTTACTTTATCTTCGTGTGCAATTACAACACGATTAGTTTTTTTAACCGACTCGAAGACAAGCTCTTGGTCCCAAGGAATTAAGGAACGTAGGTCTATTACTTCGACAGAAATTCCTTCTCCTTCTAATTCATTTGCAGCAAACAAAGCCAAATGCACTGCGGTCCCGTAGCTAACGACCGTTACATCGCTTCCAGAGCGACGAACTTTTGCTCTACCAAAAGGAACCATAAATTCGGGATGGGGTTTTGGTGCGAAAGCGTTTTTGAAATTGTAAAGGAACTTCGGTTCGAGATAAACTGTAACCCCACGGGAACGTATAGCTGTTCTCATTAGACCCACAGCATCGTCGGCAAAAGCTGGGGTTACAATACGAATTCCGGGTAAGGTAACTAAACTACCTTCTATGTTCTGAGAATGATATAATCCACCTTGAATGTAACCACCGCTTGCCAGACGGATGACAATGTTTGGGGTGAATTGTCCCTTTGTACGCCAGTAATCGTGGGAACATTCAACAAGTTGTTCCATTGCGGGCCAGAAATAATCGGCGAATTCTGCTCCTTCGACAACAACTCTTATATCGTCGCGATAACGACAGAATCCATTAGCAGTTCCGACAATATTATCTTCGGCAATGGGAGCATTGAAAACTCGTTCCTTCCCAAACATTTGTGGCATTCCCTTAACAACATTAAATACGCCACCTTTGCCAATGTCTTGCCCCCAAAGAAACGTGTTCGGATTTCGTTGAAATTCTTCAATTAGTGTTTGGTTAATAGCTTCACGTAATGATATCTGAGGTGAATCTGGTGGGGGGAGAAAACTTTCGGTGTCTGCATCTTTCGAAATGCAAGGCTCGGGAATAATAAATTTATTCCATTGGCTACCATCTGCGTTTGGCATCGATTCGGCTTTGTCGGCTGCCTCGAATATTATTTTTTGATTTTCTTCTTCAATTTGTTTCAATTCTTCTTCTGTAGCAATTTGTTTATCGAGAATGTGGTAACGGAATTGAAGCAATGGGTCGCGGCGCCTTACAGTTTCCAATTCCTCTGGCGTGCGATACAATTCGTGGTTATCGGAGTTAGAATGCGAGCCGATTCTATCGCAGTCGGCGTGTACAATAGCGAATCCTTCGCCGGTTTCGACCCAATCTATTGCTTGACGAAGAGCCCGATAAGAATCAAATGGGTCGCGGCCATCGCAATTGAAAATCTTAAGGTTCTTTAATCCAGAAAAATTTTCAGCAACATTTGTGGTTGCCATTACATCGTTAAGTGGGACAGAAATTCCAAACTTGTTATTTTGAATTACAAAAACAACGGGTAATTTCTCGGCAGAAGCAGAATTTAGTGCTTCGAAAAAGTAGCCTTCTGCTGTTGCAGATTCTCCACAAGAACAGAAGACAATTTCGTCGCCACCATATTTTTTTATTGCCCGTCCGAGCCCAGAGGCGTGTTGAGCGTGATTCCCCGTGCAAGACGATACATTTTGTATTCTTATCGAAGGCTTTGCAAAGTGATTGCTCATATGTCTGCCACCGCCAGCAACATCATCTTCTTTGCTCAATCCGTTTAAAATGATTTCATAGGGCGTAATACCAGCCGAAAGGCAAGTTAACATATCTCGGTAATAAGGAAAAAGAAAATCCTTGCTCGGACGAAAAACTTGCCCTAATGCAAGTTGAATTCCGTCGTGCCCTCCAAAAGGTGCGTGGTAGGACCATCCCTTAGCCATTTTCAAATAAAGGGCTGCTTTTTCGTCGAGCCTTCTACCAAGGTGGTTTAATTTATACCATTTCAATATAGTATCGCGGTCAAAATCCGAAAAATCGAACTTGCTGTATAGTTCAACTTCGCGTTCTTTCCCTTGAAATAAGATACGAGCTACTTTCGGGCTCCCATTCGAAGGCAAGCTCTTCTCCTCCGATTTTAATTTAAGTTTACTGTTTTTCATATTTATCTTGTTTTTTGAAACAAAAAATAGATTAGACGAACAAAGGAAGTTCAAATTTAAATAATAATCTGAAAAATTCGCAAATCTATTTAATTAGTCAAAAAATCACTGTTTACATTCACTTTTTATTTTATCTATAAAGTTGAAAAGGAATTCTTCCCTCGATAATTTTAACAAATAACAATTCCAACCTTTTTTGTTAACAAGTATCAAACTAAGATTAAGTCCAAAGACAAATGGCAAAATCGTTAAGTGTAGTTTTTTCAAAATTTTTTAAATTAAAGTTTAAAAATTGTGAAGCGAATATGAAGGTTAAAGTTTTTTTTGCCGTAATTGTGTATTTGATTTTATCCAATTTTAGTTATGGGCAAAATATTCTCTGGTGGTTCGATACCTTCGATTCTTGCTTTGGGCAATCAGCTGGTGGCGATATCGATGGCGATGGTAAATTGGAGTTAATCTTTGGTTGCTATCGCAACGATAGTTCAATCTATGCATTGAATGCAGAAGACGGTTCCTTACTTTGGAAAGTAAACACATCGGTGAAAGGATTCGAAGGCTGTAACGACGTTGCTCCATTGTTGTATGATATAACTGGAGATGAAATACCCGAAGTTATTGTGCCAAGTTCTTGTAATCCAAAAACATTTTGCTTCGATGGAAAAGATGGAAAGGTTATTTGGGAAACACAAACAAGAGGTTCAGATTCACCTCCAACAATTGGAGATATCGATGGCGATGGAAAACTTGAAATACTTCACGGAGAATTCAACGGGTATCTACTTTGTATCGACGCAAGGACGGGCGAACGAAAGTGGGAGATACTTGTTCAAAAGAACACTTGGATACAAACAGCACCTACTCTTGTCGATTTAGACGACGATATGCTAAGCGACATTGTCGTTGCAACTTGGGCACTTTCCAAAGACGACACAAACCGAGTTTATGCATTTCGGGGAAAGGACTTGCGTTTACTATGGAAAAAGGATATCGGGGGAACTGTTTATCACGGCACTGGAGTATTACATTTGAACAATGACCTAACCCCAGACCTTCTCGTTGGCGATTATACTGGAACTTTGTATGCTATTAATGGCAAAACTGGAGAAACACTTTGGACCTTACACGATTCGAGATTTCATTACATTGGTAGCCCAGTCTCTATTGGGGATTTGGACGGTGATGCAAATTGTGATTTAGTTTTTACAAGTGCATTCGATGTTGTAGCTTTAACCAAAGGCGGTATTCAAAAATGGAAGTATACAATTCTTCAAGGAACATTTTCGTTTCGTGGAGTTGTCCTTTCCGATTTGACTGGCGATAATCTACCAGAGGTAATTTGTGCTACAACGAATGGTAAGGTTATAGTTTTGGAAGGAAAAAATGGCAAATTACTTCACTCTATCGATTTACAAGAGCATATTGGAAAAGCTCTTAGTATAGACAATTGTCCGATAATTGCAGATTTCAACGGAGATGATGTGCTTGACATTTTTGTTGTCGGCGGGTACACTTTGTACCCAGATTTTTCGAAAAATTACGGTAGAGCTTACGCAATTTCAATAAGCAAAGGGTTGGGACCCAATTGGTTAATGTTTCAAAACAACCCAAACAGAAATGGAAGTATTTGTCAAACCCCTTTAAGTATTCCCGAATCACATCAAGACAAAGCTTACACATTTGAGCTCGAGAACTTGCCCGACCAGATAAAACTACATTTCAAGAGTGATTTACAGAACATAACCGAAAATTCAATAACAATTTTTAATATATTTGGTCAAGTCGTCTCGCAAAAGCTTTATACATTAAGATTTGGTAGAGATTATATTATGTTCGATGTCTCATTACTTCCAAAAGGATTATATAATATCAGATTTACCTTAGGGGAAAAATTCTCGAATGCTTTATTTACACGATGGTAAAAATGTAATTACTTATAGAACATCATTTTTAAATAACAAGCGATAGCAAGGCTTATAAAACAAAACAACCACTGTCTGGAACTTCTTTGCGCTATTTTCTCTTCCCAAGCCCAAATCCCCCTCGCCGAAGTACCAAAAGCATTCCTGCTTTTGTAACGACGGCAAGGATGCCGTCGCTACTTCATTGCAGAGGCTGGGAAGCCTGTGCTACTAAGTATTTTTGCAAGTCGGAAAATTTTAAGAATTGTTGGTGCTTATTATTTTCGTTCAAGTAGGAGGACGACTATATTCTCTGGAATTTTTCCATACAACTTTTCATATTCTGTAACATCTGTCTCGATGGTGCATTTTTCCTTGGGCAATAATAATTTACTATTAATTTGGACAAGAACTTTGTTTAATGTCGGTAGGTCGGATTTATTCTTCGAAAGAATTACAAGAGAGCGATAGAAATCGCGATAAACACTTAATTCGTTTAGAAATTGAAAGTAGCTTGAAGAAAATTCAAAATTTTTTGGTTCAACTATTAAGAAATTTCTTTCGAAGTTTCGTCCTTTGTATTTGATTTTGTTTCTAAGCTTCGTTTCGGAAACATTGACCAAAATTGGGTAGTTCGAAGTAAACTTTCGATTTAATGTGTCGTATGCTGTTAAGTTAAGAAATAAAGTATCGATAAGTATGGCTTTTCCTAAACTATCGGGGGAAAGCTCAACTCTTAGAAATTCGCTCGGATTGCTACCCTTTCGTTGAATCATTGTCCCTTGGATATGAAAAAACCAATGGGATAATAATTCAGATGGCCTAACTAAAATGGATATTTCTAATGCAGTAGGTTCGATTATATAGTTGTGGGTAAAAATCTTGATTGGTTCGAAAAGGCTGGTATCTTCGGAATAGAAACTCAAAGTATTAGAACTTTTAGGGTTGAAAATGATTTGATTAGAAAAGTTAGAATCTTCAATTTGATTGATTAGGTAAGTTAGTTTTTCATAAAGTGAAGGATTTGAGGTATCGAAGGAAATTACAACCTTAGCTTTGCGAGTTTTCAGTCTTTCGGATAAAGTCGCAAAGGTCAATTCCAAAATTTTTTTTGGGTAAAATTCTCTGGAATCTGCCGAAGTAGCTCGCTGATGCGAATTTTCGACTTCTGTATCCAAGTCGAGAGTTTGTGGGAACTGCAACAAGTCGTATTTGGTTTCGAGTTCTACGCTCAAAAAAGGGATTTGTGTTGCCAAAGAAAGTTCTAAAGGACGAACGGTGAAATTTATCTCGGTTATCGCTGGGACTTTTCTTGCTAAATACAAGTCGAGACCACCTACTCCTTCGGGTCTGTCCGAAGCGAAGATAGCAGTAGTATCATCTATTAAAGCAAAGTCAGATTCATTGAATCTTGTATTGAGTGTTGTCAAGGGCATTGGTTTTCCCCACTTGTGGCCCCGACGAACAGAAAAGAATAAGTCGAACCCGCCCGGACCACCATAGCCATCGCTTGCAAAATAAAGAGTATCGCTGCCGACAAAAAAAGGTGTAATTTCGTTTCCTTCCGTATTTAGTTCTTCGATTTTCGAAACGACGGACCACGCACCGTTATCTAATTTGAATGCAACGAATAGGTCGAGATTTCCGTTCGAGGCACCAGCGTCGGACGAGAAAATGAGTTCTCTGCCGTTTGGAGAAATGCTGGGATGCAAAACGAAACACTCGCATTGTAAACTATCTAACAATACTGGACTTTGCCATTGTCCCGTACGCCTTTGAGTGTGAAAGATATTTAAAAAAGCTTGACGTTTTCCAATACGAAAAGAATTCACAAGTGCTTCGGTTTCTGAAATAAAGGTTATATAAGATACTCCTCTGTTAGTACGGTTTAGCGGGTCAGCGAGCTCAATTGGATTGTCGAAAATATATCTCTCTTTAAGTTTTGAAGTAAAAAATTTCGATTTCCCATCTTTTAAGCTTGTAAAATATAGTCGGTTATCATACTGATTCCATTGAGGTGCAAAATCATCTTTGCGAGAGTTTAGATTTCGCACATTATCGATTACTATCCAATTGTAATCTTCCCCTAATATATTGAAATTTAGAAGTAAAAAGAAAACGGCGGGTATTAGAAAATGTTTCATCAATCCATCAATAAGTTACGAACGTCGCTTTCTTTTCCAAAAAGGACCATAATCGTACCTTCCGAAAAGATGGTTTCTCCGGTTGGGACCCCAAGTACTTCGTATTCTTCGTGTTCGCCAAGAGTAAGCAAGCCGCCGGAGCGTTTGAAGGTTTTAAGTGTAATTAAGTTTAAATTGTATTTTTTTCGTAAATCGAGTTGGCTTAAAGTCTTGTTGTAAAACTTTTCTGGGGTAGGTATTTCAAATATTCCATATTCTTCGCTAATCAAAAAGCTTTGAAGGACGCCGGGCAGCATAAGCCTTGTAGCAAATTGCTCCGCTGCTTCTACTTCTGGTAGAAGCAAACCAGTTACGTTCATCAGTTTAAGTAGTCGTTCGTGAATTGGAGAAGTAACTCGATTGAAAATCGTTTTAACCCCAATTTCTTGAAGTATGGCAGTTGTAAGAACCGAGCTTTCGAAACCTTCGCCAATAGCTACAATTACAGCATCCATTTCTTGCAAACCAAGACTGCGGAGTGTCCTTTCGTCGGTTGAATTCATACATACAGCGTGGGTTACTCTGTCGCTAATTTCGTCTATTCTTTCTTGCCGGATATCTATGGCTAAGACTTCTGCGCCCAGTTCGCTTAACCGCAAGGCTAAATGAAAGCCAAAGTAGCCAAGCCCAATTACACAGAACTTCTTTCTCATATAATTTTTGTAAGAAAAAACAAAATTAGTAAATGTTAAGCAATATTTATATTTTTAAATCGATTACTACTTTTTAATTCTTTTGGTTGTTATGTCTGTTAAAATTTCGCAATCGACAGATTTCTATGACTACGAAATACTTGTTCGCCGTCGTGGTGAAAACGACTATGCTTCTTACTGTCCCCAGCTTAATTTAATGATAAACGGGACCGAACACGAGCAGGTTGTCATTCTTATGCGTAACCGGATTGTCGAACATATTAACTTGCTAAAAAAGCAACACGAACAAGAAGACTTAAAGTAATTATGAATTCAGCAAGTCGCGCCAACACTTTTTTAAAAGATAGTTGGCTTATTGCTTTTTTTATTTTTTCTCTTTCTTTCGTTTCGAGCTTTCTGTTGCTACAATCTGTAGTGCATATATCAGCAACTTTTTCCTTTTTTCTTTCTGTGTTTTTTGCAAATTTGGCAACTATTCTAACCCAAAGATATAGAATTTGGCATTTTTTCGGTCTTTATTTTGGAAAAGTTTCTATCTATCATTTTTTGTACGGAATCTTAATTGCTCTTGTTTCGCAATTGCCAGTTTTTGTGCTTCTTCTATTCTTTGGGGTAGAATTTAAAGATATTAATGTGCTTATATTTTTCGAATCGGTTTCGATGATTTTGTTTTCGGCTACGACCGAAGAGCTATTGTTTCGCGGGGTGCTTTTTCAAAGGTTAATCGACAAATTGGGCGAGGCAAAAGCTATTTTTTTTTCCTCGATAGTTTTTTCTCTAGCTCATATACAGAACCCATCGATTAATACTTTGGCAATGCTAAACTTATTTCTTGGTGGGGTAGTTCTTGGGGTGATGTATATTAGAACTTATATTTTGTGGTTACCAATTGGCTTTCATTTCGGTTGGAATTTCTTTCAATACTATCTTTTAGGCTCGCCAGTAAGTGGACACTATCATTTCGAACCTTTTGTAATTTCGAAAATAACGGAGTTTGAACCAATAGTTTTCGGTGGCAATTTCGGGTTGGAAGGAGGGGTCGCATCCACACTTTTACTAATTTTAGTCGTAATATATATTTCGAAAGCTTTTGTGCCAACCCCAATTATTATCTCGAGAATTCTTCGGGAGCGATATGCTCGAATGCCTCAAAGTTCAAGGGAATAACCCATATTTCGAATCCAAAATCTCACCTTTTCGGTTAGCCGATTTTCTTTTCCGTATCGATTAAGAAACTCAAGAAAATCCGCATAAGCATAGGAGAACATATTGTTTGCTTTATAAGTCAAGGCTCTATTTAAGTATACTAGTGGATTCGAAGGCTCAAGTTCAATTGCTTTGGTCAAATCTTCCAAAGCTTTTTTGTGGTATTTTAATTTCATAAAAACATTGGCACGCGCTATATATGAAAGAGTGAAATCGGGCCGAAGAGAAATTGCTTTTGTAAACTCACGTATTGCAGCTCTATATTGTTCCAAAGCGGTGTATGCTTTGCCTCTGCCAAAATAACCGTAAAAGTATTGAGGGTCGACAACAATTGCTTTATCGAAGTCTATCAACGCTGCGATGTAGTTTTTTAAGTTCAAATTTGCATTGCCTCTGTTGAAGTAAAGTGATGCAACAAAAGGTTTTTTTTCGATTGCAATATCGAAATACTCGATTGCTTTTTCAAATTGTTTTAATCCTACATATGCAAGACCAAGATTATTGTATGCTTCTGCGAAATCTGGTTTAAGTTTTATTACTTTTTCGAAATCATCTATTGCAATTTCGTAATGCTTTGCTTGGCTCAAACAATAACCGCGATAGTTATAAGCCAAATAATTACTGCTATCGATAGAAATTGCAATTGTGAAATCCTTTATCGCTTCTTTATATTTTTTTTGTTGCATAAAAGCTATCCCACGAGAAATAAAAATCTTAGGTTCGCTCGGGTCAACTTCAATTGCTTTGTTGAAATCCATTATTGCTTCGTCGAGTTTTTTCTGGAAGAAAAAGCAGTTCCCTCGATAAACATAAGAAAGTGAATGTGCCGGATTGTTTTCTATCGACTTGGTAAAATCGTGTATTGCATCTTCGATTCTCTTGATTAGGTACAAACAAATACCTCTTCTGTAATAGGCTAAAGCAAAAGAAGGGTTTATTTCAATGGCATTAGTAAAATCCTTTATCGCTTCTTTAATGTTTCGAAGTTCAAAGTAACAAAGTCCCTTTTTGTAATATGCAAAAGAGAAGGTTGGGTCCAGCGTTATTGTTCCAATGTAGTATGTTATTGCCTCCTCATATTTTTTTGCCATGGATAATGAATTGGCAGCTTTAAAGTAAGCGAAGGGGGAACTCGGGTTTTCCATTATTGCATTCTTATAATATTGAAAAGCGAGCTCGTAGTTGCCCTTGTTAAACTCCTCGTCGCCGAACTCCATCCATTCTTCGGCACTTCTTTTAGGGGGAGTAGTCGATTTATTCATTTTCCAAAATCATTAAGTTTATATTTCGTTATTCAATTTTTCGGTTCATAAAAAGCAAAAATAACTAAAAGAACATTATGCTAAAATTTCTACGAACAAATGTTTTTACAGATGACTTATACAAGAAGTTCATCGATAAAAACCTCAATTTGAACGACCAGCTTGCAGCTGTTCGTTCTATTTTAGCTTGCGAGCGAACTTTTCTTTCCTATCTTAGAACTTCTATCGCTATTCTTGCTGCTGGGGTTACTTTTATCCAGTTTTTTCAAATTTTTTGGATTCATCTGGTTGGTTGGTTTCTACTACCAACTTCTATTGTAGTTGTATTTCTCGGTTGGAAAAGATTCCGAAAAACAAGAACTTACATCTACCAAATTGAAAAAGATTTTGCCAATAGAACGAAATAGCTTGAATTTTCTTTTGCGAAAATTTTGTTTACATAAATTTATTCTGTTTTTTAATACCAACTTTAATTGAGTATTCGAAGTTGTTTGAATCTAAAATCATTTTTTCAAATAAAGTGAAATATAAATTGTTTTATTAAAATCACTTGTGCATAATGAAAATTTTTTATGTTCGAAAATATGCGTAATTTCGTATTTTTATAATTTTTAATTCGAACATTTAATAACTTTTATGAAAGAAGGAAGGATTATTCAGATTATTGGTCCAGTTGTCGATGTGGAATTCGACGATGGGTATATCCCAGCAGTTTTGAATGCTCTCGAAATTCCACGAATCCATCCAGAAACTGGCGAAGAAGACAACCTCGTTTGCGAGGTACAGCAAAACTTAGGGGAAAATCGCGTTCGTGCGGTTGCACTCGACACAACCGACGGATTAGTTCGCGGAATGAAGGTTTACGATACAGAGGCTCCTATTAGTGTTCCCGTCGGCCCCGAAACACTTGGGCGATTGTTCAATTTGCTTGGGAAACCAATCGATGGCAAGCCACCGGTCGAAACCCAATTGAGATTGCCGATTCATAGACCAGCTCCAAAATTTACTTCCCTTTCGACGAAACGAGAAATGTTCGAAACTGGAATTAAAGTTATCGACCTTATTGAACCATTTACTAAAGGTGGTAAAACTGGATTATTTGGCGGTGCCGGAGTTGGAAAAACAGTTATAATTCAAGAACTTATCCACAATATTGCTGTTCATCACGGGGGCTATTCTGTTTTCGCGGGGGTTGGGGAAAGAACTCGCGAAGGAAACGACTTATACCTCGAAATGAATCATTCTGGTGTTATCAACAAAGCAGTCTTAGTCTTTGGTCAAATGAACGAGCCTCCGGGTGCACGTTCCCGAGTTGGTTTAACTGCCTTGACAATGGCAGAATATTTCCGTGATTTCGAAGGTAGGGACGTCTTGCTATTTATCGACAATATCTTTCGTTTCATACAAGCTGGTTCGGAAGTTTCTGCACTTCTTGGCAGAATGCCTTCGGCTGTGGGTTATCAACCCACATTAGCAACAGAGCTTGGTATACTCGAAGAAAGAATTGCTTCGACCGATAAAGGTTCTATTACTTCCGTCCAAGCAATTTACGTCCCAGCCGACGATTTAACAGACCCAGCCCCAGCTAATACATTTACACACCTTGATGCAAAAACTGTTCTTTCTCGTCAAATTGCCGAACTTGGTATATATCCAGCGGTCGACCCATTGGACTCGACTTCTCGTATAATGGAGCCTTACATCATTGGCGAGGAACATTACAATGTTGCAATGCAAGTTCGAAAAGTTCTACAAACTTACAAAGACTTGCAAGATATAATCAATATACTTGGTATGGACGAACTTAGCGACGAAGATAAACTAATAGTTTATAGAGCGCGGAAAATTCAGAAGTTCTTCTCCCAACCTTTCTTTGTTGCTGAGCAATTCACTGGTTACCAAGGGCGGTATGTAAAAATTACCGATACGATTGCTGGGTTCAAGGCAATTCTTGAAGGTGAATGCGACCATATTCCAGAACCCTTATTTAGTTATGCTGGAACAATCGACGAAGTTTTCGACCGCGCTAAAAAACAAGGAATTTAAGTCAACTAAATAAAAATGGAAAAGCTACTCGAACTCGAAATTGTAACTCCACAACAGCAAGTTTTTCAAGGTAAAGTCTTATCGGTTTCTGTTCCCGGCGAACTTGCACCATTTCAAATACTTTACAATCACGCACCGATTGTCTCGGCACTCGAAAATGGAGTAATCTTTGTGATTACCCCTGACGAAAAAACTCACCGTTTTGCAGTGTCTTCGGGTTTCCTTTCTGCTGCGGAAAACAAAGTATCGGTTTTTGTAGAAAAGGCTCTTTCGCCATCTGAACTAAATCGTACAGAAATCGAGCAGAAACTGAACTACTTGAAAAAGAAGTTGAATGAACCTTTGTCCGAACATCAGAAAAAAGAGATAAAACAACAAATAAAAGATTTAAATATTCAACTGAAAGTTTTGGTATGATATTAGAGCCATATAGAAATAAGCTTGAAGAGTTGAAAAATCGCACAGAAGAATTAAGAGGCTTTCTTTGAAATTTCCTCCAAAGAGTCCCAACTATTAAAACTTGAAGAAGAAACACAAAACCAGAACTTTTGGGATAACCATACTTATGCCCAAAAGGTTATGCAAGAAATTTCAAGACTTCGAGCAATTATAGAAGAGTGGAATCTTTTAGATAAGTCGATAAAAGAAGCCGATGAACTTTTACAATTAATTGAAGAAATCGAAGATGAAACTTTGCTTTTGGACTTTCAGAAAGAACTTCAATCGGTCGAACAAAAAATTTCAGAATTAGAAATCGAGAAGCTACTATCGGGGAAGGATGATTTTCGCGATGCGCTGTTGACAATACATCCGGGAGCTGGTGGAACAGAAGCACAAGATTGGGCAGAGATGTTGCTTCGGATGTATGTGCGTTGGGCGGAGCGACGCGGTTTTCAAGTCTCACTCATCGACCGGCTCGAAGGCGACGGGGCGGGAATTAAATCCGCAACAATTGAAATAAAAGGCAAATATGCCTATGGATATTTAAAATCCGAAAGCGGAGTTCATCGCCTCGTTCGAATTTCACCGTTCGATGCAAATGCACGGCGACACACTTCCTTTGCCTCTGTTTTCGTTTATCCAGCAGTCGAAGAAGATGTTGAAATCGAAATCGACCCCGAAGATATCGAAATGGAAACATTTCGTTCTGGTGGGAAAGGTGGCCAAAATGTTAACAAAGTAGAAACTGCTGTTAGACTTAGGCACAAGCCGACTGGAATAGTTGTTTCTTGCCAACAAGAGCGTTCGCAATATCAAAATAGAGAACGAGCGATGAAAATGCTTCGTGCTCGGCTCTATCAATTAAAACTCGAAGAAGAAGAATCCGCAAAAGAAGAACTTCAAAAAAGTAAAAAGAAAATAGAATGGGGAAGCCAGATTCGTTCGTATATTTTCCAACCATATACATTGGTTAATGACCACAGAACTGAAACGAAACGGAGCGACATTCATTCTGTTATGGATGGAGATATTGATGACTTTATCAAAGCCTACCTTTTGATGCAAAATAAATTGTCGTAATTGAAAAGAAAAATGCCAAATTATTCGTCTTTCAAACTTTCCAAAGAGAAATAAACAAAATGAAAAAACTATCGGTGCTATTGCTTATTGTCTTCTGCAGTTTTTTTTCGCTGTATTCTCAGAAATCTAAAATGATTTTTCCCGGCGAAGACCTTTTATACGAAGTGTCTTTCTTTGGTATAAAACTTGGGACTATTCGAATCGTAACCGAAGGTATCGAAAAGATTGACGGAAATTATGTTTTTAAAACAAAAGCTTATATCAACTCCTATCCAAGCATTCCTTTTCTGGATTTGCAAGGTGTTTTCAATAGTTGGATGGATTCGACTGCTTCTTATTCCTTCAAGTTTACATCGAGTATAAAGCAAAAGGGATTGTGGTTCTACGAGCAAGTAATTTTCGACCATAATAAGAAACTTATCCAGGTCGATAAGTTTAAAAAGAATGAAAAGTATTATAGTGGAGTAATACACACAGAAAAAAAGTGGAACGATGGTCTTTCTCTTTTTTTCTTTGCAAGGGAATATACAAAGTCGAATCGACGGGTCAAAACTCCAACATTTATGGACAAAGATACTTCGTATACACTAATCAATTTTCACGGGAAACGGGAGAGCGTAAAAATTTCGAGCATTGCTTACCCAGTAAAAACTGTTAATTTTTATGGAAAAGCGGAATGGACTGGTATTTATGGTTTGACTGGCTTCTTCGAAGGGTGGTTCAGCGACGATGATGCAAGTATTCCAATCAAAGCAAAGCTAAATGTTTATGTCGGGAGCATCAATGTGGAATTAATAAAGTGGTCCCGTAAAGGTTGGGTTCCCCCAAAAGGATAGCAAATTCAACCCTCTGAAATGAAAACTTTCGAATGATATTAATTTTAAGGATTTTTTTAAACTTTAACTGAATTCTTGTACTTAGTTCTAATCTTTTCCTTGTTCCTTTTCGATTTTAATTTTCCATAAATTTTCGGAATTTATATCGCTCATAGCTCGACTTTTACCTTTTAAAATTAAGTATTCGACCGATTCGACGGCACGCTTTATCATAAAATCGCGCAAAGGAATTTCTTCTGGCTCGAAAGGGGAAAGGACATAATCGGCAAGGTTTTTGGTCCCAACTTTTGGACCAATACCACATCGAAGCCGCATAAAATTTTGAGTTTCCAAAAATTCAATAACCGAGGCGACTCCGTTGTGGCCCCCATCCCCGCCTGAATCTTTTAAATGAATTTTACCTATTGGAAAGTTAATCTCGTCGCAAATAACGAGAAGATTTTCAGTTGGTATTTTGTATTTTTCGACTAACTCACGAACTGCAACACCAGAATTGTTCATATAGGTTCGGGGTAAAGCTACAAGTATATTTTTTGCCACAAATACAACATTCGCAAGAAAGTAATTTGGGGAAAGTGGGATGAATTGTGAGTGGTGCTTTTGTACGAACATACTTGCCACAGCCCAACCAATATTATGCCTTGTTTCTTTATATACTTCATCGTGATTCCCCAGTCCAACAATAAGTAAATCGATGTTCTTCGACATAGAAATATTATTAATTAAGGCAACTTACGAAAGATTAATAATCTTGCAAAAATCTCTGTCAAAAAGAGTATGCTTCCAGCAAGTAGAAAAGGGAAGTATTCGTCTGTAAATTGTGTGAAAACGGTTTGTTGAATTCTCGTAGTTTCTAATTTATCGATTTCCTTATAGATTTTTTCAAGAGCAGTATTGTCGGTGGCACGAAAGTAATTACCACCAGTCAGCTTTGCAATCTCCTTCATCAATGGCTCGTCGATTTCGACGTCGACGTTTATATATTGTTTCCCGAATGGAGTTTGAACTGGATAGGGAGCCTTGCCCAAAGTTCCGACGCCAATCGTATATACGCGAATATTGAAGGTTCTGGCAAGTTCCGCCGCTGTCAATGGTGAAATGATTCCAGTATTGTTTATTCCATCTGTAACTAAAATAATAACTTTGCTTTTGGCTTTGCTATCTTTCAACCTATCGACAGCAGTGGCAAGTCCCATACCAATTGCAGTTCCATCTTCAATTATCCCAGATTTAATCTGCTTAAGTAAGTTTTTTAGGACCGAGTGGTCGATTGTTATCGGGCATTGAGTGAAGCTTTTGGCGCTAAAAACGACAAGCCCGATTCTATCGTTTTTCCTTCCTTCGATAAACTTTTCTGTTATTTTCTTTGCCGCTTCGAGTCGATTTGGTTTGAAATCTTCGGCAAGCATCGACCCCGAAATATCTAAAGTTACAACGATATCAATTCCTTCGGTTTCGACTTGCATTTCCGAACTTGAACTTTGCGGGCGTGCAAGAGCAATGATAATTAGAACGATTGCTAACAATCTAAGCACGAAAGGGAGATGAATTAATTTGGTTCGAACGCTACTCCCACTTTTATGAAAGCCTTCGGTTGTTGAATAAGAAAATGGGACAAGAGATTTCTTATTTCGATAAATGTACCAAATAATTAGAAAAGGTATTATGCCCAGCAGAATAAGAAAATTAGGGTTTGCAAAGTGATAACCTAAGATACTCATAGTTTAGTTTGTTCTTGTTCAACTTTTGTTGAATCTTCGTTTCGTATTGTATTTTCGATAAATTCAATCGCAACTTTCATACAAAATGTATGTTCATCGGGTAAAGGAACGAACTTTGCAAACTTGACTAAATCGGAAACCTCGAAAGCACGGTTAAGTTGGTTCAGCAAGTTGGAGTTTACAAGTTCGTTTGCACGTAAATACTCAATTATTTCGCGAGAGACCATTTCGAGTGCGGGAAAATCAAATTGTAATTCCATATAACGCCTTAGTATTTCGGAAAGTCTTGAATGATACTCCTTTATTTCACCTCTTTGCCATAATTTTTCGGATTCAAGTTTTTTAAGTTGTGAAAGTGCCCATTCGTGTGGAGGGACTTTCAATTCTTCGGGGAGTCTTTCCTTTTTTATTTTTTTATAAACGAAAAATATAATTACTCCGACCCCAAGAGCAATAAAAAATCCTATAATATATGGCAAATAATCCCATATTGTGATTGGGACTTCAATTATCCCTTTTATGTCTTTAAAATCCGCAGTGGTGTCGATTTCGATACTTGAAAAGTAAATCTGAAGCGAATCAGTAAATGTTGTATCCCAAGTATTTTCATTTTGTTCTTGGTAGAGAATCTTCAAAGGAGGTATTGTATAAAGACCGCTATCGAATGAAGTTACTCTACAACGAAGAGTGTATTTAATTCCTGAGTCAAACTTGTGAGTATCAATCTTTTGGGGAGAAATGATTTCGAGTTTTCCAAGAGTATCTTTTAATGTTGGAAAAACTAAACGAGTTCCGAAGTTTGTTTCGATTTGCAGATTGAAAAGAGCTTGGTCGCCAATTTCTAATTTACTTGTGTCGAGCCAAACTTTGGTGCGAATTTCTTGTGCGAAGCAAGAGTAAACAACTAAGAAAAGCAAAAGGAAATGCGAAAGTATTAATTTTAGTTTCATACTCTTTTCGAACGTCTTCGGAAAAAATTTATCAATGGAGTTATATACTGTTCATCGGTAAAAATTTGAATGTGGTCAACATTGCATCTTCGAAAAGAATCTTGCAAGGCGACTTGCCGAGAATGCCACCAAATTTGATATTTATTCGATAAAGCTTTGTCCGAGGAATCAACCCAAAAGGTTTTCCCTGTTTCTGCATCTTTTACCAATATCAATCCTATTTCTGGATATTTCATTTCTGCTTTGTCAACAATTTGAATTGCGATTGTGTCGTGCTTTCGTCCTACAATTTTTAGTGCTTCTTCGAAATTGGTGTCGAAAAAATCGGTGATTAGAAAAACGATGGCTCTCTTTTTAATTGAATTGTATAAGTATTGCAAAGCATTTGCAATATTTGTTCCATCCGACGAAGGAGTAAGGTAAAGCAGTTCTCGAATTATATGAAGAATATGCGAGCGACCTTTCTTTGGAACGATGAACTTTTCTACTTTATCGGTGAATAAAATTGCTCCAACTTTGTCGTTGTTTTGCAAAGCGGAAAAGGCTAACACAGCAGAAATTTCGGCAATTAAATCACGCTTGAAATAGACTTTCGTACCAAAGGATTCGGATTTGCTTATGTCGATTAGCAAAATCAGTGTCAATTCGCGTTCTTCTTCGAAAACTTTTACGTATGGGTGATTAAAACGGGCTGTTACATTCCAGTCGATGAAACGAATTTCATCGCCATACTGGTATTCACGCACTTCGGTAAAAGCAATCCCACGGCCCTTAAAAATACTATGGTATTGTCCAGAAAAAATATGCTGCGAAAGGGCCCGAGTTTTTATCTCGATTCGCCTAATTCTTTTTAGTAATTCTGTGGTATCCATAAACTACGGAACTTCGATTTTATTTAGAATTTCGTTGATAATTTCTTCGGTGC
This sequence comes from Ignavibacteria bacterium, assembly GCA_026417135.1. Lineage (GTDB taxonomy): Bacteria > Bacteroidota > Ignavibacteria > Kapaibacteriales > UBA2268 > Naka2016. Next base: position 40,172 of record JAOADV010000012.1, read on the forward strand.
GGACATTTTCGGCTTCGGCTTCGTAGGAAAGACCTATGCGATGTCGGAGCACATCGAGGCACAAAGCTCGAACATCTTCGGGGACAACGTAGCCGCGTCGCCTAAGAAACGCGTATGCTTTGGCCGTATGAGCTAAATATATAGAGGCACGTGGCGAGGCTGGATAAGTTATTAATGGTTTTAACTTTTCTAAACCATACCTTTCGGGGTATCTTGTAGCAAACACGATGTCGAGAATGTAATGTTCAATTTTTTCATCCATATAAATTTCCTTGACTAAGCGACGCGCTCTCACAATATCTTCCAAATTTACAACTTGATTTGCACGAGGGAATTCTTGAGCAAGGTTTTCCCTAACAATCAATAATTCTTCGTCTCGACTTGGGTAAGTAATCACAACTTTAAGCATAAACCTATCGATTTGTGCCTCCGGCAAAGGATATGTTCCTTCTTGTTCAATTGGGTTTTGAGTTGCAAGGACAAGGAAAGGGTCGGGAAGTTGGAAGGTGAACTCACCAATTGTTACTTGGCGTTCTTGCATAGCTTCGAGCAATGCACTTTGCACTTTTGCTGGGGCTCGGTTGATTTCGTCGGCGAGGACAAAATTTGCAAAAATTGGACCCTTTTTGACACTGAAACTTTCGTCCCGGTGGTTGTATATCATTGTGCCTATAAGGTCGGCAGGAAGTAAGTCGGGAGTGAATTGAATTCTGCTAAAACTTGCATTTATTGCCGAAGCAAGAGTCTTTACAGCAAGAGTTTTGGCTAAGCCCGGAACTCCTTCTAAATGAATGTGCCCATTGGATAACAAAGCTATCAGTAGCCTTTCTACCATTGCCTTTTGTCCGACAATTACTTTCCCCACCTCGTTTAGAAGAATATCGACAAAGGCACTTTCTCGTTGGATTCTTTCATTTAATTCCCTTATATCGACCATCACGCAACCCAAAATAATTAAAGTAATTTAAACGAAATTTTTTGGCTAATATTTAGCAAATTTTGATACAATGTAGTGCAGTGTTCAAATTTTTTTCTGAATTATCAATATCTGTGAGAAAATTGCTAAATTGCGTATGTATTTGAAATTTAATATAATGAGAAAGAGTTTCATAAAAATTTTTCTATTTCTTGTATGTGCAAGCGCAATCAGTGCAAACAAATTGGATGTTTTTGTGGATTATGCTGTATTTAGGAGTAGCCCAAAATTCAACTTGCTCGAAGTTTATTATGGTTTTATTGATACTTCATTATCGTATATCAAGAAAGGAACAAAGTACATCGCAGAAGTATCGATGCAAATGCAATTTTTCCAGAACGACTCTTTGCTCGATACATATGATTGGTTGATATTTCACGAGCGTACCAACTTGGATTTTTCGCCCGAGAAGCAAAATTTACTTGTCGGGCAAAAAAATTTTCAAATTGAAACAAATAGACAAGTAAAAGTTTTCCTAAAATGCCACGATATGAATGATACTTTAAGAAAATTTATCAGAATTTATGAAGTCGAGCCATATTTTTTCGATACTCTTTCCCCATCGGTAAGCGAAATTCAAATTGTTCAAAACATTGAGCGTTCCGATACGAGCTCGACTTTTTGGCCAAACGAGTTTGTAAAAGGAAAATATTATGTAATACCAAACCCAACGCGTGAAATAATAGGAACTTTCCCAAGACTTTATACTTACTTTGAATACTATTTGCCAAGTAGTTTTCTGAATAAAAAGATTAAAATCGAATATCGAATATTCGATGTTCTTCGGAAAGAGTCACTTTTATCGTTCAAAAATGTTACTGTTCAGTCTACGAGTCAATTCGATGTAAATGGAATTGCACTCGATGCTTTAACTTCGGGTATGTATTTTTTCGAGGCAAGACTTGTTGAACAAAACGGAAGGGAAATTGCCAAGAGCAAATTAAAGAAGTTCTATTTGCTTAATCCGGAATTACCTCCAAGTCCTATATTTGAATACACAGAGTCCGAGCTTTTTGAAAAAAGCATATTTGCAACTTTAGACGAAAGCGCTGCAAAAAAGGAATTCGAAAAAGCCAAATATATTGCTACTCCATACGAAATTGAACTTTTTTCAGAATTGACAACAATCGAGGGTAAACGACGATTTCTTTTTGACTTTTGGAAGAAGCGAAACCCCGATACAACGCTCATTTTCAACAAAGCTTACGATGATTTTAACCAAAAGATTGAATATGCAAATAGATTTTTTTCGGTTGGTAAAAATATCGAAGGATGGCGGACCGACAGAGGTAGAATATTAATCCAATATGGGGAGCCTACTTCAAGAGAGTTTCACCCACGGGATGGCAACAAAAAAAGCTATGAAATTTGGTTCTATTCTGAAGTTCAAGGTGGGGCATATTTTTATTTTGTCGATATCAACGGAACTGGGAATTATATTCTTGTCCATTCCACTGCTATGGGCGAAGTTTACAACGAAAATTGGTATTCTGACTTTGTTACGGGGACGAACACAGAGCGACTGCAAAAAATGCTTCTCAAGAGATGATACGAAAGTTTAGGTTTTACCTCGAAACGTTTTTAGTTATAATAATTTCTTTTTTTTCGAGATGGCTCTCGCCAAAATCAAGGACACTTTTGGGCGTTCTTTTAGGTCGTTTGTTAAAATTTTCTTTGAAGAAACGAAAAAAAATTGCTTATGAAAATTTGCGTCTTGCTTTCCCGGGCAAAACCAAAGATTGGTATAAAGAAACAGTATCTAAGATATTCGAAAATATAGGAATTACATTTGCAGAGTTTCTTTCTATTCCGAAACTTACCGACGAAGATGTCAAGAAATACATACGGTTTAAAAACGTGGAGTTAATTCGTGAAGTTTACAAACGAAACAAGGGTGTAATTTTGCTTTCAGCTCATTATGGGAACTGGGAACTCCTTGCCTTTTCGGTGGTTGTTTATCTTAACATACCAGTTTTAATTATAGTCAAACCACTTTCAAATTATGTGCTCGATAAACTTGTAAATAAGTTTCGCACCCTACGAGGAAACAGCGTTGTTTCTATGTATGATTCCGCCAGAAAAGTTCTTCGAACAATACAAACTGGTGGTCTTGTAGCATTACTTGCAGACCAAAGTGCAACAAAAGATAAGGATATATTTGTAGATTTTTTTGGGCGAAAGGCTGCTACTTTCGATTCCCCAGCGTATTTCGCACTTAAGTATAAAGTTCCAGTTATAGTCGGATTTGCCGAGCGTAAGGATAACTTTTACGAGGTTGAATTAGTTGAACTTGACCATAGCGACCTTGAATACAATGCCGAAGGTATATATGAGTTTACTAAACGCTACACCACTTTGCTCGAGTCTATTATTCGAAAAAGGCCGGAGCTTTGGCTTTGGACTCATCGTAGATGGAAGCATTCCCCAAGAAATTAGTGGGGAAAAGTCAAAGAATTGCTCCTCAAAAATTTTAAGTTTATAAAATAAAAATTTTAGAATATATAACTTATTTTGTAACATAAATTAAATTAATTCGTTATTACTAATTAAATTATAGCAAAATTATGGATAGAAAAGAATTTTTAAAAATTACCGGGCTTTCTGCAGCTTCGCTTGCTTTAATTTATTGTTTGGGTGGATGCGAAAGTTCTTCGAATGCCCCCAGCAATATCGATTTTACAATCGATTTAAACGACGACAAGTACTTGCGATTGAAAGTTACTGGTGGCTTTGTTATTGTAAATGATATTTTAATTGCACGAACGCTCGATGGTTCCTTTGTTGCTATCGCTGCTCGATGTACACACGAAGGAGAAATCTTGGAATATAGGCTGGACACGAATCTTCTTTATTGTCCACGGCACGGTTCGGAGTTTTCTACTTCTGGTAAAAGAGTTTCCGGGCCAGCTCGTAAAGATTTGATTCAATATAAAATCGAGGTAAAAGGTAATGTTCTTCGAATTTACTCATAAAAAAGTTTCTTTTTGGCTCTTAATGGTATTCATAATTCTTGTTTATTTCCCCTTTTCTGGGAATACAAAACCTTACTCTTTCAATCAAATGTACCAATTCGATTTTACTCTTGGTTTTAAGGGAAGTAACGATGAAAAACACATTATTGGGTTCGAGCAAAATAAATCTTTTCCAGAACCAATTTTTAAAAAAGGATTTGGGAATAGTAAAGATTACTCGTTTTCGACAACTAATTCCAACATATCTTACGATAACTATTCGCTCGTTCTTTTTGGTAAAAGTATTTTACAAGATACCGTAAAAAAGGAGAAGCTTAGCGAGGAAATGTTTGAAAATCTTTTGGAATTTGATTTCGAAGAAACAGCGAAAATTCCCTTACTTCCCCAGAATATAAGTTTTATGGAAAAGCTCCTCTGGGGCGAAAGTGGTTTGTTTCGGAAAATTGGGATAACAGCGGAACTAACAGCAGAACAAAGAGAAAAGGAGCTTGGTTGGCGAAAAACGATACTCACCCTGCACCAAGGTTTTGGATTGCTGACTTGGGGGCTTATGGCTGGTAGTGTTACATTGGGACAACTTTGGTTGGACGGAAAATTAGATTCACCTATTTGGCATAGGCGTTTAGTGTATACGACAGTTGGCTCGTATTCGCTTTCTGGATTATTGGCAATTGTAGCACCTCCTCCGTTCGAACGGCGCGAGGAATTTTCTACTATTTCTTTCCATAAACTTGCCGCTTGGCTCCACTTTGCTGGAATGGTGGCAACTCCGGTTTTGGGCATTCTAACTAAAGAAAGCTCCGATTATTTTCGTTCGGCGCGATTTCATCAACGACTCGGATATGTAACCTTTTCGATTTACACAATAGCTATGCTTTCTGTTCTTATTTTTAGTTAGGTAAGCTATGTTTTTAAGAATTTACTTCTTTTTTATTTTCTTCCTTTATTCTTCTTATGTTTTCTCGCAAAATGCTATACTTCAAAACGATAAAAGTAATTCGAGAATAAGTTACGAACTTAGACATCCAGCCCACGATGTTGTTGGTGTCAGTGAAGAACTCGAGGTTAAAATAGAATTGAATCGAAATAACTACTCCATAATAAATGCTATAGCACAGGTAAGGGTTGCTTCTTTTAACAGCGGTAACTCCAACAGAGATTCCGAAGCGATGAATTTAATCGAAGCGATTAAATATCCTTACGCTCGATTTAGAAGTACTTCTATCCGAGATTTTGGCGATACTCTCACGATTTATGGTGATTTGACTTTCCACGGAATTACAAAAAATATAACGATAAAAGGCAATAAAAAGATTTCGGGAAGCAAATTAATTATATCTGGTAACTTTGCGATAAGTTTAGATTCCTTCAATGTAAAGCGTCCTACTTTGCTTTTCATACCAAGTGAAGAATATCTAAGATTTAGTTTTAAATGCGAGTTTACAATAAATTAATTTGATTTTTCAAAAATGAGAATCTTTCGTAGAAAAAATAAGTGGTTACAAAATCTTCCCGTATTTTCGTAAAACTTTAATTAAAGCAGAAAAATCTTTTGGATATGGTGCGAAATAAGAAACTTCATCTCCGCTCGTAGGATGTTTAAATGTAATTGAGAAAGAATGCAAGGATAGTCGAGAAATAATCGGTTTTTCTTCTTCCCCCTTTTTCAAATTGAAACGCCTTTTAAGGGTCGAAACAAAGAAAGAGTTGTTTTTTCCATAAATTTCATCGACAATTAAAGGATTGCCTATTGTCGAACAATGCACTCGAATTTGGTGATGTCTTCCAGTAACCAGATTACACTCGATTAAAGTTGCAATAGAATAGCGTTCCAAAACTCGAACAATTGTTAATGCATCTTTACCACGAGCCGAAGGGACGGTTTTCCACTTGTTCGAAGGGTCGGTAGCTAACGGGATATCTATTTCTAATTCGTCTTTGGGTAACCATCCCGAAACAACAGCGTGATAAATTTTTTGAACGTCTTGATTTTCGAATTGCTGATTCAAAATCTTGTGCGATTCAGCATCCCTTGCGAAAAGGACAACGCCACTTGTTTCTTTATCTAATCGGTGGACAACCCAAACTCTGCCGAATTTCTCTTCGAGTAGAGCCCGTAAATTTGGCAAGGACTTATCGAAACGGTCTGGGATAGTTAAAACATTTGCGGGTTTGTTTACTACGATAATACTTTCGTCGAAATAGATAACTTCGTATAATCTTTTATCTTTCATAATTTAATGCGCCAGAAGCCGCAAGAAAGGTATTTTTCATTAACATAGCAATAGTCATAGGTCCAACTCCACCCGGAACTGGTGTGATAGCATAAGATTTTTCTTTAACTTCGTCGAAGGCAACATCGCCGACCAAACGATATCCTTTCTCGCTGGTTTTGTCCTCGACTCGGTTTATTCCTACATCGACAACGACAACCCCATCTTTTACAAAATCGGACCTAACAAAATTAGCTTTACCAATAGCCACAATTAGTACATCAGCATTTCGAGTGAATAGTCGAACATCTTCGGCGGAAGTATGGCAAATCGTAACGATGGCATTTGTATCTTCCGTTTTTTGATAAAGCATATTTGCAAGGGGTTTCCCTACGATGTTACTCCGTCCGAGCACGACGCAATGTTTGCCCTTGAGTTGTATTTTGTAGAATTTTATTAATTCTAAAATACCAGCGGGAGTGCAAGGGCGGAAACCAGGAAGACCAATAACCAATCGGCCAAAATTTTCTGGATGGAAACCATCGACATCTTTGCTTGGTTTTATAGCAAGGGTAACTTTCAACTCGTTAATATGTTTTGGAAGTGGTAGTTGAACAAGAATGCCGTGTATGGATGGGTCTTCGTTCCAAGTTTGAATTAGAGTAAGCACCTCTGCTTCGCTCGTGGTCTCTGGAAGATGTTTTACAATCGAAAAGTAGCCAAGTTCCTCGCAAGCTTTCTTTTTCGAGTTTACGTAAACTTTCGATGCTGGATTGTCGCCCACAAGAAGAAGAGCGAGCCCCGGGGTTTTTCCTTGCTTTTCCTTTAATTCACAAGTTTTCTCTTTTAATTCGGATAATATCGATTCCGAGACTTTTTTACCATCGATAATTATAGCCATTCTATTGATTCTCTTTTGTAAAGTTAAATTTATAAGACATACCAAAGGAGAAGATATTAATTTTCCCGAAGTTAAAGTCGAAAAATGTTGCGAAATTCCCAAGTTTAAGAAGTAGCCCCAAAGTAATTTTATTATTGAAATCCGAAATGATAACGTTTTTGTTCATTGCTCCGAAAGGGTCGCCGTTATAGCCAAGCTCTGGGTTTTTCCTAAAATAATCATCTTCGTAATACTCGGGGGTGCCATTATCGTCCAACCAAATTAAACCAAGCTGATATTGAACGGTAATTGGAAGGTAATAGGTAAAGTCAGTATTTATATGAATTTTTTCATGGGAAAAGCCGGAGTAAAATTCAAGCCAGTCGGTAATTTTTTTGCTGAGATGTATATTGAAATTCCAAAAACTTGCATTAGCGACAAGTTCTGCATTCGTTACCCCAATGGTATTTCTAAGATTTGTTCCTTGGTAGGCAAAAAGTAAAGAAAGGTCGAATACAGGTTCCGATACATATTGTGTTAAACTATGTTTTATGCCAACTCCCCAGAATGTAAATTTACCTATATTTTTCCCCAAGTCAATGGGTGGGACAAACCTTAAAGTTAGCTCTGTACCAAAAAGAGAGCCAAATTCAAGTTGGGGTATGCCAGAGATGATTCTTTCAATTCCAAGACCGGGAGGTAACTCAAAAAATTCGGGGAAGTTTATGATAGATTTATAGATTGTATCTTTCAATTGCTCTGGAAGGTAATGGAAAATTGGATTTTCATTTAAAAGTGAAACTATAGTATCGTGCGGAATTACAAGATTTTCTTTTCCTTTCCCCAAAATTGTTGGTGAAGTCTTAGGTGGATTTATCTTTCCTTTTGTAACGCCATCGTACATCAAAATTCGAAAAGCGTAGTAGATTAATCCATTTGTATCGCGGATGGATTTAACCTTAGGAGGAAGTGTGGAAAAGTCCAATTCGAGGTAAGTTGCTAATTTATTAATATCAAGTGGTTCAGTTGGCAATTTTGGGTGATAGGTCATTTTGGATTGGGGTACAAATCCCAGCATGCCATTCACAGAAAAACGAATATAGAGATTATCTATACCAAAAGGAATATATGCCGAAGAAAAAAATCTAGCATTTGCACTACCGTTAACAACCTCGACCAAAGGTTGTAAATAAGGAACTCCGTTTAGTTCGAAAATATCTTTACTTAAAGCCCTTGCAAGCATTATGGTTTGGTCGCTTGCTCGTGGATAATTCCAAACGGAGTAGAGATTGGAATAGAAAATGAAAACAAAATAAATCGATAAAAAGAATATTTTTTTCATTTATAAAGCTTTTATTTAAACAACTTTTTCTTAATTAATACATAAAATGGAAATGTAAATAATAAAATAACCAAAATAAAGAAAAGATTGTAAACAATTTTGAAAGAGATGCTAAAAAGAGCAAAAAAGGAATAAAAAATTATAAGAGTAATAATCAATCCTAAAATAAATGAAAAAATTTCCTTGAAAATCTTCATTTTTTTACCTCGAAAAAAGACAAAATAAGCAAAATTTAGTTTTTAGGAATAAACTGGATGTTCTGGTTCCCAAAAATTTTGAATAATTCGGAAAGTGTATTTTCTGTGAGCTTAAAATGGACTTCATCGGCGATGTAGGCTTTACGCTCTCCGTTATTTTTGAGGATGAAAATAATTTTGCACCTTTCTTCTGGAAAGATGCATAACGAGGCAAGCTTTTCGAGTTTTTCCTTTGCTTCGTCATTATCGACAATTTGAATGCAAATAGAATCGACAAATTTGTTCATTGCCTCTTGGAGTGTGTAAATTTCGTTGATATGCACTTTTGGTTTTTCTTCTCGAATGTCGAGTTTTCCAATAACGTAAACAATTTCATCTTCGATAAGATGATGTGACAATTTAATGTAATTATCGCTCCAAAGAAAAAGTTCTAACTCCCCAAACAAGCCTTCTATCGTAACAAAAGCAAATTTTTGTTTGTTCTTGTCAACTTTCGTCTGAACTTTTGTAATTAGACCAGCAATTTTAACTGTCGCTCCAGCTGGCAAACCCGAAAGCTTATCGGCATTTGTAATTGTCAATGTTTCTAAAATTTGTCGATATCTTTCGAGAGGATGACCGCTGATGTAAAAATTCAGAAATTCCTTTTCTCGCGAAAGTCTTACTTTTGTACTCCATTCTGGAACGTTCGGTAGCTTCGGTTCAACAATAAAATCGGTCGATGCCTTTGTTTCGGAGAACAAGAAAGTTTCCGAAGAAAATGGATTTTCCTGAACTTTGCGTGCATATTCTAAGGCTATTTCAATCCCAGCAAACAATGTGGCTCGCCTCCCGTTTTCGATTTTATCGAAACAACCAGCCGAAATTAAAGCTTCTAACACTTTCTTGTTTATAATTTTGGGGTCTATGCGAGATACAAAATCTATAAACGATGAAAATGGCTTTGAATTCCTTGCCTCGACAATTGTTTTTTCTACTCTTGTCCCAACGTTTTTTATGCCTGCCAGACCGAATAGTATAGTTCTTTTATCAAGAGGGACAAAGCGGGAAAAAGATTTGTTGATATCTGGGGGCAGAACCTCGATTCCAAAGCTTTTTGCTTCTTCGATTAAGCGGGGGATAAGTTTGCTGTTGTGAATTTCGGCGTTCATATTTGCTGAAAGAAATTCCGCTGGATAATGAGCCTTCAGCCAAGCCGTTTGGTAGGCTAAAATTGCATAGGCTAAGGAATGGGATTTATTGAATCCATAATTTGCAAACTTTTCGATTAAATCGAAAATTTCTTCGGCAAGTTTTGGCTCGATACCGTTTTTACTTTTTGCCCCTTCGATAAAGCTTGGTTTCATTTTCAACATTACATCTTGTTTCTTTTTCCCCATAGCGCGCCGTAAAATATCGGCTTCGGCAAGCGAAAATCCAGCAATATCTTGTGCCAACTGCATTACTTGCTCTTGGTAAACTATTATTCCGTAGGTGGGTTTTAGAGTTTTTTCCATAATTGGATGTAAATACTCGATTTTGCTCCTACCATACTTTCGGTCGATGTATTCTGGAATGTTTTGCAAAGGACCTGGGCGGTAGAGCGCGTTCATATCGCTGAGTTCAAGTATATTATTTGGCTTAAGCTGACGAAGATATTCTTGCATTCCTTCGGATTCAAATTGAAATACGGCGAGTGTTTTTCCTTGTGCAAAAAGTTCGAAAGTCTTTGGGTCGTTATAGTCAATTGCATCGATGTCAATTCGTTTTCCGTAGTTTTTTTCAATCATATCTAATGTTTCGTCGATGATGGAAAGTGTTCGTAGCCCAAGAAAATCCATCTTAATTAACCCAGCGTTTTCCAAGTCGTTCATACTGTATTGAGTCGTAATTTCTACGGACTCATCTCCATTATTTCTTTGTGCAAACAAAGGTACATAATCGCTGACATCGCCCGGAGCAATCACTACACCAGCTGCATGGACAGAGGTGTGGCGGTATAAACCTTCCAAGAGTAAAGAGTATTCGATTAGTCGCTTGTAGTCTTCGTCGGTGGTGTTTTTTAACTCTGCTAAATCGGGAAGTTCCAAAGCTTCGGCAAGTGGAGTTACTTTCCCCAAAACGGATGGAATTTTCGAGGTAATCCGATTAATTTCTTGGTGTGGGATACCAAGAACCCGGCCAACATCTTTCAGGACTGCTCTCGAAGAAAGTTGCCCAAAAGTAATAATTTGTGCTACAGATTTTTCTCCATACTTTTGCTTTACGTAATCAATTATTAAGTCTCTTTTGGTATCGGAAAAATCTATGTCGATATCGGGTAGCGATATTCTTTCGGGATTAAGAAAACGTTCGAAAAGCAAACCAAATTTCAATGGGTCGATATTGGTTATTCCCAGAGCGTAAGCAACAATGCTTCCTGCAGCCGAGCCTCTACCCGGACCTATTCTAATTCCCATTCGGCGTGCAGCATTGACAAAATCGGCAACAATAAGAAAATATGCGGAAAATTGCATTCTGCAAATCACTTCGAGTTCGAATTCTGCTCGGCTGCGAATTTCCTCTGTTATTTCTTCATATTTTTCTTTTAAACCTTTGTAAGTTAATTCTCTTAGATATTCGTCCAAATTTCGAGCCTGCGTATCTTCGGGCAATTTGAACTCGGGCATATATAGTTGCTTTTCCAATTCGACATTGCACTTTTCGGCTATTTCGAGCGTATTTTCGATTGCTTCGGGATAATCTCGAAAAAGTTCAATCATTTCAGCAGTCGTTTTGTAGTATAGCTGGTCGGAACGATATCGCAGTTTAAATATATCGATTTCTTGTTCGCCTTCGCTCGCAGCTTTGATATTTAAATAAACATTATGTGCTATTGCGTGTTCGCGTTTTATGTAGTGAACATCATTAGTTGCTACAAGTTTGATACCGAGTTCTTTTGCAATTTTTGGTGCGAAACGCAGAATTAGTTCGTCTTCGGGCAAATTGTGATTTTGCAGTTCAATATAAAAATCGTCGCCAAAAAGTTCTTTGTAATATATTGCCTGTTCTTTGGCTTTGTCTAATTCATCGTTAATAATATGTGCATTTATTACCCCGTTGAGGCAACCTGAACAAACTATCAAACCTTTGCTATATTTTTCGAGTAGCTCTCGGTCGATTCGTGGTTTGTAGTAAAACCCATCGAGATGTGCGTAAGTAGTTAACTTAATTAAGTTTTTATATCCCTCGTTATTTTTTGCCAGCAAAAGTATATGGTAATAATTCTTTTTCTTCGATTTGTTTCTACCCGAAGTTTTTTCGAATCGACTTCCAATTGCCATATAAGCTTCGAAACCTAAAATTGGCTTAATTCCCTTTGAAAGAGCTTTATGGTAGAACTCCATTATTCCAAACATAACGCCGTGGTCGGTCAAAGCGAGTGCACGATGTCCATTTTCGACAGCTGCGTTTATTAACGAATCAACTGTTGCTGCTGCATCGAGCAATGAATAATGCGTATGGTTATGCAAATGTACAAATTCCATATTTCAACGAATAAATCAAACAAATTTACTAAACTTGGTAAGGGTAGCAAAAATATTTTGCTTACTTTGGTTGGACATAATACAGTTCAGAGCCCGGACCGAGAGGCAAACCCAATGCAACCCAAATAATTAATAAAAAAGTCCATCCCAAGAAGAATACAATCGAATATGGCAACATTGTCCCAATAATTATTCCAATACCAGCCTTTTCGTCGTATTTTTGAAAATAAGAGATAATTAAAGCGAAGAAACTCATCATTGGTGAAATTACGTTGGTTACGCTGTCGCCGATACGAAAGACCGCTTGGGATAATTCTGGGGAATAACCAAGTAACATAAATAGAGGGACGAAGATTGGTCCAATAATAGCCCACTTTGCAGATGCACTTCCCATAAACAAATTAAGGAAAGCAGAAAAGATAACAAAGGCAACCACAAGTGGTATTAATCCGAGGTCGAGAGATTTAAGCAAAGAAGCACCACCAACTGCAATTATCAATCCAAGATTGCTCCACTTAAACAAGGCAACGAATTGTGAAGCAAAAAAGACCAAAACAAGAAAAGGAACAATCCCTTTAAAACTGGCAACGATACCATTTATGACATCGGTGTGTTTTTTAAAAGTCCCAGCAATGTAACCATAAACGACACCGCAAGAAACGGATACAATAAACAATACAGCAACAAAACCTTTGAGCAAGGGCGATGCCAGCAAAGAGTTGTTCGGACCACGAAGGAAACCGTTCTCGGGTATTAACCCTAAAAGAAATATAAAAACCCAAAGAATAAAAACGAGAAAAGCTGCGACAAGCCCTTTTCTTTCCTTTGGTTGAAGATTAGTGATTGGCGACGATTCGCTTTCGGATTCAAACTTGCCAAGCCGAGGCTCGACAAATGAGTTTGTTACAAAAGTGCCTAAAATTGCAATTAAGAAAGTGGAAATTGCCATAAAATAATAATTAGCGGTAGGCAAAACGTAGTAATTTGGGTCGATAATTCTTGCCGATTCTGTCGAAATTCCAGCAAGCAAAGGGTCGATAGTTCCAATAAGAATATTTGCACTGAAACCTCCACTAACACCAGCAAATGCAGCTGCAATACCAGCAATTGGATGTCTCCCAAGCGTTTGAAATATTACTCCTGCAAGCGGGATAATTAATACGTAGCCTAAGTCCGAAGCTGCATTGGACAAAACCCCAACGAACACAACAACAAAAGTTATTATTCTTTTCGGCGATTTAACAAGAATAACGTTTAACACTGCTTTCAACAAACCACTCGATTCGACAACGCTTATACCAAGCATAGCGACAATAACAATACCCAAAGGAGCGAAGCTTGTGTAATTATTCACCATTTCCAGCATAATTCTATGTATTCCTTCGACCGAAAGAAGATTAACTACATACACAAATTCGCCGTTTGCTGGATTCTGTGCTTCCCAACGGAAAGTACTTCCAACAAAGGATATTATTACAACTAAAATTGCCATAAAGCAAAAAAGGAGAGCTGGGTGTGGAAGTGCATTCCCAACTTTTTCTATGAAGTTTATAAAGTTATTAAAAAATCCTTTTGCTTTTCTTTTCATTATTTTAACCTAAAAATTTTTTCCCAAGGAAAATATGGAAATTCAAAAGAAAGCAAACTTACATCTTTTTCGAAATGCGAAACCGAAAATTTTCTAAAGCTTTTTGCTTTGCATATCAAAATTCAAAGATTAAGCAGAGGTTATCGAACTAATTACCCTTGCCGTTTTTAGATGAAGTCTCTGACATTTTTTATATTTACCAAATTTTTGGTAATATTATATTTTTTGTAAATCGAAAAAATAAATGATTTAGATGGAACATTATCAAGTTGCAATTATTGGTTCGGGACCTGCCGGATTTACCGCGGCTATTTATACAAGTCGAGCTTTGTTGAAAACAATAATTTTCGAAGGAATGCAACCGGGCGGACAACTGACAATCACTACTGAAGTAGAAAATTATCCCGGATTTGCCGAAGGAATTCAAGGACCAGAGTTGATGGAAATTTTTCGTCGCCAAGCTAAACGTTTCGGGACCGAAACTCGTTACGAAACCATAAAGAAAGTTGACTTTTCTGTGCGACCTTTTTTGCTGTTCACAGAAGCAGACAAGGGATACTCTGCGGATGCTGTTATCATAGCGACTGGTGCATCTGCCAGAAGATTGTATGCAAAAGGTGAGGAGAAATTCTGGGGCTATGGGATTTCTGCTTGTGCTACTTGCGATGGCTTCTTCTTCAAAAACCAAAAGGTTTTTGTGATAGGCGGAGGGGATTCTGCTATGGAAGAGGCTATTTATCTAACACATTTTGCTAAAAGTGTTACAATAATTCATAGACGAGGGGAATTCCGTGCCTCGAAAATTATGGTTCAACGTGCTAAAAATAATCCCAAAATTGACTTTCTTTTGCATACCGTTGTCGAAGAATTTTTGGGCGAGGAAAAAGGTCCGGCTAAAAAGTTGACTTCTATTCGAATTCGGAATGTGAATTCTAACGAAGAGCAAATCATACAAGCCGATGGCGTTTTCTATGCTATTGGGCATACACCTAATACCGAAATTTTCAAACCTTACCTCGAAATGGACCAAAATGGATATATTATAACAAAGGGGAAAAGTTCTGCGACGAACATCCCCGGGGTATTTGCTTGCGGAGATTGCCAAGACCCAGTCTATCGTCAAGCTGTTACTGCTGCTGGGAGTGGCTGTATTGCCGCTATTGATGCTGAAAGATGGATTTCGGAACATTATAAATAAAGTTTAAAGATGGAAATAAAAAGATTAATTATAACGCTTTTTATAGTAACAATAAATTTTGGTTTTTCGCAAGAACCAAAGCAATTCAATTTCGTTGATGCGATGAAATTTCCAACGATTCGCCACCAAAATATTTCCAACGATGGGCGTTGGGTTGGTTATTCTTTTGTGTTCGAACGAGGTGACCCAATTTCCTTCATTGTATCGACCGAAACAGAGAGCAAAATTTCGTTCCCGCGTGCATTGAAACCCGAGTTTTCGAACAATTCTAAATGGGTCGCCTTTCAGTTTAAACCAAAACAAGTAGATGTTGAAAACTCCGAAAAAGAAAAACCGTCCGATGGAGTTTTGTTGTTCGATATTTTTCAGCAGAAAAAATATTCTTTCGAAAAGGCTGAAAAATACTTGTTTTCTGTAGATTCCCGTTGGTTTGCATTGCAATTAAAAGCAGACAAAGCAAAAAAAGATGAGTCTAAGGATGAAGAGACCAAAAAGGAAGCTGGTTCGCCACTTCTATTGCTCGATTTAAACTCGATGAACCAAATTGAATTCCAATATGTTACAGAATTCTCTTTCGACACTTTGTCGAACTATTTAGCCTTTGCTGTTGTGGAACCGACTGGGAAAAAGAATGGCTTGTATCTCTTAAAATTAAAAGGGGAATTCGCGTTACCTATCAAAGCAGATTGCGATTCTGGAATAATTATTTCTTCGCTTGCTTGGAACAATACACGGCAAACTTTATCCTACGTTAAGTGCTGGGAACGTGGGTGGACCAAAGTCGATTCTTGCGCAGTTTTCGATTTGGAACTCGAAAGTTTAAGCTCGCGTAAATTAGTGGACTATAGCCAATTAAGTTACGATTGGTTCATTCCTTCGAAAAATACTTTAAAATGGAGCGAAGATGGTTTGCGCTTGTTTTTTGGTATTAAGCCCAAAATTGATACCAGCGTAAAGAAAGAAAAAATTAAATTCAACGATACCACTCTTTACGATATACCAACTGTCTTAAAAAAAGCCGACTATACTCTTTGGCATTGGAACGACCCGAGAATAAAAACCCACGAGAAAACTTGGTGGGGAAATAATAAGGACAGGACTTTTCTCTGTGTTTACCACATCGATTCGAAAAGATTTATACAATTAGCAAATTTTAATATACCGAATGTCGAATTTGTCGACAATCCAAAATATACAATAGGCTTCGACTCGTCTCCATATTCGAAGGAATCGACTTGGGAAGGGCATTATTCAGATTTGTATGTTATTAATCTTATTACTGGAGAAAAGAAATTAATTGGAAAACGGTTGAACGAGGGTGCTCATTTATCCCCACAAGGCAAATACGTTGTTTATTACAAGGACAAAAATTGGTACCTTTACGATACGAATTTGGATACATTATTAAATATGACTGGTCAATTAAGATATGCTTTCTACGATGAAGATTACGACCAACCTTCGCCTCCGCCAAGTTATGGTTTTGGTGGTTGGTTCGAAAACGACGCAGCTTTTTTGATTTACGATAAATACGATATTTGGAAGTTTTATACTGAACATTATAGTTATATGTGTCAAACCGTTATTTATGGAAGGGACAATAATCAAACATATCGAATAATTGACTTGAAAGAAAATAAGAAGTTTTACGCAAACGAAGATTCAGTTTTGCTTTCTGTTTTCAATCACAATTATAAAACGACTTCAATTTATGCTTTACAATTTAGAATTTTAGGACCCGATAAGTTGCTCGAAGAACCAAAGAATTTTAAAGTTTTTAAAAAAGCAAAAGATACCGACCTCGTTTTGTTCTCTCGAGAAAGTTACGATGAATTTCCAGACCTTTGGGTTGCCGATATGTCCTTTCAAAAGGTCAAGCGAATTACCAACCATAACGAAGAATTATTAAAGAAATATCTTTGGGGCTCGACCGAGCTTGTCCGTTGGGTAAATTCTCGCAACGACACTCTCGATGGTTTCATAGTCAAACCACCAAACTTCGACCCAAAGAAAAAATATCCATTGATAGTTTACTTTTACGAAAAATTTTCGCAATTAATGCATAACTTCCAATTTCCTTACATTGGGCATCGCCCTTGCTTTCAACTATACACCACTGATAATTACATATTGTTTTTGCCCGATATAAAATATGTTATTGGAAGTCCGGGGAATTCAGCTCTCGATTGCATAGTTTCTGGTGTTCGTAAACTAATTTCTTTTGGGTTTATCGATACAACTGCCATTGGGATTATGGGGCATTCGTGGAGTGGCTATCAAGCGGCATATATAATAACACAAACTAATCTGTTCAAAGCTGCGGTCGCTGGGGCAGCTGTTGGAAATATGACAAGTGCATATAGTGGAATTCGTCT
Organism: Ignavibacteria bacterium; assembly: GCA_026417135.1. Taxonomy (GTDB): domain Bacteria; phylum Bacteroidota; class Ignavibacteria; order Kapaibacteriales; family UBA2268; genus Naka2016. Next base: position 57,419 of record JAOADV010000012.1, read on the forward strand.
TGAATCGGGCTTGGCTCGCCTATTTCAATACGAGCGATATCAAAGCCGAATCGGGGGCAACCTTTGGGACTCTTTGCAAGCTTATATTAATAATTCACCAATTTTCAAAGCACAAACAGCTTCGACCCCACTTCTTTTGATGTTTGGCGACGAAGACCAAGCAGTTCCTTGGCAACAAGGTATCGAACTTTACTTGGCATTTCGACGACTTGGAAAACCAGTATTTTTCCTACAATATCATAACGAAAAACATTGGCCCAACAAGTTTCAAAATAAATTAGACTATGCCATTAAAATAAAAGAGTTTTTCGATACCTTCTTGAAAAAAAAGCCAGCCCCAGAGTGGATTACAAAGGGCGAAGATTACTTACTTAAGGAATAAATTATGAATTTTTCTATTAAAGTTGTCGAAAGTAAAAGAGAAAAAATTCGATTTATCAAGTCCCAATGGCTCTTCTACAAAAACGACCCAAATTTTGTCCCCCCAATAATTCACGATAGGTATAAGTTAATCGACACACAAAATAATCCATTCTATAAACATTCCGAATTGAAATTATTTTTAGCATACGACAAGACCAACAATATTGTTGGTAGAATTGCTGGAATTATTAACCATAATCACAATAGGACCCACAACGATAAAGTAGGTTTTTTTGGGTTTTTTGAATGCATAAATAATATTGAAGTTGCCAGAGCCTTGCTCGAAAGCGTTGAAAATTGGCTTGCCGAAAAAGGCTTCGATATGGTGCTTGGTCCAGAAAATCCCTCGATGAACGACGAAGTTGGACTCCTTGTCGAAGGATTCGAAGCTCCACCCGTGATTATGATGCCTTATAATCCCAAGTATTACATTGATTTAATTGAAGGTTGCGGTTACGAAAAAGCAAAAGATTTGTATGCATATTTGCTCGAACCGACCAGTTTCGTTTCGGAAAAGATACTTCGGCTTAAAGATTTAATCAAAGAGCGATACAAGGTAAACATTCGCGAGGTGGATTTTACTAATAAAAAAGCATTTTGGCGCGATGTGCAAATCCTTAAAGAAGTTTACAATAGCGCCTGGGTCCCGAATTGGGGTTTTGTTAAGTGGACGGACGAGGAGTTTGATTATATTGCAAAGGACTTAAAATTGATAGCCGACCCAAAGCTTGCTCTTATTGCTGAATCGAAAGGAAAAATTGCTGGCTTTGGCTTGGCACTTCCCAATATTAATGAATGTTTGATTTATAATAAAAGTGGGAGTATCGTCGAAGCATTGTTTCACATTCTAACTAAACGTAAAAAGATTAAGTTCATTCGAATTATTGCTCTTGGCATTGTTCCAGAATTTCAACGAACAGGTATAGATTCTCTTTTATATTACGAGTTGGGTAGTAGGGGGGTCGAAAGAGGCTATAAGTTTGGCGAAGCCTCTTGGGTTCTCGAAGATAACGAGATGATGAACAAAGGTTTAACTACAACGATGGATGCAAAGGTTTATAAAATTTACCGACTTTATCAGAAGAAACTTAATCGTTAGTAAGTTTTGTTAAACTAAACTTGAAAGTTTATGAGCGAACGAGAACGTTGGGCAACGCGTATAGGTTTAATTCTTGCAGCGGCAGGGAATGCAGTAGGATTGGGCAATTTTCTTCGTTTTCCTGTCCAAGCTGCTCAGAACGGAGGGGGCGCCTTTATGATACCCTATTTTATTGCCTTCTTACTTCTTGGCATCCCTTTAATGTGGGTTGAATGGTCAATTGGTCGCTATGGGGGAAAATATCATCACGGGCATCTACCCGGTATGTTCGACGCAATTTGGCGAAACCCTTTAGCTAAATATATTGGCGTTCTCGGGATTTTTGTTTCCTCGATAATAATGATTTATTATTGCTACATTGAATCGTGGACCCTTGCCTTTAGTTTCTTTTCGCTTGGCAAGACTTACTTTGGGTTGACAGAGTTCGAATCGATGACAGGATTCCTTCGAAGTTATCAAGGTGTTGAATCAGGTTTTTTTACAAGTATTCTTCCAGCCTACTTTTTTCTTTTAATAACCTTAGGAGTTAATTTCTACATTCTGAAACGAGGGATATCGAAAGGAATAGAACTACTTGCTAAATTTGGTATGCCTTTGTTGATTATTATGGCTATTGTGCTGGCAATTAGAGTAATAACTTTGGGAACGCCCGACCCAATAAATTACCCCGATAGAAGTGTCGAAAATGGTTTTGCTTTCATCTGGAATCCAAATTTTTCCAAGTTGGGGGATGCAAAAATATGGCTTGCTGCTGCTGGTCAAATATTTTTTACCCTAAGTGTTGGGATGGGTACACTCCAAGCCTATGCAAGTTACTTGAAAGAAAAGGACGATATTGCTTTGAATGGATTATCTACTGCATCTACAAATGAATTTGTCGAAGTTATTTTGGGTGGTTCAATAGCTATACCTGTTGCAGTGGCTTTTTTCGGTCTAACTGCTACGACGGAAATTGCAAGCGGGGGTGCGTTTAATCTTGGATTTGTTTCGATGCCTTTAATTTTTCAGAAATTACCATTAGGGGAATTTTTTGGATTCTTGTGGTTCTTCCTACTTTTCATAGCTGGAATTACTTCTTCCGTTGCTATGGTGCAACCCCTTATTGCTTTCCTCAAAGAACAATTTAAAATCTCACACAATAAAGCAACACTTTACGTTGCAATTGGAACATTTGTCTCGTCCCATTTAGTTGTTGCCTTCTTTAAGTTCGGTTTTTTAGATGAATTAGACTATTGGGCTGGAACTTTCTTCTTGGTTTTAATTGGCTTTCTCGAAGTTGTAATTTTTGCTTGGATTTGGGGAATGGATAAAGGTTGGATCGAAATTAACAAAGGAGCCGATATTAAAATTCCAAAGTTCTTTTATTATGTAATCAAATATGTTACACCTTTATACATTCTTACCATACTTGTTTATTGGGGACTGACCGATGCAATACCAACTTTGTTGATGGATAATATCCCCGACGAGCAAATTCCCTATCGCTGGGGGGCTCGTGCGTTTATGTTTATCGTCTTCGCAGGCTTATGCTTTATGGTTTATAAAGCTTGGAAGTTAAACAAACCAAGATATGATTTATGAACGGATTGAAAACCGAAGGAATTATTTTTTTAATAGTTGCTTGGGGAATTATTATCTCGCTTTTGGTCTTTTGCTACTCAATCGTTTTCAAAAACAGAAAGAACAACTCAGAGGAGACCCTTTTGCCTACGAATGAACCATTCAATCGCAAAGAGTAATATCGAGACAAAGAGCAGTGGGAAAGAATTCCAAATTAATATTTCCTTTCTCTTTGTTGTAACTCTTTCGTCCAGCTTTATGTTGTTTAATTCATCTTTCAATCTTTTCGTTTCGTTCCAATAAAAAAACATTCCGTTTGTCGACCGAGATAGATATCGCAAAAGCTCGAACTTCGAGCGGAAGTCGGCAAATTCCAAGTTGCTTTTTTCGACTATAAATTTACCGCTTGCATCTCCAATTTTATTATTCCCAACGAAAACTTCGCCCAAATAAGTATAGTCGCCTTCGGCAAGTACTCCTAACTGTGAAGTATATAGTCCGCTACCAACTTGTTGTAAAATTGTTTCAAATTGTTGTTCACCTTTGGCGATTTTAACTTTAACAAGAGCATTATCGATAGGTGAAAATGCAGCGTCGAAAATTTGGGCATTGAAAACAACATTTTCGGTTCTATTGTATCTGGTTTTGCTCGGCTTAATTTTGATTCTGGTAAACTCTTCGGTCGTAGAAAGCCATTTAAAAATGTTGGAAATCAAAATACTTCCGTAGTCTTCTTCTTTAGTTTTATTTTCAAGCAGTTGTTTTAATGAAAAACCGAGCAAACGCCAACGATATAAGCCATAACCTAAAAAAGCCACACTTTTACGATTTTGGAAATTGCTTGCAATCAAAAATGGTTCTTTTAATTCAACATCATTGACTTTAACGGTTGCAAGCACCTCGCTTTCGGGTTTTGGTTTGACAAAAAGTTCAGTTCGAAAAATTGGGGGTAATTGATTTAGAATTTTTATATTTTCTGCTCCACTTTCTACGTTGAGTATTGGATGTCCAACATAAGCTGGATTAAAAAACCCGAAAAAAGTAAATTCTCGTGGGTTATTCGATACAACGTTAAAAGGTAAGATATCCTCGTATGGTTTCAATTTTTTGTAATCCACATTAAGATTTGGGATAAAGAGAATTGATTTACCGCGTAAAGACTCTTCGCGAACCCAGTCCAATAAATAAGTTGGCGAAGAAGCAATTGGAAATCCAACTAATACAAAAATTTCGGCGGTTTCGAATTCTTTTCGGCTCGGTCGTGGCTCGTAGAATTCTTCGCCATATTTTTGTATATAAGAAACAACTTCGGTACCTTCGTCGCTACTAATTATCGATTTTATGTAGGGAATGTCGGGATTAGGATAACCAGAAAGAATTATATATTTTCGTTTGCTTTTAAGTATTTTAACCATCTGGGTTTGGGAGTTGTTTTCGTATGTAAATTCTTGTGGGAGATTTTCCGCTCGAACGGTTATCTTTTTAAAACCTTCAGTTTTAGGTGTATATTCGAATACAACTGCGTAGTCTTCGAGCTGATTAGTCAATTCGATAATCTTTTGGTCCAGTAAAGATTGCTCCTCGTAAAGCATTAATTTCAACGAAGTCTTATCGAATTGATGCGATTTAATCGATACTTTAATTGGTTGAGTTTTGCCGACAAAACCAATTTCGCTTGTTATAATGTTCGAAATTAAAATATCCTTTGGCGGAACTGTATCTCCTATTCCAATTGTATATATAGGTATCCCAATTTTTTCTGCAGAGTAGATGGGGTTTTCGCCAGAGTTATAAATTCCATCGGAAAATAATATAATCCCTTGAATATTTTCCTCTTGCTTAATGTATTGAATCCTTTGCAAAGGAAGGGAAATATTGGTTTCTTCTCCTTCGAAACGAAGCGAATCGAAATAGAAATCTTGGAATGGGTATGTTCGTGTATCGAAACCCCAGAATTCTATTGGATACTTTTTGAAGTCACCTAAACCAGATACATTGTATGCCAAAGTCGTTTGTTGTTTTTTGTCGATATTTTCCCACTTCATTCTCATTGAGCTTGAATTATCGAAAAGGACAAGAATTTTAGGTTTTTCCAGATTGCTTTGGACGATGGTAGCGATTGGTTCTGCTAAAAAAAAGAAAAGAAAGAAAAGGGCTAAGAACCGAAGAGTCCCAAGTAATATTCTGTTCTTTCGTTCTAATTGTGGATTCAATCGACGATAATAGAAGTATGTTCCTATTAGTGAAAATAAAGTCAATACGATAAATATTGTAATAGGTATATTAAACCCAAAAATAATTTTGTTCATTCGCCACGATAAAAAAACTAAAAACGAAAAAAAAGAGTAATAGTTGTTATGAATCTACAACGAAAGATTAATTAATAGGTAAATTTAAACTTTACCCTTTGTGTAAGCAAAAGAAATTTGAGTTAAAATGCGTGGTATTGGCTTTTAAATTATTTGGAGGCAAAGCCCCCAGCCCCGATGTGAAGTCTAATCGAAAAGCCGTCCAAAGAAGTTTTGGGAAAGTTGCTTATTTTTTTTTCGTAAACTACCCAATTACTTTTAATTGCACTCAAAGTGTAACCTAAGCGGATACCTATAATGAAACTTCCGACTCCACTTTTTTCATTTGCCTTATCAAGTTTTAGCAGATAATCGAAACCAAGTGCGAAATTTAGCATAAACGCACCCATAGATAATTCTGTCCCAGTCCTTGGATTTTTAATAAGCTCTTCGAAATTGCTCTTTGGGTTCATATCCTGAATTTCTAACGACATACCGCCGCCGCCAATCCCAAGCAAAGGATATAATTTAACTGAATTGGTCGAAACAAGGGTATAACCAAGATTGAAAAACCCATAACCAATGGAAACGTTGGTAGAGTAATTCGGGTTTTCAGTGTTTTCTTGCAAAAGTCCGTGACCTTCGCCGCCGATAATTAGATTCCCGATATAGGCTTGACCACCTCCACCCAAAGAAATGAACCTACTTGAGAATTTAGAAAAACCTTCGGCAGAAAGTCTATTGTTAAGATTATCGAGATTAATAAAATTTGCTCCAATTGCGAAAAAACCAGCGCCACCGCCATCGCCGTTTTTTTCCCTTTCTTTCTCTTTGGACAAAATGCTGGTGCAAGGTATTGCGAAAATGAAAATAACAACAAACAAAATTTGAAGACTTTTACTTACCATAAATCACCAAAAAAAACAAAATTAGGATTTTTTGAAAATGTTTCTGTTAGATTTGCATTAATTTTTATTTTTTCCTAAAAAGTGTAACAAATATGTTATTGTAGATGGATTTTGAACTATTGATGCAAATTTTTTTAGTTTTAGTTCAAAACCAATAATTTTTTTAATTTTGTAAATTTTTAGAGCAAATTTACCTATGCCCGAGAAACAAAGAACTATAAGAAAACCTATTAGTCTTGTTGGTGTAGGTATTCATTCAGGCGAAGAAACGACAATTACATTTAACCCTGCCCCGGAAAACTATGGTTATCGGTTTGTCCGTGTCGATTTACCGGAACCGGTCGAAATACCCGCTCTTGTTGATTATGTTGTTGACCTTTCCAGAGGAACAACACTCGGAGTTGACGATGTTAGGGTTTTGACTGTGGAGCACGTACTCGCCGCTCTCGTTGGAATGCGAGTGGACAACTGCAGAATTGAACTAAATGGTAAAGAGCCGCCAGTTATCGATGGGAGTGCATTACCTTATGCCGAAAAGTTATTGGAGGCTGGAATAGTCGAGCAGAATGCCGACCGTGATTACTTTGTAATCGACGAAACTATACGATATACAAACGAAGAAAAGGGCGTAGATATAGTTGCTTTGCCTACCGATGACTATAGAATTACTGTGATGATTGATTATAACATACCTACACTCGGGAGCCAGCATACTGGGGTTTTCAACTTGGAAAAAGAATTTCTCACTGAATTTGCACCAGCAAGAACTTTTTGTTTTTTGACCGAAGTCGAGGAGTTATATCGGCAAGGTTTAATCAAAGGGGGTAATCTTGAAAATGCAATTGTGATTATCGATAAAGAGTTGGACCAAGAGTATCTAAAATATTTACAAAAGTTATTTAGGATTGAATATCTTCCAGAAGCCCAAAATGGAATTCTCAACGGGACTTCCCTACGCTTTAAAAATGAACCAGTTCGACACAAACTTCTCGATATGCTTGGGGATTTAGCTTTAATTGGAGTTCCTATCAAAGCTCAAATACTTGCTGCTCGCCCAGGTCACGCAAGCAACATCGAGTTTGCGAAGAAAATTCGCAATCTTTACCTAAAAAAACTGCCCTTTTTGAAGCTGAAAGGGAAAAAGGGAAAAGATGCTTTGATGAGCATTTATAGCTTGCTTAAAATAATGCCCCATCGATATCCCTTTCTCCTTGTCGATAAAATATTGAATATTGACGCAGAAACTAACACAATCATAGGCGTTAAAAACGTAACTATAAACGAACCTTTTTTTATGGGTCATTTCCCAGAAAAACCCGTTATGCCCGGGGTCCTGCTTGTCGAAGCTATGGCACAAACAGGTGGGCTTTTGTTGTTGAGCAGTGTCGATGCAGCAAACAAGTTGCTTCTTTTTATGGGAATAGAAAATGCAAAGTTTCGAAAGCCTGTCGTTCCCGGCGACCAACTCATACTCCAAGTTCAAATGGTAGGCAAAAAGTTCAATACTTATAAATTTCAAGGAGTTGCAACAGTCGACGGTCAAATAGTTGCCGAAGCAACTCTTCAAGCTGCATTAGTCGACCGTAGTATTCAATTATGAATGTAATAGAATGAAACCAAAACATCATCCTTCCGCAATCATTTCTAAAAATGCTCTAATCGACGAAAACGTTACAATTGGTCCCTATGTAATTATTGAAGATGATGTCATAATTAGCTCTGGAACAGAAATACTTGCTTACTCTTATATTTCGAAAGGCACCAAAATCGGAAAAAATTGCTTGATATTTCAAGGTGTTGTCATTGGTACAAAACCGCAAGATTTAAAATACGACAACTCCCCTACAAATGTTATTATTGGCGATAATAATGAAATTCGTGAATATGTAACTATCCATAGAGGCACCCAATCCACTTATTGCACAAAAATTGGCAACAACAACTTTCTTATGGCATATTCCCATATTGCTCACGATTGCAAGATGGGCGATAATAATATTCTTGCAAACGCTGTTCAATTGGGTGGCCACGTACAAGTCGAAGATTGGGTTGTAATGGGTGGAGTTGTAAAGGTACACCAATTCTGCCGAATTGGTTGCCATTCAATGATTGGTGGCGATGTTAAAGTTACAAAGGATGTTGCTCCATATACATTAATTGGGGAAAATCCACCAAAGGTTGATAGTATTAACAAGATAGGGTTACGTCGCCGTGGCTTTCCCGACGAAACGATAAACGAAATCAACAAGTTTTACAAAATACTTCTCCGTTCGGGATTAAATAATACAGATGGAATTAAAAAGTATTTGGAGCTTAACAACAACAACATTCTTCCGGAAATTCGACATTGCATAGAATTTATTCAATCCTCGCAACGCGGTATTTATAGATAAGATTTACAACTTGCTTACAAATATCAAGTCTTCTATCCAAAGTATCGAAAGCATTTTTGCTTTCGGGAAATTACAACACAAGATAATTGTTGGTTGAATTTACTTCACCTCCAGCTTGCTCATTGCATCTTCAACCTCACCCTCCGAACCCCCTCTCCTTAAAAAGGAGAGGGGGAGTGTGTGTGCCGTGCCGCTTCGTCCCCCCTCTCCACTTGTGGAGAGGGGGCCAGGGGGTGAGGAAAAGGTAACAACAGCATCCTTGCCGTTGATAAATGGACAAAGTGGAGAAGATTGATAAGTGCAAGGCAGATATGCAAAAGCAAAATGCTTTTGCTACTTCGAAGCTATCG
>JAOADV010000013.1 GCA_026417135.1 Ignavibacteria bacterium
GAAGTTTTAGTTAACGAGTGAACACTGGAAAAGTCCAAAGAACTTGGAGATTCGTTTTTTTCAATACGATTGGGGCAACGGTAGCAACTATTCAATTGACTGGGGTAGAACAAAAATATAGAGTTCTGGCCGGAGAGAATCCATCGGGAGTTTATATAATTCGTAAAGTTCAAGAAGGCGGAAAAATCGAAAATCTTTAAGACATTTGGAAAATACAAGAAATAGGATTGCCCTTGAAAATTTTGTTCCAAGGAAACGGAGGCAAATTATCTAATCATTTCGTAACTGGAATTACAATTAAGCCTTTGGATTTGAATTATCGAGCCCGGAGTAATATTCGCGTAAAATCGAGAGAACTTCGGGACGCGAAAATTCAGAAGGAATCGTTTGACCTTCTGTTAGAGCTTTTCTAAGCATAGTGCCACTAAGCAAAAGTCTATCTTCTCTGGAATGGGGGCAAGTTTTCATAGATGCCATTCCTTGACATCGATAACAGTAGAAAGTCCAATCGACTTTCAGTGGTTTGCAAAGAAGAGCGCCATCCCTAAGTTCGTCGAATGAATCTTGTGCCTCGAAAGGAGAATAATAGTTTCCTACGCCGGCATAGTCCCGTCCGATAATGATATGTGTTGCACCATAATTTTGTCTGATAATAGCGTGGAGAAGAGCTTCGCGAGGTCCAGCATATCGCATTTCGAGAGGGAAGCAGGCGTGAAGGACCTTCTCCTTTACGAAATAATTTTCCATAAGGGCATTTATGCATTTAAAAGTAATATCGGCTGGAATGTCTCCGGGCTTATATTTTCCAATTAATTGTTGAATATAAAGACCGTCGGATACTTCTAAGGCAACTTTAGCAATATACTCTTGCGAGCGATGCATTGGATTTCTTGTTTGATAAGTTGCGACCGTTTTCCAGCCACGCTCGGCAAATATCTTCCTTGTATCGTTAGGTTTATAAAAAATATCACTAAACTCCGTTGGAAGGTTTAACTGAAAAATTGCTTTTACTTTACCACCAAGATTGATATTCCCTTGCTCCATAACCATTTTAACTCCGGGATGCTCTTGGTCGGTTGTTTTGAAAACTTCTAAACATTCGTAACTTTTGTCGTAACTATATTTTTCCTCCACCTTTAGCGTAGCGACTATATTTGTTTGTTCCTCGTAAAAAAGGGCGATTTTATCTCCAATTTTAATTTTCGATGCAGTTTCCTTATCGACTGAGATAGTGATTGGAATGGGCCAGAAAAGACCATTCATACTTACCAATGACATATCGGCACAGACGCTTTTCCAATCGTCGTAACCCATAAATCCTTTCAAAGGAGTATAGGCACCGATGCCCATCATAATCAAATCGCCCATTTCGCGACTTGTGATTGGAATTTTAAGCAATTTTCTCGCTTCTTTTATCTCTTCTTCGAGCTCATTCCCTTGCAATAGCAACTCTATTATGTTCGAAGAGCCGTGTGGTGAAATAAGTTTATCCATTGTCCCAAATCCAAATTTATTCTTAAAGCAATTTGGTGCTATAAATTTTGCACGACTAACCCGAATTTGACATAGTATTTGTAATCTCGGTGATTTTCTTCGCCAACTCCTCTTTTGCTTTTTCAAGGTCGTCGTTTATCAGAACAAAGTCGAACCTATCCTTTAGCTCCATCTCGGTGTTAATTCTGCTCAGTCTAATTTCAATATCATCGGTTGTTTCGGTGCCACGCTTGACAAGTCGTTCTTTGATAGCATCTATCGAAGGTGGTGCAATAAAAATTAAAAATGATTCGCTCGGGTACTTTTGCTTAATCGACAAAGCACCTTTAACATCAATATCGAAAACTACAACTTTCCCCTCTTCGAGATTTTTATCCACTTGACTTTTTAAAGTTCCATAATAATTGTCGAAAATTTGCTCATACTCGATTAATTCATTGTTCTTCACAAGCTTTTCGAATTCATCTTTCGAAACGAAGAAGTAATCTTTCCCGTCCACTTCGTTTGGTCGGGGTTTTCGTGTAGTTGCCGAAATTGAGAACACAAAATTTGGAAAAACAGAAAGGATATGCCTTGCAAGAGTAGATTTGCCAGCGCCACTCGGTGCAGAAATTACAATTAACTGTTTACGTTTCTCCATTTTCATCGGCCTCTTTCGCTTTGATAATGCCTTCTTGTAATAATTTTTTATAGATTGTATCGAGAACGCCATTGACAAAAATACCGCTTTTTTCGGTCGAATATTCTTTTGCAATTTCGATAGCTTCGTTAATTACAACTTTTGGCGAATTTTCTGGAAAATGCAATAATTCGGCGATAGCCATTTCCAAAATAATTCTATCGACGTAGGTTATCCTTTCGAACTCCCAATTTTCAATAATATTCTTTATTGATTCGATTGCAAAAAGCTTAGTTTGCAAAGTAAATTGGAGCAATTTCCTTGCAAATTCAATATCAGCGTCTTTCCACAATATAGGCACATCAGCTTCGAGTTCAGCAATCTCTTCCTTCGTGAGCAATTTGTCGCCAGCTGGCTCTTCTTCGTCGAATGTATATTCGCGAAAGAAAATTCTATCGAACAAGGTTTCGGGTGGTTCGCCGCTAATTTCGCTAGCAAACAAAACCTGTAGAAGTTTCCCGCGAAGCATACTTCTTGTACCCTTTATTCTTTTTTTCTTACTAAGCGAAATATCGTCGTCCATAGAAAATTTTACTTTACATTCAACTACATTCCAAATTTATAAAAACCAATGTAATATTGGAAGAAAATAAAAGCAATATCATTAAAGAAATCGGAAACAAAGTTACATTAGAAACGAAACCAGCCCAAAGTAAAAATTTCAATTTTTCATTCAATCCCAATGCATCTCGCCCCGTTAGTATTAAATAGTAGCACGGGCTCCCCAGCCTGTGCAACTGAAGTAGCGACGGCATCCTTGCCGTTGGAAAAGGACAAAGTTATGCGAATTTATAAGTGCAAGGGCAATGTGCAAAAGCAAGTATGTTTTTGTTACTTTATTTTGTTACAAGGATTTAATGATTTCTACTGTGCGGAGACTGAAGGTTATGATTTTCGTGATTAGTCGGAGAATATACTCTGGGTCGGGGCCGAAGACACTGTCGGGGCTTGGGGTTGGTTGTTTAAGATACCACTATGGTTGTCGACTTTAACGCGAAACTGCTCGATAATCCATTCCAATGCAATTCGGTTGTCCTAGCGATGCTCGAAGGTTTCGGAATAAATACACACAGGAGTAAGTAACTCGTTATAGATAGTACTGTGCCGGTCTTTCGAAAGATACATTTTTCCACACGCTAGTGGAGTTGTTTTCGGGACAACTATTCTCTGTAAAGATGATTGAAAATTTTGTATTCTCGATGAATTTCCCTTACTACTTGTTCAGAACATTTTTTAAAAAAGTTGTGACATTCAGAGTATTTATTTGGTAAACAAGTATCGATGATAAAGAAATACTTTTTCATAAAAAAATTCTTATTTAAATCAAAAATTATATTTATTAATTTCTTAAAATTTGTTATTTTGCAATTTAATTTTTATACCATCAAAAATAAAATTAAACAATGCTTAAAAATATTTTTTATACTGGTTTCACATAGATATTAAGATAAGGCTTATAGTCTTTGAACTAAGCTATCCAAAATAACTTTTACTCAAATATTTCTAATCTTAAGTGTAAAAGCTATGAAAATTTCAATTCTAAAAAATTTTTTTAAAACAAAAAAGGAGAAATAGAAATGAAATCTATATATCATAATTTTATTACCTTTACAAAAATTCTTTTTACAATCTTTGTTTTTTCGCTTCCTTTTTACACTCTTAATTCTCAACCTTCTGGCTACTGTACGGTCTTTCCAGCAAATGTTCCTTCTAATTATAGTTACGTTTATCAATATTGTTATGGCGGCTTGTATTATGGTTATATAGTTAATGTTAAAATTATCGACTCTCAAACAAATTCCGTAGTTTTAAATTGGTCCACGGGGGATGATAATTGCTATACCTTCACTGGCCAACAAGCAAACTTATTTCCAGGTAAGACCTATTTGCTTTATTTTTCCTTTTATATGCCATATTCTTGGTATTGTCAATATATTTTACAATATGGTTACAATAGTTACTGTTACGGTTTAGCTTGGCTTGACAGAAATATTAATGCCAGTTTCAGTGATGCAAATGAATTTCTCGGAGTCCAAACCTTATCACTTTCTAATTGGGATGCTCAAAATTGTACTGGAACATATGGGCCATTTATTATCAACGTACCAACGAATCAACAAATTGGGCTAACCCGTCTTCGCGTTATGCATAATATGTTTGGACATTACGGTCATCCTGGAAGCAATGGATGTCGTTTGTATTATGTTTATGATTATTCCCCTTATTATTATTATTATTATGGTTATGGTGAAGCTGAGGATTACATTATCAATTTCACAGTGCCTGTAACTCTTTCCCCGACCGAGAATAAAGTGAAATGTGGAACTGCATACACAAGTTTTACAGCATCAACTTCAATTTCAGCAATTCTTTTTGAATGGTTTAAAGATGCTGATTTAGTTCCCGATAATGGTAACGAAGTTTTGGTTCAATCATCGAGTTCAACAACTTTAGCTTTCACCAATGTTAATTACACAATGGAAGGCAATTATTACGTAAAGGCCCACTTCCCTGATGGAAGTTCAGCGAATAGTAACTACGCTAAACTTATTGTTTTCCCAAATCATCCTACATTGACACAAATTCTTAACAGAACAAACTCGTCTATTACACTTGGATGGTTTAACCCAAGCAATTGTATGTACGATGGTGTTCTTTTGGTATCATCACTTCTCTCTAATTATGATGCAAGTATAGTCCCAATCGATGGTGTAACCTATAGTGCTTCAAGTAATTTTGGTAATCCTTCAAGTTTAATTGGCCCTAATCATTACGTAGTTTTCAATGGGACTGGAACTTCTGCAACTACAACAAATTTACAATCTAATACATATTATAGGTTCCGATGGTTCACTTATAGAAACGGAAATGTTTATAATCCAACATATTCAACAAGTTTTTCTTCTGGAAATCCAAGGACAGTAAAAACTAATCCAAGAGAAATAGTAGGGGAAGAAAATTTCGTTGTTGGAGAAGGAATGGAATTAGGAGATGTAATTCCCAACCCAGTTGTGAGCGACGAGCTTGAATTTCTTCTAATCACAAGTGAAAATGGCAACTACGAAGTAAAAATTTTATCTGCAAACGGTGTCGAAGAATTTCGAAACACCTTCTCATTATCTGCCGGCGAAAACATTCTTTCCATTAGTGGTGATGTAATTGCTGGTTTAGCTAGTGGCGTTTACATCCTTCAAATTAGTAATGGAATAGATATTTTGAATCGTCAGTTTGTTGTCATAAGGTAGTAGGGTTAGTTGATGTTATAAGATAATGTTTTGAATTTGTTGTTCTGGGAACTTTCTCAAGTGGATTAATCTACACGCAATTTAGCGATTGTTTGATTTATAATTTTAACTGCCACTTGCCTTGTTACAATTTTGCAATACAACATCGTAACATAAATTCGAAGCTTAGCTAATAATCTACCTCACCACCCGCCCCCCTCTACTTGAAAAGGAAAGGTGTGTGCCGTCCCGGTCTATCCCCGCCCTCTACTTGTGGAGAGGGGGCCAGGGGGGAGGAAAAGTTAAAGTAAAGTTGCTTTGATTTATCTCTAAAACAAATGTTACGAGTTGCATTTTCTAAGTATTGGGATTTTTTCGTAGGAAATTTTGAGTTAAAATTTGAGAATTTTCATTTTGAACTTGTTTCTGCAAAGCGACTAAGAAAGACGGTTTCCTCTTTTGTTTACAATTTTAACATAAAATTTTGATTTTTTTAAGTAAAACATTAAATCTTAAATTCAGTTAGAATATTTCTATGGGTTTAACAATTTCGAAGAAATTAATTTGACAAATGCTCTTGTTTAAAAAGATTTTTGTATTGAATAATATAATTTAAAATTGTCCAAACTGAATAAAGTGTGATTAGCAATAAAAAGACAAAAGTAATCCAAGAGTAAATTATTTTATCGATAAGAGCAGCGGGGATTATATGGAAGTTATATTTAGCAAAGATTAGAACGAGGATGTAGGCAATAAAAATCATTTGAGCTGTCGTCTTCATTTTTGCCTCTTTGGAAGTTTTAATCGGCGAGCCTTTTGCAAGCGCGATAATTCTTAAAATTGTTGAAAGCGTGTCGCGAAGAAGTATAATTGCAAACATCCAAATGGGCATAATGTTTAAATTAACAAAAGATAAAAAAGCAAAGGTTGTAAGGAACTTATCGGCAAGGGGGTCTATGAATTCACCAAAGCGAGTTGAGTATCCGAAACGACGCGCTGCCCATCCGTCGAGTATATCGGTCGATGCTGCAACGAAATAGAGAATACAGGCAAGACTAACCGTGCTTTTATCGAAAGAAGTAAAGAGAACGTAGAAAAAAGGTGCAGAAAAAAGTCTAAAAAAACTTACAAGATTTGGGAGATTAAACTTCATTAAGCTCAGTCGAAATTTTTTCAGCAATACTTATTATTTTGGTGAATTCGGTGAAATCCAGAGAGGCACCTCCTATAAGTCCACCATAAACTTCGGGTAAGGAAAATATTTCGGTTGCGTTGTTTGAATTTAAACTACCACCATATAGAATTAAAATTTCTTCGCCCGAAACTTCAAACAAGTTTGCCAAAAGTGTTTTTATGAATTTGTGTGCTTCGTCGATTTGGTAAAGTTCGGCGGACACACCTGTTCCTATTGCCCAAACGGGTTCGTATGCAATAGTGATGCGATTTATTTCCGTTTTTGAAATTCCTTTCAAACCTAAACGGATTTGCCTTTCAATTACATTAAAAGTAAGTCCGTCGTTGCGCTCTTGAAGTGTTTCGCCAATGCAAAATATAGGTTTTAGACCAAATCGCGTAGCAGAAAGAATTTTTCTGTTTATCGTATTATCCGTTTCGGAAAAATAAGTTCTTCGTTCGGAATGACCAATTATAACGTATTGGCAACCTATAGAGGCAATCATCGAAGGCGAAATTTCGCCAGTAAATGCACCTTTTTCTTCCCAATGGCAATTTTGAGCACCTAAGGACAAACTACTTCCTTGTAATTTTTCTGATATAGGATAAAGACTTGTAAAAGGAGGGCAAATAATAATCTTGCTCGATGGATTATTCTCTTCCAGCCATTTTAGCAATAAATCAACGAATGCCAATGATTCACTTACATTTTTATTCATTTTCCAGTTGCCAGCGATTAAAAACTGTTTCATCGTTTTACCCCACTTACGTTGAAGATTTTATAATTCGACAAGTTTAAGTCGGATTCAAATCCATATCCGCGAATTTCTTCGTCTGGGCTTATTATTTCAATATATTCATTTGAATATAGTCTTTGAGTTTTGTTTCTCCATTCAAGGAAAGAAGTTCGGAGGATTTTTTTTGGACTATCGGCGACAACAACAATTCTACCAAAAGCATACATATTTTTCGTTTTGTCGTCGATACGAGCACTATCTGCAGTCAAAATGCTTTGCCTTGAACCAGTTGGCTTAGAATAAAACTCTAAGCGAATGCTATCGTAAAGCATTGTTTCGCCTCGCTGATGAAATACCTTTGCCGTTTTTGCCCAGAGCCGAGCTCGGACAAATGAAGTGTCGATAAAATCGACAACAATATTATTTGCAACTTGGTCTGGGATAGTTTCTATTTTTTCCAAAAGTTTGCTGCTTTGAAAATCTTTTTCTTCGGCACTGCAATTTATCAAAAGTAAACAACTTGTTAAGATAGAAAATAAAATTCTCTTGCTCATCAGTAGTAATGAATATGCAAACTTTAATTAATTTTAAATTTCAATTTAGTGATTTTTTAAAAAAGAATATGGCAAGAATATTAGTTCTCGGTTGTGGGCTTGTCGGAAAAACAATTGTCAAAGATTTAGCAAAAACCTATCAAGTTGGAGTAGTGGATATCGATTTGCAAAATCTTAATCAAATTCAAAAATTTGTCGATGTCCAAACTTTTTTAGGTGATGCAACAGACAAATTATTTATTTCCCCTTTATTAAAAGATTATGATGTTGTTGTTTCGGCTGTCCCTGGTTCAATTGGATTTAAAGTTTTAAACCAACTAATTGAATTCGAGAAGAACGTCGTCGACATTTCATTTTTTCCCGAGAACCCTTTCGAGTTAGATGAAATTGCCAAAGCCAATTCTGTAACTGCTATTGTAGACTGTGGAGTAGCACCCGGATTAAGCAACATAATTGTTGGTTATCAAAATTCGAAAGACAAACTTGCAAGTGCTACAATTTACGTCGGTGGTTTACCTTTTGAAAGGGTGCTTCCATTTGAGTATAAAGCCCCGTTTTCACCATCCGACGTTATCGAAGAATATTTGCGAGTTGCCAGAATAAAATCCGAAGGGAAAATTGTTCAAGTTCAGCCTTTGACTGAACTCGAACACATTTATTTTCCTAAAGTTGGGACACTCGAAGCGTTCCTAACCGACGGGCTTCGAACTTTGCTGTTCACTACAAATATTCCAAATTTAAAGGAAAAAACGCTCCGCTATCCGGGTTATGCCGAAAAAATCAAGTTCTTAAAAGATTTAGGTTTTTTTGGAACTAAACCAGTTAAAACAAAGGTAGGCGAATATGTTCCTTTATACCTTACAGAATCCATTCTTACTCCGCTTTGGAAACTTACCCCAGCAGAAAATGAATTTACTGCGATGCGAGTGGTGATGAAGTCTTCGACTTCGGATAAAAACTATATTTACGAACTTTTCGACCAAACAGATTTTGCAGAACAAAATAGTTCGATGGGACGAACAACTGGATTTGTAGCAACTGGTATTACAAATTTGCTTATACAAGGAGAAATACAGCAAAAAGGAATTGTCGCTCCAGAAACTTTAGGGGAAAATTCGAAAATGTTCGAATTTGTAGTAAATTACCTTCGTAATCGAGGTATTGAATTAAAATACAACGAGGACTACCTTGGAACAAACATTTGAAAGCAAATTAAAGCGATTGCAAGAAATCGTCGGGTTACTTGAATCGGGGAATGTAACGCTCGAAGAGTCCTTAAATCTTTACGAAGAAGGTATGAAACTTGCCTCAGAGCTTAAAAAAGTGCTCGACGATGCCGAGTTGAAAATCATCCGACTTAACGAAAATTTTTCGAATTCGAATATGAACCAAGCCTAAAACTTTCGAGTTTTCGATTTCTTTACAAGTTTATGGAAAATTTTTAATAAAATACATTTAACTTTCAAGAAATAAATCATTTGTCGGCGTCAATACTTCGATTGAAATTTTCGTGAAAATATCTAAAAGATAATCCAAAATTCTATGCTATAAATTTCCTACATTTCGATTAACAGGTAGAGTTTTATGGGATTTGGACTTTAAAAAGGACGAAAGGCAAAAAATTACTTGCAAAGGAGGAAGCTTATGCTAACTCTCGGTTTTATTTTCTTTACCTTTTCGAAAATCCATAATTTTAAAATTTTATTTGGCAAGGTTTTGAGATTATGTTTTGGACGAAAATTCTAAGTTTTTTTGGTTTGCTTTTTGTTTTTCTTCTTGTCTGGTTGATTTCGGAGAACAAGAGAAAATTCCCAGTTCGAGTTGTTTTTTGGGGCTTGATATTGCAATTCGGTTTTGCTTTATTGGTTCTTTATGTACCTTTTGGTGTTGAATCGTTCCGATGGTTAGGCGACCGAGTAGCCGAATTTCTCGATTTTAGCAAAAAAGGAGCTGAATTTGTTTTTGGTAACCTTGGAAAAATCGAACACCAAAACCTATTCGGCTATCAATTTGCAGTTATTATCTCGGCAACTATTATATTCTTTTCCAGTGTTGTTGCTGTCCTTTATAGATATGGAATTATCCAAAGAATTGTTTACGCAATGGCTTGGGTTATGAGTAAAACTATGGGAACAAGTGGGGTCGAATCTCTTTCTGCTGCGAGTAACGTATTTCTTGGCCAGACCGAAGCCCCACTTTTAGTTCGACATTATTTGCCAAATGCAACGCGTTCGGAACTATTTTCTATTATGTGTGGTGGTTTTGCTACAATCGCTGGTGGGGTTATGGCAGCGTATATTCAAATGGGTATTTCACCAGTTATTCTTATCACGGCAAGCTTAATTTCTGCCCCGGGAAGTCTTATGCTTTCGAAAATTGTAATAGAACCGAAAAGCTCGGTGAAAAGTATAAAAGAAGTCAAACACATAACTATCCCAGAAACAAAGAACATACTTGATGCAATTACTCAAGGGGCAAGTGATGGTATGCGACTTGCCATAAACGTAGTTGCAATGCTTATTGCATTTGTTTCTCTTATTGCTTTAATCGATGCTGGATTGAATCTAGTTCACACTTGGCTTGCCGAAGTGGGTATATATTTCCCCAAAAGCCTTAAAGAAATTTTTGGATACGTTTTTCTTCCATTTGCTTTTTTGGTCGGAATACCGGCTGAGGAAGCAAAAATTTTTGCAAGCTTGCTTGGCACCAAAATTAGTATAAATGAATTCATTGCCTACGCAAACTTAGCCGAAATGATTAAAAATGGAGCATTATCGCAAAGGACAATAACGCTTGCTACTTTTGCATTGTGTGGTTTTGCTAACTTTGGCTCGATAGCAATACAAATTGGAGGGATTGGAGCATTAGTCCCAGAACGCCGCCACGAAGTTGCTCTGCTTGGTTTCAAAGCAATGATTGTCGGTGCTCTTGCTAACCTCTTGACTGCGACGATTGCAGGTTTGATTTTATAAATACAATTATTCAGCTTTTAATTTGTCTTTATTTAGAATTAATGAAATTTTAAAAAAATTAAAGTGGAAATAGAAAAAGGAAAATACAAATTGTTATTCCAAGTGGACTCGCCCGAAGAGTTGCGAAAGCTACCTCAAAAGTTATTGCCCCAATTGTGTACTGAACTTAGGAATTATATCATTGATGTAATTACAAAGGTCGGCGGGCATTTCGGACCTAATCTTGGGGCTGTCGAACTTACAGTTGCTTTGCATTATGTTTTCGATACCCCCAAAGATAAAATCGTTTTCGACACTGGACACCAAGGATATCCCCACAAGGTTCTCACTGGGCGTCGGGACTTACTCCCAACTATTAGAAAGAAAGGTGGAATAAGTGGTTTTCTTAAACCAAGCGAAAGCGAATACGATGTTTACGGAGCTGGGCACGCAAGCACAAGTATCTCTGCTGCATTAGGGTTTGCAACTGCTCGGGACCTTTTGAAAGAGGATTATAAAGTTGTTGCTGTTATTGGCGATGGTGCTTTAACTGGTGGGCTTGCTTTCGAAGGTATGAACAATTGTGGTTTCCAAAAACGTGATATTATTGTAGTTTTCAACGATAATGGAATTTCCATCGACCCGAACGTTTCTGCAATTTCGACTTACTTCAACGAAATCTTTTCATCGCGGACAATAAATACTGTTCGAGAAACTATTTGGAAAGCAACAGACAAGTTCCCCCATTTTGGCGACCGATTGAAGGAATTTCTTAGTCGACTCGAAGGTGGGCTTAAATCTATTATGACCCCAGGAATGTTGTTCGAAGCCTTAGGGTTCAACTATTTTGGTCCAATCAATGGACATAATGTCCATAAATTAGTTAAAATGCTTAGACAAATAAAAGAGTTAAAAGGACCAATCCTTCTTCATATAATGACAGAAAAGGGGAAAGGATATCCTCCCGCAGCCAATGATTACACTAAACTCCACGCAATCAGTAAAACAATTGAAAAAGAAACAAAGGTTATCGAAAAAATAGATATTCAACCACAAATTCCCTCCTATTCCGACGTTTTTGGCGACGCAGTAATAGAATTGATGGAAAAAGATGAGAAAATTGTTGCGATTAGTGCAGCAATGTTAACTGGAACTGGTTTACTTAAAGCAAGTCAGCTATTCCCAACAAGAGTTTTCGACGTTGGTATTGCCGAAGGGCACGCTGTAACTTATGCGTGTGGACTTGCTGCGAAAGGAATTTTGCCCATTTGTGCAATCTACTCAACTTTTCTACAAAGAGCATTCGACCATATAATTCACGATTGTGCTCTACAAAATCTAC
Organism: Ignavibacteria bacterium; assembly: GCA_026417135.1. Taxonomy (GTDB): domain Bacteria; phylum Bacteroidota; class Ignavibacteria; order Kapaibacteriales; family UBA2268; genus Naka2016. The sequence continues at coordinate 12,155 of JAOADV010000013.1, forward strand.
ACGTCGTTTTTGCTCTTGACCGTGCTGGATTGGTAGGCGAAGATGGTCCAACTCACCATGGAACTTTCGATTTAGCATACCTTCGATTAATCCCGAATATGATTGTATCAGCTCCAAAAAACGAACAAGAACTCCGCAATCTACTTTATTCTTCTCTTTATTACTACCCCGGACCTGTTGCTATCAGATATCCCAGAGGTAAAGCATTTGGCATACCCGAGAACAAATTTGAATATATACCTCTTGGGTCGTGGGAAGAGATTCTGACTGGTAAAGATTTGGCGCTCCTTGCTGTTGGGAAAATGGTTTCTCGTGCTTTGCAAGCTTGCGAAATACTTGAACAATATGGTCTTGAACCAACCGTTATAAATTCAAGGTTCGTCAAACCACTCGATGAGCCTCTTCTAACCAAAATTTTATCCAACCACAACTATTTGGTTACTATCGAAGAAGGCACCCTTCTTGGTGGCTTCGGCTCTGCGGTTAGCGAATTTTTAACTCGGCAAAGACACAAAGCAAAACTACTTATGTTGGGAATTCCCGATAAATTCATCGGGCACGGAACACAAGACGAATTGCTTACAGAGCTCGGTCTCGACCCAAAAGGAATCGCCAACTCCGTTTTATCATTTGTAGCAGAAAAAGTAAATATCCCAGCAAAATAAAAAACTCAATAACAATAATTACATTAACTCCCACACTATCTTTTGCAATTTAAGTTGCACAGGCTGGAAGCCTGTGCTCCCAGGTAACGATATTATACTTGATTTTGCTGACGAAAGCTGCTTTTTGAGGATGAAAGGGAACACTCAGAGTTTGTTTCTGTGATAGGGAAAGTGTTGTTGGATATTTAGAAAAATCAAGTAATGAGGAAATGATAACGTTTTTTACAATAGTTTGAATACTTCATAAAGTTAGATACTTTAAAATAAAGAAGATTCAAAAAATTGGTAATATGCTTAACCAAATTCTTAAATATGAACTTTGAGGTAATGCAATGCTTTGGAAAACACTTTATTTGCGAAATAATTTTCAGCATTAAAAACCGAAGGTTTCATTTCATAAAAACAGATTTGGCTTGAATTTTCTAAATTCTCCTTTCGGAAAGTGTCTTTTCTGTCGGGAGTGTTCCAAATACATAATCCCAAAGCGGAGTACTAACCCCGAAACGTAAGTTTTCATCTTGGTAGTGGTGTTTCATATGATGTGCTTTTAGTTTCATCAAATATTTATTTTTGATTTGAAAGTGGTGGACAGCATAGTGTGTCATATCGTAAATTAGATAACCTAAAACAAAACCAGCATAGAAGGGAAGCTCCAAACGCCCGGGAAAAATCCAGTAGAAAATGAGGAAAAAAATTATGGCTAAAGGTATGCTTACCGATGGAGTCATCACAAGGCGAAGTGGGTCTTTTGGGTAGCTGTGGTGAACACCGTGAAAAATGAAATGTAGCTTTTCCCCAAGTGGTGTTTTGGGTTGATAATGAAATACGAAACGATGGAGGATATATTCGACAAATGTCCAAGAAAAAATTCCGAGAATAAATAAAGGAACGACCGTTTCGATGTTCAGTTGGTAAATGTAGATGGAATAATATAAAGTTACAAGAACAACGGGGATGTAGATAATTAATGGAACATACCAAGGAATTTTTGAAAATAACTCTAAAATTTCATTTTTGAACAATCTTGGAGTAATAGGGGAATTGGTAATTTTTCGCTCCATATAACCTCCTTTTTTTGAATTTTTAAAAACGATAATAATTTTTGCAAATTGTTAAGAAAAAATTTAGCTTATCTAAAGTTTTATTTAGATTTAAAACCTAACATTTCTTAATGAAATAGCAAGTTTTAAAATTTCGAGGTATTTTCGTCGAGGTATTTCAATAGCTCCCAACAAACGAGTGTGTTCATTAATAAATTGACTATCCAAGAGAATAAACCCACGCGACTTTAAATGTTCGACAAGATGGTAGAAAGCAACTTTCGATGCATTACTTACAAAGGAGAACATAGATTCCCCGAAAAACGCAGCTCCAATACTAACACCGTACAAGCCACCGACCAAATCGCCATCGAGAAAAGTTTCGACCGAATGAGCAAAACCTAAGTGAAAAAGGTTAATATATGAATCGATTAATATATCGTTTATCCAAGAATCGATTCTATTTGCACAATTTCGTATAACATCTTCGAAACAAGTGTCGAATCTAACTTCGAAGATTTTCTTTTTTAAAATTTGTTTTGTAGAATGAGAAGGTTTTAAATCGTACAAAGGAAATATAGCGCGAGGGTCGGGGGAATACCACTCTATTTTACCAGTCAAGGAATTTGCCATTGGGAAAAACGAGTTCGAGTAAGCAAAAATCAAGACTTCTGGCGAAAGTAATTTCATCGTTACTATTCTACTGGTTTCGATTTATATTCCAAAGCAAGGAACTGTCGCCGTAACTGAGGAATCTATATCCTTTTTCGAGAGCTTCGTTGTATATCGAACGCCAATAATCGCCGACGAATGTGTATATCAAGAGCAAAAGAGTGCTTCGAGGTTGATGAAAATTTGTAATTATTGCGTCGAAAAAGTTGATTTTGTAGTTAGGGGTTATATAAAGATTTGTTGTGCCGTAAATCGAGTTTAAATTTTTCTTTTCCATAAGTTCAAGTAAGTATTCTATGGATTCGGCTGGTTTTATCTGCCTTTTGAACTCCATCCATTCGTATTGTCCAAGATTTAAAGGTAAATTTAAATTTTTAATATCATCCTCGATTAACCTTTGGGAAATCCAATGCAAGGATTCCAAAGTGCGAACACTTGTTGTTCCAACAGCAACGAGAAATTCATCCTTTGTTTTCTTTTTTAAAAAATTTAAAATTTTTAAAATATTTTCCTTTGTAACTTGGAATTGTTCGTAATGCATCTTATGTTCGAAAATGTCTTCTGTGGAAATAGGTTTAAAAGTTCCAGTGCCAATATGCAAAACAACATCGGCAAAGCCGATACCTTTTCGTTGCAAGTCGTCGATTATTTGAGCAGTGAAATGTAACCCAGCGGTTGGCGCTGCAACTGAACCAGGCGTGCTTGCGTAAATTGTTTGGTAGCGAGTTTTATCCAAAGCTAAATCGGCTCGTTTAATGTAAGGGGGTAAAGGTGTTCTCCCAAGGTTTTCGAGAACTTCGTAGAACATTCGCTCGGGCGGCGACCAGCTAATTTCTACAACAGAATGGTCTTTGTTGCGGGCGACAATGTTAGCTTCTACATTAATATTCAATGATTCTTCGAAGGAAGAGTAAAGAACTGAGCCTACTCGAAGTCTGCCTCCTTTTAGCAAGGCTTTCCACGTCGAAGGACTTCCAGATTGGAGTACAATTTGCGGGTCGGTCGAAGGGCTGATTGGTTCAAGTAAAAAAATTTGTGCTTGGGCACCTGTAGCTTTCTGAAAATATAATCTTGCTTGAAGGACTTTGGATATATTTCGAACCAACAAAGAGCCCGATGGAAGAAATTCGGGCAAATCAAGAAACAAGCGATGAAATATTTTTCGGTCCTGCGAAAAAACAAGCAACTTACTTCTGTCCCTTTCGTTAGCTGGGAACTGAGCAATCTGATGTTTTTCGAGTGGATAGTCAAAATAATCTATGTTGAACTCTATGGTGCTCATTTTCTTGCTCTTAAATATTTAAAAACGAAATAGAATGAAAAAAATGCTTTATTTTTGTAAATTTTAACTTATTGATTTTTTGAATTTTATGAAAAATTGTTCAATCTCTTTGGTGATACCAGTCTTTAACGAAGAGAATCGAATTGGTAAGACGCTTAATATAGTTTCGGATTTTTTTCGAAAAGAAAACTTTAATTACGAAATAATCATTGTTGATGACGGTTCTACTGATGGAACATTAACCGAATTGGAAAAATTTAAAGATGAGGTTAAAATTTTAAGTTATAAACCAAACAAAGGTAAAGGAGCAGCAGTTCGAACTGGTATGCTATATGCAAAAGGGGATTTTAGATTTTTTTCCGATGCAGACTTGTCGACTCCGATATACGAAATTCATAAATTGTTGGATAAATTGTTAGCTGGTGCTGATATTTGCATAGGTAGCAGAGCTATCGAACCGAATTTGATACGGAAACACCAGCCGTTTTATCGCGAGTTGATGGGCAAAACCTTTAATAAATTTGTCCAACTTTTAGTTTTTAAAGGAATCGAAGATACTCAATGTGGATTTAAAGGCTTTACAGCTAATGCATCTGACCTAATTTTTTCGAGGGCATTAATAGATGGCTTTAGTTTCGATGTCGAAATTCTTCATATTGGCCGAAAATTAGGGCTAAAGATTGAGCAAGTCCCAGTTGAATGGTACAACGACCAAAGGTCGAAAGTTCATCCAATACGGGATTCTTTTAATATGCTGGTAGAACTTTTTAAAATTAGGAAGCTACATTCGAACGACACTCTAATAATTCGAAAAAAAGAAATTGAAAACAATAACCTTTAAATTATATTTTGGGGAAGCTTGGTCGCGGAATTTGCTTTATCTGGGTATATCCCAATTTATTGCAATGATTGGGATGAATGCAGTAATTCCTTTTTTACCTTTATACATACGAGAACTTGGAGTTAGTGGTGAATCTGCGGAAAGATTTTGGAGTGGGATGGTTTTTGCCGGAACTTATTTCCTCGCTATTATCTTTGTTCCAATATGGGGGACTCTTGCCGACCGATTCGGAAAAAAACTAATGCTTATGCGAGCTATTTTTGGATTAGCATTGGCTATGTTTCTTATGGGTTTTGCACAAAACGTTTGGCATCTATTTTTCCTTCGGATTTTTCAAGGTATGTCGAGCGGTTTTGTTGCAGCAAGTCTTGGGTTTATCGTTGCAAATACACCTTCGGACCACAAAGGTTACGCAGTTGGTTTTCTACAAAGTTCCCAATCGGCTGGGATGATTCTTGGTCCATTGATTGGAGGTTTCATTTCAGATTTAATTGGTTTTCGTTTTGTTTTCTACCTTGTGGCTGTATTGTGCTTGATTAGTGCGACACTAATTTATTTCAATGTTGTAGAAATTAATAAAACCAAGGGCGACCCCGAATCCAACCTTTTGACTACATTTACCTCAATCTTTACAGAGAAGAAATATATTTCCCCACTGACTATGATTTTTTTAGCACAAGTAGGTATCTATTTATCATTTCCAATATTACCATATTACATAGAAAATCTATTTGCACCAAAAGAGTATATTAGTACTTTGACTGGGCTTGCAGTGGGGTTGGTCGGCTTCTTAAATGTTCTTTTTGCTCCTCTTTGGGGTAAATGGCTCGACAAAACCAACGCAAACTATTTGTTGAAAAAGGCAAGTATAGTTTTGGGGTGTGCGACTTTGCTTCATTCAGTTGTTCCTTCGCACTGGTTTATCTATCCGCTTCGAGCAATTATGGGAATGTCGCTTGCTGGGATTATCCCAGTACTATATTCTTACTTAGGTAAGCAGACCCCTTCCGAAAAAATAGGAAGCATTATGGGTTTGGCTTCGGCTTCGACTTTGATGGGCTCTTTATTTGCTTATTTAAGCAACGCTATCCTTGCCCCAATTATGGACTTACATTGGCTATTTATAATATCTTCCGGGTTTCTATTTTCAGTTTACTTTTTGTCTAAACAAATCGAGAAAAATTCTTTTCGATAAATTTAGAAGTATATTCAACAAGCGATATAACTTTTGAATAATGCATCCTTTTTGGACCGAGCAAGCCAATATATCCAACTGCATTATTTAACCAGTAAGGAGACGCAACAATTGAGTAGTCGTAAAACAATTCACTTTCGGTTTCTTTCCCAATAAGTATCTTCGTTGTCTGCATTCCATCGTCGAATTTCTTTAAAACTTGCGTTATTTTCCCAGTTTCTTCCAACAAAAGTATTACTTTTTTCACGTTTTCTGGATTGCTAAATTCTGGATGACGAAGCAAGTTCTTAGTTCCAGCGATAAATGTTTTTTCTTGTTCGACAATATTCGAATAAAATTTATCGAAGACTGTAACTACGAGCTGAAGCAAAGGCGAATCTTTTTCTTCGTGTTCCGCAACAAGATTTCTAAAGTTTTCATAAATATACCGTAATGGCTTGCCCGAAATTCGACTGTTAATGTATTCAATAACTGATTGAATTTGCTGTTCCTTTATTTCGAAATCTGTTTCAATCGTTAAAGTTTGGATGATATTGGAATTAAAGACTAAGACAAAAAATAAACGATTTGCGTAAAGTTGGAATATTTGGAACTTTTCGACTATTATATTTTGAATTTCGGGTATTACAACAATGCTCAAGTATTTCGAAATTAATCCTAAAACACGCGAAGCTATTTTTAACACATCCTCGATTGTAGTTGGTTCGCAACGGCGAAATTCTTCTTCGAGTTTTTTTACCTCTCGTTCGCTAAGTTGACGATGTGGAATTAAATTGTCGATATAAATTCTATATCCTTTGTCTGTTGGAATTCTTCCCGAAGAAATGTGTGTTTGAGCAAGGAGGTCCATTCCTTCGAGCTCGCTCATTATGTTTCTAATAGTGGCAGAACTCAAATTTAGACTTTTGCTGAGATATTTCGAGACCAATCGTGAACCGACCGGTGTAGCAGTATTAATATAAAGTTGCACAACGGCCCGAAGAACAATTTTCTCCCGGTCTTTCATTGCCAGCCCTCGATTCGTTTTTTGTAAAATATATTTATTTGGTATCATAACCAAAAAGATATATTTTAAATCCTTAAAAATAGACAAATTTTGTTTTTTTTTATTTTCTTTTAACTATGAAACGAGTCGGAATAATTATGGCTGGCGGAACAGGCGAAAGGTTTTGGCCAGTAAGCAGAACAAATAAACCAAAGCAACTCTTGCCCTTAAATACCGATATTCCCTTGTTATTAGAGACATTAAACAGAATTTCTCCAGTAATTTCATCTGACGACACATTCATACTTACTAATGTTTCGATGATTCAGCCAATTATTGAACTTCTTCCAAATTTTCCGCTCGAAAATATTATCGTCGAGCCATACAAGAAAAACACTGCCCCAGCTATTGTCCTTGGAATTTCATACATTCTTGCAAGATACGAAAAAGAGTTTTCTACGAGCGACATTTCAGTCGGTATTTTTACTTCGGACCAAATGATTTATCCACAACAAGCCTTCATCGAAACGATTGAGCAAGCGTTGGAATATGTCGAAAAGTTTCCATTTCTTGCTACAATTGGAATAATTCCTACGCGTCCAGAAACTGGCTATGGATATATTGAACTCGAAAAACCCTTCGAAACAAATATTTGGGAAATTGCTAAAGTTGTGAGATTTCGTGAAAAACCAGACTACGAAACTGCAAAAGTTTTCCTCGAAACTGGACGCTTCCTTTGGAATAGCGGAATGTTTTTCTGGCGAGCAGACACCTTTTTAGACGAAGCAAAGGTTCATTTGCCAGATATTGCTAATAAAATTGATGAACTAAAAGACATATTCCAAAAAGATTTCGAAAGAGTGCCTTTCGAGCTTATCCCTAAAATAACACCAATTTTTTCTGGATTTTCTGAAATATCGATTGACTATGCCCTAATGGAAAAATCAAATCGAATAGTTGTTGTCCCAGCCAAATTTAGTTGGGATGATATCGGGGCTTGGGATTCATTGGACCGTACCAAGGCTCACGATGAATTTGGAAATGTTTCCTTAGGAAACAATTTATTAATCGACACTCGAAACACTATTGTTTTCAATGCTTCTTCGAACAATAAAATTAAAGTTGCATTGATTGGGCTCGATAATTTCGTTGTTGTTGCAACGGACGATGCTTTTTTGGTCTGCCCCAAAACAGAGGTACAAAAAGTTAAAAAATGCGTCGAAAAACTAAAAACTGAACCAGATGGAAACTTGTGGATTTGAAAGGTTTGGATATGAGAATTTTGTTTAAAAACATAACTTCGTTGGTGCGGGTAGCTTGTAAAAACGAGAAATTTAAAGTAGGTCCTTCGATGAAGGATGTATGCGAAATCGAAGATGGAGCTTTAATTTTTTCTGACAAAATCGAATGGGTCGGTAAAACTCAAGAATTAGAGCAAAAACTTCAAAATCAAGCTTTGAATATCGACGAGGTTTACGATTTAAATGGGAAAACTGTAATTCCTGGTTTTGTCGATTCTCATACACATTTCGTCTTTGCTGGGGAACGTTCGAACGAATTCGCAAGAAGAATTGCTGGAGCTACTTATCAAGAAATTGCCAGCGAAGGCGGTGGTATTTTAGAAACAGTCCGAGCAACAAGGAAAGCCAGCGAAGAGGAATTGTTCGAAATGGCATTAAAACGAATTCTCAAAGCTATCGAATATGGGACAATTGCATTAGAAATAAAGAGCGGTTACGGACTTGAGCTTGAAACAGAATTGAAGATGTTGCGTGTAATTCAACGATTAAAGGAAGCTTTATCCATCAATATTGTTTCGACTTTTTTAGGGGCGCACGACTTCCCTCCCGAATATAAGAACAATCGTAGTAAATATATCGATTTGATTTGCGAAGAAATGATACCAGAGGTAGCAAAGCAAGGTTTAGCAACATATTGCGATTGCTTTATCGATAAAGGTTATTATACCATCGACGAAGGACGAAGAATTTTTGAAAAGGCCTTGGAGTATGGTTTAAAAATACGCTGCCACGCCGACGAACTTGCCGACGTCGGAGCTGCTAAACTTGCTGCGGAAATTGGAGCAATTTCCGCAGACCATCTTCTTTTCGTTTCGGACGAAAGCTTGCAAGCAATGAAAAACTCAAATACGATTGCAACATTGCTACCCGGAACGTCCTACTTTATAAAAATGCCCTACGCCCCAGCAAAAAAAATCTATGAATTGAATATCCCAATTGCAATTTCGACAGATTTTAACCCGGGTTCTTGCTTTACTCAAAATATGCAAATCATACTTTCATTTGCAACTCTAAACTTAGGTCTGACTTGTGAACAAGCGCTTGTTGCTTCGACTTTGAATTCAGCCGCTGCAATTGAAATGTCCGAGAAGGTTGGAAGTTTAGAAATTGGTAAAGATGCAACTTTTTTAGTCTTGGATTGTAAATCGTATATCGATTTATTTTACAATTTTGGTATTAACCATATCGAAAGTGTTTGGATACGAGGTTCAAAGTTTTCATCCAACAAATAAAAACAGACTTTTTTTTCGTTTTCTATTCTTGAACAATTTTTCACTAAGTTTTTTTTGTAACTTTGCAATTTTATAATTTATGATAACAGCGAGGTAGGTGGTGTTAAAATCTCAACTTGATTATATCTTAAAGGTAAGAGTTCCTATAGCCGCTTTCGTTGTTGTTGTTACATACATTATCACTTTTTTTGTTTCCAAACCTGAACGGGATGGTGTGGGTTATGCCCCCGAGCAACCAATTAACTTCTCTCATAAGTTGCACGCTGGCGATATGCAAATTGATTGTAAATATTGCCACATAGGAGTCGAAAAGGGTAGGTTTGCTACGATTCCTTCGACAAATATTTGTATGGGCTGCCATAGTGTCGCGCGAAAGGACAAACCGGAAATTATTAGACTTTCGCAAATGTTTATGGACAATATCCCAATAAAATGGAAACGCATCCATCGGCTCGGCGATTTTGCATACTTCAACCATAGCGTCCATATTAATAAAGGAATCGAATGCAAATATTGCCACGGCGAAGTCGAAAAAATGGATGTGGTTCAACAAGTCCATCGACTTACAATGGGGGCTTGCTTGGATTGTCACCGTAATCCACATAAGAATATGCCCGATTTGAAAGCCCAAGTTAGCAAAGGTCCAGAATACTGTGGCTCTTGTCATAGATAAGTATGTTTAAATCCCTGAAAAATATGAAAGATAAAGGTTTATTTAGAAGGTCTTTTGTAAAAAATCTTGGTATTTCAAGTATAACTGCCTATTTGTTTCCAAAGTTGATAGGAGAGGTCAATCGTCGAATCGATAAAGAAGTTGGGGGCAACTTAACTATCAAAATTCATCCAAATGCTGTTCAAAGAAATAAGAAAGGCTGAATATGGAAGATAAGAGATATTGGAAGTTTTTCGATGAATTACAAGATACAGCAAAGAGCGAAAAGTTAAAACAAGAAGAATTTCCCGAAGGATTAAAAAGCGACAAAGGTTTTGAGCAAACGCAAGGAATTAATCGGCGTAAATTTTTAGCTTTGACTGCCAGCACAGCTGCAATATTTGCAACCGCTTGTTCGGATTATCGAGACAAAGGCTCCATTGTTCCATACAACCAGCAACCAGAAAATATACAAATCGGAAAACCAAACTTTTATGCCTCAACTTGCACAAGTTGCTTAAATCATTGTGGAATTTTGATTAAAACACGCGAAGGAAGGCCACTTAAAATCGATGGAAACCCAGACCATCCAATAAATAAAGGTAAAATATGCCCGATTGGGCAAGCTTCGATTCTTAATCTTTATCACCCAGAACGACTTAGGAAGCCATTAAAAAAGAACGGAAAATCATTTAATGAATTAAATTGGAATACGCTTTTCACCGAGATTTTAGCTTCGTTAGAAAAAGCGAGTAATAATGGAAAAATTGTTGCAATACTTTCGCAACCAATCTTTTCCCCAACTTTTGTGAAGTTAATTTATATGTTCCAAGCTAAATATCCAACAACAAAAGTTTATACATATTCGTATCTCGAAAGTTATTCGAAAGAACAAGCTTGGGAAGAATTCTATCCTAAGGCTAAATTGTCGGAGTTCGACTTTTCACGTGCAAATGTAATTTTGGCAATAGAAAGTAACTTTCTTGCTAACGAAGGTAATTTCGTACGTAATATTCAAGATTTTGTTTCAAAACGCGATATCAATCGCCCAAATGAATTTAGTCGATTTTACTCAGTAGAGACCGATTTAAGTCTAACCGGAGCAAATGCAGATTATAGGATACCTTTGAAAGCTGATTTCCATTACGAATTCCTTGCTACTCTTTTAAATGAGCTTCTAAAAAGAGATTTAAACTACAACCGGGCAATTGTCGAAAAAATACAAGGGAAATTTAGTAGGTTCAACTTAGAAGATTTTGCTTCGAAAGCTGGCGTCGATATTAAGTTAGTTAGGAATTTAATAGACGACCTTATACAAAACAAAGGAAAAACGGCGGTTATCGCAGGCGATTCTCACTTTTACGAAGTACATTTATTGTGCTTATTAATTAATGAAGTCTTAGGTAATTCAAGTATATATAGAATATGTCCACAACCATCGTTACCAAAGTCCAAACTCTTCGAAATAGAAGAATTGGTAACTTTAATGAATCAAGGCAAAGTCGGGGTCCTTTTCAATTTGGATACCAACCCAGTTTTTCACTTCCCATCGGATTTAGGTTTCGAAAATGCCCTTTCAAAAGTTGAAAGTGTCGTTTCGTTTGTTGAATTCGAAAGCGAAACAGCAAATCGGTCTCATTACATTGTCCCAATATCACACAATTTCGAATCTTGGGGCGATTACTACGATGGAATAGGTTTATTTTCTACAATTCAACCAGTTATCGAACCTTTGTTTGGCACATATCAAAAGGAGGATTTTCTCCTTTCTCTTGTCCAAAATAAGCTTGAAAGAGGGATTTATCACAAATATCTTAAGTCGAACTGGCAAGAAAGTTACTTTTCGCAAGAAAAATATGCTGTAGATTTCGAAAAATTTTGGCATTCTGTCTTGCACGATGGAACATTCGAATTGAAACAGACATTGATTAACGATTATACTCCAAACTTTGAACTTTTCGATAAGATTGAACATCGATTTGGAACAAAAGATTGGGTTTTAGTAATTAAAAAACCATACTTTATCGGGGATGGTAAGTTCTTAAACAATGGATGGTTAAACGAATTGCCCCACCCAATAACAAAAGTAACTTGGGATAATTACGCTGGTATTTCGCAATCTGATGCAAATCGGCTCGGATTGAAAAATGGCGACATCGTCGAGCTTGGCTATGGAAAAAGTAAATTGGAAATTCCGATTTTCGTCGTTCCCGGAATTCCAAGTAGCAGTGTTGTTATCGAAGCTGGCTTTGGCAGAAAAGAATCGGGTATTGTTGCGGAAAATGTCGGGTTCTACGTTGGGAAAATTCTACAATTCGAAACTACGAAAAAGGGATATATTTTCGAGAAAATTTCATTAAATAAAATTAATAAGTCTTACCAAATTGCTACGACTGTCGAACATCATTCTTTGAACGACACTTTTTACAGTGAATTGCATAAAAAGAGGCATATAATACAAGAAGGTTTGTTGGAAGATTATAAGAATGGGAAGTATCATATACATCGACCACACGAGTTGAAATCGATTGTCCCCGAAATTAAATATACCGATGTAAAGTGGGCAATGGTTATCGATATGAATAAGTGCGTTGGTTGTGGGGCTTGTATTATGGCTTGCAATGTTGAAAATAATATACCAGTTGTTGGGAAAGACCAAGTATTAAGAAGTCGCGAGATGCAATGGATAAGAGTCGATACTTATTTCAGTGGTACAGCTGAAAATCCGGAAGTGAGTTTCCAAACTATGCTTTGTCAACATTGCGACGACGCCCCGTGCGAAAATGTATGCCCAGTTGTTGCTACTGTCCATAGTAGCGATGGCCTTAACTTAATGGTCTATAATCGTTGTGTTGGTACACGTTATTGTTCGAATAACTGCCCTTACAAGGTGCGTCGATTTAATTTCTTTGATTTTCGAAGCCATTTCAAAAATGGGTTGCTTTACAAGGACACATACAAATTGGCAAACAACCCCGAAGTTACCGTTCGTTCCCGTGGTGTTATGGAAAAATGCACTTTTTGCATTCAACGAATCACCGAAGCCCGACACCAAGCTATTGCCGAAAACAAACCTTTAAGGGGAAACGGTGTTAGAACTGCTTGCCAAGAGGCTTGTCCAGCTAATGCAATAACTTTTGGCGATATGAACGACAAGGAGTCAGAACTTTATCAACTAAGAAATCATAAACTTGGCTACTATGTTCTCGAAGAATTAAATGTTAAACCAAATGTAACATACATTGCAAAATTAAGGAACAAAAAGTCGGAGGTGGGTGCGTGAGTAGAGATTATGATTACACCATAGAAGCTCCAATAATAGAGCAAAATCCCTCGCATTCGCATATCAACGATGCAATAGCAAGACCACTCGAAACGAAACCAACTTGGAAATATTACCTTGCCTTGGGGATTTCGACTTCTATGCTTCTTTTCGGGGTAGTATGCTGGGGCTACACATTTTATTATGGTATTGGTATGTGGGGCAATAACCAACCGATTGGTTGGGCGTTCGACATTGTAAATTTTGTCTTTTGGATTGGTATTGGACATGCTGGAACACTTATTTCAGCAATTTTGTTTTTGCTTAGGCAACGTTGGCGAACTGGTATAGCAAGGTTTGCAGAGGCAATGACAATTTTTGCTGTTATTACTGCTGGTCTTTTTCCATTATTTCACGTCGGACGACCTTGGTTGGCTGGGTATCTGTTCCCACTTCCAAATCAACATCATCTTTGGATTAATTTTACTTCTCCTCTTATTTGGGATGTTTTCGCAGTTTCTACTTACCTCACGGTCTCTTTCGTTTTTTGGTACATTGGTCTTATCCCCGATTTTGCAATGCTTCGCGATAGAACAACAAACAAATTTAAAAAGACTATATACTCGATATTAAGCTTTGGATGGAGGCATTCTAATCGACATTGGCATCATTACGAAATGCTTTATCTGGTTTTAGCTGGATTTGCAACCCCACTGGTCCTTTCAGTTCATACGATAGTCAGCTTCGACTTTGCAGTTTCAATCTTGCCGGGGTGGCACACCACAATTTTCCCACCTTATTTTGTTGCTGGGGCAGTATTTTCTGGTTTTGGAATGGTCCAAAATGTTTTAATAATAATACGAAAGGTCTTCGACTTAGAACATATAATTACTATCGACACGCTCGAAAAAATGAACAAGGTAATTCTTGCGACTGGTATGATGGTCGGGTATGCTTATGCTATAGAATTTTTCATCGCTTGGTATAGCGGAAATCAATTCGAGTCGTTCGTATTTATCAACAGAGCCTTAGGCAATTATGCTTGGGCTTATTGGGTTATGGTTTCTTGCAATGTCGTTTTTACTCAATTATTCTGGTTTAAGAAAATTCGTCGGAGCATTATCCCAATGTTTATTATTGGAGTTCTTGTCAATGTCGGTATGTGGTTCGAAAGATTCGTTATCGTCGTAACAACATTGTCGAAGGACTTTTTGCCGACAAATTGGGCTTCCTACATACCAACTCTTTACGATACGGGAATATTAATTGGAAGCTTCGGACTTTTCTTTACTCTTGTAATTCTTTTTATTAGGACAATGCCAGTGGTTTCGATTTCCGAAGTTAAAGGTGTTGTCGAGATTTTTAAAAAACAACACTAAGAGGTTCCGATGGAAGCAAACAGTTTAAAAAGTAACTTATACGGAGTTTCTGCAATTTTTAGCGATACAAAGAAAATCGCCGAAATTACTCATAAAGTTGCAGAACTTGGTTATAAAAACTACGATGTTCATTCCTCTTTTCCGATTCACAATCTCCCTAAGAAAATGAAACTTAAATGGTCCCCCCTTGGGTATATTGCTTTTGTTCTTGGAATAAGTGGGGCGGCGTTCGGTTTGTTCCTTACTTGGTGGACAATGTCGGTGGACTATCCTTTAATTATTGGTGGAAAGCCCTGGTTCTCCTTTCCCGCTTTTGTTCCAGTTTTATTTGAACTAACGGTTCTTCTTGCTTCTGTTGGTACTGCGATAGTAATGCTTTTTATTATTTTTAAATTTCCAAATCCTAAACATCCATTGCACGATACCGAATATATGAAAAGGGTATCGGTCGATGGGTTTGGAATTGTTATCGAGGCAAAAGATGAAAAATTCGATTACGAGAAAATACGGTCACTTTTTTCTGAGTTCGGCGCCGAGAAAATCTTCGATATTTATTATTCTCCCGAAGAATTGAACTACAAGCCAAAAGTATTCGAGCCAAAGTTTATCGTCTTTCTCATTTTCCTCGTTGTTCTTACTGCCTTCATAGGATATTTCGTTAATAATAAGCTTTTCTATATGCCACCATTCGACTTTATGCTTTATCAATTTCGAGTTAATCCGCAAGAAGAATCTACTCTTTTCGCCGATGGTTTTGCTATGCGTCCGCCAGTGAAAGGCACAGTTGCTCGCGGTCAAAGCTTCTATCAATTTAAAGGACAACCAGAAGAGGCTGCTGCGAATTTGATTAATCCACTTCTTCCTACTGAACAAACGCTTGCTCTTGGGCAAAAAAAGTTTAATACTTTTTGTAGTCCTTGCCACGGTTGGCGAGGTGAAGGTGATAGCCGACTTAATCAGCAATTTCCAAATCCACCATCTTTACATACAGACAAAGTCAGAAATTGGACTGATGGAAGAATTTACCATATAATAACCGAAGGACAAAACATTATGCCTTCCTATGCCTCGCAACTTTCCGAAGAAGAACGTTGGGCAATAATTTTATATATTCGAGCTCTACAACGCTCTTTAAATGCTAAACTGGAGGACGTTCAATGACAACATCTTCTGATAATGCTGTTAATTATGTCAGAAAAACACAAAACCCTAAGTTCCTAACTTTAAGTTTACCGATTTTTGCTATTGGTCTTTTAGGTCTCGTTGCTGGGTTCATCGTTAATCCAACACAAGCAAGTTTCAATTTAGTTGTCATAATGGCTTGGTTGTTAAGTATTGGTGTGGGCTCGATGTTTTTCATTGGAATTGAATACCTTAGTGGAGCCGTATGGAGTGTCCCTTTTCGTAGAATAGCCGAAATAAATTCCTCCTTGATTTTAATAATGCCAATACTTGCAATTCCAATAATTTTAAATATTCATTCATTATATCATTGGACACATCAAGATGTTTTGGCAACAGACGAGATTCTACAGAGAAAGTCTCCCTATCTAAACGAAACTTTTTTCATTATTCGCAATATCATTTATTACGCTGTATGGGTCATCTTTTACTTTTTATTAACTTACTTTTCTAATAAGCAGGACCTTACAAAAGACCAGCAACTTACTCGCCGCAACACAGTCGTTTCGGCTATTTTTATGCCTTTTTTTGCTTTGACATTGACCTTCTTTGCAATTGATTGGCTGATGAGCTTGGAACCACATTGGTATTCGACAATTTTTGGGGTTTACTATTTTTCGGGGACTGTTCTCGCTGCTATTTCAGCCTTTACTTACATTTCTATAAAATTGAACGAAGAAGGCTATCTCGTCGATAATTTAAAACCCGACCATTTTTACAGTATGGGAGCTTTGCTTTTTGCTTTCACAAATTTCTGGGCTTACATTGCTTTTAGCCAGTTTATGCTAATTTGGTACGCAAATTTACCAGAAGAAACCTTTTGGTTTATCAATCGTGGAGTTGGTAGTTGGCTTTATATGTCGATAGGTATTATTTTCGTTAAATTTATAGTTCCATATATATTACTTTTACCACAGCCAGCAAAGATGAACCCATCGCGTCTGAAATTTGCCTCACTTTGGATTCTTTTCGCCCATTATTATGATTTGTTCTGGATTGTTATGCCAACTTTCAGTAAGGAACGATTAATTTTTGGCTGGATTGAAATTGCTTCTGTTGTTTTTGCTGTTGGAACTATTATGGCAATTTTCCTACTATTTAGCAAAAATCGTAATCTGGTGCCAATTGGAGACCCCAAGCTTAAAAGAAGTTTGGAATTTCATTTGTAAGTAAAATAAAGAAAAAAAATTTGCGTTATTTTACATTAATTTTTGATTTAACTAAATTTATAATAAAACAAAATGAAACCACTTTTCGATTTCTTTGAAGATGAAATTAATTTTAAAGAAGTTTTCAAGCACCCGACCCGCTGGTTTGGGTATATCTTTATCTACTTTGCTTTAATAATTCTTGCACTTGGAATTGCTTACCTAAACGATGTTGACCTTCTCAAAAGAAATGTAACGCCTTACAGCGAACCCGACCCAGCAAAGTTATTCCAAGATGTGGAATTAAGTCCCGGCAAAACTGTCGAAGGTGTTTCTTTGGATGAAATAAAGACCCCAAATAACGAATTAATTGCACGCGGAGAAGAACTTTATCGGACAACTTGTCAATCTTGCCATGGCGAAAGCGGTAAAGGCGATGGGATTGCAAGTATTGGCTTGAACCCCTCGCCAAAGGATTTTACAAAATCGGAAGGATGGAAAAACGGAAGGACAATAACACAAGTGTTCAAGACTTTGCAAGAAGGTATTCCGGGGAGTGCAATGGTTTCGTATAGTTATCTTAGCACAAAGGATAAAATTGCGTTATACTACTATATTTCAAGATTTGGGCAAGACTTTCCCAAGCCAACAGACTCCGATTTCGCTGAACTTGATGCAATTTATCAAATAACACAAACAAAGGTGTTGCCACCAACAATTCCTATTCCCTTGGCAATTCAAAAGATTTCGAACGAAGCTGGGCAAAAACAGACGGAAAAAGACTTTCTTGCTAAATCTATTTCAAACACACTTTACCCCGATTACACTAAGTTTATCGATAGTCCCGATAAGCTTGCAACTTTCCTTACAAACTTGGATAATAAAAAAGACCTGCAATTTCTAAGAGACATTGTTTTGCAAAATATCCCGGGAAACGGTGTGAGTGTCTCTTTTGTATATGCCAATAAAGAAGAAAAAGATAAATTTATCGCCTCTTTAACTAAAATCTTTCAATGATATGTTTGGATTTATTTTAAATATAGTATTAGTGATTTTTATTTTAACCTATCCTTTAAAAAACTTCGCAAATCCCGAAGTTGGGATTGTCGAAAAACTTGGCAACCAAATTCCATTAGATTTAGTTTTCAAGGATGAAAGCGGGAATACTGTAAGTCTCCGAGAAATAATAAAAAAACCGACATTGTTGATGTTTGTGTATTATCGGTGCCCCGGGATTTGTAGTCCATTGTTATCTGGTGTATCCGAAGCAGTCGATTGGACTGATTTAACGCCAGGTGTGGATTACCAATTACTCACAATAAGTTTCGACCATACTGAAACTTCGGACAAGGCAAGAAAATGGAAGAAGAACCATCTCGAAGGATTAGAAAAGAAAATCGACGAGAATGCTTGGAAATTTCTTGTTGGGGATAGTGTATCTATAAGAAAATTGACAGATGCAGTCGGTTTCTACTTCAAACCAGATGGCAAAGGTGAATATATACATGCGGGAGCAATTTATTCCATTTCCACAGATGGCAAAATTATTCGATATCTTTTTGGAACTCAATTCAATCCATTCGATTTTAAGATGGCAATACTCGAAGCGGAAAAAGGAATTGCAATGCCAACCGTAAATCGTATTTTAAAGTTTTGTTATTCTTTCGACCCCGAAGGCAGACGCTATGTTTTCAATTTTACACGAGTTATTGGAAGCATAATGCTTGTTGCTCTTGCAATTTTTGCTGTTATTCTTATAACTTCAAGAAAAAAGGAAAAAAGAGAGGTTTCAAATGTCGAACGAAACTAATTCTGCAACCCAATTAAGTTATCTCGATTACAAACCAAAAAAAGGTATATGGGCTTGGCTTTTAACAACAGACCATAAAAGAATCGGTTTGCTATATCTAATCGGTATGATGATTTTCTTCTGGGTTGCCGTTGGAATAGGCTTTGTGATGAAACTTGAAATGTTAACTCCGGACCAAACAGTTGTCGATGCACAAACATACAACTCATTATTTACTTTACACGGCTTGATAATGATTTTTCTCTTCATCATACCGGGCTTGCCAGCGGTATTTGGCAATTTCTTTTTACCTATACAAATTGGGGCACACGATGTTGCCTTTCCACGCTTGAACCTACTTTCTTGGTATTTATATATAATTGGTGGTTTGTTTGCTTTAGTATCTTTACATTTACAAGGTGGTCCAATCGATACTGGTTGGACTTTTTACGTCCCGTACAGTATACGAACGACCACAAACGTTATACTTCCATTGCTCGGAGCTTTTATTCTTGGTTTTTCCTCGATTTTAACTGGGCTAAACTTCGTTACAACCGTTCATCGATTGCGGGCACCCGGAATGACATTCTTTCGACTACCACTTTTTGTTTGGGCACTCTATGCTACTGCTTGGATACAAGTAGTTGCTACTCCTATTGTTGGAATTACAATTCTTCTTGTAGTAATTGAAAGAGTTCTGCACATTGGAATTTTCGACCCGGCACTTGGTGGCGACCCTTTGCTTTTCCAACATCTCTTTTGGATTTACTCGCACCCCGCTGTTTACATTATGATTTTACCAGCGATGGGGGTGGTCTCCGAAATTATTCCTACCTTTGCAAGAAGAACAATTTTTGGATATAAAGTTATTGCCTTTTCCAGCCTTGCAATTGCTTTGATAGGTTATTTCGTTTGGGCTCATCATATGTTTACTTCGGGTATGAGCGAAACTGCTCGATTTGTTTTCTCTTTGCTTACCTTTTTAGTTGCTGTACCGAGCGGTGTGAAAGTTTTCAACTGGGTCGCTACTCTTTACAAAGGCTCGATTGAACTTCGGGCTCCTTTGATTTATATATTAATGTTTATTTTTCTATTTTCAATTGGGGGATTGACTGGACTTGTCCTTGGCTCGTTAGCAACTAATGTTCACGTAACAGACACTTACTTTGTCGTTGCTCACTTTCATTACGTAATGTTTGGAGGGACGGCAATCGTTTTCTTTGCCGCAATGCATTATTGGTTTCCTAAAATGTTTGGAAAGATGTACAACGAAAAAATAGCAATTTGGGCAACCCCATTTATTTTTATTGGTTTTAATATGCTATATTTTACAATGTTCATTCTCGGATATCAAGGGATGCCACGAAGATATTGGAGTTACTTGCCAGAATATCAAGAATTACATATAATCTCAACAATCGGTTCGTGGATTCTGATTTTTGGGCTCGTGATTATGTTTAGTAATCTAATTTTTGGGTTGATTAAAGGGCGACGAGCAGATTCTAACCCCTGGGGTGGGGTAACTTTAGAATGGCAAATTCCTTCGCCTCCCCCCCACGAAAATTTTGAAAAAATTCCAGTAATCGACCACGGTCCATACGACTTTGAAAGATTTAAAAATGAGAATAAAAATGAAATCGACAGAAGTTGAAGTTGTCCAAGAAAAAATTGCTGAAAAACAGCAAGAGCCATCTCATTCAGAACATACGCACAAAGATTTTTTTGGTGCTAAAATTGGAATGTGGTTGTTCCTTTTCACCGAAATGTTGTTATTTGGTGGCTTATTCCTTGCCTATATGGTTTATCGTTTGCAATATTCTATCGATTTCGTAATAGCAGCCCAAGATTTAAATTTACTCCTCGGGACCATAAATACAATTATTCTGTTGACAAGCAGTTTAACTATGGCTTTATCCATAGCTGCGATACAACGCGGGCGTAAAGCACTTTCGATATTCTTTCTGTTATCTACTATTGGTTTTGCATTGGCATTTCTTGTAATAAAGTATTTTGAATGGACTGCCAAATTTCACCATGGAATCTACCCCAATTCCCCCGAATTACTCAATAAACCCAATGGTGAAATTATCTTTTATGGTTTATATTATTCTATGACAGGACTTCACGCACTCCACGTTGTCGTTGGGGCAATTTTGCTTCTTTTTATGTTGCTTTTCTTGTGGCGGAACAAAATTCACAAGGAAGATTACATAAAACTTGAAAATTCTGGTCTTTATTGGCACCTTGTCGACCTAATTTGGATTTTTTTGTTCCCACTTTTCTACTTGATTCATTAAGAAGGTTTTGGTATGGAAAAAGAACATAAACATAATCTAATTCCTTACGGAACATATTTCCTTGTTTGGCTTAGCTTAATATCTCTGACTGTTTTAACCGTGTCGGTTGCCGGAGTGGATTTTGGTAGGATTGCATTATTTCTTGCATTGACAATTGCAGCAATAAAATCGACTCTCGTAATTAACTACTTTATGCACATTAAATTCGACCAACCTATCTTCAAGTTTTTCCTTGCGGTTGCTTTGGCAACTCTTGCAACTATTTTCATTTTAACTTCTACTGACGTTTTCTTCAGATAATTTTAGGAAGATTATGGAGCAAGCATTAAGAAATTACGCACAGAATGTCGATAATGTAATGCTATATATAATTGGGATTTCTTTTCTACTGCTTCTTGTAATCACTATCGCTATGGTCTATTTCGTCATCCGATACAATCGAAAAAAGAACCCAGTTGCTTCGCAAATCGAAGGGAATAAAATTCTTGAAATTATTTGGATAGTGGTTCCCGTCGCACTCGTTTTAACAATGTTTTTCTATAGCGAATCAGTTTACAAAGTTGCAAGAAATGTGCCCAAAGGAGCTATGAATGTTAATGTCGAAGCTAAAATGTGGCAATGGAAGTTCACCTACGAAAACGGTAAAGTTACAGACACTCTCTTTCTCCCTGTCGGTAAACCAGTTAAATTTAATATTGTTTCTGCCGATGTAAATCATTCCTTCTATATTCCAGCTTTTCGTATCAAAGAAGATGCGATTCCCGGTCGCGAAAATTATATGGTTATCGAGCCAAAAGATGTTGGAGCTTTCGACATTGCTTGTGCAGAATATTGCGGACTTAACCACTCCTTGATGTACACAAAGGTTTTTGTCGTTCCCGAAAACGAGTTTTTCGCTTGGTATAATGGAGAAGTCGACAATACCTACCTTCAAAAGTTTGTTTTAGCACATTCTGGCGGCTACAAAGATTACATAACAGGAAACTACGCATTATTATTCGCAAAAGGTTGTGTTCAATGCCATAGCCTCGACGGAAGTAAAAACTACGGACCATCGTTCACCGAACTTTCGCGGGGATATGCCAAGATTCGTTCGAATGGTAAACTTGAAACAATCCCAATTGACCGTGATTATATTGCGCGTTCGATTATTTCACCTGGTGAACACGTCGTTGTCGGTTACGAAAAAGCAAAGATGCCTTTGCTAACGAATCGCATTCGAGACGAAGAACTAACTCAAATTGTCGATTTGCTCTTAACCAATTTTGTTAAAAAGAGTAATGAAAATTAATATTAAAGATATTCTTACATTTACCAAATTTCGCATCAGTTTCTCTGTTTCGATTAGTTCATTGCTTGGCTATGTCTTAGCCACCCATACGATTGATTTTGATATAATATGGCTTTTACTTTCAATACTTTTTTTAGCGAGCGGTTCATCTGGTCTAAATCAAGTTCAAGAATGGCGATATGATGCGATAATGAATCGTACAATGGAAAGACCTATTCCGCGGAATAGGCTCTCGGTTTTTTCTGGCTCAATTCTTTCTTTCTCTCTTCTTTTAGGTGGATTTCTAATATTGCTTTTATCCACAAGTAATTTTTTACCAATTTTGCTGGCCACCGCAGCTGTTCTTATCTATAATGCTGGTTATACTCCATTGAAAAGAATATCCCCATTTTCTGCTTTGCCGGGTGCAATTATAGGGGCAATCCCACCAGCAATTGGCTGGACTTATGCTGGCGGCGATATCCTTCATCCTTTGAATTTAGCCCTGGCAACTTTCTTTTTCGTTTGGCAAATCCCCCATTTTTGGTTACTTCTTTTAGTTTACGAAGAAGATTATAAGCGAGCTAATTTCCCAGTGTTGACAGACATTTTTACTCCCTTACAACTTGCCCGTATATCTTTTATTTGGATTTTGCTTTTGGTCGGTCTTGGATTTTTAATAATTTTCTTGCTCAATACTTTCAATGCAATTACCTTATCCATTACGGTTTTATTAAGTTTGCTACTTATTGCCCGAACTCACAAAATGATTAAGATATTACAACCATTAAGCTTTTACAAGTATGCATTTATTCAGTTGAACTTTTTCGTTCTATTTATGACTATCCTTCTGACCTTCAATAAAATTATAGGGCATTAAAGTCGGAGATAAAATGGATTTTTTTAAACTAATTGCTTTACCCCATTCTACCGATACCTTGTTGTTGTTCGAAATTCTTTTCTTTTTTGGTTATTCCATTTTAGTTGTCTTTTTATCTTATTTGTTCGGAAATCTAATTTTAAGCTTTTATTACTACTTTTTGAGTTACAAAAGCGGCGATAAGCGATATTTAGAAATTTCCTACAATTACTTATCTTTTGTTTCTACTGGGTGGGTAAGTCTTCTTGGGCTTGGACTTTTCCCCCTCTTCGGTGTTCTGTTTGTTCTTATCCAATTTCTATTTAAACCATCGCCAGACTTGTCGGTAACTATTTTTTCAAGCTTTTTTCTGTTTATAGTTGCAATAATCTTATTGAAAATTAACTTTTCTCTCTTCCGAAAAGTTAAAGAGTATGGCGAAAAGAAAATCAACTTTGGCTTGACTTTACTTTTTTCTACGACTTTGCTTTGCACTTTTGTAGTTGCATTTCTGACGATAGGTTTATTTTCAATCTCGCTCGAAGCCAAATTCAAAGTTTCTTACTTATCAATCGAAAAGTTTTTTTCTTTTGATGCACTTCTCCGATACCTAATTTTCGTTGTGTTTGCATTTTTGATTTCTTCAATTGGTTACATTTTCAAAACTTATTCAGCCGATAGGATTGCTGCCGAAGGTGTTGCAATTCAAACCGATGGGGTTTATCTTGGGAACATTACTCGCACAATTGTTGCTTTAAATATTTTGCCCATACTATATCTTCTAATGTATGTAGCAGTTCCCGACAATTTAATCAATTATTGGTACTTCATCTTGCTAATTTTTTCTGTTCTTGTCCTGCTTATATCCTCAATTTTCGCATACTTTTCTTTAAGAGAAAAGAATGCAAGACTTGCTCGCCTTTCTTTTTATATTCTGATACTTTCTTTTGTGCTTTTCTTTGGTTCGGAAACAACATTGCTTGCAGTTTCGAACAAGGAACAAAAATTTAAGATTGCCAAAGAATATGTCGTCTTTCACGAAAACTTGCTTGCAAGCGCTGGAAGGGCTGTATCGCAAATTAATGGCGAAGAAATTTACAAAGCAAAGTGTTCGGCTTGCCACTTATTCGAAACCAAATTAGTCGGTCCACCGCACAAGGAAGTTTTAAAAAAGTATGAAAACAATCGGGAAGGATTGGTGAAATTTATTTTAAACCCTATAAAGATCGACCCCAATTATCCGCCAATGCCAAACCAAGGACTAAAACCCAAGGAAGCAGAAGCAGTTGTCGATTATATGCTCAAACATTACGGACCTTTATTGAAGTAGTTAAACAAGAGAATAAAATTATTTTTTTATCAATTTAATCTTGAATTTTCGCCAGTAGAAATAATAAAGATACGAAAACCCAACGATTAATATACTTAAAACAGCTTCCAAAATTAGTTTTGGAATAACAACGAAGATAGTTTTAAACAAGGAAAATTTAATTTTTCGCCCTAATTCATCGATAATCCCACCCTTTTTGCTTTTCGAAAGCAAAATATAAATTTGCATAAATGGTTGAAAGCGTTGGAATTCGATGTCGGCACAACCAAAATAGATAAACTCGTAATTTTTTCGAATAAGTTCCAAAACGAACTTTGGTTTTGCAAGTTTTTTTTCATCTACTTTGACAATCTCGAACTCATCGGTATTAAAGTTGTTTCTTTCAATAATAGTTGTTGCATTTCCATTGATTAACAATAGCAATTTCATAATACTTTGGTTCCCAATATGATTTTGTTTAAAAACTTTTCATTAAAAAGCAAATGCAAAAAGAAATTTTTAATTTTCAATTTTTTTGAGCACATAAACAACCCGACCGAGAATTTCCAACTCAATTTCATTCGAAACAAATACAGAAGAATAATTCCTATTTTCTGAATGCAGAAGGTAGCCATCATCCAATTTTTCGACTCGCTTGATGAAGCAATCATCAAGTATCTTCACGATACAGATTGAATTGTTTTCGAAATCCGCTGACTTGGCAATAACAATATCCCCGGGTTCAATACCAATTTCTTTCATTGAATCGCCAACAACCGTGAAGGAAATGTAATCTTTTCCGACGAAATACTCTCTTATCGCTTGCTTTTGTGGAGTAGATAAATCATAACTGGACAAGTCTATATCTTCTAATTTTATTTGATGAAGAATACAAGCATAGTCCAATGTCGAAAGTGTTTCAAGTTTTAAAAATGCTTGGTTAATTATTTTATCTGGAGCGAGCCCATATTCATTTAATTTTTCAATTTTCTTAGAAAAGTTCTTGGGTAAGGACCCAGTTCGATGTGCCCAAGCAATTGATTTTTCTACATCTTTAATCAAATTTCTTTTGTCTTCCTCATTCATTTTTGTTCTTATTTTGTATGATTTTCATTATGTTTCCAGCTGCTGCAGTATAAAGATGGGCAAGTTCCAACAATTCATCTAAACTTTTATGAATTGGACCGGCATCCTCTGTAGTTGGAGTTACTTTTGAACTTGCTAATTCTGAAAAATTGAATTTGCTTGTTTCCTCTTTTGTTTGTTTTAGATTTATTTTTTCGCTAAAACGCTTGGAAAGTTCAGTTCCAGCAGTGTTTGGGGCAAAAATACTACCTTCTCCGGTTAGGATAAAAATAGGATTTATACCTTTACGATATAAACTTATCAGCAAGGAAGGGGGAACTTGTGCTCTTCCAGTTTCGTAGTTCAAAATTTTATGTAAAGTTTCGTTCAAAATATGAGCAAATTGATTAGCCGAAAGTTTAGACCCTTCGTTGAAAATACTTCGGATAAATCTTAATCTTTCACCAATTTCACGATTTAAGTTTTCCATTTTTTATTTGCAATTTTTACTTAATTTTGTAGTAAGAAATACTAAAAAAATATGTATTTCTTACAATTACAAAATTAATAAATTTAACAAACAAAATGGTGGAGTATGGAAGGGAAAAATGATGTTTTATCGAAATTGGAATTGGAAGATTTAACAGATGACCTAAAGCTTGTGGCAAGTGCTTGTGGTTTGGATACTGTCCGCCAACTCTTGCGAAACTGTCCGGGTATGTCTATTTATGTGCCAAAGTTATCCCGGCTTGAAAGGTTTATAGTAAAATACATAAAGCAAAATCCAGAAAAGTCGTTTAAGATGTTGGCGAAAGAGTTAGGGGTTACTGAACAACATATTAAAAGGTTGTTTCGGGAAAGTCGATTTCGATGATTTCCCCTTTTTCTTTAATTTCGATTTTTTTACCTTTAAATTAAAATTATGAACTATTGTTTCTTGGTAACGTTGGATGGTTTTGGAGGGTTAGAACTGCAAACCATCCAAAGAGCCTTCGATACCCAAAAATTAGGGAATAATGCTTTGGCAATTGTCAAAAAAGGAACAAAAGCCGAGCTATTTGCTAAAGAATTAGGTTTAGAGTATAAATCTCTCACATCTAATTTCTACAAGTTCAATCCATTGGTTTTGCCTAAAATTTCAAAGCTTTTCACAAATTTCCAAGCCCAAATTTGTATTGTTCCAAAAACAAATCTTCTTTTACTTGCTTTACTTTCCAAAAAACTATCTAAACAAAAGCTAGCTGTGATTTTCTTTCAGCAAATGCAATCTGGAATTATTAAAAAAGACTTATACCACAACTGGATTTATAAAAATCTGGATGGGGCAATTGTTCTAACCCAAAAGATGAAGGAAATGTTGCTCGAAACGACGATAATCGATAAAGAAAAAGTCTTCGTTGTTCCCTATGGAATTAAATGGACAGAATTTGTAAATTACAAGCAATCTAAAAAAGAGAACAGACAGCATTTCAATTTGCCAGAAAATGCTTTTATAATTGGGTGTGTTGGACGAATCGACCCCAAAAAGGGGCAAGAAACATTGCTCGACTCCTTCATAAGACTTTCTTCGACCGATACATTCTTAGTCTTTGCTGGTTCAATAGAAAGCTACTCTTATTATAAAAGTCTAATAAAAAAAGTAAAATCAAGTAATGTTGAAAATCGTGTTAAATTTATCACATTCACGAAAGAAGTTCCAAAGTTGATGAATGCTTTCGATGTTTTTGTTTTGCCTTCGAGCTCCGAAACATTTGGTCTTGTAATACTCGAGGCAATGGCAAGCGAGCTTCCCGTTATTGCCACAAATTCTGGCGGTGTCCCCGAAATTATTGAAAATGGGAAGGATGGCTTATTGTTTGAACCAGATGATTCAGAAAATCTTCGTTTCTTACTTGAAAAAATCAAAGCTGATTCTTCCTTTGCGAATTTTTTAGGAAAAAATGCCTTGGAAAAAGTTAAAAATAAATTTGATTACCAAAAAAACGTCAATATGTTTTTCGAAGTATGCGAGAAAATCTATAATCGATTATGAATGTTGCTAAAATTCTTTCGGTATTAATAATTTGCATTTCTTCCTTCGAAATTTTTTCGCAAAAGGTTCGACTTCCCGAAAATATTAATAAACACCAACCAACTATTTTACCAATTATTACCCCCGACAACGACTTTTTGTATTTAGATAGAAAGTGGCATCCAGAAAATAGTGGTGGAGTTGAAGATGACGACGAAATTTGGGTTGCTAAACGAATCGATTCTCTTCGTTGGGATGAACCAAGGCGGCTCGAATCCGATTTAAACATTCCCGAAAGCAATACAATATTGTATATTTTCCCCGATGGCAATTCCGCACTCGTTTACGGAAACTATTCTCAAGACGAAAAACCAAGTGAAAGACAAAGCTTGAATAATTTTGTTGTAACGAACTTTGGAATTGTAAGGAAAATAAATGAAAAATGGGACAAGCCCAATCCAATTAAAATTCGAAATTTTTACACGAAAAGCAAAAATTACTCAGCTACAATTAGTTCAGACAGAAGAATTCTCCTCCTTTCTCTCGAAAGAGATGATTCTTTCGGCGAGCTGGATATGTACATTTCCTACTTCGACAACTCAACTGGTGTCTATTCCGAACCGAAAAATTTAGGCTCTAAACTCAACACTAAAGGAATAGAACTTGTTTCGTTTTTAGCTTATGATAATAGGACACTATATTTTGCTAGTAATGGACATCGGGGCAAAGGTGATTTCGACTTATTTATGGTTCGTGCTAACGACGATAGTCTAAAATCTTGGGGCAATCCTATTCCTTTGGACGAGTTTATCAACTCTGAATTCGACGAAAGCTCAATTTCCTTAAATTTATGGGGCGACACTGCCTATTTTACAAGTGGGGACAGCGAAAGTGGGAAAAGTGGAATTTATTTTTGCCGTCTTCCCGAACAATACCAACCTTTACCTTACTTAATTATTCAAGGAACTATCAAAACAAATATTGGAGAAAATATTTTCTTGTTACAAAAGCCAGTAACTTTCAAAGTCGACAACTTCGACCTCGATTATGTTTTTTACGATACTATTTATGATGGATTTTATAGAATTGTCATCCCTTATAATACCCAGTATAACTTTTTTGTATCTGCCGAGAAATTAAACGATATTAGTTTTTCCTCGAGTTCCAAAAAGTTAGACGAAGTCCGAATCCAAAATTACGATATAAAACTATCGCCGATTTTTGGCTTTGTCCCTACTCAACCGCAAAAAAAACTTCTTACTACAATATATTTCGATACAAATGTCGATACTCTTGGACAATTTGCTAAACAAAGTCTTTATGATTTTAGGCAAATCTTTTCGAATTTAGGTCCTAAAAAAATACTTATCGTCGGTCACACCGATGAAGTTGGTTCGAAAGAATTTAATATGAACCTTTCGTTGAGAAGGGCTGAAAATACTGCTCTATTTATTTCTGAAACATTTCGAATAAGCCGGTCGCAAATCTCATATGAAGGTCGAGGTAAGACTGAACCGATTTCTAAGGATTTGTCGAAAAATCGAAGAGCAGAGATTTATTTGGTAAACGATGATTAAATTTCTCATTTTATTAGTACCTTTTTGGTTTTTTGGAAATTCTGACCTTTTTGCTTTAAATCCGAAGGACTTTGCATTAACTCCAAAAATTAGAATTTCGGAATCTGGAAGTAATCTTATTTTGGATATAGAATTTCCAAAATTTGAATTCAAAGGTAGCTACATCGTAAAGCGAAAAAATTTACTCGAAAAGTTTTGGAGATTTGCGGACACTCTTCCTTCTAATCTCTTAAATTATATTGATACAATTCCAAATGTTAGTTCCAACTTTTACGAATATTCCTTTTCCTTCGTTTCCGATACTTTTAAGTCGTTTGCCTATATCGTAGCTGGAAACAAAACCCAACTGGAGAATTTTCGAGGAAACGTATTAATTCTTGTCGATGACTCCTTGGCACCAAAACTTTCGGAGGAACTACTGGCCTACAAATCTTCACTTGAAGGGGATTTTTGGTCGGTCGAAATCCGAAGCGTCCCTCGTTCGAATGAGTTCAACCCACAACTTGTTAACTCAACAAAAAGAGTAGTAAACGCGTTTCGACGTAGATGGGGCAAGAACTTTAAAGCGCTTATCTTGATTGGTCGGGTGCCAGTTCCTTATACTGGTAATACTACTTTAGACGGGCACCCCGACCACATCGGGGCATTCCCTTCCGATTTATTTTATGTCCTCGACGATAGCCTTTGGCAAGACGAAACAGATTACAACGTAGGTGCAATTCGAAAAGAGAATTGGAACGTACCATTCGATGGCAAGTTCGACAATTCGATTTTACCATCCGAAATTGGAATTTCAGTCGGAAGAATCGACTTTTTCAATTTGCCAGATTTTCTTGAAAACGAAACCACTTTGTTGAAACGATATCTCGAAAAGAACATTAATTTTCGTTTTGGGCGAGTGCCAAAATCAAATTCTGGACTAATTGACGATGGGTTCCGTTTGAGTTATCCCGAAGTTTTTTCGGCAAATGCTTGGATGAATTTTAATGTTTTATGCGACACTGTTATCGAATCTAAATTTTCCAATGTTCTATCGAACGAGTTTTACCGTTTTGCTTATGCTTGCAATGCTGGTTCTTTCAATTCTATTTGGTCTTCGATAAATTCCGAAGAATGTTCCGAAAAGTCGATAAATACTTCCTTTGCTTTTCTTCTCGGCTCATACCTTTGGGATTGGGATAGCGAACGTAACTTACTTCGCTCGCTTTTAGCTTCGGAGCCAAATGTGGTTCTCGTTGCTTGGATAGGAAGACCTTTTTGGCACTTCCACCATTTTTCAGCGGGAGTACCTTTCGTTCACTCTTTCATTCAAACCGTCAACAACAAGGATTTATATCCTTCCACTGGTTTATATGGTTACAAAGGTGCACACATAAGTTTACTTGGCGACCCAACTTTAAGAATAAAATTCCCAGAACCACCATCAAGTTTCAATCATAAGATAGCGGAAGGTGATACTTTAACATTGTCTTGGCGACCTCCGTCCGACACCACAAATTTACTTGGATACCTCTTAATGTTTCGCAAAGACAAAAAAGATTGGGACTCAATTATTCAGCTTCCTGCTACAGCAAGCTTTTATGAAATTAAAGGCTTATCCAAAGGTAAATACGAATTCCAGTTAAAAACACTCTTCAAAGAATACTACAAGTATGGATACTACCTTAATCCAAGCACTGGAATTGTCCAATATATAACAATTGAGTAGCAGAAATAAAGAATTAGTTTGGTTAAAATACAGCAAAAGTAATTACTCATCCATCTTTAACAATAAAGATAATTTTCGGATATTCGTTTATTTTTTGTAATTTACATTGCATAATTTTATATAATTCAAAATGTTATAATGGAACAAATAAAGACTCTGTCGAGCCTCGAAGGACGAAAACTTTTGTACAGTATCTACCAAGAGCTTCGTTACGAAAAACAACTTTCGAATATACAGATTTTGATTCTTACTTGGCGAATTTGCACAACTGAACGTGAAATTTCCAGATACATTAAGAAAGATGTACAAGTTCTTCACCCTTTAGGTTTTTTTGCTGGGACAGCTTTGTGGATGGAAGAATTTGTCAATCGTTTTTATTTTTCAACTATCAACTCTTTTGTGTATTTCGGAGCTGCTATATTACTTGTGTTAATTGGAATTCGCCGTTTTTCTTCGATTGTAAGCGATACAATTGTCATAGCTGGCGTCGTTTTCGAAGCCCTAATGCTGTTGTTTATGTTTGTCGTGATGTTATTTACTCCAAGCGAAGATGCACTTCCAGTCAACAAACAAGAAGAGGACGACTCGGCAAAGGAACTCCTATACGAAATTGGTGAAATTTCGACAGAGTTGGCTTCGGCGGTAACAAAACTCGAAAGCTTAGGCGATAACATTCGTTTACTCTTAATTCAACAGAACGAGATATTATCCCTTTTGCGTGAATCGAACGAAATGACACGACAAATAATATCTCCAAACCCGAAACTACTCGAAACAATGGAACTTACTAACAATTCACTCCAAGAATTTACATCAACAATAGAAACTTTAACTCAAAATTTAAAAAAACTTGAGCAGGAACAAATTGAATTAACCGTTCGCCGTGAATTAGAAAACTTCTTCGTAAGTCTTTTGAATAATAAAAATGCAAAATAAGGTAAGAAGAAGAAGAATCGTTGAAATATATTTTATCCTTTATCTTGCTGCTTTGATTTTTATTCTACCCGAAAGCAGTTTCGAACCTGCTAAAAATAATGGACAGGAAGTCGTCGGCGACTTTGCAAGTGGTTTTACATTGATTCCCGAAAAAACTTCATTACTGTGCAAAGTTGCGGTCGAACCAAATGGAAACAAAATTATTTCTTTTCTCGATTCATCCAATGTAATTTTCTATACTGGCGATTTCGAAGACATTCAGTTTGAATTTATTGTCGAGGACCAAGCATCGAACCAATCTGTTTCGCTTCGCCCCGATAAAAACTACAATCTAAAATACTTCCGGGTTATCGAAGTTCCAGAAAAGCGAGCAGCAATATTCTACTGGCGACCACAAATTTTGGAAAGAATGAGCAACACTTATTTAGTTCGCGTCGAAGCAACAGCCCGAAGCAAAAAAGCTTTTGGAGAAAAGTTCCCCGAGAAATTTACGTATAAAGCAAGCACACAATTCACTTTGCTTGTCGTTTTGATGAATGCTGAAACTGGCGAGCAAGTCCTGGCACAAGAGTCGGGCAAACCTTCTATTTTTCCATTCAACTTGCTCGATAAAACCGAAGAAATTCCAACAGGATTTAGTGTGGGCAAAGTTTCTATAAGCCCTGCAATTATAAACGTTTCGCAAATTGCATATCAGCAATGGACAAATACAATTCGGGCGACTAATGTAAATCTATCGTCGGACGCAAAGATAAACTTAAATATCAAGCCTCAACCACCAAATAATGGTGGGACAGCCCAGATAGCAGAAATTTATCCAGATTATTTGCTTTTGCGCGGTAAGACGCCATCGAATGGTAAACTATTAGTCGAAGTTTCCATTGTAAGGAAATTTGATGGGCAGGAAGCAAAAACATCATTCACTGTTACTCCCCAACAAATCGAAAAGCCTATATACGCCGAAAGTATATATCCGGGCCAAAGTGTTACTATCGACCCACGCTTCCCTTTAATTCCGGGAGAATCTAAGCTTATTCTTAAAGAGGGCGAACGAATACGAGCAAGCAGTTTGGGAGGTGCTCCTTTGACTTTTACGCCCGAACTCGCCGACACTGGAAAACGACTTACAATTGAAAGATACATCGATAACAATCTGCTCGGACAAACTTATTTTCTTTACATACAGAATTTCCCTTACCCAGAGATTCTTGATGTTGTACCCTCTGGCAATCGCCAAGTCGAATTGGTTACACAAGCCTATGGAATTTTAAATCGGGAAAGAAACGAAGTCGTTGAACTTATTCTCGAAGGCAATGTTTCGAATAAATATATCGATTTGCGTGGCAAATTGCAAGATATTAATGCTTCCCTTCCCTACCGAAAACAATATTTCCAATTGAAACCAAAAGACCCAGCAAAACCATTCGTTTTTAATGTAGTTGCAATAGACAAGTTTGGGCGGCAGTCGGTTCCCCGAAGAGTAGTAGCCGATTAGTAATTTTACCTCGAAAGCCTTATTTCTTTTTAATCAAATTACTATGTTCCAGCAAAATCCTTTGTGCACGATGTCCCCAAGTATGTTTTTCGATTGCCTCTTTGTGAGCATTGCGGCCAATTTTATTTGCCAAGTCGGGGTCCTTGTATATTTCAAAAATTGCTTCTGCAATGGCTTCAGGATTACGTTCTTCGACAAGTATTGCGTTATATCGGTCGACAAAAATTTCTTTCTGCTGTCCGACAGCAGTTGCAACAACTGGTTTACCTAAACCCATATACTCGAAATTTTTAAGTGGGCTATTGAAGAATTCAGTGCCATCGTCGTTGTTAATACAAGGAGAAACCAATACATCACAAGCACTTAGATATTGAGGAACACTATTATATGGTAAGAAACCAGTTATTATAGTTTGGCTTTCAAGGTTATCGCGCTTGACAATGTAGTCGAGTTGTGCACGATAATCGCCATCGCCGACGAATAAGAAGACAGCATTGGGAATTCGTTTACGAATAAATTTTAGCGACTCGGCGAAAAATGTAATGCCATGATAGTACCCGAAAGTACCAGAAAAACCAATAACGAACTTATTTTTTAAATCGAACTCCTCGACAAGTTGCGAAGCATCTATGTTCGGATTGAAAAGTTCTGGGTCGAAACCGCACGGATTAACAATAATTTTATTGTCTTCGACACCTAATTCCGTAAGCTGCTTTTTCAATTGGTTCGAGAAAGTAAAGATTCTGTCCGAAGCTATCCATTCGATTTCTTGCGCCCAACGCAAAAGATGAGCGAAATACAGTTTCCCCCAATGCTTTTTCACCCAATAATTTACACCGTCGACTTGCAAGAACAAAGGTATGTTGAATTTTTTTCTAATTATTGCTCCACTAAAATTGAAATCGTGAATTACTTTGTAAATAAAATCGACTTTTTCCAATTGACGAATTATCCGACTTGTTTCTCTTGTGGATTTTAACTGGTACGGAAAAGAGAACACTTCTGGAAAATTCCGAAAGAATTTATTGAAAGGAACAAAAAAATCGATAACACCTTCGGGGAGTTTTGTTTTACCACCGGAAATATGATATATTTTGTTACCTCTTTTGATTAGTTCTTTAATCAAACCTCGTACGGTCGCACTTATTCCAGCATCGGCGAAGGCGCCGAAGTAGTCAATTCGCCAAAATATTATTCGAAGTCCGTTGTTTATTTGTTCCATACAATTCGAAATACACCTTAAAAAGAAATATTATGTCGTATTATTAAATAAAAAAATTTTGAACAATGCCATTAATAATCAATAGATTATCAAAATCCAAAATTAACTATATTTTTCCTTGTAAATTATTGTCGATAGATGAACACTTTCGTAAATATCGGAAGGTTATTTTAATAAAGAGATAATATTTAATTATTGACTTAAAAGTAGTGGCAACTTATGTGAATTTAAGTTGCATATCCGATTTGATTTTTGTTTCGAGTTCATAAATTCTTCTTTCGGCCAGCTTGCAATAATCCTCGTTAATTTCGTAGCCGACAAATTTTCTGTTGGATTTTATCGCAGCAAGTGCAGTTTGTCCACTTCCCATAAACGGGTCGAGAACTACATCTCCTTCGAAGGAATAAAGTTGTATTAAACGATAAGGTAGTTCGATAGGGAATGGTGCTGGGTGGCCAACTTTTTTGGCTTGTTCAGCTGAAAATGTCCATAGACTTTTGGTATATTCAAGGAACTCTTCTTTGGAAATTGTATTTTTTTTGTTTTTATCGAATCTGCTGTAAGTATCTTTCGAAAAGACTAATATATATTCGTGCATATCGCGGAGAGTTGGATTTTTTGCTGAAATCCAACTTCCCCACGCAGTCGAAGGGCTTATGCTTGTCCCTTTATTCCAAATAATTTCTCCACGCATAAGGTAGCCTAACTCTAGCATATCTTCAATGATGTAGATATGGAGTGGTAGGTATGGTTTTCTGCCTAAATTTGCAACATTAATGCAAGCACGACCGCCAGGGACTAAGACTCTTTTGACTTCATTCCAAACAATTTTTAAAAAGTTTCTATATTCTTCGAGTGTCAAATCATTGTCATATTCTTTCCCAACATTATAAGGTGGCGAAGTAATCATTAAATGAACACAACAATCGGGCAATTCAATCATTTTTTCGCTGGATTTGCAAATAATCTTGTTTAGGTATGTTTTTGGTACTTCGTTTTCAAGATATTTAATATTTCTGTTTTCTTTGGATAAGCCTTCGTATAATCTACTGTTGTAAAATTGACTTGAATCGTGGTTAATTCTTCCTGGCGAGCCGAAAGAGCTGGTTTTTGTCCCTTTCCTTTTATTTTCTCTCATTTAGTCTTTCCTCCAAAGTTCAACCCATCTCTCGTAGCGGTTAAAGTTAATTTCTTTCCTTTCCCAAAAAATATCGATAAATGAAGTTTCTTTATCTTCTGCAAGCTTTTGAACTGCCTCTTTCGAAATCTCTACGCCTCTTGGATTTGTTCCTGATTTAGGTAATTTAATATATTTTTCTCTTCCAATCTCATTGAAAACTCTTTGTTGAGCTTCAGAAGGGAAGTAATATAATCCCCCCTCTACCTTTCCAATTAATGTGGGCGAGAAGGATGTCTATTCTTGGGTTATACTTATTGTAAAATTCTTTGGCTTTGGCTACGTCAATTGTCGATATTAGCTTAAAACCGCCTAAATTTGCCCCAGAGATTGTTTTGATTATTTGCCTTGGCAAAGCGAAATAATTATATGTATTCAGAAATATATTTCTATCTTACTTTTCTGCAATGATTTTATAAAATTCGGGTCTCCTATCGGTAAAGACGTTGTCGAAGTCGTCGAAACTTTTGTCGCGGGTAGCTGAAGGTGATATAACTGCCGAGATAATCTCTTCGTTGTCGGGCGAAGCAGAAGTTATTAATTGCCCGTTGTAATGCCAAATCCCAGATTTTCCATTAAATATTAAAGTTTCGTTGCTGTTGGTTTCTTCGCCAACACGATTTACAACTAATAGGTATATTTTGTTTTCGAGCGCACGCGAAGGCATCGAAATAGACCAAACCTTGGTTACTAAATTAGAGGGACATACGATTAAATCGGCACCTTTCAAAGCAAGAACTCGTGCAGATTCGGGAAATCTCCAATCGTAACAAATCATAGTTCCAAGATTTAAGTCGAATTCTGGATACTTAACCACGAAAAAGCCTGTATTGCCCGGTTCAAAGACAAATTTCTCTCGATAAAATAAATGGGATTTACGATATACACAAGAAAGTTCAGAATCGGGGAATAATATTGCACAAGAGTTATAAATTTTCGATTCGAATCGTTCTGGAAAGCCGAACAATATAATCCGATTCATACTGGTTGCTAAGCCTTGAAATTCTCGAACAATTTCGGAATGGAACTCAAAGGAATGTGGCAATATTTCGTCGCTGGAAAGGTAAAAATAACCCGATGTTGCAAGCTCTGGAAAAGCAACTAAATCACCATCGACCGACTTAACTTTTTCTTTCATATAGTCGAGATTTTCCTCGGTCTTTTTAAACTTAGGATAAAATTGAACACCAACTATTACCATAATTATTTCTTTGCTCGTTTAACAACAATAATTGTTTTATCATCATTAACTTCTGTTTGCCCTTGGAAATTATGAACATCCTCGATTATCGAGTAAGCAATTTCCTTTGAATTCAAATCTTTGTTCTTACGTAAAAGTTCAACCAAACGGTCTTCGCCATAAATATTTCGCTGTGAGTCCAAAGCATCACTTATTCCGTCGGTGTAAAGTAAAAGAATATCGCCTATTCCCATTTGAATGTTTTCGACTTTAAAATTTTGTTCTGGAAGCAATCCAAGAAGACCACCAGTCGGAAGTAATTTCGAAATTTTGTCGTTTCTAGCTCGGTAATGGATTGGAGCGCAATGCCCAGCGTTAACATATAGAACTAATCGGTTCGAGGTATTTGTCAACTCGCAATAAAAAAGAGTTACAAAACGTTCATACGGAAAAGCTTTATAAACTAAATGATTTAGTTTTTTGAATAAATCACTCATACGAATTGAGTAACTCCAGCCCATTCTCATTGCCCCAGAAACATAAAGGGCTTGGACTGCGGCAGAAAGACCCTTGCTGGCAGCATCGCTTATTACAATTCCAAGCCGTTCTTCTTCGCCTTCCATCTTCAAGTAATCAAAATAATCGCCCCCGACAGCACTATCGGGAATGCAGACGCCAAAAATTTCATAATCCAAAAACTCGAGATAATGGTCTGGCAAAAGGTTCTTTTGTATTTGAGCAGCTTGGTACAAGTCGTCGCGAATCTTCTTTTTTTCGATATTATCAACTATGTTCTTAATCGATATCGTTGCAACACTACTAATTACTGTTAATGTTTCGATAAACTTCGAGTCTATCTCCGGACCATTAAAACCCAAAAGATATTTGTAAAACTTACCATCACGGGTTCTTATGATTGGACCAACCCCAGAAGCCGAGTACATTTGAATTCCCTTTTCTTTTAAAAGCTTATCTGTTTCGATATTGACCATTGTGCGTTCAAATACAATTCTCGACAAAAACGGTTGGTCTTGGATGTATATTTTATAACCTTCTGGAATTTTTTCGACGTTCCCATATTGCATACGCAAGACGTAAGCCATTTCGTCGACGAGGAGTTCCCAAACGCGACCTCCAGTAATATTAAAGCCTTTATGATTGACTAAATCCTTCACCAAACGCTTCAACAAAGCAAGTGGTTCTCGAAAATTTCCAGAGACAAGTTTTTCGACAACCTTATAAATTTCCCTTTGTTGGGAAATACTTATACTTTCTTCCATTACTAATTATTTCGTGTAAACAATTAAAAAAATGATAATAATCAAAATCAAAATCAAAAAAAAGACAAATTTAGTTAGTCTCTTGATAATTCCAAAGAGGACGGCTAAAAAAAGGAAGAAAAGGACAATTTGAAGAATAAGAGGAAGATTATCGAACCAATTGAAAATATCGTTAATTGGGGACTGCATAAATTAACTCACACGGAAAGTAAAGGTAATTATACCATACATTTCTTTGTTTTCTTTTAATCTATTGAAGCGCCACTGACGGAGGGCTTCCATTGCTGCTCTTTCGAGAACAGGGTCTCCCTTTTGTAATGGAACCATACTTATAACTGAACCGTCGGCCGAGACGGTAAAACGAATCTTAATTTGTGCATTTACATTATAACCTGTCGGGTATTTTGGCAAAACCTTGTATAGAACAATTCTATTTCCACCACCGCCCCATTCGATTTCTCCAAGACCGTAGCCGGAACCCGGACCTAAACCTTCTTCGCCAAGGCCTGTTCCTTGACTGCCATCGGGTTTACCTATATCGCGAGCACCAGTCCCATCGCTTTTTTTATCACCAGATTCACTCGATAATTTCTCGACTGGTTTTATTGTTTTCGCTAAAAGTGGGTCGTCGATTTCCGATGGTGTTGCTCCTCGTTTAGCTGCAACGCTAGCGTCTTCCAATTGGTTGACAGGAGATTTACCTTTATGGGCAGCCCCTTCTTGCGATAAATTCCCTTTGCTTAACCCAGTTCCATCGCCAAGACCAAAATTAATTAGTTCAAGCGGTATCAACTTTACATCGTTCTTGGGTGTCGCTGTTGGTTCAACTTGACACATCGAGACGATAAAAACCAAAACTGAATGTATCGCAAGAGAAATTGCAAAACCTCTTGCTGTATTCGGGTCCCAATGAAATTTAATTTGTATTTGTTTCTCTTCTTGAAAGCCTTTGTACATTTTCTCCCCCAACCCCAACTAAGACAAAAATACAAAATTTATTTTTCTTAATCTAATCATTTGTTTTATCGCATGTTGTAAGTATATACACGAAAAATTGCCGAAATTGTTTCTTAAAAACAAATGTGGCGTAAATAAGTGTATCGAGACAGAATTCGAACAAAGCCTGTAATCTTTCATAATTAAAAGAGGGAGGTAAAATTAAAATTTTTAAAACACAACCCGAAGGTAGAAAGAATCCTTTTTTAGCCAACTAATTAGGTATAAAATTAAGAAGGCGGTAAACGAAGCAACTACTTTTTTTTTCGTAATTTTTCCGATAATTTGTTTGTATTTTAGATGTTTGGGTTAATTTTCGATTTCGTATTGCTTTTTTTACTAATTTAATTTTATGGTCGAAAATAAAGTTTTTAACGAAATTTCGTTGCTTGCAACCGAGAAAAATAATCCTCGTACGAAAAATATCGATATAGCCACAACTGAACAAATACTTCGATTGATAAACGACGAAGATAAACTTGTCCCCCTTGCTGTCGAAAAGGTAATTCCAAAGATTGCCGAAGCAGTCGAGCTAATTGTGGATACTTTTCGAAGCGGTGGACGATTGTTTTACATTGGAGCTGGAACAAGTGGGCGGCTTGGAATACTCGACGCAGCGGAGTGTCCGCCGACTTTTGGAACGGACCCAGAAATGGTTCAAGGAATTATTGCTGGTGGGAAAGCAGCAGTATTTCGGGCACAAGAAGGAGCCGAAGATAACGAAGAAAGTGGGCGCTGCGTTATCGATGAGTATAAAATTACCGAAAAAGATATTATAGTTGGGATTGCAGCATCGGGAAGAACTCCTTTTGTCAAGTCTGCTCTCCGCAAAGCAAAGGAAAGAAATATAAAGACTATACTAATTGCAACAATACCCGAAGAACAAGTTAAATCGATGGATATGATTGCCGATATCTATATATGTCCAGTTGTGGGTCCCGAAGTTATTGCTGGCTCGACAAGGATGAAAAGTGGAACAGCTCAGAAGCTTGTTTTGAATATGCTTTCGACAGCCTCGATGATAAAATTGGGTAAAACGTACAATAATATAATGGTCGATTTGCAATTAACAAGCAACAAGTTGAAAGAGCGTGCGAAGAAAATAATTATGGACATTTGTAATGTTGACTACAAGGCCGCCTCGAATTATTTGAAGGAAGCGGACGGCAAAGTCAAAGTAGCTTTGCTGATGATACTTGGAAATCTCGATAAAGAAAATGCCAAGAATTACCTCGAAAAGGCAAATGGTTTTATTAAAATTGCTTTGGATTTGATAAAAAAGGAAGATGCAAACCAAAAGTGTAATCAGTGTTCGTAATTTATCTGTTGTTTATGGTAATTCAGTAATTTTAAAAGACATAAACTTCGATGTTTATTCTGGCGAAAAGTTTGTTATTGTCGGAGGCAGTGGTAGCGGAAAAAGTACATTACTTCGACAAATAATCGGGCTCGAAAGACCAACAACTGGAAGCATTTTTATCTTTGGCGAAGATTTAACCCAAGCTGAAAGCAAGAAAAGAGAAAAGATTTTGCAAAACTTCGGAGTACTTTTCCAATCGAGTGGCTTAATTTCTTCGATGACATTATTTGAAAACATAGAGTTGCCCTTAAGAGAATTTACAAAATTGAACAGTGACCGAATAGAACACTTGGTTAAATTAAAGCTTAAACTTGTCGGTTTGGAAGGTTACGAAGAACACTACCCTTCGCAATTAAGTGGTGGAATGAGAAAGCGCGCTGGTATTGCTCGGGCATTAGCATTAGACCCGCCTATTCTTTGTTTGGACGAGCCTTCGTCGGGCTTAGACCCCGTTACGTCGGCTTCCTTAGATGAACTGATAATAAATTTAAATATTTCACTCGGAATAACCATTGTGGCTGTTACCCACGAGCTTTCAAGTATTTCAAAAATTGCCGACAGAATAATTATGTTGGACAAAAATACGAAAACAATCATTGCATCGGGGAGCTTTCAAGAATTAGTAAACTACAAGTCAAATAAACTCGTTTACAATTTTTTTAATAGAATTCCTGCATAAGTATGATTAAAATTGTATTCTTAGTCTTATCCGTGCTTTATGTCTTGCCGGGTTGCAGCGAAGAGAAGTTCACTGCCGAAGAAAAGAAGTTCATTGCAACATACAAAGAAATATTACTTGCTCGCTATACAATTGCAGATTCAACCGAGGCAGATAAAGAGGTTAAGAAGATTCTGAAGAAAAACGGGTACACTTTTCGAGAATTTCTAAACAAATCTATCGAAATTCGTTCGAGAGACCCAAAGAAATTCAATGAAATTATAGATTCAATTCGAACAACGGCGATAAACGAAATAATAGAGGCAAAGAAAAAAGAGTTTGGTCAGCCTTCCCAACGATAACCTCGAAGAAATTCTTCAATTTTCAAAACTTTTCGTCCTTCGAGTTGAACTTCCCGAGGCAAAATGTATCCATTTTTGCAAGAAAAAGCAAACTGCCCATCGATATAGTGAATCTCGCCCAAATCAAAATTATGCTCCTTTTCCAAATAGTCGCATCTTAATATTTTAAAACGCTTACCTTTCAAAAAAGTCCAAGCACCCGGCTTGGGAGAAACGCCGTGGATAAAATTTCGCAATTGCTTGGCTTCCATCTCCCAGGTTATTCGACACATTTCTGGATTAATTTTAGGAGCTCGAGTTGCAAGACTATCGTCTTGTTTTCTAAGCTCGTAGTTGCCACTTGCCAGGAGTTTGCAAGTTTGGACTGCAATTTCCCCAGCAATAGGAGCGAAAAAGTCGTGTAAATCCCCAGCCGTGAAGTTTTCGGGAATTTCGTATTCCCATTGCAATACGATATTTCCAGCGTCAACTTCTTCTTTCAAAATGAAAGTAGTAATTCCAGTTTTAGTTTCTCCATTAATTATTGTCCAATTTATTGGTGCTGGTCCCCTAAATTTTGGCAAAAGGCTGGGATGTACATTAAACGAAGCAATTCTAGCTTTGGTAAAAACCTCGGTTGGAAGAATACGAAAAGCAACGACAACGATAATGTCGGGGGCAATTTCTTCGAGCAAACGCAAGAAAGTTTCGTCCTTCAATTTTTCGGGTTGAGCGATTGGAATTCCCAATTCTATTGCTTTTAATTTTACTGGTGGGGGGCTAAGCTTTAAGCCTTTACCTGCGGGTTTGTCGGGATTTGTTACAACCAATTTTACACCAAATTCTTTGTGTAAAGTTTCCAGCGTCGGTATTGCGAATTCTGGTGTGCCCATAAAAACTATTTTCATAATCACAAGGTTAATTTTTTATTAAAAAATCATATTTTGCAAAAATATAGAATAATGTGAACAATTTTGTTTAATTATGGCAAAACAAAATATAAAGAAGGGTGCAAAGAAAAAAGAAATAATACCATCCAATTTTCAAGGCTTATTTGCAATCTTAACAATTTCCATTCTACTTTTTATTTTCTTTTGGGGACCTTTGACTGGGGGTGGATTTATCGACTTCGATAACCTTTCTTCTCTTGCTTTTCGACCATTTATTGAACAAGCAAGTAAAAAAGGTGAGTTTCCACTTTGGACTCCACTTATTTTTAGTGGTATGCCAGCTTATGCCTCGCTTTTGGTTACGGGGCAAAGGACTTGGGATATAATTGCACAAATTATAACAAATTTTTCGGTAGGGTTTGGTGGTATCTTTGGAGGCGACCTTGCAAGAGTTCTCTTTTTCTATATCTTGTATGGCATTGGCATATATTGGTTGATGAGATATAAAAACTTCCCAAAACTTATTGCATTATTTTCTTCCTTTGCTGCAATATTTTCTACTTATGTAATAACTTGGGTAATGATTGGGCACAACACCAAGCCAATTGTTGTTGCAATGTTTCCATATACCATACTATTTTTCGAAAAATTGAAGCAGAAGTTTAATCTTTTAGATTTTGGTTTATTGACAATTGCTTTTGCAATTATGTTCATAGGAAATCATCTCCAAATGATTTTCTATGGTGGCTTGATTTTGGCTGTTTATATAATTTACGACATCGTTGCTGGTCTGTTCAAGAAAGAAAAAATATTAGGAAAAATTAGGGCGGTTCTCCTAACTGCAGTTTCGCTTGGGTTTGCGTTTTTGATGTCGGCCGATAGGTACTTTTCGACCTTCGAGTACGCACCATATTCGGTTCGAGGTTCAGCACCTATTGAAAAGATACAAAAAGATGAAAGTAAGCAAGCCAACCAAAGCGATTACGAATATGCGACAATGTGGTCCATTAGCCCCGAAGAACTTTTCACTTTCCTTGTCCCAAGCTATTTTGGCTTTGGTATTCGTGAATACCGAGATACAAAAGTATCCACCTATTGGGGTAAAAAGGAATCCGAAGATTCACCACCATATATGGGAATTCTTGTTATAGGCTTTGCTATCCTGGGGTTGATTTTTTATAGAAAAGAAACTTTTGTCCAAGCACTTTTCATCGTTATCCTTTTGGGAATTTTCCTTTCCTTTGGCAAATACTTACCTTTCCTGTATAATCTGTTTTATAACTACTTTCCTTCGTTTAGTAAATTCCGGGCGCCTTCGATGGCTTTAATCCTTGTTCATTTTTCAATTCCAATCCTTGCTGGCTACGGCTTAAAAAGTTTAATTAATTTCAAAACGGAATTTCTGCGGAACAAACGTTTACAATTTTGGTTAGTTTTTATTCCATTTCTTTTTCTTCTTCTTGCATTCTTTTTCTCAGCTTTTATGAAGACCCCATATATTAATGCTGTTGCCAACTCAGAAGTGTATCAAAGATTAGCAAATACCTACGGGCAAAATGTTACATTCGAGTTGCAAGAATTTGTTTGGGGGAAAACAATTCAAGATTGGTATCTGAACGCATTGTTTTTACTTGCGTCGGCAATTCTTGCTGTTTTATTTGTAAAAGATAAAGTCAAGTACTTATCGTTAATGGTTTTTATTGGTATACTAACAGTTATTGATTTGTTCCGTATCGATTATGAACGGATGGAATATTCCGAAAAGATAAGTTACAAAGACGTCTTTGCAGAAAGAGAAGATATATACGATTTCATTAAAAAGGACCAATCGGTTTATCGAATTGCAGATTTTTCGGTGAACCCTGCAAATCTTACCGCTTACTATTTAGTCGAAAATATCAATGGATACCACGCTGCAAAAC
Organism: Ignavibacteria bacterium; assembly: GCA_026417135.1. GTDB lineage: Bacteria > Bacteroidota > Ignavibacteria > Kapaibacteriales > UBA2268 > Naka2016. Next base: position 56,333 of record JAOADV010000013.1, read on the forward strand.
TTCGTGTCTATCAAGATTTGCTCGATGTTGCTAATATGGAGGGGATGGAAGGTTCAACCTCCCAACTCTATAATCCTTTTATGTGGAATTTACTGAATGTAAAATATATTATTTTTAATCGAAAAATTGAGGGGCTGGTGCCAATCTACCAAGGACAAAGGGCGCAAGCAATCGTATATCCGAACCCGAGTGCTTTCGAGCGAGCCTTTTTTGTAAGGAAGGCAGTTGTAGCCAAACCAATTGATATATTATACCATTTAAAACGTGGCGATTTTAACCCACGAGACACAGTTTTTGTCGAAAAACCTATTGCCGAAGAGAAAATAGGATTCGATACGAATGCAACCGCAAGTATTATCGAAAAACGTAACGACTATATAAAAATTAAAACGCAAACAAGCGAGAAATCCCTACTCTTTCTTTCCGAAGTTTACTACCCATACTGGCGTGCCTATATCGATGGTAAAGAAGTCGAAATAATTAAAGCAAATTATGCCTTTCGCGCTGTTGTCGTTCCTTCTGGCGAACACATACTCGAAATGAAAATAATTTCCCCAGGGTTCGAAAAAGGTAAGACTTTTTCTTTACTTGCAAATGTTATCACACTTGTGGTAATAGCAATAGGAATTTTTTGGAATTTGCAAAGTAGGAAAACCAATTCGCAAGAGATTTAAAATTTTAATTCTTTTTCAAGTTTTACTTTGTTATTAGAAAAATATTGGATTCAAATATATTAATGTTTTCTTTTTGGTTCAAATTCCATTACCGCTTGATAGACAGCGTCGACAATTTCTTCTTCTTTTACTTTACGGATAATTTCTCCGTTTACAAAAAGAATACCAACTCCTTTACCAGCAGCAATACCAATGTCTGCTTCTCGTGCTTCGCCAGGTCCGTTGACAGAGCACCCGAGAACAGCCACTTTAACTGGTTTCCTTAAATTTTGTAATTTCTTTTCTAATTCTTCGGTGATTTTAAACAAATCCACGTCGAGTCGCCCACAAGTTGGACAAGAGATTAATTCAACAGTTCTTTGTGCAAGTCCAAGAGTGCGAAGTATTTCCTTGCCTACCTCAACTTCTTTTTCGGGTTCTGCAGTTAACGAAACTCGTATCGTATCGCCAATGCCTTCGGCAAGCAAAGTTCCAATTCCAACAGCGGACTTAATTGTACCGACTTTTTCTCTTCCAGCTTCGGTTACACCAAGATGAAGTGGGAAATCGGTGGCTTCGGCAATATAGCGGTAGGCTTCTATCATCAGTGGTACATTTGTGCTTTTGACAGAAATGACTATATCTTCAAATCCTAATTCTGTGCAGTATTTTATATGTCGCATAGCACTTTCGTAAAGTGCCTCGGCGGTTGGATATCCAAACTTTTCTAATAAGTCCTTTTCGAGCGAGCCACTATTGACTCCAATTCGGATAGGTATTTTTCGTTTCTTCGCTGCTTCGATTACTTCTTTGATTCTTTCTTTCGAGCCAATATTGCCGGGATTGATTCGAACTTTTGCAACACCAGCTTCGATAGATGCAAGAGCATAAATATGGTTGAAATGTATATCTGCAACGATTGGGATATCGACTCGACGAACGATTTCGCTGATTGCCGAAGCAGCTTCGCGGTCGTTAACCGTTACGCGAACAATATCGGCACCTACCTCTTGACATCTTTTAATTTGTGCAACAGTTGCTTCGATATCGGCAGTTTTGGTTTTTGTCATCGTTTGCACAGATATCGGGGCTCCACCACCAATTGGTATTCCACCGACAATAACTTGGCGAGACTTTCGACGGGGATATCTTAGCATTTTTTTACCAGAATTGTTATAGTCGTTTACTCAGTTCAAGAAGTATTCTCTTTTCTTTTTCTGTTAGGCTCTGGTAGCCACGTTCAGAGATTTTGTCTAAAATTCTATCTATAACATCTTGGGTAATTTCTTCGCCTTCGAAGGAGAAAAATGTTCGTTTAGGTTTTGCATCGTAAACCTCGAAAATATCGTCCTCCTCGTAAAATTCGCGTCGAGGGGTTGTGGTCTTTCGTATGAAGAAGGTTGGTCGCCGATGAATTTCGAAATGCCGACGGGAACCTCCAGTAATTCGGTCAACAGCACTATACAAGCCTATTTGGTCTCCGAACTTAAGCAAAAAGAAACCAGTTATGGCACCTCCAAGATGTGCTATATGAGCAACATTTCCAGCGGACCCAGTAATACCAAGTATAAAAGCAAGCCCAGCGTATAGAATTACAAAGAACTTAGCTGGAATTGGAATAAAAATAGGGAACATAAAAACTGGTCTATCGGGAAATGTAAACCCAAAAGCAACTAAAACTCCGAAAACAGAGCCGGATGCACCAATAGTTGGCAAAGGTTCAGAAAAAATTGGGGCGATAAACAATTGAAACAAGCCAGCACCGATACCAGAAAGAAGATAAAAAGTAAGAAATTTACGGCTACCCCAAATCGATTCTAACTCAATTCCAAACATCCAAAGGGCGAATAAATTGAAAAAGAGATGGAAAATGCCCCCGTGAATGAATTGATAAGTAATTAGCTGCCAAATGAAGAAATTATCGCCTTGAATTGGATTTAAGTAGAAGTATTTTGCAAAGTATCGGGAAAGAGGCACCCCTTCGATATGATAGATATTTAAAAATAGAAATTCAAACAAAAAAATTGCTACATTAATTATTAGCAAAGCTTTTATTACTGGTGGGAAGAGAGCTCCGCCCCAGAAACCATTTTTGAAAAAAACTTTATTTTCCATTTATTCAAAACTAAAAACTTACAAAACGAAACAAAAGTTGTTAAATTTCTAATTAAGGTAAATTTTTGGAAAATCCAAAGAGTTTAGGTTTTTTTTCAAAAACTTGTAGAGTCTATCCCAATTTTCTAAAAATTCGTACCAATTGAGCATAAAGATTTCTGGGTTTTCTTCGAAATTTTTCCAATTCAAAGTCAAATTTGTCAAAGTCTGTTCAAAATTAACTATTAAGTCGGGGTCCAATTCTTTCGGTTTCCTTTCTTTTAAATATATGTGGATAAAGGGAGTGAACTGATGAACAAAAAATAGAACAAGTGTAATGGACGCTATTAAGTGTGGCGATGACTCTTTGGAATTGACTAAGTGGTTAACTATATCTGTTGTCTTATGTATAATTGAATTAACTAATTGAAACTGCCTATTTTCGTCGATTAAATACTTCATTGCACATACTTTTAAACTAACCATTGATAAAGAATATTAAAGACTAAAATTATTTTATTTTTACATCAGTGTCGATAAAAAACTTGAAGTATTTATTGCTGTAATATGCAAGTCATTTTCGATTGGTTCTAAGAACAAGAACTTAATTGGAATGCTTTCGCTTAGAGAGCTTATACTATGTTTTCCAAAAGCGTTTAATCCACCTGGAATAATTTTTGGGGCGATAAAGAATTGAATTTCATCCCATAAATTTTCCCTAATGAAAGAAGTTAGAACGGTTGCTCCACCTTCGACTAAGACCGAATAAACATCGAACTCTTCTTTAATTTTTGCAAGCAGTTCAGATAAATCAATATAATTGTTCGAAGTGGGAACCCCAACAATGTTTACTCCAGCAAGAGTTAGATTATCAGTTTTTCGTGTAAGTGAAAATTCCTCGGCAACAGCAACAATAGTTTTGGAACGCAAGTTATCGGTGAAAACATTCAAATTCATCGGTAACGAAAGTTTTGTATCCAAAATTATTCTTTTTGGGTCTTTGCCTTCATTATTATGAATGCTTAATTTAGGGTTATCGTGCAAGGCTGTGGTTTTACCAATGATTATTCCGTCGACTTCCCTTCGTAGCAAGTATCCGAACCTACGTGCTGATTCGGAGGTAATCCACTTGGATTCAAGATAGCTTGTTGCAATCGCACCATTTATCGATTGAGCAACTTTAAGTATAACATATGGTTTTTGCTCGGTAATATTCTTGATAAAAATCCTATTTAACCATTTGCACTCTTTTTCCAAGATACCGACTTCGACTTCTATACCAGATTCTCGTAATTTTGCTACACCTTTGCCCGAAACCAAAGGGTTTGGGTCTATCGTTCCAATAACTACTTTGGCAAACTTTTTTTGTATCAATAAATCAACACAAGGAGGGGTTTTCCCATAATGTACGCACGGTTCGAGTGTGGTAACGATAGTTGCTCCTTCTAAATCTACTCCTTCTGCTTTATTGATAGCCTCAACTTCTGCGTGAGGTCCACCAAAATAACGATGATATCCTTCGCTTACGATTTTCCCGTCTTTTACTATAACAGCTCCAACTTTGGGATTTGGGGAAACGAAGTTGACCCCCAACTGTGCCAACTCGATTGCTCTTCGCATTAGTTCATTGTAGCTCATTTTTCTTCTATTTTTAATTCTAGCTTTTCGACTATTTCGTGTTTTTTAATTGGGAGAATGAAATAGACATTGTATTCACCGCTTGGAACTTTATTGCCAGAAAAATCTTTGCCAATCCATTGCAAAATATAACGGCGAATTTTTCCTATTTCGATAGGTTCGACTTCGCCAATCACTTGTAGAAAGTTTGTGTTGAAATCCGATGCCCATATCTCTTTGCCAGCTTTGCTTTCTATTCTGATTCTCAGCCTTTCCGAAGTGGGGAAGTATTCGTCTTCTTTTTCCTCGAGCCGAACTAAATCGAGTGCGAAAACGAAATTTGTATCGGAATTAATGAAAATGTTCGGTATTGCAAAAAATTTTCTTCTTTCGTCGGCGAACCGAACGGGAAAAGTAAGTATATCATTACTAAATCTTGCAACGAAAGATCTACATTTTTCCGATGTAAAATCCTTTTTTGTCTCGACCATAAAAGATGTGATTGGCAACGAAAAATCGAGAAAATCATCTACTTCTATTGGATTTTCCATAAAATCCGTTCTTTTGCCTCCGCATTCAATCCAACATTCGACCCCTTTCAAAAAAGTGTACTTCGAAATTTTTTCGAATTGCGAACCTCGCTTAATATAAACAAGATAACCGTTGTATGAACCTTTTCTGAACTTTAATTGATAAATTTCGTAGCCTTTATGGATTAACGGTTCAATTCGAGTCGAGTGTTGCTTCGAAGAACAAGCAATAAAAATAAAAGAAAAGATGAGAGCAAATTTTAAAATCATAGAAATGTCCACCTTTTATTCAAAGTCCAAGAATAATCAAACAAATAAATAACTTTATAACTTCATTACACAAATTTAATCCTTTTTCTTCTACTTTTTTTCTTTCGAAAGTTGCATCGAAATTTTAGTCATTTTTTTAAATTGAACTTTTCAGAAAATCCAAATGAAAATTTTAATATAAGAAATAAAAATTTTTAAGTATTAAAAATTTATAGAGGTTATGAAAATTTCACGAATATTTACAAAAAATGCCAAATCGGCTTATGAACTTTTTAAATATACTAAACGGTCCTCGACTCTTCGCAATCCCGATGGCTCCATAGTTTTTCATATGGACAATATTGAAGTTCCCGTCCATTGGTCTCAAGTAGCCACCGACGTGCTTGCTCAAAAATATTTTCGGAAAACTGGTGTACCACTTTTCGACGAAAAGGGCAATCCGATTTATGATTCTAATGGAAAACAAGCCTTAGGTTCCGAAACTTCGATTAAGCAAGTAGTACACCGATTGGCTGGGACTTGGCGCCACTGGGGCGAAAAATATAAATATTTCGATACATCCGAAGATGCACAAAACTTCTACGACGAAACAGTGTATATGTTGCTCAACCAAATGGCAGCTCCGAATTCCCCACAATGGTTCAATACAGGCTTGGCTTGGGCATACGGTATTAAAGGTAATAAACAAGGGCATTACTACATCGAACCAGAGACCGGGAAGCTAAAGGAATCGAAAGACGCATATTCGCGACCGCAACCTCACGCTTGCTTTATCCAAAGTATAAAGGACGACTTGCTGAACGAAGGTGGGATTTTCGACCTCGTTTCGCGCGAGGCACGAATCTTTAAGTTCGGTAGTGGTTCGGGAACTAACTTTTCCCCTCTTCGTGCCGAAGGCGAACCACTTTCGGGCGGCGGAAAGTCTTCGGGTTTGATGAGTTTCCTTAAAATTTACGACCGTGCCGCTGGTTCGATAAAATCTGGGGGGACAACACGACGCGCTGCAAAAATGGTCATTGTCGATATCGACCACCCCGATGTTGAACAGTTTATTGAATGGAAAGCACGAGAGGAAGAAAAGGTTGCAGCATTAGTAACTGGTTCTCGAATAAATTCGATTTTTCTCAAGGCAATCTTCAACTCCGTAAAAAACGGTGGTTCTAACCTTAATACAAACAAAGAACTTAGGAAACTAATTCAAAAGGCTTTGCACCGTGGAGTTCTTCTAAACTATATTCATCGTGTTATTCGACTTGCCGAAAATGGGGTCGAAAATATTGATTTTGAAATCTACGACACTCATTACGAAAGCGAAGCTTATACAACCGTCAGTGGGCAGAATTCTAATAATAGTGTTCGAGTATCTAACGAATTTATGAAAGCAGTCGAAGAGAATAACTTTTGGGAACTACGATATCGCGTTGGTGGCGGAGTAGCTAAAAAAGTAAAGGCGCGAGAACTTTGGGACAAAATGTGCCTCGCTGCTTGGAAATCTGCCGACCCCGGACTCCAATTCGATACCACGATAAACGAATGGCATACTTGCCCAAAGTCTGGGAGAATAAACGCAAGTAATCCCTGTAGCGAATATATGTTTCTCGACGATACAGCTTGCAATCTGGCAAGCCTCAATTTAATTAAATTTTACGACGAAGAAAAAGGTATTTTCAAGGTCGACGAGTTTCGACACGCAATTAGAATTTGGACAATTATACTCGAAATTTCTGTTCTTATGGCACAATTCCCATCCAAAAAAATTGCCCAGCTAAGCTATGAATATCGAACACTCGGGCTTGGATATGCCAACCTTGGTACTTTACTTATGGTTCAAGGAGTACCTTACGATTCACCCGAAGCTTTGGCAATAACTGGGGCTATCACTGCTATTCTAACTGGCGAAGCTTATCGAACAAGCGCTGAAATGGCCAAAGAACTTGGTCCATTTCCAGGGTTCGAGAAAAATAGAGAAGATATGCTCCGAGTGATTCGCAACCACCGACGTTGTGCTTATAATGCGCAAGAAAAAGAATACGAAAGTTTAACTATCAAACCTATGGGTATCAATCCTAAGTATTGTCCCGAAGACCTACTCCAATCGGCACGAAAGGTTTGGGACGAAGCACTTGAATTAGGTGAAACCTACGGCTTTCGCAATGCTCAGGTTAGTGCTATTGCACCTACTGGGACTATTGCTTTGATAATGGATTGCGATACAACTGGCATCGAACCCGATTTCGCAATTGTAAAATTCAAAAAATTATCGGGCGGAGGCTATTTTAAAATAGTAAATCAATCTGTACACAAAGCTTTGATAAAACTTGGATATACCGAATCTCAAATTGAAGCAATTGAAAAGTACACAAAAGGACATGGGACTTTAATTGGTTGTCCTACGATAAACCACAAGAAACTGCTCGAGCGTGGATTTACGCAAAACAAAGTTGACTTAATTGAAAAGCAACTCGATAATGTTTTCGACATTCGATTTGCCTTTAATCGTTATGTTCTCGGGGACGATTTTTGTAAAGATTTAGGATTTAGCGAAGAAGATTTAAATAATCCAAACTTCGATTTACTTTCGTCTTTGGGGTTCACAGAGGAAGAAATCGAAATTGCAAACGAATATGTCTGTGGCACTATGATGCTCGAAGGAGCTCCTTTTTTAAAACCAGAACACTTGCCTATTTTCGACACAGCCGTGAAATGTGGAAAAAAAGGGACTCGATTTATTCCTTATATGGCGCATATCCGAATGATGGCTTCTGCCCAACCTTTCATTTCCGGGGCTATCTCTAAAACAGTAAATATGCCTTCCGAAGCTACAGTCGAGGATATTGGTAAAGTTTACTTCGAAGCCTGGAAGATGATGCTAAAATCTATTACAATTTACCGTGATGGTTCGAAGCTTTCGCAACCTTTGAATACAACAGCATACGAAGGTTTTAACGAAATTGTTATGCTTGGGGACGAAGAAAGTCTCGACGAGACATTAGGACCATCGGAAGTCCAAAGTCAAATAGCGCAAAATCTTGCATCGCAACAACAAAAACCACAACAACAATACAAACTCGAACGCCGACGACTCCCGAAACTCCGCCACGGTTTCATCCGCGAAGCAACCATCGGCGGACATAAAGTTTACCTAAGAACTGGTGAATACGAGGATGGCACTCTTGGCGAAATCTTCATAGATATGTACAAAGAAGGTGCTGCCTTTCGAGGTCTTTTGAATAGTTTTGCTATACTGGCTTCGAAAGCGTTGCAATATGGTCTCCCGCTCGACGAACTCGTCGATACATTTACCTTTACACGGTTCGACCCTTCCGGTCCAGTCGAAGGGCACGAAGCAATTAAGTATGCAACCTCCGTTCTCGACTACGTTTTCCGTTCGTTAGGATACGACTACTTAAAGCGGACTGATTTTATTCATACCAAAGCTGTCGATGAACTGCCTCCGGGTATGCTTCCTCCACCGAAGAGAAAAGGTGAACCTAAGAACAAGGATTTCGAATTCAAGGATGAAAGTACTTCCAACAAGAAAATCGATGAAAGCAAGATTGAAGAGGGAAATTCTTTCCCCGATGAACTTGTTTCGATAGAACAAATAGTTAGCTCGAGCGAGGCAAAAGCAACACAATTGACCACCGCTGCGAAAGGCTTAGGCTACACGGGGGAATTTTGCCCAGCTTGTGGTTCGATTCGGATGCGGCGAAGTGGAACTTGCTCTGTCTGCGAAGACTGCGGAACGAATACAGGATGCTCTTAATTGCTTTTCTCAACTTCTGTAAGCAAATTTTTTCAGGCCAAGATTTTAACAAAGTTTGAGAAAAACTTGAAAGTATTTCCTAAAGTCTCTAAAAATTGGCGAAATATAGCATCAATATAAATTCAATAAAGTTTTCGAAGAGTTGGTTTCAAAATTATCAATTTCTATTTGCCGATAAAAACGATTTAGACTATTTCAATAATTCAGAATTTCTTCTAAAAATCATTCAAAAAGTAGAAATTACAATGGCATAACCCTGAAATATCGAATGCATCTTTGCTTTCGAAAATATATTTTTTGAACACCCCTTTATCCCCTCTATAAGAGGGGAATTTTTCTTTTTCCCCTCTCGTAGAG
>JAOADV010000014.1 GCA_026417135.1 Ignavibacteria bacterium
GAAAAAAACAATGGCTCTATCAGAGTCGAAAGTACATTAGGCAAAGGTTCTAAATTTATTCTTACTCTACCCAAATATGTTAAGCCCTCTGCTGAATAAATTTGGCTAAAATTCTTCACTTGTTCAGTTAAGTCCAAAAATTTCAAAAAATATTAAGCATTTTTCTGTCGTTTTTTCGCCAATTCAAGAACTTTTTCAAAGAAAAACAATTAGATGAATTTTTGTAAACCCTTGATAATAAATGAGTTATCAGAAGAACATTATTCCTTTATTTTACAATTACTTCGATTGGCATATCTATTGAAAAAGAATAAATGCAATAGGTGAAAAAATTAACAATTAGGAGAAAAAAATGCCATTTGCAATTGGAGGTACCCAGAGAATTCGAACAAATATACCCGCAGAAAATGCATATAATGCATTAGAGGTTTCTAGCCGAAATATTTCTTTGCGTCAACTAAGATTATCGACTGGAAAACGAATCAATAATCCCAGCGACGATGTTGCTGGTTACATTACTTCTCGAGCATTACATTCGCGTAATGGAGCGATGAAAGCTGCACTTCTAGCTGTTAGCGATGCTTATGCAATTACTAACATTTCAATCGAGGCGCTCGACAATATTTCCCAACGTCTTCTTACTATAAAAGATACCGTTTCCCAAGCTGCGAGTGGGGCTTTGGGCACAGATGAAATTGTTTCTCTTGCGAAGGCTGCGTATAGAATGGCTCAACAGATTCAAACCATTGTAGATACAACCGTCTACGGTGGGAAGCAGTTACTCGACGGTACCTTTTCGGCTTCTTTTGTTATCGGAATGAATGCGAAATATGATTTGGTAACTCTTTCTGTTGATTTAACCACATTTAACTCGGATTACAATATTCCGAGTGGTCAATTTGATATTAAAGCATTGTTTGCCGAACATTTTGCTGGGGTTAGTGGTTTAGATTTAACGAGCTTAAATGCAGTTTCGACCAGCAACCTTGGAGTTTTTTCGGCAACCCAAATCAATCTGACAATTCAAAGCTTGAACCAAGCTTTGCAAAATGTGAATAAAGTAGCTTCCCTACTCGGTGGTATTAGTAACCGTCTGAGCTCGCAAGAAGACTTACTTAAAGCACAAATTACGAATTATAATGCTGCAATTTCTCGTATTGAAGATGCAGATGTTGCTCTTGAGCAGTTAGAACTTATCAAAGCACAATTCCTACAACAAGCCTCTTTGGTTTCTCTTGCTCAAGCTAATGCAAACCCACAAGCATTTTTGCAACTAATACGCGGTTAAATAAATTCTCCTACCAATTCCTACCAAAACCTCGAATCGGGCAAATCAGGGGGGGATTTGCCTTTTTTATTTTTCAGGAGAGTTTTGGGCTTATCATTTTTGAGGTAGTGGGTATTCTTTCCCACCAAAAAGTTCTATTATGATTTTTTCTGCTTCGCTTAAATTACCCTTTTTTGGAGAGAAATTAGATGATACTGAGTTGAACTCCTTTCCAACATTGATGTTTTCTTCTTTAAGACTTTTGGAACTTCTTGCGTCTTTGAAAATTACTTCTAAGTCGTAGTCTTTGCCAAAAAATTCCTTTATAGCTGCTTTTATCTTGTTCTTCCGAGAATTAATAGTTTCGAAAGTGATTTCGCTCAGAGCAACCAAAAGAATTTGCCTGTCCTTAAATTCTACTTCGAGAAGTTGGCTCTCGATAAAAGACTTTAATCCATTTAGATTTTTATATTTTTCCAGAAATTCCTCCCATTTTTTGTTTTCCGCAACTTTCTCATTACCTACCTTTTTAACAGAAGCGATAACAGCAGATTTCTCTTTGAGTTTGTTTTCGGTTAAATTTTTGTTCGAATAAGAAACAGTCTCGCTTTGGAAGTTCAATTCTTTCAAACTTTTTATTTCTTTAATAAGTTCATCGATTTCTTTAACACTTGGCATATCAATAATTTGAGCAAGTAGAAGTTCAAGTCGGATTTTAGGCATCGAAGCAAACTTTATCTGTTGCTCAGTTTGAGAAATTAGATTCATAATCCTAATTGTGTCTTTAATAGAAAATTTATCGGCTGTGTCTTTGTATTTTTTTCGTAATACATCGGGAGTCTTTAAGAAATCTTCCAAGTCGGTCATCTGGGAAACAAAAATATTACGAAAATGTTCGAGAAGACCAGAGATGAATTCATTGTAGTCGTAACCTTTATTTGTTATCTCGTTGCAAATTTCAAAAGCCTTTGAAACTTCTCTATTCAAATAAGCATCGGAGACCATAAAGTAGTAATCGAGGTCGATAAAATGGAGAATTTCTTTAACCAAATCATATTTAATTTTATTTCCAGCAGAAGTTACGAATTGGTCGAAAATACTTTGTGCATCGCGCATCGAACCATCTGCTTTTTTTGCAATTGTATAAAGGCTCATTTCGTCGATTTGGATACCTTCGGCTTTTGCTATTCTGGAAATATGCTCCACAATTTCTTTAATCTCGAGGCGATGAAAATCGAACCGCTGACATCTGCTTACTATTGTTGGAATTACTTTATGGCTTTCAGTAGTTGCAAATATAAAGACTAAATGTTGTGGAGGTTCTTCTAATGTTTTCAACAAAGCATTGAAAGCCGAAGTTGAAAGCATATGAACTTCGTCGATGATGTAGATTTTGTATTTTCCCGATACTGGTGGATATTTCACATTCTCTCGCAAGGTCCGTATATCGTCGACACTATTATTCGATGCTCCATCTATTTCTACGACATCGAGGGAACGACCATCGAGAATTGCTAAACAAGAATCGCATTTATTGCAAGGTTCGCCATCGTCGAGACTTTTGCAATTTAATGCTCTTGCCAAAATTCTTGCTGTTGTGGTTTTCCCTATTCCGCGAGGTCCACTAAATAAATATGCGTGATAAATTCTCTGCATTCGGACAGCATTTTTCAATGTACGCGTGATATGGTTTTGTCCGATAACTTCGTCAAATCTTAAAGGTCGCCACTTCCTTGCTGTTACAGTATAGTCCAACTTTTATAAACATTGTCTTACAAATGAGTTTTAAAATTAAGAAAAAAGTTAAATTTTTTTGTTGTTTTCTTGAACTAATATGTAATTTGCATTTTGCTTCGTCATTTATTGCGTTAAGATATGTTAATATGAGGAAAAGTATTTTTTTGATTTATATTTTCTCTTTAATAAGTGTTTTTGCTAACGATTTACCAGTCGGATTATACATAAGATTTCGAAACCAGCTTGATAAGAACGAAATCTCGAAAATTTTCTCGGCTAACAGGTTGGTTAATTTTAGTCAACTTCTTCCCATAGAATTGTCGATTGCGTATAGAATGAAACAAAACAATGAACCTTTGAATTTTGACCCGGATATATTAAAAAATATAATTGCTGCGGAAGAGCCACTACTTCGAACATATTTCGTTCACCCACCATCGACGAACATTGATATTTGGAAATATTGTCGCACACTTGTCGAAGCAAACCCCGAAATAGAAATAGCCGAACCTGTGTTTCCCGATATCCCATTGAAAATTCCAAACGACCCTTATGCTCCCCAACAGCTAATGCTTGCTACAATAAAAGCTTTCGATACTTGGGATTACTTCGAAGGGGACACAAATGTTGTTATTGGAATTGTCGATACTGGAGTTTTGCAAAACCACGAAGATTTGCAAAATTCCATTGCTCCGAATTGGAAAGAAATTCCCGACAACAACATAGACGACGACGGGAATGGCTACATCGACGACCATCGGGGCTTTAATCTTGCCTATGCATCCGAAGGAAATCCCGGAAATACATTTCATACTAACGAACACGGAACTGCTGTTGCTGGAATTGCGGGAGCAACTACAAACAACCAAAAGGGAATTGCAGGTGTTGCAAACAAATGCAGGATTTTCCCAATTAAGGCTTCTCGAATAACCAGCTCCGATAGAATTGACTTTGGTTATCTTGGCATACTTTACGCTGCTGTTCGCGGTTTTCAAGTTGTCAATTGCAGTTGGGGGTCCCCAGCTTCGAGAAAAGTATTTTCACCAATTGAGCAGTCCATTATCGACTATGCTGTTGCTCGTGGAGTCGTGGTTGTTGTCGCTGGCGGAAATGGAAACAACTCGCCAATGTTGTGGTATCCAGCTGGGTATTCTGGAGTCCTTGCCGTTGGCGAAGTAAATCAATCCGATTTGGTAACAGGGACAACTACTATAAACGAGACTATTAGAATTATGGCTCCGGGCATCGGGAATTGGATAACAAACAATCATCCAAATGGTTATAGCTCGCCGAATTACGGCGGTACATCTTGGTCGACAGCTGTAATTTCTGGAGCTGTGGCAACCGTTAGAGCCAAATATCCACAGCTCGATGCATTGCAAACAATTGAATATGTTCGCCAATTAACCGATGATATTTCTGAATACACAGCTTCTTTTCCCTATGTGGTTCCGGGTCGGATTAACTTAAAAAAAATGCTCGAAGTTCCTCCATTTAGTATACCCGGAATTAAACCTAAGGCTTTTAAAACTTACACAACTAATGGTAGAATCGAAGAAAGGTTTAATCCCGGCGATACAGTTGTCCTTGTAATCGACGCACAAAATTATTTAGGAAAAGCCGAAAACCTTCGTTTCGAACTTTCCGTCGCCGACATTTTCGACAATTCTCTCGAAGTTGTTGAAAACGAATTCCGAAAAAGCATAGTCGAAAGAAATGAATCTTTCAGCATAGGACCATTTTCTTTTCGGATTAAAGCAAAGAATGAAGGGAGAACTTTCCTTCGAGTTGATATTTTTGGCGACAACAATTATAAGGATTTTTTCCTTGTGCCTTTTGTCCCGACTTTGAACATAGCAAATTTTGAGAACGATTCGATAGCATTTTCAATTTCGGAAAAAGGGACCATTGGTTTTTGGGGAACTGGCGAAAGAAAAGTCGGAAAAGGTATAGCGAGCAAATCTTTGGGGAATCAGCTCTTTAAAGGTGGCATCATTATAACCGAAGAAAATACCAGAATTGTTACTGGTTTATTTAGCACAAATCCCGATGGTTCTGATTTTTATCCTCTGAAACCATTTACCGAACCAAACCGAAACATAGCAATTGTTGACGATGAAATTGCTCCAATCTTGGATAGAATAGGTTTGGAGCTCGAACAAAATGTTTTCGTTCCAATAGGTGGCGAAAAGTATTTCAAGATACATTTCAAAATCCGAAATCGTTCGAACCGAAACATCAAGAATCTTTCCGTCGGATATTATTTGGATTGGGATGTAGCGCAAAAAGCAGATAGCAACTTTGGATATCTTGTTCCCGACGCAATCCCACCAGAATTTTCGAGAACAGCGTCGGCTGTTCAATTTGTTCAAAATATTGATACAACGGTAATTATTGGAGTCGGCGTATTCTCCGAAAATAATTTGGATGTTGCACAGTCGGCACTTTTAAGCCCAGAAATTACTTCTAATTTTACACGCGAAAGACAAATTTTAGCAATGAACTCTGGCACGGCTTTACAATTTAAGGGAATTGGTGATATTTCGATGACTTCTGGGATGAAGTTCACTGAACCAATTCCACCAAAAACGGAAAGAGAATTTACGATGATGATTGCAATCGCACAAAATCCAAATGAATTAAAGAATTTGTTCTTAAGCAAAGTAAGTTCAACTCCGACTGAACGCAAAATAGACGAAAAACTTATTATCTATCCAATTCCTGCCGAAGAAAGTATATCCTTGGAATTATCAGAAAATATTAGTTTTCCAGCTAAGTACGAGTTGGTCGATTACTTAGGTAGGGAAATAGCCGAAGGTACTTTCTTCCGAAAAGACTCGTTAATCGAAATTTCTGGAATCCCCGATGGAATTTATTTTTTGAAAATTTACTGCAATGGCAAAATTTATACCCAAAAATTTGTTAAGCAACAGAGATGAAATCATATCGAAAAGAAATTTGGTTCAACATTCCAAAACGGAGAGCCTTCGTAAACATCACGCCAGAAGTTGAAAAGTGTGTAATCGAAAGTGGAGTTAAAGAGGGGCTCTGCTTGGTCAATTCAATGCACATTACATCGAGTGTATTTATCAACGATGATGAAAGAGGCTTACACGAGGATTTTGAACTATGGCTCGAACGACTTGCCCCAGAAAAACCCCATTCGCAATACAAGCACAATACGTTCGAAGATAATGCTGATGCCCACTTAAAGCGACAAATAATGGGACGCGAAGTTGTTGTTGCTATTACCAATGGAAAATTAGATTTTGGACCTTGGGAACAGATATTTTATGGCGAATTCGATGGAAACAGGCGAAAGCGAGTTTTAGTAAAAATTATTGGGGAATAGGAAATGGAATTCTCCCAAGTTGTTGGCACTATTGCTGCTTTACTGACAACCTCGGCTTTTCTACCCCAAGCAATAAAAATTATCAAAACAAAAAGCACCAACGATATCTCGCTTTTTATGTACTTAATACTTTCGATTGGAATTCTTCTTTGGCTAATCTATGGAATTATCATAGGGGAATTCCCAATTATCTTTGCAAACTCAATTGGATTTACATTTACTTTTTCAATTTTAGTGCTAAAAATAAGATACGGGAAAAAAAATGCAAGAAATTAGAACTGAGATTCTTGTTATTGGTTCTGGCGTTGCAGGTTTGATTTCTGCTTTAACAGCTGCCGACCTTGGGCGGGAAGTTCTTGTGATTTCCAAGTTGCCCACACTTTTAAGTGGAAATACTCCTTGGGCACAAGGTGGAATAGTATTTCTTGGGAAAGACGATAGTCCAGAAAAACTTAAAAAAGATATAATCGATGCTGGGCATTATCATTCATGGGAACCAGCTGTCGATTTTATCGTCCAAGAAGGACCTCGGCTTGTTAAAGAATTATTAATCGAAAAATATGGTGTCCTTTTCGATAGAAACGCCGACGGCGAATTGCACTTGACTTCCGAAGGTGCTCATTCGACAAGCAGAATAATTCATTCGAAGGACAAAACTGGAGAAATCATACATTTGACTTTAATCGAAAAAGCACAGAAACACCCAAATATCAAGTTCCTTGTGGACCATACTGCAGTCGATTTATTAACACTTTCGCATCACTCAACTAAATCGACAGATATTTACGAAAAACCAACTTGCTTTGGGGCTTTTGTTTTAAACAATCAAACTGGAAAAGTTTTCCCTATTTTTGCATATAACACAATTTTAGCAACTGGGGGACTTGGGCAAATTTATCTACATACTACAAATCCACCCGAAGCAACTGGAGACGGAATCGCAATGGCATATAGGGCAGGAGTTCGTCTTTTAAATTTACAATTTATCCAATTTCATCCGACTGCTTTCTATAGCGAGAGAGTGAACCTTTTAATTAGCGAGGCCGTTCGTGGCGAAGGTGGCAAACTTATCGACAAGTATGGAAGGGAGTTTATGAATGAATACCACGAAAATGGTTCACTTGCTCCACGCGATATTGTCGCCCGAAGTATTCACCAAACTATGTTGAAAACAAATCATCCTTGTGTTTATTTGGATATTTCTTTCAAAAGCTCAGATTGGATAAAGTCGAGATTTCCTACCATATATCAAAATCTTTTGAAAGCTGGAATCGATATGACCGTCGAGCCTATTCCGGTCGTTCCAGCTGCCCATTATTCCTGCGGTGGTTTGGGAGTTAGCCTAAAAGGGAAGACCTCGCTTTCGCGACTCTATGCAGTAGGTGAAGTTGCTTGCACTGGAGTGCACGGTGCGAACCGCCTCGCTTCGACATCCTTGCTCGAAGGAGTTGTCTGGGGTTATCACGCCGGCAAAAGTGCATCTGAAATTAATAAAAGCGACCAATACATACCAGAAATCTTCCCTTGGAAAGATGAAAACGAATATATCGACCCCGCTTTGATTGCCCAAGATTGGTTAACTATTAAAAACACTATGTGGAATTATGTTGGTCTTGTTCGTACTCGGCAAAGGCTTACCCGCGCAACAACAATACTTAGACATTTGCAAAACGAAATTGAGCAATTTTACAAAAGAGCCAAAATGAACAAAGAAATTCTCCAACTTCGAAATGGCATTATTACTGCTATTGCTGTAACAAATGCCTCTATTGAAGACAAAGTCAGTCGAGGTGCTCACTACCTTGAAAATTAAATTGCCTAAATTTATTGTTTCGGCTTTTAGGTTTTTAGTTGACTTCTTCGATAGAATCGGCAATCACCATATTTTTCTCCTTTCCGCAGCAATTACATTCAATGCAATTCTATATATAGTTCCTTTGATACTTGTAGTTATTTTTATTACTTATCTTTTTTTGAATAAAAGCGAATTCATCGAAATTATTCCAATTTTATTGCTTTCTTTTTTGCCCGAAACCGAAGAAACTTATTATTTTTTAAGTAATTTGCTCATCGAGATAAATAAAATATTTTCTTTAAGCTCCTATCTGGGGTTAGCTGGGATTATTACATTACTTTGGCTTTCTTCGACTCTTTTAAGTTCCTTGCGAAGCAGTTTGAATGTCGTTTTCGAAGCAAAAGCACAAAAAGTTTTTATCATCTATCGCCTTAAAGATATGTTCTTGACTTTGGTTTTGACTATCTTTATCTTACTGCTTGTTTATTTACTCCCTTTTTCGAATTTAATCTACAAGACTATGAGCAATATCTTGCCAGTCGAGTTTATCCAAATTCTTTCGAAGTTAACTAGCCAATTTGTTTGGATACCACTTTATTTTTGTTTTTTTCTTTTCATCTATAAGTTCATCCCAAACAAAAAAATACCTTGGAAGGTTATCCTTTTCTCTTCAAGTCTTTCGACTATCCTTGTTGAAGTAGCTCGATTGCTTTTTACTTTTTACATCAAAAACATAGTTGACTATAGTAGGTTTTACGGGGCGTATGGTTTTCTTGTCGCAATATTAATCTGGTTGTATTATCTTTTCTTTATTGTTCTATTTTCGGCAGAATTTGTTCAGTTTGTTTTTGCGAAAAGAATTCAAGGAAATTATGATAGTTCACAAATTCAAGCCGATGAGTAATAACTTAAAGAAGTTCATTACTTCTTTGAAAGACAAAACAAAAAGAAAGGAAACAGGATTGTTCATAGCCGAAGGGTATAAACTATGTAACGAACTGTACGAATCGAATTATTCGACCGAACTTGTGGTAATCGCTGGGAATGCAAATGAAAAGACCAGGGCTCTTGCAAAGAAATTTTTCGAAAGAGGAGTCGAAGTTTATTCGGCGCGTCGTTCACAATTTGAATCAATTTGCGAAACTGAAACTCCACAAGACATCTTAGCCGTCGCAAAATCGCCCACCGAAAGTCTTCGCATTTCTTACCCTTTCCTTGTGCTCGACGGGGTAAGCGACCCCGGCAATCTTGGAACTATCATCAGAATAGCAGATTGGTTCGGAGTAAATTCAATCGTTGCGAGCAAAGATTGTGTCGAAAAATACAATCCTAAGGTAATACGAGCATCGATGGGTTCGTTCTTTCGCGTCGATGTTTTCTACGTTGAAAAGTTAAGTAATTTCTTAACCGAAAGGAAAAAGGAAGCAAAAATTTTTGTCGCAACTCTAAGAGCAAATAATCAGCTAAACACACTCGAATTTCCCCAGAATTCGATTTTTGTTTTTGGCAACGAAGCTCGTGGCGTACGCAAAGAAATTCTTGAACTTGCCGACGAGCAATTTACTATCGAAGGGGCTGGTAATGCTGAATCTCTTAATGTTGCAATTTCTGTTGGCATTGTTCTTTACAAATATTTTCTACTTTCAAAATGAAAATTCTTATTTTCCTTTCTCTTTTGTTGTTTTCTCTCGGATGCGAAGGTGTTCGCACAACAAGTTTGCAAGAAAAACAAATTGTAAGGTTGCCGATTGCTAATCCCGAAGGAATATGCTTTTCGGAAAACGACACGAGTTTCTATTTGGTTACGGACGATGGGGAAATTGCTCGCTTAAATGTAAATTTTGAATTAATCCATATTCAAGAAATTACGAATGTAAAATTTGTTGATATCTTCGTCGACGATTTCTTTATTTATACACTTTCGCCAAAAGAAATTATTGTCCTCAAAAAGGCAAGTTTCGAAATAGTTTCGAAGCGAGCTCTCGATTTCCTTAAAAGAAAAAATCGGAACGCTCTTTCTCTCTTTTTTAATGCTTGGACAAGGACTTTCAATATTATAGTCGAAGAAAAAGGGATTTACATATACGAACTCGAACCAAAACAATTTAAATTCATATCCAAGCAAAAACTTAAAGGAATCGACAAAGCAACAGCGGCGATGCTTCTTGCGAACAATATTTTATTAATTGATAATCAAACGAACACGGTTTATAAAATCGACATAACCGATAGGTACAAAATAATAAGCAAATATCAAATCCAACAGCAAGATATTGTTGGAATAACTTATTCGGAAAAAATAGGCTTAATTCTTTTAAGCAAAGAGTTGCGACGTGCCTATGTTTACGAGTTTTAGTATTTCGAGATAAATCTTTCTTTTGATAAATCAAAGGTATGTAGTCAACAATCGAAAGAAAATTATTTTCGAATTTGTTTACCTTTATTCAAGTTTTTTAACTATTTTTGGTGTTCTTAAAATAAGTTTAAAGAGATTATAGAAAAAGCATTAGTTTTGCTTTAAAACTTGCTTTGAAATGTCCGAATTTAAACGTTTATTTATTGGAACATTTATATACACAACGAGAATCCAGCAAGGGATTTCCATTTTAAAAAAAGAACTTGCAAGCTTTTTGACAGGAAAATGGGTCGAGGAAGAGAACTTACATTTTACATATCACTTTCTTGGAGAAGTTCCGGCAGCAATTGTACAGCCGCTATACCAGGAGCTATTACCAAATCTTCGAGAATATGACGTTAAGTTAGAATTCAATGGAATTAATTGTTTTCCTAATCTTTTTTCACCACGAGTACTTTTCATTGAAATTTCCGATACTGAAAAGATTCTATCCTCGATTTACAATTCCTGCAAGAGGGCTCTACAAAAATATAATATTCCTATTGAAGAAAGAGAATTCCATCCCCACTTAACATTAGTTAGAATCAAAAGTGCTCAAAAGACGAAGTTTTTAGAAATAATTAAAAAATATCAAAACTACGACTTTGGCTTTGTCGAAAAATTTAAAGTGGAACTAATCGAAAGTCGCCTAACAACAGCTGGACCAATCTATAAATCGATAAAATTTTAAACCTTTTCAAAGAAGGGCCATAGCAAATTCTTTCAGTTTGTCGGGAATATTCAAGTGCGTCGTCTTTTCGCTATTGACTGCTTCGTCGAGTGGAAGTCGGACAGGGTCTTGCCCGGGAAAATAACAAGTATAAAAACCACTTTCGGCACCGCTAAATGCCTCCTTTACCATATAATAACCAAGCCAACTTGCAGTTATGATGTCTTTAACTGCTGCTTTACCTCCTCGTTGAAAATAACCCATATCTACATATCGAATTTCGTGTTTAATTTTCCGCCGCACAAATATCTCGTTCAAGATTTTAGTAATTTCGTCGGCAGATTTCGAATACCCTTCGGCAACGATTATGCGGGTATCGCGGTCGCGTTCAGCAATTAAATTAACCAGCTCCTCGTAGTCAACATCATCGTTTGGCAAAATAATGTATTCAGCACCAGTAGCAACCCCAGCATAAAATGCAAGGTAACCAGAATCCCGCCCCATCGATTCAATAATATAAACGCGTCGGTGGGCAGAAGCAGTATCGCGTATCCATTCCAACATTTCGAGACTTTTATCGACAGCACTATAGAAACCAATCGAATAACCAAAGTTATTGCAAACATCGTTATCGATTGAACCAGCAGTAACTAAAACCTTTGTTCTCAATCCTTTCGAAAGGATTATATTGTTTAATACATTCGAAGCTGCAAGACTTCCGTTTCCTCCAATTACGAATAGATAATCGAAGAAATTGTCGTGAAGGTTGAACGCCATCGCTTCTTGCATATCGCGGTTGTCTTTCAATTCTGGAAGACGCAGTGTCCCAAGAATTGTTCCGCCTTGATTTGCAATTCCAGCAGTATCTCGTTTGGTTAATTTTCGAAAATTTCCTTCGACAAGCCCCCGCCAACCATCGATTACACCCCAAACTGAGGTTGCGGGACGCAAATTCAAACAACTACGAACGACCGCTCGGATGAATGCATTCATTCCCGGGGAATCGCCGCCTCCTGTTAGTATTGCTACTTTCATAAACGATATGGTTTGTTGGACATAAAGTTAAATTGCGAACAATAAAACAACAAAAATAAGAATGAAAAGTGTTCCAAAAATTAAAATTCTCCTTATTGTATTTTCAATCTTGCTCTGTTGAATTCTAAACTCATTCAAATATTGAAATGCTTGTCGGACTTCATCCCGAATTTTATTCGAACTTTCTTCTTTGTTTTGGATTGTGGTTTCAGTCTGTTGTTCAATTTGGTTAAGCAATTGGTCGAAGCGAATAAGTTTTTTGTTTAGTTCCTCCGAAAATTCGCTAAATCGAGCCTCGATTTTTTGTCGTTCGTCGTACAAAGCTTGCTTAATTTGTTGTAAGCCTTGTTGCATTGTATCAGTTTCTTCGTAAAAAGTTTTTGTGAAACGCGATTGACTCAACGTTAGAGCTAACAATTTCTGTTCAAAATTTACCACTTTTTCTTCGAGAGACTTAATCTTTAGAGCATACTTAACTTCGAACTTTTTCAGACTTGAACTAATTTCGTTTTCTATCATATTCAGAACTTTACGAGAAAGAGATTCGAACTCGAGTTCGACTTTGTTTTCGAAAGTCTTCAAAAGACTATCAAATTTTATCATTTGAACTTTCAGTTCAGAATTTTGGTTGTTAAGTTCTTGTTTCAGAAGTTCAATTCTATCGAGTTCTTTATAAGCGACTTCGAAAGAAGCGGACTTTTGCTGGAAATCCGAAATGAAATCGTTAATGGTATTTTCCAGCAATTTGATTTTATTTTCTATTTCTTCGAGAATGTGTTGCGAAAAGTTTTCAAGTTCTTCCAGCTTCTGACTGATTATTTTCTTTTCCTCCTCGAAAAATTCGAAAGCTTTCGAATATTCAAGAGCTTGTCGTTTTACAGTTTCGAACAAGCCCTTAATTTCTGGATTTATTGCTTTGCTCTCGTCCATATTTTTGTATAATCAATGAAAAATTGAAGGCTGTTGCAAAGCTCTTGTAGGTAATACTTTTCGAGAAGTGTAACTTCCGATTTTGAAAATTTTAGCATAATTTCGTTGACATCGTCGCGGAAAGTTTCGTTCTTTTCGTAAAATTCACGCCATTGGTGTTCGAGTAAATCGGCAAGCACACCAGCTTCGGCAAGTTCTTCGAATATTCGTCTTGGTTTAATTTTTTTCATATTTCTTATTCAATGGAACTTAACCCTTTTTCCAGGCCATTAATTAAATCTTCGGGGTCTTCGATACCAACAGAAAGTCGGACAAGTCCTTCGGTTATTCCAGCTTCGGCACGAAGTTGTGGGGTCATACTTGAATGTGTCATACTTGCGGGATGTTGAATTAATGATTCTACCCCACCAAGACTTACTGCAAGCTTCCAGACACTGATGTTGTTCATCAAAGCTTTACCCGCAGACAACCCCCCTTTAAGTTCAATGGAAATCATACCACCACCCCCAAGACTTTGCTTTCTTGCTAATTCATATTGAGGATGGCTTTCCAAGTATGGGTACCATACTTTTTCGACTTTGGGATGCTGTTCTAAGAACTTAGCCACTTGGAGTGCATTCGAACAGTGCCTTTCCATCCTCAAATAAAGTGTTTTCAATCCACGATGCACCAAGAAAGCATTGAAAGGGTCGATTACTCCACCAATATGGTTCGAAAACTTTCGAAAATGCAAATAATCATTTTCGTCCTTGAATACAACAATGCCAGCGACGACATCGGCGTGCCCATTTAAATATTTCGTCATACTATGGACGACTATGTCCGCACCGAGCTTAAGCGGATTTTGGAGCACTGGGGTCATAAAAGTATTATCGACGACAACTTTCGCTCCGAAAGTGTGGGCAATTTTGGAAATCACTTGGATGTCCGAAATTAAGAGAGTCGGGTTGCCAGGGGTTTCGAAGAATATAAGTTTTGTGTTCGAACGAAAGGAATTCTTAACTTCCTCTATGTTTGATGTATCGACGAACGACACTTCGAGCCCGTAGGAGCTAAAAATTTGTCCAAGCAAAGTTGTAATAGGACCATAAACAGATTTACCAGAGATAATATGGTCGCCACTTTTTGTCGTGGAAAAGATAACCAAAGAGATAGCAGCCATACCGCTTGCACAAGCTATACTTTTCGTTCCAAATTCCAGTTCGGCAACCGCATCTTCTAAAGCCTCGATAGTTGGATTTCTCATTCGGGTATAGATGAAGCCTTCTTCTTCGCCCTTGAAAAGCCGAGCACCGTGGTCGGCATCCCGAAAAGCGAATGTCGAGGTTTGGTAGATTGGTGGAACTATTGGTCCGAATTCGTAATGCTTAACTCCAGAATGAACACACTTTGTTGCAATTTTCATCGAGCTACCAGTTTCCATATTTTTCGAAATTCTGATTTAAAAAAGCAAATTAAACATTTGAGTTTAAAAATAAAAATTTGGAATTTCAGCGGAAGTATCTTTGTTCCCTTTGTATACTTCTTTTTAAAGAAGAAAGAAGTACAAATTGAAGGATTGTAATTCAGAAATGTTAAATTGGATACATTGAGAAGAGTTTTCTACCACTCTGAGCATAGTTTTGCCGAATTACCATCTTGGTAGTTCTTATTTACAAAGATGCTATTTGGTTTCACAAAACTTATTTCCTTGAACCTTTAATCTTCGAAATCGGAGAACTCTATTAGAACTTGGTCTTTTTTTACAACATCGCCAATTTTAACGTTTATGGATTTGATTTTACCTTCGACAGGGGAGTTGACGTCATTTTTCATTTTCATAGCTTCGAGCACAAGTAGTGGTTCGCCCCGACGAACTTTTTGCCCAACTTGTACATAGATGTTCTGGATTACTCCGGGAATAAAAGCCTTTAGCTGGGATTTATCTGGCATTTGAAATTTTTTACGCCGTAGATATTTGCGTGGGATTTTTGTAAAAAACTGCCCATCTAAAAGCTGAAACTCAACAAAATCTTCTTTTCTTTCATCCATAATTCAAATTAGAATGGTGGAATTCCATGTTTTTTTGGCAAAGTCTGTTCTTCTTTGCTTCGAGAAATAAATAGAGAATGAAGAATGTACTTTCGTGTTTCGTCTGGTTCTATTACTGCATCGATATAACCATTGGCTGCTGCAACGAAAGGATTTGCAAATTTTTCGATGTATTCTTTAACTTTTTGCTTTCTTGTTTCCTCTGGGTTGGGCGATTCGGCAATTTCGTTTTTGAAGATTATGTTCGCAGCACCTTCCGGTCCCATAACAGCAATTTCTGCCATTGGCCAAGCGAAAACAAAGTCTGCCCCAAGATGTCTCGAACACATTGCAATATAGCCTCCGCCGTAAGCTTTGCGCATAATAACCGTTATCTTTGGTACTGTTGCTTCGCTGTAAGCATAAAGGATTTTCGCCCCGTGGCGAATGACTCCCGAATGCTCTTGGTCGACCCCGGGTAAGTAGCCGGGAATATCAACAAGAGTAACTAATGGTATGTTAAAAGAATCGCAAAATCGGATAAAGCGTGCAGCTTTATCGGAAGAATCGACATCCAAAACCCCAGCCAAAACTTTAGGTTGGTTGCCGACGATGCCAATTGTCTCTCCGTTCATTCTGGCAAAACCAATAACAACATTTGGAGCAAAAAATTCCATTATTTCGAAAAAGTCGGAGTCATCGACAATAGCGCGAATTACATCGCGAACGTCGAAAGGTTGCCGTGGGTCTTCGGGTATCAATTCAGAAATTCGGTAATTGACCTTTGGTTGCTTGGGGGGAAATGGGTCGGCTTTTTTTCGATTGTTCCAAGGGATAAAAGTTACCAGTTTTTTCACTTGTTCGAAACATTCTTCTTCGGTTTCGGCGAAGAAATGTGCATTTCCAGAAATTTCGGCTTGAACACGTGCTCCACCAAGGTCTTCCATCGAAATTTCTTCGCCAAGTACGGTCTTAATTACTTCCGGTCCAGTTATGAACATTTTCGAAATTTTATCGACAACAAATACGAAATCGGTCAAGGCAGGTGAATATACAGCACCACCAGCGCAAGGTCCCAAAATTATTGATATTTGAGGGATAACACCAGAAGCTCGGGTATTTCGGAAGAAAATTTCCCCATAACCAGCCAAAGAGTTAACTCCTTCTTGAATGCGAGCACCACCACTATCGTTGATACCAATGATTGGGACACCAAGCTTTATTGCGTGGTCCATTATCTTTGTTATTTTTCTCGCGTGTGCAAGACCGAGCGAGCCCCCAGCAACGGAAAAGTCTTGTGCATAAATGCAAATGGGATGTCCCATAATGCTTGCTGTTCCTGTTATCACTCCATCACGCGGAAGGAACTTTTTGTCCAAGCCTAAATCGGTTGATGCTTGTTGGACAAACATATCCCATTCGTGGAAAGAACCAGGGTCGACTATTCGTTCTATTCGTTCGCGTGCAGTTAGCTTTCCTTGTTTGGTTTGTTTTTCTTTGGCTGTCTTTTCGCTTTCTAAAACTTGCTTTTTCTTTCGAAAGAAAAAATCTAATAATTTTTTTAACATTTTTCTTCTACTTTTGTTTGTATTGATTAATATAGTTTATTAAATTATCGAGCGGATAATTAGAAACATCCTCGGGTAGAAGGATTCTTATCGTTTTTTTTCCAATAGCTCCTTTGACGGTATATTCTCCACGAACAATAACTTTGAAAGCTGGGACATCGAATTCATCGAAGTAAAGGAATTTGCCTAATTTCCCAAGATATTCAGCAAATTCTTTTGTTATAGGACCGCTCAAGAGAAAATCGCAACTATTGTTACTTTCGAAACAGTCTTTAACTTCTTTCACTTTTAAAACTTTCATATTTTTTTGGTTACCAAGGCTATTTTCTTAATAGCATCTGTAAATTTGTAAATTTCTTCCTCTGTTGTAAAATAGGAGTGGCTTGCACGGACGGTTCCCCAAGGTGCAACCCCAAGATAAGGGAGCATTAAGGGGGCGCAATGTAATCCTGTTCGGACGTAGATATCGAAAGAGGATTCGAGCATATAGCCGACTTCTTCGGGGACCATTTTCTTAACATTAAAACAGAAATTAGAGTAAGAAGTATTTTCGCGCGGGCTGTAAATTTCGATATCTTCATTGCCTTCTAATTCATCGAATAGAATTTGATAAAGTTTCTTTTTGTGTTCGAGGATTTTTTCCAATCCAGTATTTAAAATAAACTGAACTCCAGCGTAAAGCGAAATGATACCCGGTCTGTTTGGTGTTCCAGCTTCATAATGGATAGGGACTCCTTCGGGTTGGAGAAGGATTTCGCTCAGAATACCAGTACCACCAACTTTTAAAGGCTTCAACTCAATTCCTTCTTTAATATAAAGTCCGCCTATTCCTTGTAATCCAAAAAGGGACTTGTGCCCAGTAAAAGCAAGTAAGTCAATATCCCAGTTTTTACAATCAATCTGTATTGCTCCAGCCGATTGAGATGCATCGACTATTAAGTAAGCACCACGGGAATGTACTATTTTCGCGATTTTTTCGAGGTCTAATACAGCCCCAGTTACATTAGAACAATGATTTACAATTACCGCGCGAGTATTGTCGCGTATAGATTTTTCGATTTGTTCGGGATAAACATAACCATTTTTGTTGCATTCTACAATTGTAACGGAGATTTTACCTTCCTTTTCGAGAGTTTTAACAGGACGGATTACGGAATTGTGTTCGATTGCAGTAATTACTACATTTGAACCATCAAGAGAAAGACCTTTGATAGCTAAATTCAAAGCTTCGGTGCTGCCAGATGTAAAAACAATTCGCAGAGGGTCTTCGACGTTGAATAAATCGGCAAGCCGAACGCGACAAAGGTAAGCGATATCCTCCTCTTCTCGTTCGAAACCTGTTCGAGAAGAATGGACTAATGGATAATCGAAAGAAGCCACTACTGCATCTTTGACCTCCTTCGGCTTGGGAAAACTTGTCGCTGCATTGTTTAGGTATATCATTTATACCCCAATTAAATTTTAATTCAAAATTGTGTCAAAAGTCTCATATCATTTGCATAGAACAATCGAATATCGTCTATTCCAGATAATAACATAGCAACTCTTTCGATGCCTAATCCGAAGGCGAAGCCAGTATAGGTTTCTGGGTCGATACCTCCTGCTTTCAAAACATTAGGATGGACCATACCACAACCAGCTATTTCGAGCCATCCTGAATATTTACAAACTCTACAACCTTTCCCTCGACAAAGAAAGCAAGTAATATCTAATTCAGCACTGGGCTCGGTAAATGGAAAGAAGGATGGACGAAATCGAAAACGGAGATTTTTTCCAAACATTCGCTCAGAAAATTCTACCATCGTGCCTTTTAATTCGGCAAATGTAACGTTATGGTTTATATACAAGCCTTCTATTTGGTGGAATTCTGCAAGCGAGCGAGCCGAAATTGCTTCGTTTCGATAAACTCGACCCGGCATAATATACCGAATTGGCAAAGGTTTGTTGTGCATAACTCGAATTTGGACAGGAGAGGTGTGGGTTCGCAAAAGTAGTTTCTTATCGGACTTAATAAAAAAGGTATCTTGCATATCCCGAGCTGGGTGTTCGGGTGGAAAATTCAAGGCATCGAAATTATGGTATTCGTCTTCGATGTCGGGGCCTTCGGCAACTCGAAATCCCAATTCAACGAAAATATTAACCATTTTCTCCATCGTTTGATAGACTGGGTGGAAATGCCCAATGTAGTCGGTTCTACCAGATAATGTTAAATCGATTTGGGATTTTTTTTCGTCTCCTTTCGAAATTAATTCGGAAAGTTCTTTAAATTTTTTCTCGGTGAATTCTTTAAGTTCATTAAGATATTTCCCGACAATTGGTTTCTCTTCTTTCGAAACTTTGCGTAGCCCGTCGAAGAGTTCCTGAATTTTTCCTTTGCGTACTAAAAAGATTCTTCTGAAATTTTCAAGGTCCTCTTTGGTCTTAATTTTTTCCAAAGCGTGTTTAATCTCTTCTTCGACTTTCCTTATTTCTTCAATCATAAAGACTTAATAGATAGAAGTTTTTATCACCAAATATTATAGGTCAAAAGCTATTCTCTTTTGAAATTAATTCAAAGCAAATTCGACGAGTTTTGCGAAGTAGTCGGGTTGGTTCATTGCAAAATCAGCTAAAATCTTTCGATTAATTTCGATATTTTTCTGGCGTAAAGCTCCCATAAACCGAGAGTAAGTTGTCCCGTTTTGCCGGCAAGCAGCGTTGATGCGGATAATCCATAACCTACGGAAGTTGCGTTTCCTAAGGCGTCGGTCGCGATATTGGTATTGCAATGCCTTTTCGATATGATGCTTGGCAATTGTCCAGACATTCTTCCGCCTGCCCCAAAACCCTTTTGCTAACTTTAAGAATTTTCGTCGCCGCTCTCGCGATGCTACTTTGTTTTTTGCTCGTGGCATATTTTCCTCCTTTCTTAATTTTTGCTAAGGGGGAGCATCGTTGCCCCTTTCGCTCTGTTGAATATCAAATTCCCAACATTTTCTTGATTCTTGGCAAATCTGTCCTATCGACAAGTGTTTTTTTCCGAAGTTCTCGTTTCCGTTTTCGTTCTTTCTTTGTGAGAATATGACTTCGATTTGCCTTTTCCCGCATAACTTTCCCAGTAGCAGTAATTTTAAAACGTTTTTTTGCCGATGATTTTGTCTTTAGTTTTGTCATTTCCTAAAGCTTTTACCAAAAAACTACAAAATTATGAAAATTCAAACAAATTTCTTCATCGTAAATGTTTATTTTAAAACCGAAAATCTCCGCAGAACGTAAAAGAAATCGAATTTCAGATTATCCACAATATCTACTTAACTTGTTAATCAAAATTTCAATTCAATATTATGTTATGTTCTATTTTAATTTGCCTACTTTAATTCTCGCATCGACGACAAAAATTTTGTCCCCAAATGCAATAGCGGGATTTAAATCTAATTCTTGTATTTCTGGGACGATTTCAATTAGTTCGGAAAGACGAAGAAGAATTTCGACCACTTTTTCTTCGTCAACTGGTTGCGTTCGGCGAGCACCTTTAAGTATCGGATATCCTTTAATTGATGATACAAGCTGGCGAGCTTCTTCGAGTGAAAGTGGAGCAAGCATAGATGCGACATCCCGAAGAATCTCGACAAAAATACCTCCTAATCCAAAAACTATTAGATGCCCGTAACCATGTTCGTACTTTACACCAAAGAAAAGTTCAATTCCATCGAGCATTTGTTGAATTTCGACAGCTTGTGCTCCTTCGATTTGCATAAGCTCTTCGAAAGTTTGTTCGGCTTCCTCTTGCGAACGTATATTTAATCTGACTCCGCCAGACTCCGACTTGTGAAGTAAACCTAAGACTTTCATTGCCAAAGGAAAACGAAACTCGTCTAAAGACTTTTGTAATTCAGCTTTATTCTCGACAATTTTTGAATCGACGTAAGGTATTCCAGCTATAACCAACGCCTTGCGAGCAATCTCTGTAGAAACAAAATTATTCGAAAAGTCTTTGAAAAGATTTCGCAATTCTTCCTTCTTTTCAATTTGTTTTTTTGGGGAAGTTTTGCCAACTCGTTTGTTTCGAACAACTTTTGCAATTGATTTCCCAAGAGCAACTTCGTCGTTGAAGTAAATTCCGCCGAGCGATTTAAATAATTCTATTTCTCCTTTTGCTTGTAAAATTGACGGTAGAACTGGGAAAATTGGTTTGCAAGAATCCATCATTCTACGAACTATAACACGATATGCATCGCTAACATCGAAAAGTCCCGGAGTTCCAAAAATAACGACGGAGGCGTCGATTTGTTCGAATTTGTTTTCAACGTAATCAAGTATCAAATCTAACTGCTCTGCAGTTCCAGTAGCAAGAAAGTCGATAGGATTTGCAACAGAAGAGCCAAAATGTAGATGTTTCAAAAGTTCGTCTGCATAAGTCCCTTCTATCGGTGGTATTTTTATTCCTTCTGATTCCAAGGTATCTGCAAGCATAACTCCAGGACCACCAGCGTGCGTAACAATTGCAAATCTATCGCCTAAAATCTTTTTGTTCGAAAGTACGCCTGCAACATAAACAAGTTCCATTCTTCCTTCGCAGCGAATAATACCAGCTTTGCGAAAAAGAGCATCGACCATCTCGTCCTCGCCAGCAAGTGAACCTGTATGCGAAGTAACTGCACGAGCGCCCGCCTTCGTTCGTCCAGATTTTATTCCAGCTATTCGGCACCCTTTCTCTATAAGCGAACTTGAATGTTTTAAGAATTTGTTTGGGTTTGAAATCTGTTCTGCATAAATCAATTTCACTTTCGAGCTTTTCGAGTCGAAAGTTAAATCCCAATATTCCAGGACTTCTTCAATTCCAATCTGTGCAGAATTTCCGACCGAAAAGATTTGCGAAAACTTTATTCCTCGCGTTATAGCTTCTTCGAGAATGAAAACAGCAGTTGCCCCGGAAGCCGAGACGAAATCGCATCCTTCGGGCGAATATTCTGGGATTGGTCCAGCAAATACTCCCTTGTATTTTTCAGTAATTACTCCAATGCAGTTAGGCCCTATCAGCGAACCATTAACAGAGCTTACGATATCGACCAACTTTTTTTCTAATCGTTTTCCTTCTTCGCCCATTTCACTAAATCCAGCCGAAAGTACGATAAAGGCTCGTGTACCCCGCCTTGCGAGATTTTCCATCATCTGGGGAACTAAATTTGCTGGAATTGCAAAAAAAGCTAAATCAACTGGAGGTAAAGCTTCGATTGTCGAGAAAGATTTAACGCCTTGAACTTCTTTCTCTTTCGGATTAATTACAAACAAATCGCCTTCGAATTTCCATTCAATTAAATTTTGGAGCACTTTGCCACCAGGTTTCCGCACATCATTTGAACCGCCAACAACGACAATACTTTTAGGGAAAACTAACTCTTTAACTATCATAACTTTTTATTCCACATTAAACAAAAGCAAAATTAAAATAAATAAATTGCAAAGATGAAAGACATTGAAACCCAAATTTGTTAATTTTGCTATGCTGGTTTGATTTTTTTTGAAAATGTTAGAAAAACAAATTAGGGAGGGTATCCCTTCCCAATTACATTTTTTACTCCCGAAGTTACTTCGACTGGTAAGTTGAGTTTGTTCGACAATGTACAATTTATCTACGAATTGTCCTTAGCAGAATTAGAGCTAAAATCCCTTGGGGTTGAATATAGTATCTGCAGTAATGAATTGCGGGAATTTTCAGTTACTAATTATTCTCCAAAGTTTAAAGAGACGATTATAAAAAGAGTTGCATATTTCAAAACAATCGACAATGATTTTACACACTATTATAATATTCAAGAGAAAAATAGAACGAACTCTGTCAATCAATATCTTACCCATTGGATTTATCCGTACAAAGGCAAATTTCATCCACAGATGATTAGAGCGTTGTTGAATATTATTGGAGTTCAGCAAGGAGATATAGTTCTCGACCCATTTTCTGGAAGTGGAACTACGGCATTAGAATGCCAACTTTTAGGAATTAATTTTTTTGGAGTAGATATTTCACCACTTTGTGTAATACAAGGCAGAGTAAAAACAGAATCGATATATGTTTTAGATGAAATCGTTGAATTGAAAGACGAAATTATTTCAAATATTGAACCAAATTTGTTTCAAAAAACCGAAAATTATTATGAGTTTATATCGAGAATAACGGATAGCGAGAAAGTAAGTAATTTTTACATTTTAGCTCGATTGGTTGCTGTTAGCGATAATTCCCGTAGAAAAAGAGATTTCACAACCTCATTTAAAAGGAACCTTGAATTGATGATTTCATCTATTAAAGACTATCATTTGCTAAAAAAAGAATTGAATTTGACTTTGGGGAAGACAAAAATTGAAATTGGAGATGCAAGGAAATTGAATTTGAAGGATAACTCCGTCGATGGGATTATTACTTCTCCTCCATATTCTATCGCACTCGACTATGTGCAGAACGACGAACATGCATTAAAAGATTTGGGATACGAGACAAGAAAGTTAAAAGACAAATTTATCGGAGTCAGAGGGGACGGAAAAAGTCGATTGTTTCTTTATAATGAGGATATGTTATCTTCGTATACGGAGATGCATAGGGTTCTCAAACCAAACAAATTTGCGGTTATTATCATCGGTAATGCCACTTATCAAGCTAAGGAAATCAACACTGTTGACTTTACAATCGATGTAATGAAGAAACTTGGATTTAAATTGACACTGAATATTAACAAGATAATTTTTGGGCTGTATAATGTAATGAAAAAGGAAAACGTTTTAATATTCAAAAAAGCTTGAAATGTCGAAAGAAGGAGATAATATCGACAAGGATTGTGTAGACAATTTAAAACAATTGTTAAAACCTATTGAAAACATTCAATTTAGTGAGGTAATTAAAGCAATTTTTAATCACGATGTTTTATCGTTCGACGATAACAATAACGAACACAAAGAGGTGTTGAAGAAATTAATTGAATGTGCAAAAAATGCTGGAGAAGAAATCAATAAGATTGGCATACTTAGACCAAGACCTAATGAAGTCGGAAACGATGTGGAACAATATGTTAAAAATGAACTTGAAATATTAGGATTAAACCCTCAAATTCCTTCAACAAACAAAGAAAAAAGAAAGGCAATTGGATACCCAGATATAATTTTTTACTAAAAAAACTCTCCATACTATCTTGAATGTAAAACATATAATTCAAAGAACATTCAATCTTCGCAAAGGATTTTTACTTGTCGCCTTCGGAGGAATATAAAGTAAACCACGACACTCTACATTTTCTTTTGTCGTTCGAAAAGTATGTCGCTGGGGAACAAGACGGCAAACATATTTATAGCGGTGGGAAATCGGATGTGGAATCAAATTTTAAGTTTATACTTCTTCTTTATATAATTCAAGTAGAATGTTTAATATTTTTTTTGCTGCGTGTGGGATAATGGTACCCGGGCCAAAGATTTCGACTACACCAGCATTGTATAGAAATTCGTAATCTTGCGGAGGAATAACTCCGCCGACGACAACCATAATATCGTTCCGCCCGTAATTATTCAGTTCCTCGATTAAGTTTGGAATTAAAGTTTTATGTGCACCAGCAAGCGAACTAATACCAACTATATGAACATCGTTTTCAATTGCTTGTCGGGCAACTTCGCTTGGAGTTTGGAAAAGTGGTCCAATATCGACATCGAAGCCCATATCGGCGAAAGAAGTTGCTATAACTTTTGCCCCACGGTCGTGGCCATCTTGTCCCATTTTTGCGACGAGAATTCTGGGCCTACGGCCAGCGAGTTTTTCGAATCTATCGCCTAAGTTCCGGACTTCCTCTATATCCTCTTTTTTAGCATATGATGAGCTATAAACTCCAGTGAAGGAGCGGATTATTGCTTTATGCCTACCCCAGACTTTTTCCATTGCAAAAGAAATTTCCCCAAGTGTTGCACGAGCTCGTGCAGATTCGACAGCTAATTCGAGCAAGTTCCCTTTCCCAGTCGCAGCACACTCTGTTATTGCATTTAAGGTAGATTCAACTAAACTGTTGTCCCGTGTCTTTTTTAATTCTGAAAGTCTTTTAATTTGTTGTTCAAGAACAGCCTTGTTGTCGATTTCTAAAATTGGAATTGGAACTTCGTCCTCTACTCGATATTTGTTAACTCCAATAATAGTTTCTTCGCAAGAATCTATTCTTGCTTGGCGACTTGCAGCGCACTCTTCGATTTTCATTTTTGGATACCCAGTTTCTATTGCCTTTGTCATACCTCCGAATGACTCTATTTCTTGGATGTGAGCCCAAGCTTTATGTACAAGCTCATTTGTAAGGTATTCAACAAAGTAAGAACCACCAAGAGGGTCAATTGTTTTCGTTACTCCTGCTTCTTCTTGAAGAAGCAACTGTGTATTTCGTGCAATTCGAGCCGAAAAATCGGTCGGAAGAGCTATGGCTTCGTCGAGTGAATTTGTATGTAAAGATTGGGTATGTCCAAGCACAGCAGCGAGTGCTTCGATACAAGTTCGGATTACATTGTTAAATGGGTCTTGTTCTGTTAAGCTCCAACCTGAAGTTTGGCAATGTGTTCTCAATGCCATAGATTTAGGGTTCTGTGGGTCGAATTGTTTAACAATTTTTGCCCAAAGCAAACGAGCAGCACGAAGTTTAGCAATTTCCATAAAGAAATTCTTGCCAATTCCAAAAAAGAAAGAGATTCTTGGAGCAAAATCATCGATTTTTAAACCTGCCCGCAAACCTGCTCTTAGATATTCTAATCCATCGGCAAGTGTATAGCCTAACTCGATATCGGCAGTTGCTCCTGCTTCTTGGATATGATAACCAGAGATGGAAATTGAATTAAACTTAGGCATAAATTTAGAAGTGTAGGCAAAAATATCTGTGATTATTCGCATTGAAGGTTCGGGTGGGTATATATATGTATTGCGAACCATAAACTCTTTTAGAATGTCGTTTTGGATTGTTCCCGAAAGTTGTTCTTTCGAAACCCCAGATTCTTCGGCAGTTACGATATAGAATGCCATTATTGGTATGACAGCCCCGTTCATAGTCATCGAAACGGAAATTTTGTCCAGAGGAATTCCATCGAATAATATTTTCATATCCAAGACAGAGTCTATTGCAACGCCAGCCTTCCCAACGTCGCCAACGACACGCGGATTGTCGGAATCGTAGCCTCTGTGTGTTGGTAAATCGAAAGCAACTGAAAGACCTGTTTGCCCAGAGGCAAGGCAGCGCTTGTAAAAGGCATTGCTTTCTTCGGCGGTCGAAAAGCCGGCATATTGCCTGATTGTCCAAGGTTGTTGTATGTACATTGTAGGATAGGGTCCGCGTAAAAATGGAGGAAGCCCAGCAGTAAAATTTAAATGTTCAAAAGTTTTATAAATTTCCGAATTAAACAATGGGTAGATTGGAATACCTTCGGCGGAGTATTTAATAAAATTTTCAAATTCTACGCCAGTTGTTTCCTTGAACTTTTGCTTCCAAATTTCAAAAGTGTAGTTGTTTTCGATTTCTTTTAACTCGATTTTTGTTAAATCTGGAAATTCCATAAAATATATAATTAACAAAATACAAAATTAAAAAACATAGGTTGGATATTATGCAGGTTTATTCTTTGAGTATAGTATGTGAATAACAACATAAATTAATGCCCCAAACATTTCGCACTATGAACTTAGATAATTTAACAACAAAATTGATACAAATTTCGACTACGGAAGTTATTGATAATTAATTACTTAACATTAATCCCTTACTTGATTTTAAAAAAAATTTGAGAATTTCTTTTGTAATTTCCTAATTTTATTTTTCAAAATTTGTAGTAGAAAAAATTTTAAAGGAGGTTTAAATGGGAGAAAAGTTGTTGAAGTTTTATGAACAAGCTTACAAGCTTGGCGGCATTAAGGCTCAAATGAGGTTAGCAATCCTTACTTTATTACCAAGCACTAAGGCTAAAGATGAGCCAGATTCGCAAGAAAATATTCAAAAATTTGAAAAAGCAATGAAAGAAATTGAAAAAGAATTTGAAAACAAATAAGGAGGGTGAATTATGATTCAAGAAGTTAAAACTTCAATAAAGTATAACCATACTTTTGACCCCAGGACTAAGCGACATTACATTAATGGTTTTCAAGCAGTTTTGCATTGTCATCATTACTCGACGCTGTATACACAGTTAGCGTTGGACGCTAGCGAAACTGAATTGTTAAAAGACTGTGCTCGGGATTCTTTCCGTGAAGTTCTCGACAATTATTTCGTTCAAAACCCCGATATTTCTACTATTCAAGACAAAATAAATATTGCAATCCAGTATTTTTCTCTTTTTGGACTTGGAAAGATGAAAGTAAATTTTTTGGGTGATTTCAGTGGTGAAGTTGAACTTATAACTTCTCACATTGATAGTGGATGGCTAAAGAAATGGGGGACTTATGATAAACCAGTTAACTACATCTCTGCTGGATATATTGAAGCTATGTTTGAAAGCGTTCTCGGGGTATCTTCTGGCACTTTCAAAGCAGTTGAAGTTCAAAGTATTGTGATGGGAAGTAAGTCTTCATTGTTTAAAATCACAAGGAGGTAAAAATGGCAATCGATAGAAAAAAAATAATAGAACTTATGTCCAAAATTGACGTTTTGCCAGACGAAAATGGTATAATCGAAGGTTTTAATGTTTATGTTAACCAGTTACCGACAAGTTTTTGGAATTCATTTGCTGAACGATTAACAAGTAAAGCAGAGAATTTGGAAATTTTGCATGCAAAGGAATATCTTCTTTACAATGCAGCTCACGAATGTGGATACCACACTGGCTACGGTATTATCACTTCGGATGAATGGAATGCGGTCGTAGCACCTATGATTGAAAAAGTCCCCGAAGATATCCTTTTTGGTGCGTTTGCAGTATTTACCGCTTGGGGTTGGGCTGACGCTGAAATAGTTGAATTAGTACCAAATGAAAAATTGGTAGTTCGTGCATACAATTATTACGAATCTGATATAGTGAAATATGGTTCATCGAACAAAATGTCGGCATATATGATAGCTGGGGTTAGTGCTGCATTTATGGATTTAGCATATGGCGGTGAATACGACCCCAAAGGTAAACCCATTGGAACTTTTGAATGTAAGCAGGTAAAAGGTATTGAATGTGGTGACGCCTACGGAGAATTTATCGTTACAAAAGCCAGATAAATTGTAGTTAGAGTTGCATACTCTATTTT
The DNA here is from genome assembly GCA_026417135.1 of Ignavibacteria bacterium. Taxonomy (GTDB): domain Bacteria; phylum Bacteroidota; class Ignavibacteria; order Kapaibacteriales; family UBA2268; genus Naka2016. The sequence goes on from JAOADV010000014.1 coordinate 27,969, forward strand.
CTTCAAGTTCAGTTTAAGAGTTTTTAATTAATTTTTATTACTAACATTTTTTAAGAGATTGAATAATATAACTGCTTAAATCTTATCGCTTAGTAGTAGTTACTTTGTGATGCATTTGTGTATAATTTGAAAAATGTAAAATTTTTGTAATTTTCCTTAGATAATGTAGGGAAGATTATTATTGAAAGTTATACAAATAATAGATATAGAAGATTGTCTAAGTAATGTAAAAAGTTTTGATTTACTTCTTTCCGATGAAATTACAAAAAACTTCATCTTAAATTTAGGTAAAAAAGGTTATTTACAGTATTACTCCGACTTTCCTAAACCCTTTTTTAAAATTCGATTGGAAGGAATTTGCGATATTAAAGGCGTCGAAGGGAGTAAAAAATTACGAGTGATTTTTAGAAATCACTCGTATATTCCACTCAACTTTGTGATTGAATTAATTAATATTTTTTGATTTTATCTTGGGTTGAATTTTATCAAATAGAGAGTTATTTTAATTCCTGCAATTAAAACGAATTGCGGTGCCCTTCCAGACTTCAACCTTCAATTATTCGATAATCCTTTTACTCCCCAATAATATAATCAGAAATAATTTATCTTGGGGTAACGATTACCACTTGGACTGTTCGGGAAAGGTGTCGTCCAGTTGGTATTTCGTTGTCGAATAGCAAGTTTCGTTCTCCAACCCCAAAAGTTTCGATTTTTACATCTTTTCGTTCCCTCTGAATTATAGCTTTAACTGCTTCGGCGCGTCGTATTGAAAGGTCTAGGTTATAATCGAATTCCCCAATTCTATCGGTATAACCATAAATTTTCACCGTGGAATTATATTTAATCTCTGGGATAATTAATTTCCTAATGGTTGCTTGGTCCTGTGGCGAGACTTCTGCTTTATCGAAGTCGAAAAGAACCAAACTAAATTTGGTAACAGTACGGTCGGGTAAATTTTCAGCTTTTTTTCTTGTTTGGGAGTAATACTCTGTTGGAATTGAGCCTACGTCTCGATAAATTTTTCCACCGATTGTTTCGACTTTTAATCTATAGTCGATTGGGACATTTCTCGGAACAAGTTCATTAGGTTTAATGTGCCAATGTAAAGTTTTAGGTTCGCCAGTGCCAGAATATTGTTTCAAAACATTATCGCCTTGGTATATAGAAATTTCCCAATAACGAATTGAATCGTAAACTTGTGCATATGGCTCGAATTTAATTACCGAAGGTTCAGCAAGTCGCTGATTTTCGCCTTCAATCAGAAGGGGGTCAAGGATATCGGGGCTAGAACTCGAAAGCTCTGCTCTTCGGTTTTCGGCAACGCCTTCGGGAACACGGTCGGTCGATGGTTTGCTTGGATAGTCTACTGTTCGAACATTTAAGCGTTCGGGATTTATTTTCCACGTTTTTACTAAGTAGTCGCGAACGAAATCGGCTCGTTGTTTGGCAAGCTGTTTGTTGGCTCTTTCGTTTTTACTTTTGTCCGTTGTTCCAATAATAGTCAATTCTGCATTAGGATATTTTTTCAAACGCCAGCCAATGATATCTAAAGTTCTCCTATTTACTTCGAGTGCGTCGAAAGGTAAATTCTGTGGTATGAATTCCCCAGCTTCGACGCTACTTAATGTATTTTGAGTATTGCTCGCTGGAATTGCACTATTTTCTTCGAAGAAAATGTATGGAACGATTGGAAAATACTCTTTGTAGCGTGTGTCTTCGACACGGATGGTTTTGAACGGAAATTCATTGCCACTTTCATTAAGAGCAACTACTTGACGAAAACCAACTTTTGCATCTAAATCAACTGGCTCTACGATTTTACGCTTTTTCTCTTCTAATCCGAAGGTCAAACTTGCTCCGAAACGGAGTTGGCTAAAGGAGAAAATTTCGTTAATACTCAGTCCAAAGGCGGAAGAATAAACATTGTCGGAAAGTTTTGTCACCGGGAACCTAAACGAAAATTCTGGGGAAAGAAAGATGTTATCGGCAATTTCAAAGGTATGTCCGACCCCCACAGCGATTGCAAAACGGGGATTGACATTGGGAACTTCTCCAGATGCAAGAGTTTGGTTGTTAACAAATTCAGTCGAAAGAATATAGCCGAATTCAATTCCTCCCAGAAAATAAAGGTTTTTGACCTCGGGTATTAAAGAGTAAAATTTAACAGCAGGCATAATTTCGATATATGAAAAATTGAAATCGACAGCATCTTCGTAAGTTGTGATTGTTTGCGTTAGTTGATCATAAAAATCATAATTGAAATTCCCAAAGCCATAATTATAAGCTGCCCTCCCAGAAAAGAAAATGTTGTTAGCTATGGGGACGTTAAATATTCCTCCAAAAGCAAATCCATTTAGAAACTTGCTGTAAGATTTTTCTGCTTCCAGTGTCCCATGCACATTGAGCCATTTTAAATCGATGCCGAGTATGTTTGCGCTAAAGCTCCCGAAAAGACCAAAATTTAATGGTGGCAAGTTTTGCTTGTCTGATTGAGAGCGTATTTCGGCTACCAAAAAAAGGACAAGGAAAGTTAAAGCAATTAACCTTTTCATAAATTTCCCTTTTGAGTTAAAGAATAAAATTACAATAATAACACAAAAATAGTTAATTTTGCAAATTAAAAAAGTTAATATAAGATTTACTAAGATGATATTGAAAGTTTGTTCGAAGATTTCTTTTTTATTGTTATTTACATTAATTGGGAATTATACCTATTCGCAACCATTTAGCTTTGGCTTTGGATTGGGAATTGCAACACCAAATGATGAAATAAATAATGTTTATAATTCGGATAAAATTAACTTGAACAATAACATTGGGAATGTTATACGCGATGCAGTAAAGCTTGGATACTATATTGGGACGAATCTTAATTTGCCCCTTTCGAAAGATTTTTCTTTTAGAGCGGGTATTTCATTAAATAGATTCCCAAAGTCTGAACTTAAAATTTACTTTCCAAATTCTACTTACGACACTGTGATTTTAAAATCCCTTCAAAATATAATACCTATATCGGTGGGGTTCGATTGGTTTCTTTATCGAAGTTTTGTTAATCCATATTTAACTGGCAATTTGTCTTATTACTACATTCTTCATTCAATCGATATAGTTCGACTAAACCAAGAACTTCCAATTTCGACTTCGGAAACAGATAGTCGGTTGGGCGCAGGAATTGGTGCTGGATTGGATTTCGACTTGAAGATATTGACTATCTTTCTCGAAGGTAAGTACTGGTTCGTTAACTTAATTGGGGGGGAAAGCAACGAACAAAGTAAGAACTTTTTCTCCTTAGGTTTAGGTGTAATTTTTGGTGGTCGTTAGCTTATGGGGACAATCAATTCGCGTTATAAATCATATTGTTACATCGAAAATCTTTCGCAGTTCGTTGGTTCCGAAGTAACTCTGAGAGGCTGGGTTTATCATAAAACTGGAAAAGGGAAACTCCATTTCATACAACTTCGCGACGGAACTGGGATTGTTCAATGCGTTGTTTTTAAACCCAATGTCTCCGAAGAAGTTTTCGAAAGAGCAAAATCGCTCACACAAGAAAGTTCTCTTATTTTGAAAGGTTATGTTCGCGAAGACCCGCGCTCGCCTGTTGGTATTGAAATTGATGTAAGCGATTTGCAAGTAATTCAATTAACAAACGATTATCCCATCACCCCAAAGGAACATGGGGATAGCTTTTTGATGGAACATCGCCATCTTTGGCTACGGTCGTCGAAACAACACGCAATCATTCGTGTAAGGTCTGCTGTTATAAAGGCTATCCGAGACTTTTTCGACGGAAATGGTTTTAAGCAAGTTGATTCGCCCATACTAACCCCGAATGCTTGCGAAGGAACGACGACACTTTTCGAAACAAAATATTTCGACCTTGGTTCTGCCTATCTTTCTCAATCTGGGCAACTTTATGCTGAAGCTTCTGCAATGGCACACGGGAAGGTCTATACTTTTGGCCCTACCTTCCGAGCTGAACTTTCGAAAACAAGGAAACATCTTACAGAATTTTGGATGGTCGAGCCAGAAATGGCTTTTTTCGACCTCGACGACGATATGGACCTTGCAGAAGACCTTGTGGAATATATTGTCCAATATGTGCTTAAACATTGTAAAAAAGAACTCGAAATACTTGAACGCGACATAACGAAATTGGAGAAAGTACGAAGGCCATTTTATCGGATGACATATACCGAAGCGGTTGATTGGTTAAATCGCAACAATGTTCCGATTATCCGCAAAGTCGATGGAAAGGAAATAGAAGAACCTTTTCCATGGGGCGAAGATTTTGGAGCTGTCCAAGAAGAAGCAATTATGGAACAATTCGATAAGCCTTGTATTATTCATCGTTATCCAGCAAAAGTGAAAGCTTTCTATATGAAACGCGACCCCCAAAACCCCGAACTTGTTTTAGCCATGGATATGCTTGCCCCCGAACGCGGAGGTGAAATAATTGGTGGAAGCCAGCGCGAAGATGATTACAATGCACTTTTGGAACGCATTAAGGAAGAGAATTTGCCGCTCGAAGCATTCCAATGGTATCTCGATTTACGAAAATATGGCTCCGTCCCCCATAGTGGTTTCGGGCTTGGAATAGAAAGAACCGTTAAGTGGATAACTGGGGCAAGGCATATTCGCGAAGTAATTCCTTTTCCAAGAATGATTTACAGAATTTATCCTTAATTAGGGTAATTTTGAATTAAACATTATGTGGTTGTAATATAGAGTTAGTAGAAATATGGGAAAAATAATTCACGTTACAGACCAAAGTTTTAATGAAGAGGTAATCGATTCTAAAATCCCCGTTATTGTCGATTTCTGGGCAACTTGGTGTGCTCCTTGTCGAATGATTGCTCCAATTCTCGAAGATATCGCAGAAGAATACGATGGCCGCGTAAAAGTATGTAAGTTGGATGTCGATAACAATCCAACAACAGCGATTAATTACGGGGTCCGTTCGATACCTACTTTGTTGTATTTCAAGGATGGTAAGCTTATTGCTTCGACAATAGGAGCAGTCGCAAAGTCCAAGATTGTAGCACAAGTCGAAAATTTACTGCAATGAACCTTCGCAATCTTTTGACTAATGAAGAAATTGAGATTGAATTGAAAGATGTCCCTCTTTGGAAATGCGAAGGTAATACTTTAGTTAGGGAAATTGTTGCATCCGATTTTCCTTCGGCAATAGGTTTTGTAAATGCGGTAGCAATTGTTGCTGAATCTATGGACCATCATCCCGATATACTTGTTTATGGCTGGAACAAAGTTAGAATAATTACTTCTACTCATAGTGCTGGTGGGCTTACGAAACTCGATTTCGAGCTTGCAAAAAAAATTGACAACCTTAATTTTTTTAAATAACACAAAATCGTATATGAAAAATTATCCAACTATTGAAAAGGTTACTGCATTGGAAATTTTAGATTCACGCGGTAACCCAACAATCGAAGTTGAAGTAGTCCTTTCGAACGGAATAAGAGGACGCGCAGCTGCACCTTCCGGCGCTAGTACCGGAGAAAACGAGGCGGTCGAACTAAGGGATAACGAAAACCCAAGGTACTTCGGCCGTGGAGTTTTAAAAGCTGTAAATGTTGTCAACCAAACTTTCAATGAAAAACTTGGTGGCTTGAATTCTTTTAATCAATCCGAAATCGATAGGATGCTCGTCGAACTCGATGGGACCCAGAATAAATCGAGACTTGGGGGGAATTCTATCGTTGCAACTTCGATGGCAATTGCAAGTGCTTCGGCAAACTACTTGAATGTTCCTCTTTTTCGATATATCGGAGGAATTTCTGCAAGAATTTTACCAGTCCCATTAATGAATATTTTGAATGGCGGTAAACACGCCGACAACAATGTAGATATCCAAGAGTTTATGATTGTCCCTGCTGGGGCAAATAGCTTTGCCGAAGCCTTACGAATGGGAACCGAAGTTTATCATACTCTTAAGTCTGTTCTTAAGAAAAAAGGATATTCTACCGCTGTTGGAGACGAAGGTGGCTTTGCCCCCTCGTTGAAATCCAACGAAGAGGCAATCGAAGTTATTCTCGAAGCAATTAATAATACTGAGTATAAAGCTGGAAAGGAAATTTTCTTGGCTCTCGATGTTGCTGCAAGCGAGATGTATGAAGATGGTAAGTATCGTTTTTTCAAATCAACGCGTGAGCTTTTTTCTTCCGACGAAATGATTAAGTGGTATGCAGAACTAATAAATAAATATCCAATTGTATCGATAGAAGACGGTTTAGGCGAACGCGATTGGGAAGCTTGGGTTAATTTAACAAAAGAAATTGGTCGGCGAGTTCAATTGGTTGGGGACGATATTTTTGTAACAAATATCGACTTTCTTAGGAAAGGGATTGAGCTGGGTGTTGCAAACTCTATTCTGATAAAATTAAATCAAATAGGAACAGTTACCGAAGCTTTACAAACAATAGAGTTAGCAAGGCAAAATGGATATACAACAATTATATCGCATAGGTCGGGCGAAACAGAAGATACATTTATAGCTGATTTTTCGGTAGGGACATCGGCTGGGCAAATAAAAACGGGAGCACCTTGTCGGACCGATAGATTAGCGAAATATAACCAATTACTTCGTATCGAAAAGGAACTTGGGGCAAACGCCTTTTTTGCTGGACTTAGCCAATACAAAGGATATATTCAATAAATTGATGTTAAACTTAACTGACGAGCGTATTTATGATAGTTTTTGGAACAGATGGCTGGCGCGGGGAAATTGCCCGCGATTTTACTTTCGATAATCTTCATAGAGTTGTTCTTGCTACTGCAAACTATTTGAAAAGCCTTGCCCGAAATAACCTTTCTGTTGTAATTGGTTACGACACTCGTTTCCTTTCCAAAGAATTTGCCTACGAAGCTGCAAAAATCTTTGCAGCAAATGGAATAGTTGCACATATAACAAATACCTTTGCAACCACACCTATGGTTTCTTTTCATACAAAACAAAAAGGTTCCGATTTAGGTATTGTTATTACTGCATCGCACAACCCACCGATTTACAATGGGTACAAAATTAAAGGTAGATTCGGAGGACCGGCACCCCCAGAAGAAATTCAAAAAGTTGAAGCCGAGCTACAAAAAATAACACGGGTACCAAAATTGAAGTTTAAACCGCTCGATGTTTACATAGGGGCTCGGATTATTCGTCCTTTCGATTCGAAAGAACCTTACTTGCGATATATTAAGAAAAAAATAGATATCGATTTAATACGCTCGAAGAATTTCAAGATTGTTTACGACTCTATGTATGGTGCTTCGATTGGCTTGCTGAAGCTTTTGCTTCCCAATGTCCACGAAATACATTCCGAATATAATCCATCATTTGGCGACTTGCACCATCCCGAGCCTGTCCCAGAAAACTTGCATACCTTGTTCGATATTATGAAAACGGGTAAATACGATATTGGGCTTGCAAGCGATGGCGACGCCGACCGACTCGGGGTTGTCGATAGCGAAGGTAATTTTATCGACTCACATCGCGTCTTTATGATTTTGTTGAAATACTTGTTCGAACAAAAAGGGAAGCGGGGTATTGTTGCTAAGACCGTGGCTTTGACTTCGATGGTCGATAAATATTGCGAGCGAAACAATATTCCATTGATTGAAACACCTGTTGGATTCAAACACATTGCAAAATTGATGAGTGAACAAAAAGTTTTGATTGGAGGCGAAGAGTCTGGCGGTCTTGGAACTATTTTGCACATTCCAGAGCGCGATGGATTTTTCAATGCTCTCTTATTATTAGAAATAATGGCAAAAAGAAAAATGTCGATTAAAGAACTTTCCGATGAACTCGACAAAGAATTTGGTCCGCATAGATATTGGCGGCGAGATATCCGGGTCGCCGATTCCGAAAAAAGAGCCTTGCTTAAGGCTTGTTCAAAAATGCCAACAAAAATTGGCAAATATATTGTAAGAAAAATCGATACTAAAGATGGGTTCAAATTTTATTTCGATGATGCTTGGCTACTTATTCGGCCTTCTGGGACAGAACCGTTAGTTCGATTCTACGCAGAAGCAAGTTCAATGAATATTGTCAACGAACTGCTCGAAGGAGCTACCAAACTACTTAAATGAATAATTAGAAGAAAATCCAAAAGTAAATAGAAATAACCAAGATACCAATAAGGTTTAGTAAGAATCCGACCTTAGCCATTTCTTTTATTGAAATTAGACCGCTACTAAAGACAATAGCATTTGGTGGGGTTGCAATTGGAAACATATAAGCTAACGATGCAGAGATTGTTGCTGGCACCATAAGTTTAATCGGGGAAAGACCAAGCAATCGTGATATCGATGCAATTATAGGTAAAAATGACGAAGCTACCGCTGTATTCGAAGAAAATTCAGTGAAGAAAATTACAGCAGTGCAAATTATTATCAATAAGATTAGGGGATGTGGATGAATTAGATTCAACAAATTTTGTGCAATTAAATCGGAAAGACCAGTTCTGTTAAGTCCATTTGCAAGAGCAAAGCCACCTCCCATAAGTAAAATTATTTCCCAAGGAACTTTGGACAAATCGCCAGTAGCGAGAATTTTTGAGCTTTCACCTCTAACTCGAATTGGAAGCAAGAACAAAAGAATAGCCGAAAAAATTGCGACGGTCGAATCGTCGATGTAATTGGAAACCCCAAGAAGTTCGGACCAACCGGGAATTTTGAAAAAACCAAATTCAATCGGCGACCGAAATATCCAAAGAAAGCAAGTTAAACAGAAAATTGCAAAAGTAATTCTTTGATTCGGAGTTAACTTATCCGAAGTTTTAATTATGCTTTCCTTGGGGAAAATATTTCGTGGTAGTTTTTGTAGGAAAATAAGCCTAAGTAACAAAAATTGAATGCTAATAAGAATTAAAGACAACGGAAAAGCGACTTTCAGCCATTGAAAGAAAGTGATTTGTGGTAATTCCGGATAGTTAATTTGATAAATCTTTTGAAGTATTAAATTTGGGGGTGTCCCAATCAGAGTTGCTGTTCCTCCAACCGAAGCCGAATAGGCAATAGTCAAAAGCAATGCTTTAGCAAGGTTGCGACTTTCTTGTTCGGAAAAACTTGTAGGTATCTGTCGGATGATTGATAAAACAATTGGTAACATAATTATTGCCGAAGCTGTGTTGGATATAAACATAGAAAGTACCCACGTCGATAGGGTAAACGAAAGAAGTAGCCCATCTTTGCTGCTACCAAGAAAATTAATTAATCGAATCGAAATCAGTCTATGTAGGTTTGTTTTTTCGATAGCAATTGCAAGAAGAAAACCACCAAGAAAGAGGAAAATAGTCGAATTCATATATTCGACTGCGACTTCTGTTGCTTTTGCAATGTTTAGAACTGGAAATAATATGATTGGTAAAAGTGCGGTTATAGCCAAGGGTAAGCTTTCTGTCAGCCAAAGTAAAACCATTAAAACCAAAACCGCGAACATTTTCGAAGCTATCGGATTGGATGGTGCAATTGGGACGAACAAAAAAACACAGAAAATAACAAAACAAAATAATACACCAATATCCTTCATTTAATTTAAGATTTTAGTTCGACAGTCGAGTCATCTAAAACGTTTTGTCGTAATTCTTGAATTCTGTTAAAAAAATCTTTAAACAAGTCCTTTGCAATTAATGTGTTTTTTAAAGATTTTGCTGGGGTAAGCGAAGCATTTAGGTCGTCGAAATAAATGAAATCGCAATTCCAATATGGAAAGTCGCCGACGTTAGTTGATTTCATAATTGGAATAATACCAAAATAAAGATATTCGAATAATTTAGTTGGGAAAGATACTTTGTTTAGTAAGTGGTCTTCCCGAAGAATAAACCCATAGTTGGCAAATTTGTAGAAGGATGGTAATTCTTCGGGCTTTGCAAACAAAATAAAAACGTTAGGATGTGGAAATAATTCAAATTTTCGAGCGATTTTTTTCATTTCTCCGAGATTTGCAGTCAACAGAAAAGCTTTGTATCGCGGATTAAGCGGAACGAGTTCTTGTAATTTTTTCATCATTAGTTCTACATTTTGCCACAATTCCGTGCTTCCAGAATAAATAAAAACTACATCGTCTTCGGATATTCCGAATTTATTTCGCAATTCTGTATGACTTTTGCTTGAATCGAAAGAAGTTAATGATTGAGTTAAATTTGGCAAAACAAAGGTTTTTTTTTCACGAAGAAACGAGTATTTTTTTATGTAATATTCCTCGAAGCTTCTCGACACAAATACTACATTTCGACAACGGCGAAGAGTTTGGTATTCGAGCCACAAAAATAATTTCGATTTAAATTTTTCTCCATAATAATCCAGTTCTTCGGGAATTGCCCCGTGTAGGTCGAGCGTTATTTGTTTATTCTTTGGTAAGAGGAAAAAGTAAGGCAAAATTCTGTAAAGGTATAATAAGGAGTGAATGTATATATGTTTTGCTCTGAACAATAGATTGGTTATAGTCAATGGATGTAAAAATTGATTAACAGTTATAACCGTAACATTGCCAAATGTTCTGATATTTTTTTTAAAAAATGGTTTTCGGAAAATTTCGAGATAGATTCTCGAAACATTGGTAAAAGCTTTGTCTATTTCGTTTATTCTCTGTTGATATCCATCAATTCTAAAAGGTTGAATTGGGTTGTTTGCTAAAAAGAGCAACTCAATTGTTTCGGGTAAATTTATCAACGTTCTAATCTAATTCTTTTCCTAATAACTTTGGAGTTTTTTATAAATATCTCGCCAATATAATCTCCTCTTGGAAGTGGACGACCTAAATCGTCTTTACCATCCCAAATGAAACTGTAAGTACCGCTTTTTTGGTGGCCTTCGAAAATTTTAGCGACAATCAATGCTTGTTCAGAATAAATGACAATCCGAACTTCTGTGTCGAAATCCAAAGTATATTGCAGTTTTGGGGAGACATCTTCGATTAACCCGAAAAAAGAGACAATTGAAGCTAGCGGAACTTGTAGCCCAAAAGGCTTGTAAGTTTGTATGAACGGAATACTTTGCGAGCGGATTAAGCCATATTGATACAGCACAATTTCTTGTGGTAGTGGTAAATACATCTCCACTGGGATTTGTAAGTTCTTCCTTAAAATTTCTTCTTGGCTAATTCCTTGTAATTTTTTTTGTAAGAGGACTTGTGGTTCAGTTACTTTCATATCGAAATAAAAACGAGCTTCGGGGGATACATCAACCTTTTTAGCGTTGCGGAAATAACTATCTTGCTCTGGGGTAGTTTCGATTTTAAGCGGACCGGGCATAGGGCTTGATTGTGGCTTATCTTGTTTTGCCCAGAGCATCGTGGCTTGGTTTAAGAATGTTGAGAAGAGGAGATAAATAACAAGAAGAGTTATTAGAAAAAAATTTTTATGTATCGAGATTAACAACACTTTCGAAAAATACATTAAAATACAAATTTAAAGAATTGTAATTAAAATATTAATGAGTAATTTTGTCTGGTTGATTTAATGAAGTATGTTTTCCGAAGGAGTATTATTCAAGGAACTATTCAAAGGATTTATCGTTCTTAGGTGGAACGATAAGTTGCGACCAATCGAGCTAATAGAAATGGATAAACACGCCCACAAAATGATGATTGCTTGGGTTATTGGAAAATACGAAGAGAAAAAAGGGAAAAAAGTCGATTGGCACAATATCATCCGAGGCGGAGTTTTCGAATTGCTTCGACGCATTGTTCTACGCGATATTAAAAATCCTATTTATTTTAGAATTCAGAAAGAATTTAAAGATATCTATCGTAAATTGAACCAGTGGGTTTACGATTACTTTACCCAAAAAATTTCGAATTCTATACTCCTTGAAGAACTTAAAGCATACCTTATCGAAGAAGATTTACTCGACGAGTTTAGCAGTAAAATCTTAGCATCTGCACATAAATATTCAAGCTATTTAGAGTTTTTGTTGATTAAACAAATTAACCCTACTGGGTTCGAGATTCAAGATATCGAGCGTTCAATGTATAACGATATTTATCAATATCTCGACTTAGAAGGAATTCAAAAACTTGTTACTCGGCAAAAGGTAGCCGATTTTATCGAACTTTGTGGGCAACTTCGTTTCCAAATCCGTTGGTCGCAAACGCCCAGAATCCCAAGAACTTCAGTCTTGGGGCATTCTATGTTCGTTGCTACTGCTACATATTTTTTTGCAAGAGATAATAATGCTTGTCCACAAAGGATATATAACAATTTTTTCGGGGGCTTATTCCACGATTTACCCGAAACACTTACACGCGACATAATTTCGCCAGTGAAGACTTCGTCCGAAGATTTTCAAAGATTAATCTGGGAACTTGAACAACAACTTGCAGAAAAGCACATTTATCCGTTGATAGAAGATGAGTGGATTGACGAACTTCGCTACTTTACGCTTGATGAATTCACGAATAAAATTAAAATCGATGGAAAAATTACTCCTGACTTGGGGGTCGAAGAAATTAATCAAAAATACAACGAGGATTACTTCGAACCTTACGATGGGGAACTAATTCGCGCTGCCGACCAAATGGCAGCCTTTCTCGAAGCAAAAACTTCCATCGATTATGGGGTTAAAAGTTCCGATTTAAGCACCGCTGTCGAAGATATACCTAAACGTTATTGTAAATCGATTGGGCAAGTAGATTTTCGACGGATTTATGAACAACTTGAATCGAACGATAATTGAGAAAATCGATTCTATTCGAAACGACCTCGAAAGTGGAAGTACTACAATCTTGAAAAATTCAATTCAAGTAATTTTGGATATTAATAGTCAGTATGTTTTGGACCAAGCAATGCTTGGCGAAATTGTAAAGGAATTGATTTGTGCAAAGCCTACAATGTCCGCCCCAAAGAATGTTCTGTCAAAAATATACAATGAGGTTGAAGCAGAAGGAATAGGCATTTTAACGGATATATGCAATCAAATGTTGGAAAAAATAAATACTTCGAGCCAAAACACAACTCGGCTGGCAAGCGAATTTTTTCGTTTGCGTTACATTTCGAAGAATAAAACAATCTTATCCACATCGTTTAGCTCGGCTGTAATAAGAGTAATCGAAGAACTTAGCAAAACAGATAACTTAAAAGTTGTTGCAGTAGAATCGAAAATGGGGGAATTCGACTATTCATTTGCTCTTGTCGAAACTTGTAGGAAATTCGGCGCCGAAACTTTGATTCTTTCGTTCTCGGAAATCGAAAATTTGGCATACCCTATTGATTTTGCAATAATAGGGGCAGATTGTGTAGCAAAAGACGTTGAAGTTGTCAATGGAACTCCTTCGTTTTTGCTTGCTAAGTTTTGTCAAGCCAAGAAAATTCCTTTCTATGTTGTAGCCGAATCTTTTAAATTTTCGAATAAATGCTTAACAGAAGAAGGGTTCGATAGAATTCCTTGGAATTACATTACGGATATACTTAGTGATTCACTTTTTGAACTATGGAAGTAGGCCAATATTACATTACGACATTTTCTAAATATTGTAAAATTCCTTTTTCTGCGTCAAAGTAAGCTTTTGCTCCAATGGGAATGGTTGCTTGGTCGGGGGTATGTCCTAAACAAAGTCCATAAGCACTTGGCTTTTTTAAAGGTTTGAAATAATAATCCAAAACTTCGCCCAGCGAGAAATCCCAAACATTTTGATTAGTAGTTAAGCAATCAATGCATTCCCCAAAAATAATTCCATTGACTTGGTTTAGCTTTTTGGCAAGTCGAAGTTGGTTTAGCATACGGTCGATACGATAGGGGTCCTCTTGTACATCCTCGAGAAACAAAATAGAATTTTGAAAGTCATATTCAAAGTCTGTTCCTAAAAGCGAACAAATAATTGAAAGGTTACCCCCAATTACTTTACCTTCGCTTGAACCGGGATAAATTGTTCTAAGAAAATGTGAACTTCTAATTTTTTCAGATTCGCTTGGATTTTGAATTTTTGGTTTTGTTTCGAGCCCAAAAATAACTTTCTTTAAGTTTTCGAAGGAATATTGCGTAAAAGGAGAAAGCAACATAGGGCCGTGGAAAGTAACCATTTTTGCAAATTTATTGAATGCGATATGTAAAGCAGTTGTATCGCTGTATCCAACGAAAATCTTGGGATTGGAGCTTATAGTCGAGTAATCTATTTCGTCGAGAAGTTGTCCACTTCCGTAACCTCCACGAATGCAAAAAACTGCTCGAATATCGGGATTACGAAACATATAAACAAGGTCATCGACACGCTCGGCAACTGAACGAGATTTGTAATTACTTCCTTTCGAAATGCTCCGGGCAAAAGTATAGCGCAAGTTGAGTTTCTCTAAAATTTCCTTGGCACGGATTAATTCGTCGGGGTTTGGAACAGCGGTTGCTGGCGAGATAACCCCTACAAGGTCATTTTCCCGAAGCTTTTCTGGAATAATCATATTATCATTTCCCTTAATTTTCGAAAATATATTTTCAGAAAGAAATGTTATTGATGTGGCAGCTAATAGTCCTAAAAAATTGCGTCTCGATAGTTCCATTATAAAAAATTTCCAAATTTATGTTGTTTGATACTTTAATCCTTTTGCTCCAATATCGCGGCGATAATACATATTTTCGAAATAAATTTCGTTGACCCCAGTGTATGCATTATGGATTGAGTCAGCAAGTGAGTTCCCTATCCCGCAAACGCCAAGTACACGTCCGCCGTTTGTAACAATTTTACCACCTTTTTCCAAAGTTCCAGAGTGAAAAACTAAACAGCCGAGCGATTCAGCTTTTCGTATTCCACTTATTTCGAAACCCTTTTCGTATAAATCTGGATAGCCCTTCGAAGCGATTATTACGCAACTAACGAATTTATTTTCTATTACATTAACGCAATTTTTGTTCAATTTCCCTTGCGCAGCACTTGCGAGCAATTCAAAAAAGTCCCCGTTTACCAAAGGCAAAATTGCTTGTGTCTCTGGGTCACCAAATCGGCAGTTAAATTCCAATACTTTTGCCTTTCCATCCTTAATCATTAGCCCAGCATAAAGGCATCCAACGAAAGGATAGCCTTCGTTTGCCATTCCTTTTATTGTTGGTAAAATGATTTCTTCTTCTATTTGTTTCAATAAAGGTTTGGTAACCAAAGGGGTCGGAGAATAGGCGCCCATTCCACCAGTATTTTTCCCTTTTTCTCCTTCCAATATTTTTTTGTGGTCCTGAGCCGAGGGTAAAAGAATATAATCTGAACCATCAGTAATAGCAAGAACCGAAGCTTCGTCCCCTTCCAAATATTCTTCTAAAACAATTGTAAATCCAGAATGACCAAATGCCCCAGCGAACATCCAACGGATTTTTTCTTTCGCATCTTCAAAATTTTCGGCAATAACGACGCCTTTCCCAGAGGCCAGCCCATCGGCTTTGATAACGAGAGGGAAATTTGCATTCTTTACAAAATCGATGGCTCGTTCTTCTTGGTCTTTGGTGAAAATTTCAAAATTCGCTGTTGGGATGGAATTTCGTTTCATAAATTCTTTTGCAAATGCTTTCGACGATTCGATTTTCGAAGCAAGTTTCGAAGGTCCAAAAACAAGAATTTTCTCCTTCGAAAGAATATCGGTTATTCCATTTGCAAGTGGTGCTTCGGGTCCAACAACGACTAAGTCAATGTTTTGCTCGATGCAAAACTTTGCTAATGCTGGGTAATTACTTTCATCAATTGGTATATGCTCGGCTAAAGAAAGAATTCCGCTATTGTTACTTGGCGAGAAAATTCTAATCCTTGTGGTAGATAGTTTAAGTCGCCAAGCAAGTGCGTGTTCACGCCCCCCACTTCCTATAAGTAGAACATTCATCTCAAACAACCAAAAAATGCAAATTTACTCAAAGAGTAAAACAGATTTGATTAAAATTTTAAGGAATTTCTATTTAAAGTTTAGAAAATTTTAAAGATTTGTCGTTTCAATTTTGTCTTATACAACTTTTTGCAATTGAATAGATTCCCTTGGATTTTCTAGTCCAAAAATACAAAGGCAAAAGCCTTTTTTACAAAAAAAGGAGAAAAATTAGTAGCATTGCTTTAAACAGACAAAGAATAATTTCTTTCTATTCCAAGAAAAGTCTCGAAGTATTCCCCATTTAATTGAGTTTATTTTCAAATCGAAATGAACTATCGCGAAGAAGTGAATGGTGCGAATGTGGATATGCGAGCTTCTATCGGAAATTATTAGATTTTAGAATTCAACACCGATAATGTTTTTTTACATCGACAAATGAAAGATGAAAATATATTTTACCCAAAATTTCAACACATCACATAGCAAATTGATTTTGTTTTATTCACAATGGAGCGAAGAATTTCGACCCTTTATCGAAAAGTTCTTTAAACATTTTTTTACTCTTTATAATTGTTTAAGCAAGTAAAACTCAAAGTTTGTCTGTATTTTGGTTACTGAAAAAAGTGGTAAAGTATTAACACAAATTGAATTAGTCGAGTTGTCGAGTGCTCACCTAATTTTCTATTTCAACGGGGACCATTCGAATTTTTTGAGAGTACTTATAAATATTTTCCAAAATGCAACAAACACAAACTATGATTGGCTAAACAAAGATGGTAATTTTCTTTACCTTTTTGGGGAGATTTCCTAAATTTGAAATGTTATTTACTGACTTTATAAAATTTTTATTGCTTGTGGAGTGTTTATCATTCAAGGCTGTAAATGGAAAGAGATGATATAATAAAATGGTTCGAAGAAAATCGAAAAAAAGGACAGCCTATTCGGATACCCGAAGAGATTTACAAAAATTTAACTGTTGAAACCGCATACGAACTTGTTCGACTTTTCGGACATAATACTTTATGCTACCTTCCCAATTCCGAGGTTCAATTCTTCGAATGGTTGCGTGTAAATGATTACTCCATTTGGGAAGATTTGTGGGGTGGAGTCGACGAAGACCCTTATGTGGTTTCTCTCGCTTTTATCCCTCTGCTCTTTCAAAAAACAAGAGGATTCCCAATTTGCGATTTAGCAAACAACGACAATTATTATTTCACCGAAGATTTAATTGTTAAAAAAAGTGCAAATCTTCTGTTGGAAACGCTAAGGGAGAAATTTTTGAAGAAAGAGCCGCTGACAATTGCTCAAATACTACTTCTTGAAATTTCTGTTGCTCCACTCGATATTTGGCATTTTGCCTATCACCACCGAGTTTCTATCCAAAAAGCAAAGGAGGCTGTAAAAGAGCTTGTCGATGATAATCTTATTATACATTTAAAGAAAGCGGAGGAAATTGCCGAGTATGTCAAATTTTAGACGGTTTATTCGTAATGCAAGAACAAAAATCATTTGCACAATAGGACCAGCTTCCAGTTCAATTGAAATTATTTCAAAACTCATTGCAAAGGGGATGGATGTTGCTCGATTGAATTTTTCGCACAGCACCCACGAAGTTCACGCCCAGCTAATACAAAATATTAGGCTCGCCAGCAAAGAGCTAGGCAAAGAAGTTGGTATCCTTCAAGACCTTCAAGGACCAAAAATACGAATCGGAAAAGTTGAGAACGATTCTGTTTGGCTCCAAGAACAACAGGAATTTGTTGTTACAACACAACAATTAGAAGTTGGGAACTCCAAGATTGTTTCTGTAAACTATCCGAACATTATCGAAGACGCTCAGCAATCCACGAAAATACTTATCGACGATGGTTATATAATTCTCGAAGTAGTATCCGTTTCGGAGGACAAAATTGTAACAAAAGTTGTAAAAGGTGGGCAGCTCAAAAGCAATAAAGGGTTCATCATCCCTATGGTGAAAACTTCTATTCCGGCGATTACAGATAAAGACATTGCGGACTTAAAATTTGGCCTCGAAAATGGTGTCGACCTTGTTGCAATGTCATTTGTCAGGTCTGCACGCGACATTGTCGAACTTAAAACGATTATGAAGCTTTATGGTAAAATCTTACCCGTAATTGCAAAAATTGAAAGAGCCGAGGCTATCGAAAACATAGATGAAATAATTAATGAATCCGATGGAATTATGATTGCTCGTGGCGATTTAGGGCTGGAAATGGATGCCGAAAAAGTACCAGTATTGCAAAAAGAAATTACGAGAAAATGTCGTTTAAAAGGCAAGCCAGTAATCATTGCAACCCAAATGTTGGAAAGTATGATACAAAACCCACGACCGACAAGAGCAGAAGCCAGCGACGTAGCTAATGCGGTATTCGATGGCGCCGATTCTCTTATGCTAAGTGCGGAAACAAGTGTTGGTAACTATCCTGTCGAAGCAGTCGATTATATGAATAAAATAATTTTGGAAGCCGAAAGTAATCAATCATTTGTAGAAAAGCAAGTTGGTAGCGAGGTCGACGCTCCAAATTATATTTACGATGCAGTTGCTCGTGCCTCGTGCGTGCTTTCGGAACAAATCGATGCCGATGGCATAATTGCTTTAACTAAAAATGGGTTTACCCCTATTAATTTGGCAAAGTATCGCCCCAAATCGCCTATAATTGCTCTCACGGATAGTGTTGATGTAATTAGAAAATTATCTTATGTTTGGGGTGTCGATGGCTTTATTTTTCAGCCAAGCAATAATCAAAATTTAAATAATGAAATAGTCAACTTTATCCAGCAATCTGGGATTCCAAAGCGTGTCAATAAATTTGTTGTTACTACTTGTAGTACAGCTACTTCAATCGATGCAGATAATTCAATAAGAATACTTGTATGTAAATAAATTTTCAAATTGATTTAATCTCAAATACGCTTTTTTATTGTATTCAAAAAATATTCAACACGAAAGAAGCAATTTAAATCAATAAGCAAAACTTAGTCTCAAGAATTTGCTTATTGTATTGTCGGGAGCCAACATTGTTGCGTTGTATAGCTGGAAAGCTTCACACCCAAATAGTAGCACAAGCATCTTGCTTGTGCTTGTAAAATTTCATTCAACACCCCTACGCCCCTCTACGAGAGGGGAAAAAGAGCGAAAAATTCCCCTCTTATAGAGGGGATAAAGGGGTGTTCAAAAAAAAATAATTTCGAAAGCAGAGATGCTTTCGCTACCTGCGAAATACCAAAAGCATCCTTGCTTTTGGAATGACGGCAAGGATGCCGTCGTTACATCAATGCACAGGATGGGAATCCTGTGCTCCTTGTTGGTACGAAGGACATTTTGCCTGTCGAATGGATTCATTGCACTTTGTAATTAAATGTTTGTGTTGACAAAACTGACTTTTTGCATTTAAAATATTCAAATTAACCTCTGCATATCTGGATTTTTTTGCAAGAGTTTCTTCGGCAATTGTATTTGCAATTTAAATTTGTTACGAGGAGTTTTCTTTTCCAAATTTTAACTTTCCGTTTCTAGGCATAAAATAGAACATTTGCCAATGCAAACTCTGTGGAAATTTTTTCATTGAAATTCTATTGGAAGCGATAAGGAAATTGTTTTCCAACAAGTGTTAACTGGACTTCGTTGTTTGAAATTGAAAAAAAATAATTCAAACAAAAAAGAAGCTCTCTTCCATCTGAAAGGAAGAGAGCCTCTTAAGTTAATGTATTTTACTTAGCTTAGCGAACAATTCGTAGTGGAACTACGTAAGTTTCATAATTGGTTATTAAACGAACCAAATAACTTCCCGCAGAAAAGTTTTCCGTGCTTATGCCAAACGAGTTTTCTCCCGATTGTAGTAGTCCAAGATAATCGGAAACAAGCAATTTGCCATTTATGTCGGAAATTTCGATAAAGACTTCGCTTGTTCTTTCGAGGAAGAACGTGATTTTTACTTCGTTTGCTGCTGGGTTGGGTATGAGTTTAACATTTGAATCCTCGTTTGGTCGGATTAGTTCGACTGGAACTGATGTAATTTGATGTGTTATCCGAGCTGTATCTGAGATAAGTGGATTACCTTCTGCGTCGTAGAAAGTGATATTGACACGAGGTGTATCTGGCGTGGGCTGGTTCGCAGCGAAAGTAGCACGCAAACTCCAAGGCTTTTTAACGGGTTTTATTGAGGCGTCGCATCCTAAATCGACGAGAGCCCAGTCTTTTTGAATTGTAGTATTCCCATTCCACGCGCGGTATCTTCCGCTTTCACGCTCTTCTCGGGAAAGTCCATCATCGACACTTACTCCTACAATATTCCAGGCAGACGAGGTTGATGTCAAGCTTGCAGAACAGGCTTGCAAATCGTTGCTTCCGGGGACAAGGGCGGAATCGATTTTCGCTTCCACCATACGGGCGGACCGAATAGTCGGTGGTACTATTGTAACGCCGTTGTTGATTGGTACTGGCACAGCACCAATGCATAACTTGGGATTCGGTTTTGCACACCAATTTTCATAAATTACTGTACAAGTATCGCCGTCGCAGTGTACAACAGAAATTACAACACTACCGCTCCAGTTTAGAGTGTAGTCAACGCCTAAGTTGAATTCTACGGTATTGTTTGCTGCCAAGCCTTGTGGGGCATTTGTTCCAGCAGCACAAGCCAAACTGACTTTGCTATACGATGGCGTTCCACTATTTGCGACGCCCCAAATACGATTACCACCATCGACTTTTAGACCTCCACCGTTCCATTTAAATGTTGCATTGCCTGGATTTGGGTCGGGGGTGAATTGAATAAGTACGTCTTTTATTGGGGATGCTGGTTGTTTAAGATTAAATATTTTAAATGTTCGCCCAGAAAGGTTCAATCCAGCCCAAACAAATGGTGAAACAGAAAGACTATCGCAACGAGTAATCAATGGTCTTGGGCACTTCAAAACAATTGAATCACAGCAGGTTACAGTAATACCCTGAGGAGTGGCAACTTTTACACAAAGATATAAGGTAACAACGCCGGAGGCTGTTGTGGGAGTTATTTCTCCAGAAAGTGCAAATGGTTGGTTGCAAGGTGGAGAAAAGATGAAATTGCCACTAACAGAATTATGTATATTGGTGGGATTCGTTGTATAAGAACAACCTAAGGCGTACATCGTATCCAAGAGCCCACCAGCAATTGAATATGTAAGGTCTAATATTTGAAAGCCTTGAGAAGGAAGAGGAACTCTCCAACGGAAAGCACAGCAATTGTTGTCGATTTCCGGTTTAGATTGTCCCCAGATTTCCCTACAAAAGCCAGCAGCAAAAGGTGGTTCACAACCCCAACAGAAATTATCTACGTAAAGCCTTTCGCTGGGGGAGCTGTGATAATCTGCCGCAAAAGTTATTCCACTTACATTCGAAATTAATGTATTCCAAGCGGTACAAGTATCCATTCCCGAAGGTATTTGAACAAGTTCCCACGAATAATTTGAATTTGATGGGAGCTTCCCATTTCGGCAAGAATCAATTGGCAGACAAATGTTATACCAAACATCTTCTTGCATATTTGGAGCACCTGGTAAAGCAATTAATTTAGCTGTTATTGTTCGATTATTCCAATTAGGTCCGTGCCAAACCCTTATGATTGGCACTTTCCAAGTTGGAGGTGGATATGGAGGATAGCCAAGGTCGAGCATCCAATCGAAACACAAGCAGCCACCTCTTTTGACCCAATTTCCCCTAAAAAAATTACTGTTACTTATTGCAAGCGAAGGACCGCCAGGCGAATCAACGAATTGTAAACAAGGCGTGGTATGTCCACCCGGTGGATATTGAATCCAAGTACAAGTTGAAACAGTGCAAATCCATTGAGCACAATGGTCAACGCCAGCCGAATCGAATTTAAGACAATCGGTTTGTGCCGTCGCCGACGAAGAGAAAAGGAACAGATACAGAGCAGAGAATATCGAGATGAAGAGAGAATTGAGTTGATTGTGTGAACGAGTCATTTTTACTCCTATGTTTGTTGAACAAACCCGAAAAAATACCAACTAATTTCAATATAGAGCTCAATTTAAAAATTCCACTTAATCTTAGCTTTAATTTTTAGGGTCTGGTTTTTGTAGGCTCGAAGCAACTGCGCGTTGTTTGCAAGAACTTCAGATTATTAACATTCTTTAGAGGTTATTTTTCCGAGCTAGTACTCCCATTCCCTAAATTATAGAATTTTAAGTTAAGCAAACAAAATTTTTTGCATACTTAAAAATGCAATTTAAAATAAAATTTTTAATTCTCCAAACATTTTTTCTTAAAATTTTGTTTAAACTTTCTGAATATTTCACCTTTAGTTTTGCTCCTTTAATGTTTCAATAACAGATATTTGTGTTTCGCAAGACTTTATTTACTAAGAGATACATCACTTTGCCCTTTAAATTGCTTCTATGGGTGTTTCTTTCATTATTGAGTTTTTTCTTATTCCTTTACATTTGGTCGCCAGTGTATATTTTCCCCGAACCTAAACCTTTCGAAGGAAGAAGATATTATAATCCCTACGAACAAATCGATACACTACAATGCCTAAGAGCGAACTTTCACGCACACACAAACAGTTGGTTTGGATTGACTAATGGAGCTGGAACTGAACAACAACTTTACAACACATATTCATTGTTGGGTTATGATATTATTGGAATTTCGAATTACCAAAGAATCACCGAAGGTGCCACACTTGGTGGCGAAAAGATGAGTATATACGAGCACGGCTACAACATACCAAAAATTCACCATCTTGTTTTCGGTGCTAAAAATGTCAATTGGCTTGATTTTATTTTTTGGCAGGATTTAAACCACAAGCAGTACGTGATTAACAGCTTGAAAACAGACGCTTCTTTAATAGTTATCAATCACCCAAAATTTAGTTTGTCGTTGCCACCAAGTGATTTTAAATATCTAACCCAATACGAATGTATTGAAGTTTTGAATACCTATCGTAACTCGGCTGAATACTGGGACTCCGCTCTTTCTGCAGGAAATCCTGTCTTTATTATTGCTAATGATGATGCACACGACGTCTCGAAAATAAAAGAAATAGCAAGATGCATTACCTTTGTTTACTCACAATCTAAATATGAGAATGTTGTTCGCTCCTTAAAAGAAGGAAAAGCTTACGGTGTTCAACTATTTAATAGTGACGACGACTTGATTTCGACTAAACGGATTAGACTTGATACTTTGCCGAAGCTTAAATTTATTAAGATGGTTGGCGACACTTTGAAATTTGAACTCACAAAAAATGTCGAAGAAATCCGTTTTATTGGGCAGTTTGGGAAATTGAAGTATAAAATTAATAATGTTAACTTCTCTAATTATATTTTCCAAGATAAGGATACTTACATTCGAATAGAAGCGGAAACATACGATGGCTCGATATTATATTTTAACCCAGTATTTAGATATTCGGAAAAGCCTTTGGAAACAAGAAAAGCCGAGATAGATATTTGGAAAACAAATTTAAAAAGATTTTTTTCCCTACTGATTATTTCTGCAACACTGTTTTTCGTTTTGTTTCGATTAATGAATAGATTTAAAGTTAACCTTGTTGAAAACTCAACTGTTAATCTTCGGCGTTTAGGATACTTTTTACTTGCCATCTCTTTTGTAGTAAGAGCATTTTTGGCATACAATCTTGAACTTGGCAATGATGAAGTTTACTATGTGCTGTATGCTAAATATCCAGATTTTAGTCATTTCGACCATCCTCCAATGGTTGGATGGCTAATCCAGTTGTTTTCGTTAAATCTTGTGTTAAACAATGAATTTTTCATACGATTATCCTCGGTAGTTTTAGGAACAGCAAATACAATTTTGATATATAAGATAGGTAGCTTGTTAAAGGATGAAAAAGCTGGTTTTTTGTCTGCGATTTTATTTAATACCTCTTTTTACGGTTTTATTATAGTTGGTGTTTTCATTTTGCCCGATACACCTTTGGTTTTTTTCTGGATATTGTCGATTTACCTTTTAGTTCAAGCACTTGATAAAGAAAAAATAACGAAAACGGAAGAGAATTTGCTACTTTTGGCTGGTTTAACAATTGGTTTGGCTATCCTTTCTAAATATACTGGGTTTTATATTTGGATTGGTGCTGTAATCTACATTCTTCTTTTCAATCGGCAATGGTTGAAAAACAAAAAACTATACTTAAGCCTTCTAATAACCTTAATTTGTTCTATACCGATATTATACTGGAATTTTCAAAACAATTTCATTAGTTTCTCATTTCACAGCCAAAGGGTAGGGGAAAACTTCTATTCAATCCGAACCGACTTCTTTTTCCGAGAAATTTTGGGTCAGATTTTCTACCAAAATCCTATTAACTTTTTCATAATATTGTTTGCAATTAAGGCATCTTTTAGTCTAAAATTTCAACATTATAATCGCAAAATTATTATGTTGTATTTGTGGGGTTTTCCCCTTGTTTTAACTTTTCTACTTATTTCGTTGTTTAAACCGACACTTCCACATTGGAGTGGTCCTGCTTTTGTATCTTTCATTCTTATTGCTGGAACAACATTATCGGAATTGCATCCGACTTCCCTTTTTCCGAAAAGAGTAAAATTTGCTGTAATAGTGCTGTTCCTAATTGTTGTAACTGGTTTTCTACAAATAAATTTTGGTTTATTTAAACTACCAGTAAAAAACGATAATGATATTTCTTCCTATGCCAAAGACGATATAACAGCGGATATGTATGGATGGCGAATGATATCCGAAAAATTAGCCGAAAAAATTAATAAAAAAGAAAATAAAGAACTTGCTGGTATAAGCTCAATTGTTCACTATCGTTGGTTCCCCGGCGCCCATATTGATTATTATATTTCGAGTAGGCTCGACCTTCCGCTATATGTAATTGGAGATGTAGATAACATTCACAAGTATCATTGGATTCAGCTACGAAGCCCATTTTTAGAGCCCAACGAGGATGTCTTGTATATCACAAATGCTCGTTATTACAAATCCCCAACAGATGCTTTCGCTGGCCAATTTGAATCAATTCTTCCAGTAGATACAATCCCAGTTTTCCGTGACGCTGAAATCGTAAATTACTATTTTATATATAAGATGAAAAATTATATTCCGTTGAAATTTGGTAAGGTCAATCATTAGCTTTAAGGGTTTAATATTATTTGAAGTTCCTTTGAGTTTTTAACCAAATCTTGAGTTATGTTGTAATTTTTATTGTTTTAAAGCATTTACATCTTATTATTTTAAAGACTTCTAAAAGAAATTTTGAATGCTGTTTGTCTTAATGTAAAAATTTAATAATTGAAAGAGAAAACAAATTCGCTACTCTGTACAATTAAAGCTTACATTGTAGTGGGATATTCTTTACTCCCAATGAAATCTGGTTAAAGTTATCCAACTTTCATATGCATTTTAAAGCAAATCTAAACAGAAGGTATGGTTAATAATTTTAATTTTAATATTTTTCAACTTTTAGATATAAATTCAACAACAAAATCTTTTTCAAAATGCATAAGAAAAAAGGAACAAAAACTACTTTGCGATATTAATCGATACTTTAAAAATTTAGAAAATAATTCGGAGGTGAGAACATCAAAAAACTCTATGTACCAAATTAATTTTTATTAAGGATTTTAATCATTACTAGGAGTAAATTACAAGACGTTAATCTTAGTTTAAAACAATGGTAAAAATTGTTTTTTCATTTTGAAGAGGCAAAGTCAATTGCTAAACATTGCCAGTGTTGATAGAATAGTTGAAAACTTCTACTTTCTATATGTAACCCCGCTCAATACCCCATTGTTCAATGGTTTTAACATCATCGGAGTTCACTGAGGGTTTAAAATTACTAATTGCTTCGGACAAATCATCAAAGGTAATAATTGCGTCCCCGTAATTCCTTCGTTCGAAAGCGAAATAGGCGGCTTCTTCAATAATCCCCAAAATATCTGCCCCTGAAAAACCATTTAATTTGCGAGATAGCAAAGAAAGTTGCTTATCTTCCAGTAAATCATTTTCACAAGCTCTATTGCTTAAATGAATCTTTAAAATCTCTTTTCTAGATTCAAAGTCGGGGAGAGGAACGTAAAATACTTTATCAAATCTACCAGACCTCAGAAACGCTGGGTCAATCAAATGTGGTTTATTAGTAGCGGCAATAATAACTACAGGCTTCTTTCTATCTTTAAAAATCTGACTAACTTGAGCAAGTAAGGTTGGGATAACTCTTTGCATTACTGATGATGTCAAATTATCTCTTCTACAGAGTATCCATTCTGCCTCATCTAAGAACAATATTGCTCTTGGTTCACGACGGAGAAAATTAAATATCAACTCTATTTTCTTTTCAGCTTCGCCAGGAAAACCAACAATAATTGAAGGGTTAATTTCATAAAACTTGGCCTCGATATGATTAGAAATAGCTTCAGCAATTAGAGTTTTACCAGTTCCAGGGGGACCGAATAAAAGGATTCCACCCCCAACCCGTAGCCCTAGTATCTCGGCATATTTAACATCTTGGTATGGTTCAATTATTCTTTTTTTAATGAAATCCTTAATCTCTTTCAAACCTGCAACTTGGTCTAATGAAACAGAAGGTTCTTTGTCAAATGTTTGTTGTATTAATTGTGTATTAATATTTTCAGAAGTTAATAACTTATAAAAATCGCTTGACTTTTCATATAAAAGCCCGATGATTTTTTCGGTTATTTCTGAACCATAAGTTCCATGCTCTAAGAAACGTAAGTTTTTATCTGGAAGGTATTTTATCTTTAAAAACCTGGATAGCAATGTTGTAGCATTATTAATTTTTTTTACCTCACCAATTGGTTTAACTTTAACTTGATAAGGAAATTTTCCTCCAAATAGTTCTGAAGATTGTACAAATTTAATTGGTTCGGTTGCAATGAAAGGACCATATAAAATATCTTGGCTTACATTTATTAAAAAACCTATGTATCCTTTCTTCAAGTCAGAATAAGCCCATTTGTAATTCGTTGCAAGGACATTGTTGGCTAAACATTCACTCTCTGTGGAGTTTGTACAATACATTACAAAACAAGGTAAATTAATTTGTTCCATATTTACACCTACAATACCATTACTTTACGTATTAGTATTTCTATTCAAATTGATTTGTGGCAAAAGTAATTGAAAATCAAATTTAATAATTTCTCGAGTAATTTTCTAACTTTAAGCAAAAATTGTTAGCCTTTGTTTGGTTTAGTTTGCATCGGCAAAATTCAGTTAAAATCAAACATTGCTTGAAAGTGGATGTTATGAATTGTTTACTTATATTATTCGTTACTTTCTTCTTTTCGTATTGATTGAGCTACTTTTAATATTTGGGCTTTCCTTCCCGAGCTTTGTTTCAGTGTTGGTAAACTCAACTTTTAACTTCGTATTGTTATTTTTACTATCCTTCAAGTAAATTAATGTCTCTTTCTATGTAAGTCTTCAAAGATAGAACTAACCTTATTAACAATTTTGCAATGTTCAATTAACAAATACTACATTTGTATTACCATACGAAAATTAACGGCTATGCGTTTTTCGATAAGTTTTTACAAGGGCATTTGTTAATAGTCGAGTTTATAATGGCCTTTCGAGGCATAAATAAATGTTTTGTTACTTACGATTTTTTTGTGTCGCAGTTTGATATAGATGATACCATAATTTTCGACGTTGTAAACTTCCATTTCGATCTCGTCGAGATAAGAACTTTTGTCATCGTTGAAATAGAACTCTGGATAATTAAATTTCAATCCAAGTCGTTCAGCGGTGCTATTGGGAATTCTCAAAAATTTGTAATCTTTGGCGGTTAAAGTGACGGAGGATTCAAAAATCACTTTTGTTCCTTTCGCTAAAATTGGAGAGGGGTTCCACCTACTGGAAAAGTATAGGTCTCGCAAAGATTCATATCTATACCTGTAACGGAATTCACTTTTGGCAAAAATGACAAAGATACCTGTATCGGTTTCGATAGGGACCGGGAAAGTTCCCTTGATAATTGTGTCGTGCGAAGCTTTTGTAAAATCTCTTGTCCAAAGTGTTTGCCAAAAGTGAGGAGCATAATCAGGAACTGAAGAGATATTGTTGACCAAAGGAAAGAAGCTATGAGAAAAAATTTTTATCCATTTGTCCGTTACTGAAAGGAAAAAAATCTTTTTATCGTTGCCATCAACTGTTTGCATTTCCACAAGAGAACATTGTACCCCATTGAGGTTAAGAATTTGCTTGTAGGCAAATGTAATATCAATTGGTGGTTCAATAAATTCGTCTCTTTCGTTGCATTCTCCAAAAAGATAATGACTATAATTTTCAAAAGTCTTGTTGAAATACAATGGCTCGTCGGGTTGAGTTGGGTTGGTAGGACAATTTACATTCTCTTTACAAGATAATAATAAAAAAATAAAATGAATGAATGGAAGAAATACAACTTTCGTATTCCCCTGGTGAAATATAAATCCAATTTACCCAAAATAATTTGAAAATCAAAAATTTCGATTATTTATAGAGCGACACTCGTATTCTTGGGGAAGTAAGTGGCATTGCTCGAGAATTATGTCAATTTAGTCAAAATGGTAACTAAATAGATTGGATTGAAGAAGGAATAGTTCCATAGCAAAATTATATGGAAAATGCTATTGCGAAAAAAAATGTTATTCAAACGAATTCTCAAAATTACTGGTTGATTTAGGTCGTATTATTCGCATTGTAATTGGGGAAGAAATTTGGAGTTGGGATACTCTTCGGATAATTTTTTGTAAAATCTTCTATAATTTTCTTTATCTCCTTGGA
>JAOADV010000015.1 GCA_026417135.1 Ignavibacteria bacterium
TCTCTCAATATATAATAATTGAACAAGTTCTCTTTCGCATTTGGTAAGTAGAACAAAATAATACATTTTTTATCATAAATTTGTCAATTTTGTCCGGATTATGGAGCAAAAAAAGTATTTTTTTTACTTTGTGTTTCTTTTGTCCATTCTGACTATTATCCGAATCATACTTATTCCACAATTTAACTTAGTTCCACAAGAGGCATATTACTGGCTTTTTAGTCAACGTCTTGCTCTAAGCTATTTCGACCACCCACCAATTTGTAGTCATACAATTGCTTTGTTTACAACAATTTTCGGAAATAATGAATTTTCTGTTCGTATAGGAATGATACTTTATTCGATTGGTACGATGGTATATT
This sequence comes from Ignavibacteria bacterium, assembly GCA_026417135.1. Taxonomy (GTDB): domain Bacteria; phylum Bacteroidota; class Ignavibacteria; order Kapaibacteriales; family UBA2268; genus Naka2016. The sequence goes on from JAOADV010000015.1 coordinate 363, forward strand.
TGTTTCTTCTTGCCCGTAAGATATTCAACGATTACCGCCTTGCTTTTTGGAGTATAGTTTTCTTGAATTTAACAATTTTTTTTAATATTCATTCGATTGTAGCTACGCCCGATGGACCACTTCTTTTCTTTTGGGCTGGCTCGATGTTCTACTTTTTTAAAGTGTGTTTCGAAGGAAATCACCTTCGAGATTGGCTTCTTGCTGGTATATTCGTCGGGCTTGCTATGAGCAGTAAATATACTGCAATATTTCTATATCCTTGTTTGGTTCTATTTTTGGTATTGCAAGGCGACATAAAAAGGTTACTGTCATATAAATTTCTTTTATCAATTTTTATTGCATTAGTAGTATTTACTCCAGTTATTTACTGGAATTATCTAAATAATTGGGCTTCCTTTCTATTTCAGAGTGCGGAACGAGCTCGTGGCTTGCGAGGTTTTAGCTTTCATTATTTTTATCAACTTATTGCCAGCCAACTTTTCGAGCTTACGCCATTATTTTTTACCTTGATGTTTGTAGTTTTCTTTAAGAAAGTTTTCGATTTCAACAAGATTACCTCGCAAATGAAGTTTCTCTTGATGTTTTCTTTGCCAATTGTAGTCTTTTTCTTTGGATTAAGCTTTAGAACTTTGGTAAAAATGAATTGGATTCTTCCGGCATATCTTCCAATGATTCTGCTTGTTGTAGATTATTGGGAGAGATTAAAGGAAACGGGGCGAACTGTCTTTAAATATGTTGGTATTCCGACAAGTTTTGTTTTTATTGTTGCAACACTTTTGATTATTCTTGTTCCAATTCTGCCAATTCCCAAAGGGGATACTTGGACTGGATGGAGAGAAATAGCAACAAAGATATCACACCTAAAACAAGAGTTTGATAGGGAAAAACCTACTTTTATTTTTTCGACTGAATATAAAGTTTCGGCAGAACTTTCTTTTTACACTCCTTTCAAGGACCAAATATTAGCCGAAAATGTTTATGGCGAAAGGGCTTTGCAATTCGATTATTGGTTCGACCCAAAAGATTTTGCAGGTTGGGACGCAATTTTAGTTTTCTCAGATTTTCAGCCTTTTAACAAATTCGACGTATTAAAATTGAACTTTTCTAAGGTAGAGTTTTTCGAAGAATTTAAAATTATTCGAAAGGGGAAAGTGTTTCGCACTTTCTATATTTATCGTTGTTATGATTACAAACCGAATTATTAAATAATTTTAATTGTTTGATAATTGTGTTTGCTTTAAATTAGTTATTTATGGAAAAAATATTAGTCTTAGGTGCATATTCGGGTATTGCTCAGCAAGTTTTGTATAACTTTGCAAAGGAAGGTCCTTTTTTCTTTTTGGTTGGTAAAGATTACGAAAAGTTGAAAATCGTAGGGGACCATTTGAAAGTTCTTGGAGCAAATTCTGTACATCTTGAACCTTTCGATATGAACAAGTTGGAATCTCACGAAGAGCTTTTTGCAAAATCCCTCTCTGTTATGGGGTCCGTCGATATTTTATTTATTTCTTATGGGATTCTTTCAAAACAAAGTGAAGTGGAAAGGAATACCAATCAACTTTTAGAGAATTATTTCACAAATGCTATCAGTGTTGTTCATTTCATTTCGAAGGTTTTGGGGTATTTTAGAGCACGAAATGAAGGAACTATTGCCGTTGTTACATCGGTTGCTGGTGAAAGAGGACGAAAAAGTAATTTCTATTACGCTTCTGCTAAATCTTCTGTAGATGTGTTTTTACAGGGTCTTCGGCATAGCCTTTCGAACACAAATGTTTCAGTCGTAACAATAAAGCCCGGAGTTGTAGATACACCTATGACACGCGAATTGGAGCGAAAGTTCCTTGTGGCTTCGAGCAAAAAGGTCGGGAAGGATATTTATGATGCTATTAAAAGTAAGAAAAAGTTAGTTTATACACCTTGGTACTGGCGTTATATTATGTTGGTTATTCGAAACTTACCCGATTTTATTTTCAATAAGTTAGATATTTAGGCTTTGAGTTCAAGCTTTTGCAGGTTGCAAATTGGGAGTTAGGGTGAAAAATGAATTTTCTATAGAACTTGATTTGTGGATTAGATAATTTTATAATAAATTTCGTAGTTTAGAAAAAAATTGGGGGGCAAATGAATTTCGAAAACAAAAGACAAAAAAATAACTATTGCTTTTATTTCGTTAAGGCTTACTTTGGTTTTCCTATGGTTCTATTTTTTTTCATTCTAGCATTTCAAATTAGTTTATTTGTAGATATATTTGCCCAAACTACGAACAAATCCAAACAAGTTAGAATCTTTCCCGATGAGTATTCAGAATTGGACGATGTACCTATAAGTTCGAAAAACGACGACCCTTTTATTCTTAAAACTCTTGAAAGGGCAAGAGTCCGTTACTTACGCGGGCTTTCTTTCATTGAAAAAAACGATACAGTTCGTGCTGCCGAGAATTTCGAGATGGCTATCGACATTTTAAATTCAATTTCTTCCTATCCCAATATAAATTCAAACAAGGATTATACAGAGTTAATTCAAGCAATACTGGAGGATTACGAAAAATACATTCAAAATATTGATAAACTTAACGAAAATTCTTCCTTATACATACTTCGAGAAGCATTGACGAAGGAATTGGACCTTGCATATAAGTCGTCTAAAATTAAAATGTCGACGATACAACAAGTGAAATCTGATACAACTTACAAAACCAGTGCTAAATCTACTTACACTATTCCAATGGACGATAACGAGTATGTCAAAAGAAGTATAGAATTTCTTACTCAGAAACCTATTGGAAGGAAGTTCGTTCGAACAAGCCTTGCACGAAGTACTCTGTGGGGGAATTTGATAAAACAAATAATATTAGAAGAGGAAATGCCGTTGGAACTGTTTTATCTTGCTATGGTAGAAAGTGGTTTTAATCCATTTGCAGTATCACGAGCGAAAGCTGTTGGAATTTGGCAATTTATAAGTTCCACTGGCCAACTTTATAATTTAAATTCTAATGGTATACCTTGGATTGACGAAAGGCGCGACCCAATTAAATCAACTCGTGCTGCAATGAGGCACTTAAAGGATTTATTCAACGAATTAGGAGATTGGCATCTTGCTATTGCTGCATATAATTGTGGTATAAATTGTGTTCGTAAAGCAATTGAACGACTAAATCAACCCGACCAAGTGAATTTTTGGAACGTAATGCCTTTTTTACCTCGCGAAACCCGAAACTATGTTCCGCTTTTTATTGCTACCGTAAAGGTTGTAGAGAACTTAGAAGAATATGGATTTAATAAATCCGAAATGGAATTTTTACCAGAAATTAAGTTCGATAAATATGTTTTGAACGAACCTGTAAGTCTTTCTGCTATTGCTAAATGTGCCAACACAACTGTCGAAAGAATAAAGGAATATAATCCAGAATTGTTGTTTTCATTTACTCCTTCGATACCTTCGGGATATGAAATTAGGATACCGTACGGTACTCGTCAAATTTTTTTAGCAAATTATCTTAATTTAACTCCGGAGGAAAAACAGCCGGTTTTTACTTATCGTGTCGAACGTAAAGAAACAATTTCATCGATAGCCGAAAAGTTCAATCTCAATCCAAACGAATTACTGCTTGTAAACAATCTTGCTTCCACTTCAAAAAAACTTCCAGTCGGTACTAAATTAAAAATTCCAATAGTTGCTTATAATTCAACAACAGAAGAAAACCAAATATCGACCCCAGAAACACAAATGAGTAAAATCAACGATTCCAAAAAAGATTCGCAGACAAATAAATTCACCTCTGAATATCAATCCAATCCAGCTTTCGAATTCAAAGAAAATAGAACGACTGTCAGATATATCGTAAAAGAGAACGAAACGCTCGAATATGTTGCCTTAAAGTTTAAAATTCCAGCCGATAGCTTAATTGTTTGGAATGAGTTAAAAAGTCCCAGAATTCGCGAAGGACAAATATTAAGAATTTTTGTTGACGATATGTCTGAAAGTACTAAGATTTCGAATCGAGCCGATGATAGGTTGGGGAATGTTTCGACTAATGGAACTTCGCAAAATTCTTTTACTAATCTTGAACGAAATGTTACCGACGATAAGACTAATTCGCCAAATCTAAACCAACCTGTATTTTCGCATATTGTTAGACGAGGCGAAACACTCGAAGAAATTGCAAAAAGGTATAAAGTTGATGTCGAAATGATTTTAGAGGCAAATCCAAGGTTACGTAATAGAAAAGATAATATCTTGGCTGGAGAAAGAATTGAAATTCCAGGCAAAGCAACTTCGGCAACCACATCTTCGCCTAAGCAAAGCAAGAAAGAAAGAGCTCGAGATACAAAAGGAAAATACCACTTAGTTCGCAAAGGCGATACCCTTTCGGACATAGCAACAAAGTATGGGCTGACTTTTTCTGAGATTAAAGCTTTGAACCCAAAAATAAATCCAAATCGCTTAAAGGTCGGACAAAAAATAAAAATTCAATAAATTTTTGTCGAATTTTGAACTTGTATGCAAAATTGGTCAATAATGGACCGTGAAAAATTGGGAAAAGAAATTTTTAGCTTATCACTTTTGAAAGGTGAGTTCAAACTTCGTTCCGGGAAAGTGAGTAATGAGTATTTCGATAAATATCAATTCGAAAGTAGGCCAGAGGTATTGCAAAATATTGTGGAACATTTGATACCATTGCTCCCAGAAAATTTTGATGTGCTTGCTGGCTTAGAAATTGGCGGAATTCCACTTGCCACTGCACTCTCGATGAGAATTAATAAACCGGTAATTTTTGTTAGAAAGAAAGCAAAGGAGTATGGTACAAGGCGGCTGGCAGAAGGTATAGATTTTTCCAATAAAACTTTGGTTGTTATCGAAGATGTTGTAACAAGTGGTGGGCAAGTAGCCGAAAGTATTAAGGAGCTTCGTAGATTAGGTGCAATTTGTAGTCTTGCTTTGTGTGTTATCGATAGAGAAGAAGGTGGAATTGACAATCTCGCCAGAATAGGTGTCGAGCTTCGCCCATTATTTTCGATGAGCGAGTTGAAAAAGCTTGCCGATGAGTTGTAAAAGCTTTCGTATAAAACAAGATAGTGAAAAGTAATTAGCTCTTGTCTTCTTTTTAAATAAAGTATCTTATTGTTTAGATTGGACCTATTTCTTTTTTTTGACCTTGCTATATTTTTGTTGTTCTTTCAAATATAATCATCTACTTGTCGATATCTTGTAAAAATTTAAAGCAAATTTCGAAATTTAACTTGGCACAAGAATTGTTGTTTTCATCTCTTTGGATGACTCTTTTTGTATGAAATTGTTGATATACATATTCTGTTTGATTGTATTTGTCCAAAATTTGTTTGGGCAAGAAATTCTGCTAATCCGAACCGATGTTGATTCAAATCGTAGAAATTTTGTAACTGCAACATATAATTTCTCTTTAAAAGTCGTTGTTAAAAATGTTAAAAGATGTACAGGGGTTTCCTTTGTACTTCGTCACAATCAAAACGAGTATGTTAGATTTTCGAATTATCGCGCTTTACCGTTCTCCAAGAATGGGTCAGTTTTTGTCTACCCTTTATACAATTCTGTTGATGGGTTTGCAAGAGTTTATGCTGGTATTCTCAATGGCGATACAATTGGTGGGCTTGGAGTTGACAACCCAGAGGTGATAGAGTTTGAATTTAGTGTCTTTCCAGATGCACCAAGCAACGATATTTTAGAATTTGTTGTCGAGGATGCCGAAGCAGTCTTTACTGACGATTCTATTGGTGCTTTGAAAAAATTACGGAGTGTTGTTTATCGGTATAGGATACATGGCTTCGTTAATGTTTGGCCTGGGGATACTGATAATGATGGAATAGTTGGGGTAAAAGATGTATCCAAAATTGGTCTTTTTCTTGGTTATGGGTCAAGAAAAGGAAATTTTCGCGCTTTTCGAAGAGAAAATGCCTCGACTTTTTGGATGCCTCAAATTTGCTTGGGTTGGGACAGTCTCGAAGTAACTTATGCTGATTGCGATGGAGATGGTGAAGTTACATTAAATGATATGCTTGTTATTCCTTTAAATTTTGGGAAAACTCAAAGTGGCTTGTTATTATTCAATTTCGACAATAAGGTTGAAGATAAAATTACCATTGCTGAATTAGCCGATAACAATATTCCACTTAAATTGTTAGCTAATGAAGAAGTAGTTGGTTTCGTATGCGATTTACCTTGTTCATCGATGATGCCTGGTGCAAAATTTACCCAAAATAATTTCTTTTCCGACAAAGTCTTCTTCTACAACAACAAAACTGATTCGAGTTTACAATTATTTGTCGGCTCGTTTTCTAATAATAATTCCTTAAACAATACAATTTTATATTATTCAAATCGGGAAATTGTAATATGGGGAAAGGCTATTACCAGCTATGGTAAAATTGTCGATGCTTGCCTTGCTCCCGTAAAATCCTTTAGTTATTTAACCGAGTCGAGCATAGATTCTTTCGACGAGGCATTTAATAAAATTGAATTTCCTAATATATTCGTTTTCTACAATTACTTGGGCAAGGAAATAGAACGTTTAATGGTAAGTAATGTTACGGAAATCATTGGTTTTTACGAGAAACTTCCGAGCGGAGTTTATTTTATCATCATTTTGGACCAAGACAAAAAAGGAATAATAAATAAGCCTATCAAAATAATTAAGTAAGAAAGTTTCAGTTTAAATCTTGTCGGAATCCTTTTGTCAATTATAATTAAACAGTTTTCTTTCGTCTATAATCTTTTTGAAGATGAAGATGAAGATGAAAAAAACTATTATCACTTTTTTTTATATAACCTTTTATTTTTTGATTTTTCTTTTGCCGACTCACTCCCAAGACCAGCGGCAAGGAATGTTTCAACAAAGCGAGCCCAAAGGAGTAATCCGAGGCAAAATCCTTGATTTACAAACCAAAAAGCCTATGGAATATGTCAGTGTTAGGCTTTTTCGGAGTCGCGATTCTTCGCTTGTGGCTGGAACTTTGACGAACGAAAACGGAAATTTCGAATTAACCAACGTTCCGTTTGGTCGATATTATGCTGTTTTTAAATTTATCGGATTTAAAACCAAAATAATTGATTCCGTCTTTGTTACTCCAAGAAGTCAAGAAGTTTCCCTATCAACTATTTACTTTGAAAACGAGTCTATTCAAACAAAGGAAGTAGAAGTTACTGCAACAAAGGATATTGTATCGTACGAGATAGACCGAAGAATTTATGATGTTTCTCGCGATTTAGCAAATGTTAGTGGAACTGCACTCGACGTTTTAAGCAATGTACCTTCTGTATCCGTTGATATCGAAGGCAATGTAAGTTTGCGAGGAAGTGGCAATGTTCAAATATTGATTGATGGAAAGCCTTCGTCCTTGCTTGGTTTCGACCGCGGAACAGTTCTCGAGCAAATACCCGCAGATAATATTGAACGGATAGAGATTATTACGAATCCCAGTGCTAAGTTCGACCCCGATGGCGTTGCTGGGATAATTAACATAATTTTGAAGAAGCAGTTGCTGCTTGGGTGGGGAGCAATTCTAAACGCAAATGCTGGTACCGCCGACAAGTATAATGGTTCATTGAATTTTAACGTCCGCTCGGATTATTTCAATACAACTTTAGGATATAATTTCCGTTCGTTTAGTATGCGTGGCAACACTACTGCTTCTCGGAATTCTTTTGCTCCCGATACAACTTCTCTTTTCCAAAAACAAGAATTTTTGCGAAAGGGCATTTTTCATCGATTTCAATTCTCAACAGAATGGACCCCGAATACCAAAAACTCCTTGATTTTTAATGTAAATGCGGGGCTGAATTCTCGGCGAACTTCTGATTCGACAGGGTACAACTTTGTTAACTTTGTTCAAGAGTTGACAGAAAATTATTATCGACAAAATTCAAATGAAGGGAAAAATTTTTCATACGATTTAGGGGTTAGTTACAAGCTTTCTTTCGATAAAAAAGATAAAGAATTAAACTCCAACATTTTTTATATGTCTTATTCTGGTAACGAAGACAACTTGTATAACCAAACCAACTTGACAACTGGCACCCAATCCTTTTTTAACAAACAGAATAACAAAACCGATTACGTTAACAACAACTTGATGTTCGAAATAAATTATTCCGACCCATTCGATTTTGGTAAAATCGATGTTGGATTCAAGACAAACTTGCGATATATCAACATTGATTACTCATTTTTCAATTTTAACTTTGATTCCTCAAAGTGGATTATCGATAACTTGAAAAGTAATGAATTTTCTTACAACGAAAATATCTTTGCTACCTATTTTACATTTGCGGGAAAATATAACAAGTTTGGATATCAGATTGGATTGCGAGGGGAAGGGACTTTTACAAATTCTGAGCAAAAAACTCTTAACGAAACCTTTTTGAACAAATTTTTTAATTTTTTCCCAACTGTTCACTTATCGTATCAAATTCTTCCAATTAATACCTTGATGTTAAGTTATACTCGGCGGATAAATCGACCTCATTCATTTTATTTAAATCCTTTTATTGATTATTCAGACCCTCAGAATTTGTCGAAAGGCAATCCGAACTTAAAGCCGGAGTTTTCCAATGCTTTTGAACTTTCGAATTTACTTTTGTTTGGGAGAAATTCCTTGAACTTGACATTATTTTACCGTTTTACTTCCGATATTATTTCACGAGTAACACGATTGGATACTTCAAAAAAATTCACTATAACAACTTATGAAAATATTAATCAAAGTAAAAGCTTAGGTTTCGAAGCCATTTTGAACTACGCATTTTTCAATTGGTGGAAGAATAATTTGAGCTTTTCTTACTTTTATTTAGATATCAATGGCATACCAGAGTACGGGATACCAGCAAGAAATAGTAACAGTTGGAATTTAAAATACAACTCTGTTATAAGTTTAAACGACGACATAGATTTACAGTTCAACTTGTCCTACGATTCTCCCGTAGTTACGATAGGTGGTGGTGGGATGTATTGGCGATTCTTTCAAATGGGGAATGTCGGGCGACTCGATGGAATTTTCACAGCTAATTTAGCTCTTAAAATAGATGTTTTTGGTGATAGGGGGACAATTAATTTTCGGTTGCAAGACGTTTTCAAAACAATTACCTATAACCTTACAACAACAGCCTCCAATTTTACCTCGAATATTTATCGTATAAGAGAAAGCCGAGTTGCTTTTATTGGATTTCAGTACAAAATAAACGAATATAAGCGTCCGCGAATGAGAAAGCTCGAAGAAATGGAAATGGAATTCGAATAATTCTTATTTTTTCTTAATTTTCCCTTTTTTATTCTGGAGGCTATATGTTTCTAATATTTTCTTCACTTTTTTTTATTTTCTCTTTAAATCAAATTTATTGCCAGGATGATTTCAAGATTTTTGGAGAGTTTCGAGTAAGAACTGAACTCGATGGGAGAGATTTTTTGAATAAAACTTACCCTCAATCTTTTACCTCTATGAGAACTCGTCTTGGGGTAAGTAAAACTTTATTCGAAAAAATTCAGATATTTATTCAATTACAAGATTCGAGAGTTTTTGGCGAAGAGAAAAGTACATTGGAAAGTATTAAAAATATTGACCTTCATCAAGGTTTTCTCACACTTAAAGATATTTTTGACTCGAAATTTTATTTGACAGTTGGGAGGTTCAAATTAAATTATGGCTCTTTCAAAATTTTTGGTCCTAACGATTGGCATAATGTTGGTCGGAGTTTCGACGGGTTTAAACTTGGCTACGATTCGGACTTTCTTAGAGCAGATGCTTTTGTTACAACAATTTCAAACTTCTTAAACTTTAGAAGTGGTGCCGCACCAATTCGTGCTAACTATAATTACAACGAGGCACCACCCGACACAAGTTTTAACCTTTATGGATTGTATTCCACGATAAATCCCGGCAATTTCTACAAAATAGACATCTATGGTTATTATGAACTTGATAGGGCACGAATTTTAGATACTTCTACTCGAATTTCTTACTCTCGAACTAAAAGGTTCACATTTGGTGGTGTGTTTAATTTCGTTCCCAATCAATTTCCTTTGTTTGCACGTGTTGAACTTGCTTACCAAGGAGGAGAAATTTTTACCAATTCCCTTAAAAAAATTTCTGCATTTACGATTTTCGCTAATTTAGGTTATAAATTTGGGGATTTAAATATATCTTTAAATGCCGATATCCACTCGGGTGGTGACCCAAGCAAGAGCGATAAGTATCAACTTTTCGAGAATGCCTTCGCAAGTAAACACAATTTCCAAGGTTTTATGGATTATTTTACAAGACTTGCTTCTCCTGATTTTAAAACTGGTATTTATGGCTTAAATGATTATTTTCTGCGTATTCTTTACTCATTTAACAAAAGCCTGTTCATTCATTTAGATGCTCATTATTTCACTTCTTTTGTTCAATTCAAATCTACCGACAATAAGGACATCTTTGTTTATGGCCCAGAACTTGACCTTGTCGTTCGATACAATCTATTAAATTCTGTCGATATCGAGTGGGGGTCAGGTTTGTTCATTCCGCAAGAGGCTATGAAAGAAGTTTTCATTACTTCTTTACCGAATCGAGACCGAAAAGCACCATTCGACCCAGCTTTTTGGACTTATTTACAATTTAATGTAAGATTTTAACAAAGTTTATTCCTAGTTTTTTAAAATTAATTAGGTCTGGTTTCTTTTAGCGACTGGAGCGCCAAAATTATATTGATATTCAAACAGCAAGACTTAAATAAATTTTTATTTGAACTAATCAGTAATTAAAACAAATACACTTTACACAAAAAAGAAAAAAATTGAAATGATACAATTACTTACTATTTGAGTTTTCTTGTTTTGCTTATTGATAAAGAACTTAATAGCGACACTTACTTAGCTATTGCTACGCTTCGGCGCTCTCGAATAAGAGTAACTTTGATTTGTCCTGGAAATTCTAGTTCGTTTTCAATCTTTTTAGCAATATCAACTGCAAGTTGGTCGGCTGTAATATCGTCTATTTTGTCGGGTTCTACAATAACTCTTATTTCGCGTCCAGCTTGAATAGCAAAGGTTTTTTGGACACCATTGAAGCTCTGAGCTAAAGTTTCTAATTTTTCTAACCTTTTGATGTAGTTTTCGAGAGATTCTCGGCGTGCCCCGGGGCGTGCTCCACTAATACTATCAGAAGCTTGAACGAGCACCGCGTAAGGTGTTTCCATTTCAATATCCTCGTGATGCGCACCGATAGCATTAGCAACAATTGGATGTTCTTTGTATTTTTTTGCAAGTTCGTAGCCAATCAATGCGTGGGGTCCGTCGATATTTTGGTCTTCGCATTTTCCAATATCGTGTAGAAGACCAGCCCGCTTGGCGAGTTGTGGGTCTAAACCAAGTTCGGATGCCATTATTCCACAAAGACGTGCAACCTCGATAGAGTGGCTAAGAAGGTTTTGTCCGTAGCTTGAACGGTATTTCATCTTTCCGACAAGCCTAACTAATTCCTTGTGCATATTGTAGATTTGGAGTTCGAGGCAAGTTGATTCACCTATTTTGATAATTTCTTCTTCTAATTCTTGACGGACTTTTTCGACAATTTCTTCTATTCTGGCTGGGTGTATTCTTCCGTCCTGCATAAGTCGGATTAAAGCAATTCTAGCGACCTCTCGGCGGAATGGGTCGAAGCCAGAAATTACAACTGCTTCTGGTGTATCGTCTATTATTAAATCGACCCCAGTTGCGGATTCAAACGAACGGATGTTTCTGCCTTCTCTGCCAATGATTCTTCCTTTCATCTCGTCCGATTCGAGAGTAACAACCGAGACGGTACTTTCAATACTATGGTCCGAAGCGGTGCGTTGTATTGCTTCGATGATTATATTCCTTGCTTCTCGTTGCGCATTCTGCTTTGCTTCGTCTCGGATTTGTTTAATGTATTGTGCGGCTTCGGTCTTAGCTTCGTTTATGAAATTATCCATAAGAATTTTCTTCGCTTCTTCGGAACTCAAACCGCTGATTTCTTCAAGTTTTGCAATTTGGTCGTTTTTGATTTTTTCGATTTCATCGAGTCTTTCTGAAATTTGTTTTTGCTTTTCAATTAATTCGTTTTGTAGGCTTTCGAGCTGCTTTTCTTTTTTCGAAAGCATTTCGTTTCTCGATTCAATTGCTTCTTCACGGGTTTTGAGCAATCGCTCGGTTGCTTGGATTTTTGCTTTTCTCTGTTGATACTCGTTTTCGAATTCTTGCTTCCTTTTGTGCCATTCTTCTTTTACTTCGAGAAGTTTTTCCTTTTTAAAATTGTTTGCCTCCTTTTCCGCTTCCTTGAGTATATTTTGAGCTTTTTCTTCTGCTTCTGCTATTTTGAAGGAAATTGCCCTTTGGGTAATGAAGTAGGCAACTCCGAAACCAAGTAGAAGTCCTAATACGGTTCCTACGATAATTAACTCACTCATCTTTTCCTTCTGCTTTTGTCATTAATATTTCAAAAAAACTAAAATTAGTTTAAGTAAAAATTCAATTTAATATTTAAAAAGAAAATTTAAAAATTTCTAAATTGTTGGCACCATTTCCAGACGTTTTTGTAGGATTTATATTACTCTGCCTCGAATTTTTAGATTTGGCTAAAACACTTTGCGGTTTCTTTGAGAATGTAAGAAAGTTTTTGTTATATTTGAAATTAATTAATTTATTTATATGAAAAAGTTAATCTTTTATTTTTCTCTTGTCTTATTCCCGTTTTTTTGCTTATCGCAGAACATAAATCCCTTCGTAGAGAGAGAAGGAGACGAAGAGTTTAAAATAAGGCGGGACAAATGGCTTCGTAGTTTTCACCGTTGCGAAGAAGGTTTGCCTTACTGGATAATCAATTTAGAACAAAAAAATATGTTTTTTGAAAAAACAAGACTTAAAGGAACCGAAGAACAAATGTTAAGTCGTTGGTATGCCGAAGGTCGCATTTTTGGTGAATGGAAAGAAAGAGGTAGCAACAACCAATCTGGGCGTGTTCATACCGTTGACTACGACACCCTTGAAAAAGTTATTTATTTGGCTTCTGCGGGAGGAAATATTTGGAAAGGTAGTATAAACGGTAATGATTGGGTTTGTTTAAACGACGGAAAAAGGTTCCCGAATATTCGGATGGTAAGAATTGTTAAATTTTCTGGAAAGAAAAGGATTCTTGTAGTAGCAAATTCTCCTTCCTGTGTTTATTACACTGATAATGACGGCAGAAGTTGGGTTAAGGCAAAAGGTCTCGACAATCCAGAAAAATGGGGTTGGACAATACGTGGTACTGTTACTTTGAATAACTCTATATATGTATTGTTATGTGAATGGAATTTTAAGACTTGGAAAATGATGATAAGTATATATAAATCCAATGATTTTGGGGAAACATTTTCACCTATCTATTCTTCATATAACGACCCCGAATTGGCTGACATTTGGGCTCCCCGTTATGGAGTTAATAATTTGTTCTTTATTACAAAAGATACTCTATTCAGTATAGACAATGAAAATCAGATTAAAATAATTTCAATAAATCAATTTATCGACAAGTACACGAGTGGAATTTTAATGACTGGAACTACGGCAACCTTACCGATATCTATTTATTTGGCAGTGAAAACGACTAGTGTTAAGACAGAGTTTTATTATTCTACAAATGGTGGTCTAACTTTTAACAAGACTGGTAAATTCAATTTTTATCCTTTTGAGAAAAATAGTTTCGAAGCTTCTGTAGTTAACCCCAAAAGAGTTTATTTTGGGCAAGTAGAGTTTTATGTAAGTAACGATATGGGACTTTCGTGGGACACGGCAAATAAGTGGACCGAATATTATTCCCAAATTGAAACAAAACTTCACGCTGATATTCCGGGTATTGTTTCGTTTAAAGTTTGGGACGAGAAAAATAAGATTGAACGGGAAATTCTATTTATATGTACGGACGGTGGCTTATATGTTTCGTATGATGGAGGCAAAACTTATACTAATCTCTCTTTATCTCGACTTAATATTAGTCAATATTATTCTATCTATACATATCGAGCAAACCCGAAGGTACTTTTTGCTGGGAGCCAAGACCAAGGTTTCCAGCGATGTCTTCACGATTCTGGAGCGGTCCTTTCTTTTCAACAAACGATAAGTGGAGATTATGGTCATTTTGTTTCTAGTAATGGTGGACAACATCTTTGGTCTGTTTACCCCGGGTTTGCGATGTTGTATTTAAATCCGAACAATGAAAACTTTAGAAGTTGCTTTTGGGAATTCAAAGGTGGAGTTTCTCTTTGGATGCCGCCTCTTGTGGCAGACCCAATCGACCCTAATTTAGTTTATTTACTCAGTGGTAAAAACGATGCCCCCAAAAGTACTCCTGCGTCTTACATCTATAAACTAAGATTTGATGAGCGAAAATTTTCAATTAATTACGAAGTGCTTCCTTTTAATTTTGCTCTCGATAAAGCTACACAAGATATTACCGCTTTGGCAATATCTCCTTTCAACCCAAATTTATGGTATGCTGCAACAAATGAAGGTAAATTTTTGTTTTCAACAAACAAAGGGCAAGACTGGACTCTTGTCGATGGGGTTGCTGGTCCTAAAAGTCATTATTTTTATGGAAATAAGATATTGCCTTCACGTAATCAGCTTGGAAAACTTGTAGTTGCTGGTAGTGGTTACTCAAATCCTGCTGTTTTGATTTCTTATGATAACGGTAAAACATTTGAACCTTTGGGGAAAAATCTTCCAAATACCTTATTTTATGATATTGAATTCAACGAAGACGAAAGTTTGCTTTTTGCAGCAACTGAAATCGGACCTTTTGTTTTCCATTTTGCAGAAAATCGATGGTTTTTCTTAGGAGGCATTGGGGTTCCAGACCAAGTTTTTTGGGATGTGGAATACTTACAAGCTCTAAAAATAGTTCGATTTGCCACTTACGGCCGTGGTATTTGGGATTTTAAGATTGATAGGGTACTTACTATTGCTGATAAGGATGAATCTCGACCTTTGGTGGAAGTCTCGCCGAACCCATTCTCCGAGAAATTGAAAATAAATTTATATGGGGATATAGATAAAATTAACTTGAAAATTTATGATATTGAAGGTAGACTTGTCCGAAATTTGTTTAGTGGACATATCGATGGAAATTTGGAAATTTATTGGGATGGAAAATCCGACGAAGCTGAAAATCTACCCTCTGGGATTTATTTTATAATTTTTAACGATGGGCAACAAGTTTCGTATTCAAAAGTAATATATAGTAGATAAGAATTCATAATATTCTCATTACCTTTTCTCTTAATACTTTATGTTTAGCTAAAATGTTTTTGATATTCGAGCTAAATATACTTTAATTGGGTAAATTGTTATTATTTTTTAAATTCAAATAGCTCGTTCTTTCGAAAGCTTTCATTTATCAATTAAGTCGCAATCGGAAAAAACTTCAGTTTCTTCTCTTTTTTAAGAAGATTGAATTTCGTTGCTTTCGATAATTACAACAGCAGAGGCAACAGAACTCAAATGTGATAGACTGACGAAAATTTTGTATTTTCCCCATTTTTCAGCTAAACTACCGAAAAGTTCAATTCTTGGGTCGCCTTTATCGCCGTTTACAATACCGACTTGGTTCAATTTGAAGCCTTGTCGGAGTCCAGTTCCTATGGCTTTACTAAAAGCTTCCTTAGCTGCAAATCTTGCTGCGTAATGCAAAAATTTCTTATCCTTGTATTCTTCGCAGTATTTCCTTTCAGTTTCGGTAAAGACACGGCTAATAAATTTTTCGCCATATTGGGTTATTGCTTGCTCTATCCTCGAAATTTCAATTAAATCAATTCCAACCCCGATAATCATAATAGACCTTTTTTGCGTTTTACTTCTTCGACTATTGCTGGTAACGCAACTGCGGAAGTTTCGGAAATTTTAAAGTCCACATAAGGGGTAAGAGCGGTATAGTTTGGGTTTACTTCGACAACGAGTGCTCCGGAACGTTTTGCAATTAAGGGGAGATTTGCAGCAGGGTAAACTTCGGCGGAAGTTCCAATACTAAAAAAGACATTGCATTCGGTTGCAGATTGTTCGGCTTCGGTTAATGCATCGAATGGTAAAAGTTCGCCGAACCAAACGACAGATGGTCTAATCAAGCCGCCACACGAAGGGCACTTTGGAATTTCACCATCGGGTAGAGCAGTTTCACCTTCGAACGGTCTTTTACATTGAAAACAATGATTTTCAATGATATTGCCGTGAAGTTCGATCACCTTTTTCGAACCAGCCTTTTGATGCAATCTGTCGACATTTTGTGTAATTAAAGTAAATTGAGGGAACAATTTTTCCATCTCTGCCAAGGCATAATGCCCTGGATTTGGCTTTGCGTTGTTGATTACTTCTCTGCGGTATTGGTACCAATCCCATACCCTTTGTGGATTGGAAAGAAATCCATCGATACTTGCCAATTCCATCGGATTGAACTTTGCCCAAAGCCCATCTGGATCCCGAAAAGTTTTTATTCCACTTTCGGCAGAAACTCCAGCCCCAGTCAAAGCTGCTACAAAATTTGCACAAGTAAGCGCATCGATGAGGTCGTCTGGTATTTCCATCTTTTCACCTTAAATTTATAGATACTGCAAAAATTGTTAACTTTAACAATTCGTAATTAAAGACTTTTTTTGACCGAATCACTATGTTTAGAACTTCTTTAAAAAACATTTTTTCAACTTTTCGAAAAACAACAATTCCCGTTTTGCTACTCTTCGGGCGGGGGCTCGCTTAAAAGAAGTTGACCCGGATTTTGAGTATATTCGAGTAGCATTTTTTGCATTAATGAATTAGATTTTTTCAATCCATTTATCAACTCGTTTAACGAAAAGCTTGCAAGTTCGACACGAGAAGCAACTACAAAGGCTATTTGCTTACCTAAATCGACGAGACTATCGACTCGTGTTAAAGTGTTGTCGACCTTTTCCGACAATTTTAACATCTGGGCTTCTTTGTTTAATGTGTCGGCAAAATTTTCTAACTTTTTTGTGATTTGAAGAATATTTAAAGAGGCATTTCCCAAAACCGAAATTATTCTTGTTGTGTCGAGCTGTTGCGAAAGAGAACGAAGGTTTTCGCTAGTTAACTTAAAATTAGTAAAAGTTTCGGAAAGATTTTCATTTTTTAAGAAATTGTCGGCTGTGTTTAGAAAATTTACTATGCTTTGGGAAACATCCCGAAATTGGAATTCAAGTATTTTGTTTGCAGCTTCTCGAATTCCTGCTTCCAAAGTTTCAATTCCAGAAGGTGCCGAAGGGATAACCGCAAGATTTGGTTTAAAAGGTAATTTGGGATGCCGTTCTAAAATGTATGGGTCGGTTGGGTAGAATAGTTGAAGGAATCTTCCACCGGTTAAACTAGTAAATTCTATTTTAACCCTCATACTATCCCGAATTTCTAAATTCTTTTCTAAAACCATAACGATTTCCACCATTCGCCCATCGGGCGCCAAACGAACTTCGAACACACTACCAACGGGGATGCCAAGATACTTAACTGGTGTCCCTTTTGAAATCCCTTCCACAGAACCATCGAAATAGGTTGCATAGTACGAGCTTTCTTTGAAAAATTTCTCGGCACCGAACCAAACTAATCCAATACCAAGCAAGAAGAAGCCGGAAATTAGAAACAAGCCTATGAAGAAATTAAGATTAATCCTATTTTTTGCCATAAAACTCGCCCCTTAATTTTACGTTTCAAAATTAAATTAATAAAAATATAAAAGAAAATGAAATAGTTAAGAGGAAAAAGGAAATTGGTCCAAGAAATTATTTAGTACCGGAGGAGGGATTTGAACCCCCGACACACGGATTATGATTCCGTTGCTCTAACCAACTGAGCTACTCCGGCAAAAGTCTTCGAAAATCACTTTTCAGTAATTTTTTTCAATTCATCGCGAATTTTAGCAGCAAGTTCGTAGTTTTCTTCCTTGATTGCCTTTTCCAACTTTTCTTGTAATATTTCAATTTTAGATTTTGGTTTTTCTGGTTCTCTGGGCAGAAACACTTCGCTTTCTTCTTCTTCATCTTCAAGTTTAGTGAAGAATTCGGATTCTTTTGATGAATCATCTATATCTGAAAGGCGAGTAGATGAAAATGTAATTCCAGCTTGGTCGAGTACATCGGAATTAACAAATATCGGCACGTGGCAACGAACGGCAAGTGCTACTGCGTCGCTTGGACGTGCATCGATATCGAGAGGGGGATGCTCGAAGATAATTCTGGCATAAAAAGTTCCATCTCGAAGGTCGTTTATATAAACTTGGTCAATACGAGTACGAAGTTCGTCGAGAATCATTTTCATTAGGTCGTGTGTAAGCGGTCGTGGTGTAGCCATTCCTTCCAAGACCAACGCGATGGATTGAGCCTCGAATGGTCCAATAATTATAGGTAAGCTCCGATTCCCTTGCTTTTCTTTTAAAATTAGAGCGTAAGCATTTGGACTATCGGGGCTTGCTGTTATTCCTATTGGTCTAACTTCGATTTTCACTATTCCTCTCTCTTTTCTTGAAACTCACATTTAAAAGACTATATCCTTTTACTTTTATTTTATTTATTAAAATAATTATTCTTTATACTTTTTTAGTTCCTTTATCAGCTTGGGAATGGCATTAAATAAATCCCCGACAATCCCATAGTCTGCAACTTT
This sequence comes from Ignavibacteria bacterium, assembly GCA_026417135.1. Lineage (GTDB taxonomy): Bacteria > Bacteroidota > Ignavibacteria > Kapaibacteriales > UBA2268 > Naka2016. The sequence continues at coordinate 19,027 of JAOADV010000015.1, forward strand.
GAAAATTGGAGCATCTTTGTCTTTGTTGATTGCTAATATGAATTTCGAAGAAGCCATACCAGCAAGATGTTGAATTGCTCCACTTATTCCACAAGCAACATACAGGGTTGGAGAAACGGTTTTTCCAGTTTGACCTACTTGTTCGTTGTGGGGACGCCAACCAGCATCGACAACGGCGCGCGATGCTCCAACGGCCGCTCCTAAGACATTAGCCAATTCTTCGATAAGATTGTAATGTTCCGGACCTTTAATCCCTCGTCCACCCGATACAACTATTTCTGCTTCTAAAACATCGAGCTTGCCTTCGTTTCGAAATGAGTTAACTACGACTTCTTTTTTATCGTTGTCTCCGACGTCTGGGTTGAACTCTTCTATTTCGAGCTTTTCGGTCGGATTGACTTCTGCTGTGAAAACATTAGGCCGCAATGTGAATATTTTAATGTTTCCATCGACTAATACATTAATTTGTGCCTTTCCAGCATAGATAGGTTTCTTTGCAATGGCTTTTCCATTATCGATTGTTAAACTAATGCAATCGGAGATGTAGGGAGATTCGAGATTTGCTGCTAAACGACCAGCTATTTCGAGCCCATAGGTATGTGCTGGTAATAAAACATATTCGACTTGATACTTGGTAACAACTTGAGATAAAGCCTTTGAAAACAAGGAAACAGAATACTTCTCGAATGTAGAATTGTTGATAAGAATAATTTTACTCAAACCGAATTCCTTCACTTTTTCCAGAAGCTCGGTATTCGAGGAGAAAGCGACTCCGAGTAATTCGTAATTTGTTTGTTCGGCAATTTTGCGACCAGCAGTAATGAGTTCGTAAGAAACTCTTTTTATTTTATTTTCTAAAACTTCTATTAAGACTAAAATTTTTTTCATAATACCTCCATTTTAAATAATTTTTGCATCTTCGTGAAGAAGTCGAGCTATTTCTGCAATATCTTCGTCGCTATCGGAAAGTATGATGTTCTTGCGTGCACGGTGGGGGATTTCCATATTGATTATTTCGTACATTGGCGATGTTTCTTGTGGCGAACGCTCATCAATAGGTTTGTTTTTGGCTTTCAAAATGTCGGGAAGTTTGGGATAACGAGGCTCGTTCAAACCTTTTTGTGCCGAAATCACGCAAGGTAGTGTAGTTTCGACAACTTCACGACCCCCAACGACATCCCTTTCTGCAACTACTTTACTTCCGTCAATTGTTAATTTCGAAACAATTGTAATCAAGGGAAAGTTCAAAAGTTCGGAAACCATTGCTGGTACTGCTAATGAATCATAATCGACACTTTGTTTGCCAAAAAGTATTATGTCGGGGTTAAATTCTTTTGCATAAATTGCGATATTCTTTGCTGTAAAGAAGGAATCGAAGGAAGAGTTTGTTTTTACAAGAACCGCACGGTCGGCTCCCATTGCAAGAGCAGTTCGAATTATCTCTTTCGAAGGCTCGGGACCAACTGTTATTGTTACAACTTCGCCACCGAATTTTTCTTTGATTCTCAAACCTTCTTCGAGCGCAAATTCGTCGTATGGATTAATTATAAATTTAACTCCTTGCTCGTCGATGGATTTTCCATCTTTACCAACTAAAATTCTTGTGGCTGTATCGGGTACTCTCGAAATACCAACTAATATCTTCATATTTCTCCATATTTGATAAACAAATGCACATACAAAATTAATGATTTTCTTTTTCTTGCTATTCTAAATTCTAAATTGACCATTAGGCAAGTTTTCCAAATTTTATCATAATTTATTCGTCAATTTTTTGTTAAAATACATAAATATCATTTTTTTATTTTATGAAAAAGGAAATCCTAATTAGTTCGGAGATTAATGAGATTCGAATAGCCATAACCGAAGATGGTCACTTGGCGGAATATTTCGTTGAACTTCCCGACCAAGAAAAATATGTTGGTAATATTTATTTAGGTAGAATTATCAGGATTCTACCTAGCCTCAACGCAGCTTTTGTTGATATTGGTTTAAAACAAAATGCTTTTTTGCATTTTTCAGATATTGATGAAAGGTTCAAGTATGTCCTTTGGGATGAAGATGAAAAGGAAATTACAACTTTAGAGAAAGATTTAAATCCAGATAATGGCAAATCGGAACGAAGCGTTATTAATGAAATTGACGAATTAATCGAAAATTTGGACAACCAGAACGGAAAGCCAAAACGAAAATCCAGAAAGTCGCAGCAAAACAATCAATCCATCCCAACTTATAAAATTCAATTTAAAGAGAACCAACTCGTTCCAGTTCAAGTTGTTAGAGAGCCGTTCTCCAATAAAGGAGTAAAAGTAACAACAAGAATTTCTTTGCCCGGCAGATATTTAGTTTTGGTTCCAGATTTCAACATAATTGGTGTATCGCGTAAAATAACATCATTAAACGAAAGGAAACGATTGCGAGCACTTGCCGAAAAAGTTACGAGCAAAGAGTTTGGTTGTATAATACGAACTGCTGCAATAGGTTGCGACGAAGAAGATTTTGAAACTGATTGGCGAAAGTTGAAGGAACAGTGGTCCAGGATACAAAGGAAAATTTCGAACGCAAAGGAGCCTGGTCTTCTTCACAAAGATATGACTTTGACTACAAGTATAATTCGCGACCTTTTTCGAAACGACGTCGACCGTGTCGTAGTCGATTCAAAAAAACTTTATAAAGAAATAGCCGAATATTTGGAAGATTATTCCCCCGAATTTTTAGGTAAAGTTGAACTTTACAAGGATAAAATTCCACTTTTCGATTATTATCAAATAGAAAAAGAAATTGAACAAACCAAACAAAGGAAAGTTTTGCTTCCGAGCGGTGGGAGTATTATAATCGACCAAACCGAAGCAATGTTTATAATTGATGTAAATTCTGGAAAATTGACAAAGGAAGCAACCCAAGAAGAAAATGCTTTCAAGACAAATATGGAGGCGGTGGTCGAAATTGCAAGACAAATTCGATTGCGGGACCTATCTGGTATTATTATTGTTGACTTTATCGATGTTCACGACCCAATTCACAAGAAAAAGATTTACACCGAGATGCGTCGACATTTGAAAAGAGACCGTGCTAAAACCGTCGTTTTTCCATTGACTGAACTTTCGTTGATGCAAATTACAAGGCAAAGAATAAACTTGAATATTTCAGAGAAGGTAACCGAAATCTGCCCACTTTGTAGAGGAACTGGACGCATTCCAACAAAAGCAGAAGTGTTAACACAGATTGAACGTTGGCTAAAGAACTTTAAGTCTAAATCGAAAGAGTTCCGCCTAAAACTTTATGTTCACCCCCATATTGCAAACTACTTGACTTCTGGAACTATTTCCCGACTTGTGAAGTTAATGTTGAAATATTTTGTAAGATTGAAATTAATATCCGACGACAAACTCCAACTTGACCAATTTAGATTTGAATCGATGAAACAAAGCAAAGACATTACTCTTGAGTATTTGGAAGCAACAAATGAATAATAGTCGAGAGGTTGTAAAACTTTCTATTTTAGGTTCCACTGGCTCAATTGGTATACAAACCTTGCAAGTAATTGAGCAAAGTAGGGGCAAATTCGAAGTTCTCTATTTGACTACTAATAGGAACATCGACTTACTTTACCAACAGGTTCAAAAATTTGCTCCAAAAGGGGTAGTTATCCGAGATTACGATATGTTCAAGGAGTTCAAGAAAAAATATAATGCTAATATTAAAGTTTTTTCTGGGGAAGATGCGTTGGACGAAGTTGCAGCTTCAAGCGAAAACGACCTCGTTGTATCTGCTATCGTTGGTTTTAGTGGTGTCAAACCGACTATTTCAGCCTTGGCTTCTGGTAAAAATGTTGCATTAGCAAACAAGGAATCCATAGTTGTTGCTGGGGAAATCATTACAGAAATTACAAGAAAATATAATTCTAAGATTATCTCTATCGACAGCGAACATAATGCAATTTTGCAGTGTTTGGTAGGTGAGAATTTGGATACCGTCGAAGAAGTAATTCTTACAGCTTCGGGTGGACCTTTTCTCAATACTGACCCCAAAAATTTCGAGCATATTCAAATCCAAGAAGCTCTTGCCCATCCTCGCTGGTCTATGGGAAAAAAAATTTCCATCGATTCTGCAACTTTGATGAACAAAGGCTTAGAAGTTATCGAAGCCCATTGGCTATTTAATTTAGAGACCGATAAGATTAAAGTATTGATACATCCAGAAAGCATAATTCATTCTATGGTTCAATTCATAGATGGCTCTATTAAAGCTCAATTAGGACCCCCCGATATGCGAATCCCAATTTCTTTCGCTTTAAACTATCCTAATCGTTTCAAATATGACTTCCCACGAATCAATTTAGCAAAGATAGAAAAATTAAGCTTTTTCGAACCAAATCATAATAAATTCCCTTGTCTTCGTTTAGCATATGATGCTCTTGCGGTAGGAGGTAGCGCCCCTATTGTTTTAAACGCTTCGAATGAAATTGCTGTTAATGCCTTTCTTGGCGGAAAAATTACTTTCGATAAGATACCGGCTTGCATTGAGTTTGCCTTGAACAAGATTAACAATAAGGCAAAACCTTCGCTCGAAGAGATTTATTACATTGACAAATTAACACGCGAGATTACTGAAAGTTTTATTAATAATTTGAATTGATTATGGATTTTTTTAGCACACTCTTTTACTTCATAATTGTAATTGGAATTTTAGTTGTTTTTCACGAATTCGGGCATTTCATAGCAGCGCGTCTTGCTGGTATTCGTGTGGATGTTTTTTCGATAGGTATGGGTCCAAGATTGTTTGGTTTTAACAAAGTAAATCGTTTTACATTTGGAAAATTGCCCGAAGGTTTCGATTTAAATGGACATACAGATTACCGAGTTTGCATTTTCCCTATTGGTGGTTATGTCAAAATTGCTGGGATGGTCGACGAAAGTCTCGATAAGTCTTTCATTAATGAACCTCCAAAGGAATATGAGTTCAGAAGTAAAAGCACGTTCGTCAAACTCTTTGTAATTACCGCTGGGGTGTTGATGAATGTGATTCTTGCTATTTTACTTTTTTCTGTGATAGCATTAAACGAAGGTAAAGTAATTTGGAGAACGAATAAGATTGGCTATGTTCAACGAAATTCTTTGGCAGAAAAAATTGGGTTAAAACAAGGGGACGTAATTTTACAAGTTGACAACGAAAATATCCAAGATTGGAATGAATTAATCGTTAAACTTTCTCTCGATAAATTCGGTACGACTAAAACAATAAAAATTTTGCGAAACAACGACACAGTTAATTTGAGGGTCGATGGCAACCAGATCGTCAGAAGTATTGCCGAAGGCCAAACAAGCTTGGGACTTACTCCTTCGAATTTTTATGTATTTGTCCGAGAAGTCGAAACTTTAGCTCCAGCTGGTAAAGTTGGTTTGAAATCTGGCGACACTTTGCTTTCAATTAACAATGAGCAGATTGATGCATTCGACGAGTTAACATATTTGCTTTCGTTAAATAAGCAAAAATCTATTTTATTGACTTGGAAACGTGGTAGCACAATCCTTTCAGATTCAGTTGTACCAACAGCGGAAGGTAAACTTGGGTTCTATCCGGGTTTTTATTTTGCTGGTCCAAAGGATACCCTACGTTTTTCGTTAGTCGAAGCTTTATGGGTTGGTGTTAAAGAAACTTATCGTGCAACCGAGCTTTTCTTTTTCTCTGTATTGCAGATATTTAAGGGGACAATTTCCGCAAAAGAGTCAATTGGCGGACCAATAATGATTGCAAAGAGTGCTTCCCAGCAAGCCAGTCTTGGGTTGATTTACTTCTTGAATTTTATTGCTTTGCTTTCGATAACTCTTGCAATTATAAACATTTTACCACTCCCAGCATTGGATGGAGGCCATTTCGTTATTATTTTGCTCGAAGGTATTATCCGACGCGAATTACCGATAAAAGTGAAGCTAATTATTCAAAATATTGGTATTGCTTTGATTATTCTTTTGATGATATTTGTCATTTTCAACGACGTTGCAAGATTACTGAGATAGAATATACTTTGCTTCCTTAGTAGTTATTCTTCAAAGAATATTGCAAATTAATTTACTTTTTCCTTGAATTTTCTTGTATTTAACCGTATTACGGCTATTTGTGGGCGATGTTTCTTAGGTAATACCAAATATCGAAAAGACCTTGTCGAAGCGACAGGATAGAAAAAGAGTAGTTTTTGCAAGAATAAAAGTACACAAGAAGACCAAACAAAAAATAATAAATCACAATACCTAAGGGGAGTAGATTTTCCAATTTGTAGATTCCAACAATTAGAAACGAAGCGAAAGAAGCGAAAGCCGAAAAGAAAATGTACATAGCGACAGTTTTTGTTTTTTGTTCAGCAATCATTAACGAGGCATTTAGCTGGAATGGCATAAAAAGAGCTGCAATGAGCATAAAGTTGAAGATGGAGATAGAAAGTAGATATTTTTCGGGAAGGAAAAATCGGATGAAAAGTTCGCTACCACCAAATTGGAGTATAACAAAAAGAAAAAGGACAAGAATAAAGGTGAACGAAGTAGATTTGTCCATTAAACTCTTCAAATCTTGGCTTTTGCCTTTTGCAATTAATCGTACTGCTGTGGGGTAAACCAAGCTATAGGCTGCATTAAGTCCTTCTTCGAATAATCGAAATAAAGTTTTTGCAGAATAATAGATTCCGACAATTTTGCTTTGAAAAAAATATTGAAGTATCAATACATCCAATTGCCTTGGTATACTTTGAAAGAAGGAGTAGAAAACTATTGGTAAACCGAAGCTGAAATATTCACGCAAGGTTAAAGTTCCTTTTGAACTAAGGGTTACCTTTTTTCTTAAAAGTAAGAATGCGGTCGCCGAACTAAGGATAGTGCCACTTAAATAAATTGTAACCATAAGCTCAAAAGTGAATAGTGGCTTCGTAAAGAAAAAGTATATAGTAAGTAAAGACATAGTCAAGAAAAACGAAGAATTTACAACGAACAACTCGAATGTATTGGAATGCTTAAATGCAAATTTTAAAAAGTAGATACGAGGTATTGACAAAAAACTAAGAAATGGTAAGATATAAGTAATTTTTTTAAATGCTGGCTCCTTGAAAATTACAACTAAGTAATCGGAGCAAAGATAAAGCGAAAAGCTTACAATAAAGATAAAAGCCGAGGATAAGAGAAGAGCAAAAAGATTTGCTCTTTTCTCTGTTTGTGGATTGAAGCCAAATTGAATTATGCCTTGATAAAAGAGTGAATCCGAGAGTATAAAAAGCCAAGTATGTATTGTTATGAGTATTGCATAGATTCCGAATTCTGCTGGTTCGAGCCGTCTTATTTGGAGTAAAGTTACGAAACCATAGATTATATATAACCCTTTATCTAAAAGGGTCCATACAACTTTGTCTATGTTTTCGCTTAACTTCAAATTTCATAAAAAAACAAAATTACAAATCCAATGCTAATTAATTGGGAGGAGTATAGTAAATTTTGTTCCTCGACCTTCTTCACTTTCGACTTGAATGTTGCCGTCGTGCAATAAGATTATATGCTTTACAATCGAAAGACCTAAACCCGAACCACCACTTTTTCGCGAACGAGATTTATCGACGACATAAAATCTTTCAAATATTCTATCAAGATGCTGGCGTGGTATACCTATACCTTCATCTTGAAACTCGATTTTTACTGTTTCTTCGTCGTCTCTTTTTAAATTTATTTTTATTGTTCCGTTTTCCGAATATTTTATCGCATTGTCAATTAAATTAATAAACACTTGTTCCATTCGAAAGGCATCTGCCTTTATAGTTGGAAAATCTTGTTCGACCGAGACCTCGATTTTAAGGTTTTTCTCCTCTAATCTGTGTTTAAATGTTGGGATGACTTGTTCCGTAATTTCGACAAGATTTACATCGGAAATAAACAATTTCGAGGAAACATCTTCGAGCGACATCAAATGTAGAAGGTCGTCGACGATATGAATTATTCTTTCTGTATTCTTTTTGATTGTCTCGACATAACGGATTTGTTCGCCTTGGACTTCTTCTTCCAATGTTTCTAAATATCCTTTTATTGCAGTAAGTGGGGTTCGCAGTTCGTGCGATACATTGGCTACAAGGTCTCTTTTTATATTCTCAATCCTTTTCAAATTTGTTATATCGTAAACAAGATGGATGATTTCTGTTGAATTTTTCAAATGCTTAACAGTCGATAAATAAATTTTATCTTCAAGTTGGATTTCTTTTGAATTATCTTTGTTGGATTTTAAAGCTTGCTCTATTTGTTGGACAAGGGACGCTTCTTTTGCGATTTGTTTGAGTTTATTGTTTTTTTCATTCTTAAGCAAAAGTGTTCTATAATTCAAATTAGCAAAAACAAGATTACAATCTTTGTTTATTATTGCGATAGCTTGGTCTATCAAGTTTATTACATTGTGCATAAAATCTCTTTGTTCTTTTATGGATTCAAGGCTTTTTTTCATTTCTTCGACCATTGTATTGAAGTTTTTCTTCAATGTAGCCAATTCGGAATCGCCTCTTTCATCGAGGGAAACAGTGAAATCACCTTCAGCGACTTTTTTCGAAGCTTCGATGACTTCGTGAATCGGTTTAGTTAATCTTTTGGAAAGTAAATAAGAAATTAAGATAATACCACCAAACATTCCAAGAAAAGTCAAGATTATCTTTTGTTGAAGGTCTGCAAAAAGGAAATTAAAGCTCTCCCTTTCTGCGCTAGTTCGCACAAAGCCCAAAAAGTTATCCTTGAAGTTAACTTTTTTTGCAGCATAAATACATTCTGCCTTCATTGTCGTGCTATAGCGGAAAGCAGTTCCGTGGCCAGTTCTTTTAGCTTCGACTATTTCGGGTCGCAAGCTGTGGTTTTCCATTTTACTTGCATCTTCGCGGGTATCGAAAAGAACTCGACCAGTACTATCAATTACAGTAATTCTAACATTCAAAAGAGAATCTACTTTTAAAAGAAAATCTGTAGTTGGTTTATTATCGATTATTGAAAGCTCACGATTTTCTAAAAGTCTAGTTTCGATTAAGTTATTCAACTTATTTAATTCATTCGTTTGATATTGAAGGAAAGTCTTCTTGAAAGTAGTAAAATTTTGATAGATTATCAATAGAGAATATACAAGGACTATTGAAATAATGGAAGCAAAAACAACGGATGAATATCTTTTCATTAAGTTTCGTTAATTTTATATCCTACGCCTCTTACATTTTTGATGAATTTTCCAGCTGGGCCTAGTTTTTCGCGTAAGTTTTTTATGTGAACATCAACTGTTCGGTCTAAAACACCTTTTTCGCTCGAACCCAACTCGTTTAAGATTGTTTCTCGAGAAAAGACCCAGCCTTTTCTTTTTAACAGAAGTGTGAGAATTTTAAATTCGCTCGGAGTAAGTTCGATTTTTCGATTTTCAACATATACGTCAAATCTTTTTAAATCTACGCGTAAGATGTTGCCGAAAGTAATGTATTGCGAGCTATCTTCTTTTTTCTCCCGACGAAGAACGGTTTTGACACGCGCGACTAATTCTCTTGGCGAGAATGGTTTAGTGACATAATCGTCGGCACCTAACTCCAAGCCCAAAACTTTCTCCATTTCGTCGCCACGAGCAGTTAAAATAATAATAGGTATTTGCTTGAATGTCTCATGATTTTTTAAGTATTTACAGACCTCCATTCCATCTGCATCTGGTAGCATTAAATCGAGAAGGATGAGGTCGGGCAACTCGGAATTTAAGTAACGATAGAAGCTTGAAACATCTGAAAATTCACGAACTTCGAAATTATGCTTACGAAGATTCATCCCTACAAGCTCTAAAATATCTTCTTCGTCGTCAACAATTGCTATTACAGCTTCGTTGAGGGGAGATTGTCTCATTTTATTTTCTTTGAATGTTTAAGAATTTCAAAATTAACCGAAAATTGTTAATTTTTTCTTAAGACAACACTTCATAAGTTATTTATTTTTAAAAATATATTAAAATTATCTAATTCTTTATTTCAAAAATCAACTTTATAAATGTTAATTGGAAAATGCTTGCTTAGCCTTGTCCAAAGAAATTTCAATATGGTGGAATTTATTTATTTCTTTTGGTGTAGTTGTTTGGGTTGAATAAAAATAGTGGAATATCACCGCTATTTTAATATGCTTGACCTTGGGCTTCCAACTCTAATCTTTTTTCTTCAATCCATTTTAGTTTTTTCAAAAGTGCGTTTGTTAAGTTCAAATTTCTTGCATTTACGTAATTGAGTAAAGCAATGAACACGTCGGCGGATTCATCTTCGAGAACTTCTAATGGAATTTTTTTCCCTTTCCAAATTTTTTTCTCACTGTTGGCAAGTTCGCCGGCTTCCCCGTTCAATTCAAGGCAGAAAAACTCGGGTGTTCTAGCTGGGAAAAATTGAATTTGATATGTTTGGAAATGTTTCTGAATCTCTGGCAAGCAGGTAGAAATTGAAGTCAAAAGTTTATCGAAAATTTCATTGTTGTTCATTTTCTTGATTTATTTGTGAAGTTTCTCGTATTCTGTAACCAACGCCCCGAATGCTTTGTATTAAAGGTGGAAGCGAAGGGTCGAACTCTAATTTTTCCCGCAAGCGTTTGATATAAACATCGATTATGTTCGATTCGGGGTCGAAAGAATGTTTCCAGACGTGTTGAAGAATATTGCTACGGCTAACAATTCTATTCTTATTGCGTAATAGACATTCCAGAATTGCATATTCTTTGGTAGTCAACTCTATTTCCTTACCGCCACGGTAGGCTAAATGAGAAACTGTGTCTAAAACAAGGTCTTGGCATTTCAGTTTCGTCGTTTTTTCGGTGCTACTTCTTCGAAGAATAGAACGAAGTCTTGCAGCAAGTTCTTCGAAACTGAATGGCTTTGGAAGATAATCGTCGGCTCCAAGGTCGAGTCCAAGGACACGGTCCTCCGTTGCTCCACGCGCAGTTAGCATCATCACGGGAGTAGAAATACCAGCGTTGCGAAGTTCTTGGAGAACTTTAAACCCGTCGCGTCCTGGTAGCATCACATCTAAAAGAATTGCATCGTATTCGTTGTTCATTGCCATTTCTAAGCCCTTTTCACCATCGTTCGCAACATCGACAATATATCTTTCTTCTTCCAATCCGTGTTTGATAAAATTTGCTACCTTCTTCTCGTCTTCCACAACAAGAATTCTCATTTTAGAGACCCGTCTAATAAAGTTTACTTTACGAAAATAGGAAAAATTTCTTGATTTCCATCGGAAAGGAGGAGAAAAACATAATAAAGCCCCGGTGCAACGATAGAACCATCCAACTTTTTCCCGTCCCACCGTTCGCAATAGTAGGTATTTCCAAATCGAAATGAAGAATTTAGTATTTCGTAAACGATTCTATTACCTTGGTCTAGAATCCTCATAGTTACATTAGCATCTTTTTCGAGAATGTAACTAATTTCAGTTGATTCTACCGTTGGATTAAATGGATTTGGAGCAATTGAATTGATATACTTTGGCTTTGTGATGTAAAGTAGAGTATCGGCAGAATAACAACCATTCGCACAGCAAAATCGCAAGATTAGCTGTTCTGGATGGGTTCTTTTCTGTTCAAACTTAAATTCCCCTGTTGAAGTGGGTATTTTTTTTAATTGATAAAATTTTTGGTCTTTATTTTCGAACAAAAGAACATTTAATGTGTCGCAGTCGAATGGTAAATCAACCCATCTAAAAATTTTATGACAACATATTGATTTCGAGCTGTCGTAAGTAACAAGAAACTTTTTAGGATAAACGTCAATAGGGAAAATGTCGGTAGTATCTTTAAAAAAGCCTTTGAAGATAACTGCTCGAATACTTACATAACCTTTGACATCTTTCGACGAACAATCGAAAATAGGTAGGCAAGGCAAGGAAAAATTGAATGTGTTTGTTAGTCCCGAATTACTGACGGAACCTAAGATGTTCCAAGTTTTATTATCAATTGAATATTCAATACGAGCAGTATCTACACAAGAGGTCGAGAAACTGATAGAAACATCATCGAAAAAGTTGTGCCGATTAGACGTATGCCAAAACAGCGAAGGCTTTGTAAATCGTAGGACTGCAGTAGAGTCGAAAATTTCGGTAGTATCGGTTGAATTCTCGAGATAAATAATTCCTTCTTTATTTTCATAATTTGCATTTATGAAAATTTTTACAGTTGTGTGTTTTTGGTGCAAAGTAATATTTTTTGCAATAAGGAATGATTTTGCATATTCATAATTACCTTGTGAAATGGGAACGAATCTCAAATTGATTTGCCTTTCTGTTTTAGCTTTCGACTCAATTTTTATTAATAGAGTATCCCCAATGCAGAATATAAAAGGAGTGCCTTCGGAATATTTTGGCTCGTTAACTTCTATCATTTTTGGCAATGGATTTCCAATAAGATAAGTAAAGTTGTTAGTTGTAACAATTAAATCGTTCTTTGCATCGCCTTCTAAGTCGCACACTAAAACTCTGTGAATCGTCTCGTTTCGGAATTCATAGAACCAAAGCGTGTCGAAAGGTATTCCCATTTTAAACTCAAAGCTGTTATAGTCTCGCATTTGGAGAATTAATAGGCGGGAGCCATCTGCCAGTATAAGTTCTTCCTTTTTGTTTTCAGCCCCATCCAAATCGTTGACGCAGGCAATCCAGCCATTAATTCTAAAAGAGCAAATTGTATCGAAAGGAAATAGGAAGTAATTTGGTGGACTTGGTTTTGGGACAGGGTTTCCAGCATTGTACCTAAGTATGAACAATCTGTTGTTGGGAACTGTTCTGTAGATTGAACTCATCGTTACGATAATTTCGTTCCCTGGATTATTTGGAAAATATGGGAGAAACGAGTTTGTCTGGATACCATCGACATTTCCGACTGCAATGCTCCATTGGTGATTTTCGCTGCCAACAGAAAAAGAAGGTGAATAGTAATCGTTGGGGAAGGTTATTGCATTTCCTTGATAGTCGAATAAGTGTAGTCGGGGACTTCCGTACGAAGAGTCTATGCCTTTGTATTCTTCGGCAACAAGTATATATAAAGAATCGCGAGTAGAGGAATTATTTAAAGTAACAAAAAAAGGTCGAATTTGGGCTCGTTTGCCACGAGTGTCTAAAATCGAGTTTAACTCCAAAGGAGGGAAAGTTTGTCGAATTTGATTGTTGATTAGTGAATACGATAAGAGGTACGATTTTAATGGATTTGTTCTATTTAGCGAAATATAGTTAGGCACGTTAACATTTTGTTTAAGAGATGCGTAATTGGGGATGAGGATTTGGAGATTTCCTCCAACTATATTTATGGATGGTTGAGTAAACGATACTTCCGGACCAAGAGTAACTCTGAAATTTTGGTCGTCGGTTATCTCGGGTAGAGGGAACGTATTAACCAGACGATTTGATGGAAAAACGGAAAAGCCACGAAAGAAAGGGGGTTTTGAAGGGTCGGAAGTAGAGATATTCGGATTGATAATATTTACTGAAGCATAAGTGAGAAAGTTTCCAGCGAATCTTCTTCCAAGGAATATTTTCATCGAGGCAAAAGTATTAGGTTTATACTCGCGCATATCGACAACGACACGTTTAATCAAAGAAATTGTATCAGCGGTTTCATCATAGCTGGCTAAATAAGTATAAGCAAGTGTGTCCTTTTGGTTTTCAAATTCAACAGTTTCAAGTCCTAAGCTAACGACTGAACTTGGAGTTGGATAGTAAATTGGGGAAAGTGTATCGAAAAGTATAGAAACATTTTTTAAAAAGGGAATTGGATAAGAATTTGATTTTCGCGTCTGGCCACGCCCATCGACAACAATAATTTTTCCACCCGTAACAGCAACAATTTCGTTTGGAGCAAAAGGTAAGGATTCGTCTATTTTAGGGTCATTTATAATATTTCCTACTAATGTTTGTGCTTGACCGCTGATTGAATTTGTTCTCCATTTGATTAAAAATTTTCCTATGTCTTGTTCGGCAGAGGGTACTTGCTGGCGAAATGTTCCTTGTGGATTTCCATTCGGGAATAACCATGTAGCTGGATTTGCCAAATAGATTTGCGAAAAAATAATAGAATTGGAAATGAAGAATAATAGCCAAAATGTGAGAAATTTTAATCTGTTTTTTTGCATTATATCATTATCTGTTTAAAAATTTACATTACCCGCAAAATTAATTTAAAATTTGGTAATTATCATATTTTATACCAAAACAAGTTTATTTTAGCAAAGAGTTAGAATGAATTTAAGTTGTTAATGAAATTTAAGTTAAAGGAATATTACAATTTCGTAATTTTGCATTTTTTTGAAAATACTTCTTTTGTAAAATATTTCAAGGTTTTTTATGGAAACTTCATTACTATATCTTGTTCCAGCATTTGGTGTTTTAGGGATTCTTTATACTATCTGGAAGACAATATGGATTCAGAAGCAGGATCCCGGAACAGAGAAGATGCAACGCATAATGAGTTACGTCCAGCAAGGTGCAATGGCATTTTTAAAGACCGAGTACAAAGTTATTTCAATTTTTGTAGTGATTGTTGCAATTCTGCTTGCAATTCAAGGAGCTTCGGTCGAACAATCTTCGCCGTTACTTGCCCTTTCGTACATCGTTGGAGCTTTTTGCTCTGGTCTTGCTGGTTGGATAGGTATGAGAATTGCCACAAAATCGAATGCTCGCACAACTAACGCTGCAAGGCGAAGTCTTAATGATGCACTTCGTGTAGCATTTGCTGGCGGTTCTGTTATGGGAATGGCTGTTGTCGGGATTGGGGTCACGGGTTTAAGCACTGTTTTCCTTATTTATTTGAACCTTTTTGGCTACGAAACTCAATCTGGCTTATTGACAGTTATAAATGTTATCACTGGTTTCTCCTTCGGTGCATCGACGATTGCATTGTTTTCCAGAGTCGGTGGCGGAATTTACACCAAAAGTGCTGACGTCGGTGCAGATTTAGTGGGTAAAGTCGAAGCTGGTATTCCCGAAGACCACCCGCTTAATCCAGCTACCATTGCAGATAATGTCGGAGACAATGTAGGAGATGTTGCAGGTATGGGTGCCGACTTGTTTGAATCGTATATTGGAGCAATTGTCAGCACAATGGTTTTGGGGTCAGTATTTTACAATGTTCCCGAATTCCAAGATACAGTTTTCAAA
Organism: Ignavibacteria bacterium; assembly: GCA_026417135.1. Classification (GTDB taxonomy): domain Bacteria; phylum Bacteroidota; class Ignavibacteria; order Kapaibacteriales; family UBA2268; genus Naka2016. Next base: position 34,181 of record JAOADV010000015.1, read on the forward strand.
GGTATGTCGGCGGTTATGTTGCCACTATTTCTTGCTGGCGTAGGTATCATTGTTTCGATTTTCGGAACCTTTTTTGTAAGCGTAAAAGAAGGGGGAAATCCACAAAAAGGTTTAAACATTGGAACATTTGTCGCAAACTTTGTAATGTTGATAGCGTCTTACTTTGTTATAAATTGGTTGTTGCCAGAATCTTTTGTTTATAACGACCCACTCTATAACAGAGAATTTACGATAACTTCCAACGGTGTGTTTTTTGCAACAATTTTTGGGCTTGTTGCTGGCGTTGGAATTGGTTTGATTACCGAATATTTCACTGGATTGGGTAAACCACCCGTGCGAAAGGTTGCCGAAAATAGTCTTACGGGTTCTGCAACAAATATTATTACTGGAATATCCGTAGGTATGCTATCTACTGCTATTCCAGTTCTATTGATTGCTTTTGCAATCATAGGAGCTTTTGAATTTGCGGGTTTGTACGGTATTGCTATTTCAGCAGTTGGAATGCTTGCAACAACTGGTATACAACTTTCTGTCGATGCCTATGGTCCTATCGCTGACAATTCTGGTGGAATTGCCGAAATGTCTGAATTGCCACCCGAAGTTAGGGGAAGAACCGATAAACTCGATGCGGTGGGGAATTCAACTGCTGCTATTGGAAAGGGGTTTGCAATTGGGTCTGCTGCTTTGACTGCGCTGGCTTTGTTTGGAGCTTTTATGACTGCAGCAAATCTTCATTCAATTGATATTTCGAAAGCAAATGTTATTGCTGGGCTTTTTATTGGAGCTCTTCTTCCTTTTGTTTTTTCAGCGTTGGCTTTGGGAGCTGTTGGCAGAGCTGCTATGTTTATGGTAAAAGAAGTTAGACGACAATTTACCGAAATTCCTGCCCTTCGAATGGCTTTGGAAGTAATGAAACGACTTGGGGACAAACCAAAGTCCGAATGGCCCAAGGAAGATTTAGAGACTTTTGAAGCTGCGGATGGCAAGGCAGAATATGAGAAGTGTGTGGCAATAGCTACAAAAGGGGCTATTCGGCAAATGGTTATTCCAAGCCTGCTCGCAATAGTAACTCCGATTGCTGTGGCATTTTTACCTTTCTTTGGTAAAGAAGCCTTAGGAGGTATGCTTGCTGGTGTTACTGCCAGTGGTGTCCTATTAGCAATTTTCCAAGCTAATGCAGGTGGAGCTTGGGATAACGCAAAGAAAATGTTCGAAGAAGGTGTTGTTATCGATGGTGTTCGGTATTATAAAAAATCCGACCCCCATAAGTCTGCTGTAGTTGGCGACACCGTTGGCGACCCATTTAAGGATACAGCTGGTCCGTCTCTTAATATTCTTATTAAGTTAATTTCGATAGTTTCCTTGATTCTTGCTGTTTTACTATAAAATTCTAAAAAAGAGCTTTCTTGCATTCTTCGAAAAAGAAAATTGCCGAAGAAAGAAAGATTAGTTTGCTAATTTTTCACAAAAGTTACTGTTTGCAAGTTTGAGTTATTTTCGCTTGCTTATGAAAATTCTATTTTAAAGCAATTTTTGTAATGTGAAAAATTCAAATAAAACTTACTTGAACTTAATGAAGTTCATTTTTAATGATTCTTTTACTTTTGGTAAAGTTAAGCAAGTCGGATTACTTTGACCCAGTTGCTTGCTCTAAACGTTTCATTAAACTGAAAATAAATGCTGCCGAAGCCAAACAACAAATAATGAATATTAACCAAACTTCCCATAGTTCGATTCTATCCCAGAAAAAGCTTCCAACGAAGAGAAGTTTGTTGCCGACAGCAGTTGCAAGCAACCAACCGCCTTGCATCAAACCTTGAAAACGGGATGGTGCGACTTTCGAGACGAATGAAAGTCCCATTGGGCTTAAAAACAATTCAGCTATTGTAATTATCAAATAACTTGAAATCAACCAGTAAGGTGAAACCCTAACCCAATCGGTCAAACCCGAGGTTTTAACATATTCTGGAGAAGGAAGACCTATCGAGGCAATTAACAAAATTACGAATGCCACTGTTGCAATAAGCATTCCTATTCCAATTTTTCGTGGTGTCGATGGTTCACTATTTTTCTTTCGTAGCCAAGCAAAGAAAGCCAAAGTTGGGAAGGTCAACACAACAATGAACAAAGGATTAAAGGCTTGGAATTTTTCGGGTTCGATAGGTACGCTGTTTGGAGAATTGAGAATTAGAAAGTATGACCAAATTCCAAAAGCAACAAAAGCAATTGCTCCAAAAACTTTCTCAATAGGCTTTTTTCTGATAATTGTAAATACTAAACCAGCGACGGTTGCAATCAACACTAAAAGATGTCCGAGATTGAAAAACATTTGGTCTATTTGACCAACCTCTTTGACTGTGTAGTCTCTTGCGAAGAAAGTCATTACTAAACCATTTTGATGGAAGGACATCCAGAAGAAAATAACAACGAGATAAACCAATACCAAAGCCACTATTTGAGGTTTTTCTTCTTTTTTCGAAGCTAAGAAAATCCAAGTTGCAAATGCAAAGAATAATCCAATTGCCATCCCCAAGGCAAAGTTATTTAGTAGAAAATGGAAAATAATAACTACCAATGCGAAAACTAAAACACCAAAAAGAAGTGGTAGTATTGTTTCCTTAGTCAGAAAAGAAGGTGTTGGTGTTTCTTTGGTTTCTTTAACAACTTTTACTTTTTCGGGAAGGTAACTGCGGAATATTGTGTAAATTATCAAAGAAACAAGCATTGCCCCGGCTGCAATGCCGAAAGCCATATTGTATCCTTGTGAGAATGCATTTATATAATCATTTGCAAAATTGGTCAAATTGGTAAAATTATATGTTTGCGAAACTTTCAAGGCAAGGTTTTGGAAAAACTCCAATTGGGAGGGGTCGGTCAATTTGCCTTCGAGATAGGAATGGCAAAGTGCTGGCAAGCTAGCATCGTGAAGGAATCCTTTTTGTTCGAGAAACCAATTTCTTATACCAGTTGCGGCGAAAGGAGCAAAAAATGCTCCAATATTGATACCCATATAAAAAATCATATAAGCAGTGTCGCGTAGCGGAGAATATTTTGGGTCGTCATACATTTGCCCAACTATAGCTTGCAAATTACCTTTGAAAAGTCCATTCCCAAAAGCGATGACAAATAACCCAGCCACGGTCACGGGAAGTGCCATACCTGGTATAGCAATCATAGCATAACCGATAAGCATTACAATTAATCCAATCATAACTGTTGTTTTATACTTGTTTGTAGAGTCGGCAATTAGCCCGCCAACCAAAGCTAATGCATAAATAGCAAAGTAAAACCAACTATAAATGTCGCCAGCTGATTCAGCAGATAGGTTATACTTTGCTTGGAGAAATAGAACCAAAATTGCCATCATTGTGTAGAAACCAAAACGTTCTCCCATATTGGAGAAAAAAGCAATTACCAAACCTTTAGGATGATTTTTGAACATAGAACACCCAATATTAGTTGTACATAGATTTTATAAGTTTAGGATTGGAATTATCTCATTTTGGATTTCTCCGTAAACAAGGACTTGTGAATCGTTAGTAACAACAACATCTATTTCGCTTCGGAAACCAATTTTTTCTTCGGGGATGTATATTCCCGGTTCAATCGAAAAGATAGTTCCATTAATAATTCTTCGTTCGTCTCGTGTTTCCAAATTGTCCATATGGGTGCCGTTTCCGTGAACTTCTTGACCGATGTTGTGTCCTGTTCGGTGAATGAAAAATTTACCATATCCAGCATTTTCAATAATTCCTCTTGCGGTGTTGTCCACTTCGAACCCGTAAATAGGTTCACTTTGGCTGAATCTTTTTCTTACCAATTCGAATGCAGAATCTCTTGCATTAGTAACAATTTTAAAGATTTCAGAGAATTTTTCTGGAACTTTTCTGCCAACGAATCCCATCCAAGTAATATCGTAATAGATGGACTTTTCGATGTTTAATTTCGCCCAGAGGTCAAGGAGTAAAAGGTCTCCTTCCTTTATTCTATAGCTATTTGTTTCGGTAGGTTCGAAATGGGGGTCGGCTGCGTGTTCGTTAACTGCAACAATTGGTCCATCGTTATTTATAAGATTAAACTCTTCGAAGAGGTTTAGTATGAATTTTTGAATTTCAAATTCAGTTGGGTTTTTACCGGAAGTTATTTCTTCGGCAATTTTTTTGAATGCTAAATTCTTTGCTTGATGCAACAATTCCCCAGCTTTCCTGTGTGTTTCGATTTCTTCGTTGGTTAATTTGGATTCGAAAATGCTTACAAGGTTGGAGCTTGAAACAACTTCGACCCCAAAACTTCGAACTAAGTCGATTGTCCCGCCATCGACAACAGAAATATATGGAATTGAATTATTTGGGGAATATTGCATTGCTATTTTTTTGGCATTTCCTATTATTTGTCTGAGCAAGCTGTGTTGCTCTTGCCAAGGAAGATAAACATATTTTTCGCCGGGTAAACTATCCAGCTTCCAAGATTCAATTTTATGAACTAATTTTTTCGGAGTACCTTCGGCTGGGACAAAGTAATACCATCGGCGCGAAGTAAACCGTTTTGGGTCTATTCCCAAAATACGCATTGCAATCGCATCGCGATTGTGAAAATCATAAAAAAGCCAACCATCGAGTCCTTCATTTTTCAGTTCCTTTTGGATTGCGAGGATGTCCATAAACTCCCTTTTTTTTAATAATATATAAAAACAAAAACTTCAATATAAAAAAAAGGAAAAAATTAACGGTAAGATAACTCAAACTACATTAAATAAAATTGTTAATTTGATTTTTTTAAGGGAGTGCTTTTGAAACTTAATAGATTCGAATTTCTCTTGATGAATAACCCAATAAGAGCTTTCATCCAAGAAAAGTTCGAAGTTCAAATTTTACGAAAATTGCTTGGTTCCGGAAAGTTTAGAAATGTTTTAGAAATAGGCTGTGGGAATGGAAATGGAGCAAGATTGATAAAAAATTACTTTGCACCAGAAAATTTGATTGCAATTGACATTGACGAAAAAATGATAAAAATCGCTAAAAAAAGAAGCAAAGAGAAAAATATCGATTTTCTTGTTATGGATGCTGTAAATCTAAGTTTCCCAGACAAATACTTCGATGCAGTTTTCGACTTCGGCGTAATTCATCATATTCAAGACTGGCGAAAATGCATTAATGAAGTACATCGGGTGCTGAAAGTCTCGGGAAAATTTGTTGGAGAAGAACCGTCGATTGAGTCTTTCCAAAAAGGAATTGGAAAGTTTTGGAGGATAATGACAAACCATCCCTACGATTCTATGTTTTCTATGAGTGAATTCACTAAATATCTAAATTCCTCTGGTTTTCAGATTTTAACCACCGAAAAGAAAAACCCTTTTGGTCTATTGAAGTTTTTCCTTTTTGTTACAGAAAAGAGCTAAATACAAATTTGTTTGCACATCAAAACAAAAAGTTAGATTGAAATGCAAATAAATTTACCCTAAATGTATCATACATTCCACCCCGAGATTTTTGACAAGGTTAATAAAAATTATATTTTCAGATATCCTTGTAAAGATTTATGAAAGCTGAGCAATTTCGAAAAAGTTGAAAATTGCAGAATTTTGGGAATTTCAAGTTAATTGTTGGCAATACGATGCTTCTTTCTTTTGGTTATTTGGCAATTAATCGCAACTGTAAATGTTTGTTTAAATGTGTCAAAGACAAATAGTAATACTCAGTGTAGTAAGCTTATATATAATATTGTTGAATTTTTGTTTTTTCAATCATCGTGTCAAATTAGCCACCTTTTGAATTTTTATCATAGTAACATTTTGGAATTGGAATTGAGTGATTTGAAATCAAAAGCACTCGATTAGGATGGTCAACTATTAACTCGACTAAAAGTCTTAATTTTGTTGTTTATGGTAAGTATCCTAAAATAGATGTTCCTTTCGAGTCTCGAATTAGTTGGATTTAAGTCTTTTGCCAATCGAACAATATTTAAATTCAATGGTGGAATTACAGCGATTGTCGGACCTAACGGCTGTGGAAAGACTAATGTTGTTGATGCTGTTAGATGGGTTCTTGGTGAACATAGGAGCTCGTTATTGCGAAGCGAGATTATGGAAGATGTCATCTTTAATGGTTCAGCATTAAGAAAACCTCTTGGAATGGCCGAAGTTTCGATTACCCTCGATAACCAGATGAATGTTCTTCCAACACATTTTTCCCAAGTTACAATTACAAGGAAAGTTTTTCGGAATGGGGAAAGCGAATATTACCTCAATAATACACCTTGCCGACTTAAGGATATTATCGACCTATTAATGGATACTGGAATTGGTCATAATTCCTATTCGATTATCGAATTAAAAATGATAGAATCTCTTTTGAATGGCAATATTGACGATAGGCGGAAAATTTTGGAAGAAGCTGCTGGCGTAGCAAAATATAAACAAAGAAAGAAGGAGACAGAAAAGAAGCTTCTGAATGTCGAACAAGACTTACAAAGAGTTAACGACTTAATTCAAGAAATGGAGCAAAGAGTTCGAACTTTGTCCCGACAAGCCCAAAAGACAAAAAGGTATATTAGGCTACAAGATGAATTGAAAAATATTGAACTAAATTTATGGAAAGTTGAATTTGACCAAATAAATTCAAGATTAACAGAATTGGAAGAAGATAACAAAAAGTGGCTTTTGGAAAAAACAGTTTTAGATGAGAGATTGGCTGAGGTATTGGAAGAGTTGCAAATTCTAAAAATTAGTTTGGATGAGCTTGAAAATAATCTCGAAAATGTAAGAGAAGATGAAGCGGAGCTTAATAGTAAAATTTCAGATATTAAAAACAAAATTTCGTTGAATAAGGAAAGGAAGAATAATATTGGCAACTCGATAGAAAAATTAACGAAAGAGCGTTTCGAAATTAGGAACTTAATTACGAAATTCGACGATACTTTAACCAAGCTAACAAAATTGAAAGAGCAAAAACAGGATGAGTTGACAGAATTCGAAAATGTTTATCGTCAGATAAGTGGGGAATTAAGCGATGAAAGAAACAAAATAACAGACTGCAAAATAGATTTAGAGAGAGTAAAAGAAAAAAGAGTCGAGCTTGAAAATAAAATTAAGTTTTTGAATTTTCGACAAACACAATTAGAAAGCTCAAAGGCTTTAGCTTTTTCAAAATTGAAAGAACTCGAAGCAAAGATATCTGGTGCTAATGATTCGCTTGCTACAACACTTGAAAAGATTAAGACTTTGGAGAGTGATTTGGAGAGTATTAATTCTAAGAAAAAAGAATTAGAACAAGTAGCCCAAAATTTAAGAGAGATGATAAGCGAAGAAAGTTTGAAGTTAGAAAACATTCGTCGAAGGGAACAAGAAGTTCGAATTTCGCTAAACGAGGTAATAACATCTCTTGAATTTTTGAATTCAATTTTGGAAGTAGATGAATCGACGAAATTTTTGATTAAAGAATCTGGATGGGCTGGGGAAAGAAAGTATTCGTTGTTGAGCGAAATCTTGACAGTCGACGAAAAGTTTAGGATAGCGTTCGATTCTGCTCTTGGTCAGTTCAAAAATTTGATAATTGTCCAGAATGAAAAAGATTTAAATTCTGCTATCGAGACATTAACTGGAAAGCACAAAGGAAAATGCTTTTTTGCTGTTTTGGAAAATGTTTCAAACGAAAGCGTAAATCGCGAGCCACCAGAAAATCCGCGTATAATAGGTTATATTAGCGAATTACCAATCGTCGATAATAAAATTAGAAACATTCTTAGAATAATTTTTGGGACAAGTGTTCTTGTTAGGGATTTAAACGAGGCAAAGGAAGTTGCAAACGAGAATATTTATGACTTTGTAGTAACCCTTTCGGGGGAAATAGTTTATAGTGGTTTTCTCGAAAAGCGTGGTTCTGTTCTTCATCGCGAAGGTATTGCAATTGGTAAACTCGATAGAATTAACAAATTGCTTTCGAAAAAGGAAAATTTAGAAAGCGAATTGGATAGTATTAAAGATGAAGCTTCGGTTTGCGAAAATAGAAAAATAGAATTCGAGAAAGAGCTCCAAAATTATCAAAATGAGATAGAAAGTTTAAATCATAAGTCCAAAACTTTAGAGTTTGACAAAACCAATCTTATGAACAAGTGCAACAATTACGAAAATCAAATAAAGGATTTAAATAACGAAAAAAAAGATAAAGAAGGAGAAATAGTTGAAATTGAAAAAGAATTTAATATACACAAAAAAGAACTTGAACTTCTCGAAAAAGAAATCGACGAAGTAAATAAGGATTTAAATTTTAAGGCAGAAAAACTTAAATCATTTGAGGATGAATTTGAAAAACAAGATACCCAATTACGTTCTATCGAAAAGACTATTGTTCGACTTACTGCTGAATTGGATGCTTTAACCAAAGAAATTCTTAGAGTTGAGAATTCGAAAGAGATGCAAATAAAAAAATTGCAAGGTTTAGATAAAGAATTGGTAAAACTTAAGAACTCTATTGAAGAAATAGCAAGAAAAATCGTCGAAGAAGAAAGTATTTTTCAAGAATTAACAAAGAGGCACGAGTCTATCCGAGCAAAAAAAAGTATTCTAATTGAAAATCTTAGAGAAAAGGAAGAGAACTTTAACTTGCAAGATAATTACAAAGATGAAATTCAGCACCAAATTGAAACTTTAACAGAAAAGATTTATCGAAATGAAATCGAGATTACAAGAGGAAAAGAGCAAGCAAATTCTCTGTTTCGAAAAGCACTTGAGATTTACAATGTGAACTTAAACGATTTTCGTTTGGATGAGAATCTTAGCTTAAAGAACGAAGATTTGCCTTCGCGAGCCGAAAAAGTTCGACAGACTTTAAATTCTTTAGGTCAAATAAATTTTCTTGCCCTACAAGAATACGAAGAGCAGTCCGAACGTTTACATCATTACAAAACTCAGGTTGGTGATTTGAAAAAGTCCAAAGAAACTCTCGACGAGGCATTAGTAGAAATAAACCAGACTGCAACTAAAAAATTTTTAGAAACGTTCGACAAGGTAAACGACAACTTTGCGAAAGTTTTCAAAGAGTTGTTCGGAAATGACAGCACTGCCGAGCTTGTAATCGACCGAAATAATCCATTAGAAAGCGAAGTAGAGATTCGAGCAAAACCTTCGGGAAAAAAGATTCATTCCATCGATACTCTATCTCAAGGAGAAAAAACACTTGTTCTTCTTTCGTTATTGTTTGGGATTTATTTAGTCAAGCCTTCCCCATTTTGCATCTTGGATGAAGTCGATGCCCCATTGGACGACTCTAATGTTGAACGTTTTCTTAACTTATTAAGGAGTTTTTCGAAAGACATACAATTCATATTGATTACCCACAACAAGCGAACGATGGAGTTTGCTAATACTCTTTATGGTGTAACGATGACAGAGGATGGAGTTTCGAAAGTTCTATCGGTTAAACTGGTCGATTGAAGTGTATTGAAATGATGGAAAGAAATATAATAATAGTAATCTTGGTTTTTATTGCAATTATACTCTTCAATTCTTGTAACGAAACAGAAAACCCAACGAACAATACAAATATTCCAACAGAACCGATATTAATTACTACTGTCATTGAAATAACTGATGGAGATACATATTCGATTTACTATAAAAACCAGAAATGGAAAGTAAGAGTACTCAAAGTTGACGCATACGAAACAACCAAGGGCACACGACTTACCGAACAAGCAAGGAAGGCTGGGATTTCCATTGACTCTGCTTTAAGTTTAGGTTTAAAAGCAAAAACCTTTGCAAAAATTACATTATTAAACAAGAAGGCTGAATTGCGTCGGGACAATAGCGAACCGAATATAGATAGTTATGGCCGCCTACTTAGAATTACAATTATTGATGGTATGCGTTACGATTCGCTTCTCAAAGCAAATGGCTTAGCGGTTCCAGAGTGATGAAAAGAATTTTTAAGTTTATATTCAAAATTGTTATCTATTTTATTGTTTCAAGTATCGTTGTAGTGATTATTTACAAGTTTGTTCCGCCACCAATAACTCCAATAATGATTATTCGTGTTTTTGAAAGTTGGTTCGAAGGGGGTGCAGTTGAAATAAGTAAAGAGTGGGTTCCTTACGAGAAAATTTCAAAGAATATGTTTCGTGCTGTAATCGCTGCCGAGGATGCAAAATTTATGAGGCACAATGGTTTCGATTGGGATGCAATCGAATCTGCTCAACGATATAATCGTGCAAAGAAAGGGAAAAAACTCCGAGGAGGTTCAACAATATCTATGCAGACTGCAAAAAACACATTTCTTTGGCACGGCAGAAATTATGTTAGAAAAGCGCTCGAAGCTTATTTTACTATACTTATTGAATTAATTTGGGGAAAGAAAAGAATTCTTGAAGTTTATTTAAATGTGATTGAATTTGGTGGTGGAATATATGGGGTCGGGGCTGCTTCGAAGTATTTCTTTAACAAAGTACCAAGCCAACTTACGCAAAGAGAAGCAGCTTTGCTCGCAGCTGTTCTTCCAAATCCACGAAGATGGTCGCCAAAGTTTCCGACTCCATATATAGAAAAAAGAGTTGAATTTATACAAGGAAGGATGAACTCTGTCGTCATACCATAATTATATTTGTAACTTTTATTTATTTTATTTTGTTTATTGTTTTTTTTGGTTTGGAGCTTTTTATGAAATTTAGAGTTTTATTTACAATCTCAATATTCTTTGCGGTCTTTTCTAGTACAGTTTTTTCCAAAGACTTGATTATCGATTCCAAAGTTTTAATAAGAAATTATAGGATTACAGAATTTCTTACTAGTTCCGAAAGTATTAACTTCGAAATCAATTCAAAAGTTGCCCGAGAGATTTTTACAGAAAATTACGATAAACTCATAATTCAACAATTTCCCCTTTTTGGTGGCAAAGCCGAAGATTTGATACTTGAAAAAGCAGAAATACCTTTCGACCAAAATACAGAGTTTTATCGTGGGACAAAAAATGGTTTGATAAGAATAAATGCTCCTAAGGTAATGTGCCTTTCTGGTCGAATAAAAAATCAACCCAATTCTTTTGTTTTTCTCAATTTAACTGAATTTGGAATTATAGGCACTATTTTAGAATCCGAAGGCAAGTTATATTCTATCTCTCCTATTTTTAGTTCTAAAGAAGGTGAGCATATTCTTACGAATGCTAACTCACAAATTGTGAGTGAAAATGTCATTTTTAGATGCTTGACTGAGGATTACAGTGGAAATCGGAATGAAATAAAAGATTTGATTGACCACTACGATGGAATTCCTTTATCGAAGAAGCCTTTGCTCGAGGTAAAACTTATTACCGAAGGTACCGCCGATTATTTCAAGATATTCAACAATCTCCAAGCTGCAACAGCATATATGGTTTCAGTTATCGCACAATCTTCGAAATTATATCAGGAGTTTTTCAATGTTCGGTTGTTTATTGGCCAAACTATTGTTTGGGAAGATGATTGGGACGACCCATATTATGGGACACAGAATTTACAAGAGAAACTTCGAAAGATGCCTTCGGTATGGAAGAGTAAAACCGTCGATAGGGCTTTGGTTGTTCTTTTTGCCAACTTAGCAAATCAGCCACAAGGAGAAACGGTTGCTGGTATTTCATTCGGTGGCACTCCCTATTACGGAAGTTTATGCAACCGAGACTATGGTTATTGTGTATTGGGGATTCGAGGGAATGCAAGATATCCAACTTTAAACTATACTTGGGACGTAAATGTTTCGACACACGAAATTGGGCATAATTTTGGGTTACCGCATACTCACAATTGTTACTGGCAACCAAATATGATAGATACTTGCGTTACTGGGGAAACTTATGGTGTTGGGGATGCTTGCATTAGGTCGGGAAACCCTATTCCACGACCTGGAACAATTATGAGTTACTGCCATTTGACTAATGCAACGAGGTCCGTACAATTGATTTTCCATCCCCGAGAATATCCGCTTGGGAGAACAGCTGCAGAACGTTCCTCTTGCGTTAAGCAACCTGCTTCCCCTTATGTTTCCTTGTTAAACCCACTTGGTGAAAAAAGTTATATAGCTGGCGATATTTTACCAATTCGCTGGACTTCCGCAAGAGTAAATTATTTAACAATTTTCTTTTCAAGCAACAACGGTTCAACTTGGTCGGTTATTGCTGATAATGTACCAGTAACCGATTCGATTTATTTTTGGGAAACTCCTAAGATAAATACCTCGCAAGCTTTAATTTATATAAGAGACAAGGGTAATCCATTAGTTGCCGATACCTCTATGAAACCCTTTTCAATTTCTGTTCGTAGCATTCAAGTCTCATTTCCTTCGGAAAACGAAGAGTTTGCTCAGAATGAATTGATAGCTTTATCTTGGAGAGCGACTTTGGTTGATTCCTTCATAATTCAATTTTCGTCCGACGGGGGAAATACTTTTAAAACTTTGGAATCGAATTATACAAACACTTATTACGAATTTATTGCTCCAGAAATACAATCGGACAACTGTTTGTTTAAAATTATTTCAACCGATGGAAAAATATTTGCTCAGACTTCAACTTTTAAAATTGGTGTGCCACAAGCAGAAATTATCTTCCCTAAAGGAGGCGAAATTCTTTGTGTAGGTGCCAGTTACTCTATTCGCTGGTCTGCTTCATATGTCAATAAAATCATTCTTGAATACTCCGTCGACAATGGGACTTCGTGGCGAAAAATTTCTTTAGGAAATATTGATGCAAAACAAAGAGGTTATATCTGGAAGGTCCCAAATAGACTTTCAAATCAAGCTTTAATTAGGATTCGTCCTAATTTTAGCGAGATGCCAATTACACAAAATTCCAAAACTTTTTCTATCGATTCTTGCCAAACAGTTGGTAATGTCGAGATTATTGCTAATTCGTTGGAAAGAATAACAAATGTATCGATAAGTTCTGACCAAGATGAAATTAGCTTTGATGTTAACAGAATAGAAGATTTAAAAAATCCTACAATTGCAGTTTACGATTTGCTTGGTCGTCTTTTATATTCCGAACCTTTGTTAAATTCTTTAGCTACTCCTTTTAGGCAAACAATAAACTTGGACCTTCCGTCTGGTAATGTGTTTTTCTTAGTTTTGCAGTTCGAAGGGGGAAGTTACCTCGTTTCTACTTTTTTATTAGATTAAAATTTGTTGTGCAATAGTAAATCTTTATCTCAACGGGATGTGAACTGGTACCTTAAACAGTAGGTCAACCTTTATGCCTTTTCAAATGAATTTCAAAGGATAAAATCTTATGTTACTTCGATTGCATAAGCTAGAATTTAAGTTGGCACTTGAACTTCATTAATGACTATAAACTATTCTTATCCACAATTATAAACTTATTCTAACAAGCTTATGATTATGAAAATTTGAAATTCATTCTGTGAAAAATGTTAAGTTCAAAAGATTTCTTAATATTCAAAGAATTTTAAAGCAAAACATACTTTAATTCTTAATTTTGCTTTTTTCCAATCATAATGAAAAGTAGAATTCTTAATTTAGCGGGTGATACCCTAACCTATGGCTTTTTCATATTAATAGGTCGATTCCTAACTTTTCTTCTAACCCCATTTTACACTAATTTTTTGACGATAGAAGAGGTAGGGGACATAGGTAATTTCTTCGCTTTGATAGCATTCGTAAACGTTCTTTATGCAATTGGGATGGACACGGCATTTCTCCGATTTTATTCTAAAGATAATTTGGAGGAAACTCGAAAAGTGTTTACCTTGTCCTATTTTTCGATTCTTGTCCTATCGTTAACATCGACACTCCTTCTTTTATTTCTAAGTCCAATTTTTGCTCATTATCTAACGAAACTGCCGGAGAAAGAAACAATTGTTCAACTTGCAATCTTAGTTCCTTTTACAGATTGTTTGATGGTTATTCCTTATGGATATTTGCGGATGACCCGACAAGTAGCTAAGTTCTCGATAATTCGCTTATCTTTGATTGTTATTGCAGTTGCTTTAAACATATTGTTTGTCGTTATACTTCGCATTGGAATAAAAGGGGTCTTTTACGCCCAGCTGTTAGCAAATGTTATCGGCGTTTTATTTTTTATACCAATTCTTCTTCGGCAGCTTGCATTTCACTTCGATGGCCAGTTGTTAAAGAAAATGTTGGAATTTGGTTTACCCACTGTTCCAGCTGCCTTTTCTGGTATAATACTTCAAGTTGTTGACCGACCTATTTTAAAATTCCTTACCGATGCGAACCAGGTTGGAATTTATATGGTCAATTATCGTTTAGCAATACCGATGATGCTTTTTGTTGCAATGTACGATTATGCTTGGAAACCATTTTACCTTTCAAATTTCGAAAGTTCAGATGCGAAAGACCTTTTTTCCCGAATTTTTACCTACTTTGTCTATTCTGTGGCTACAATATTCTTAGTTACTTCATTTTATATTGAATTTTTAGTCCAATTACCATTTTTTGGTGGAAAATTTATAGAGCCTTCGTATTGGGTTGGAATGGATATTATCCCTATCATTATGCTTGGATATGTTTTCAATGGCTTTTACGTGAATTTTACTGCTGGGATTACAATCCAGAAAACCACGAAATATCTTCCAGTTGCCGTTGGAATTTCGGCACTTTTAAAGATAATTTTAAATTTCGTTACAATCCCATACATTGGCTATTATGGTTCTGCTTGGGCTACTCTTTTAGCTTATTTGAGTTCTGCCGTAATTGTTTATTATTTTTCGCAAAAAGTTTATCCGATTCGTTATAACTGGGGAAAAGTAATACTTCTGGCAACTATTGCTACCGCAATCTATTTTCTTTTCAAGTTTGCCTCTTTTGGTGTGGATGATTTATGGAAATTCATCATCCGCACTGTTGGAATATTTGCTTTTGTTACTATTCCATTCCTTACTAATATTTTTAATTATAATGAAAGGAATGTGTTGAAAAGTTTATTCAAAGAATTTACGATTTGGAAATCTAAACTTTAGATTAAAAATTCTTTTCGATTACTTGACTTTCTTGGTAACTGCTGTAAAAATACTTATTCCTCGTCCAAAAGTCGTTTTTCTCCCTCCAAAGCCCGATAAGGATTAACATCTTGGACTAATTCGACGACACCTTGATACTCACCTTTCTCGTTTCGAACAGCATAGTAAGCTATAAAAAGATACATTCCATTGAAATGTATCCAAAAAGTTGCTTTATCGCGTTTACCAGCTTTCATTTCTTCGATGATTTTGTTCACAAGATGAATACTTTTGGGCGGGTGGCATTGTTGAACTGTTCGACCAATTGCCGAAAGTGACCTCGTGAAGATTTTTTCTTTATCGAGCTTGTTAAAATATCGAACTCTATCGTTTGCATCCACGAAGGTTAATTCAATTGGTAGGCTATCCAAAATGTTGTTTATAAGTTCAGTTGGCAAAGATGCCAAAAGGTCGATACGCTCTCCACTTTCCTTTTCGAGAGCATCCACCAAAGTCTTAAATCGCTCGTACCCTCCAAGTCCCACGGTTTCTTGTTCTATCATTTTAAATTGGGTAACAAGGTATGCTTCGTCTGTTGGCTTAATAAAGTTTTTGCCCATAGGATAAAGGATATCGTTTTCCTTCCAGATATGTTCCTTTGTTAAGGCTGAATACTCACGAAAAATAATCCTTAAACTTTTAATTTCTTCGGCTGTTTTTTCGGTTTGTGAGATTATTTTTTTGATTTGATTTAAATAATTTCTTTCTGCTTCGTGCTCTTGCAACATAACTGCAACTGGACCCATCGGTGGCATACCATTTTCTAAAAGCAATGGGAAATAAATTTTCTCTTCTTTTGCATTATGGCACAACTCTCCATAATTCCAAAGTATTTCGACAAGAGTTTGAACGACATTCCAATTGATTTTTTCTCTTTCGATTTGTCGTTCTGCGATAACAAGTGTCTTTTCGATTATTGAATGGTCGTTGATTAAAATTGTAATATACATATCAGCCATTTTTCCACCAGAAAAAAAGCAAAATTAGTTAAGAAAATGAATAACGGACAAAATTATCTGATTTTTGTAAAATTTTGTTTTTATTTTTGAAACTACCTATCTGACAAATTTATATTTATTTAATCTGGAGATTTTGTATAATAACTTTACTTTTTGGCAATCAAATCTAAGTTCTAATGGTTAGGATACAAAATTTTAATGTCAATTTTCTTTAAATTTATATAATATTTTTTTATGATATATAGGAGTATGGAAAAAGTTAATGTTTGCATTGCTTGTGGTTCAATCCAGATAACCTCTTTTAACAAAGCTGGTTTCACTTTTTTCAAATGTCAAATTTGTGGTCTTGTAAGAAAAGTTGATACCTCGTCGGAATACATTTACGAGAAAGGTTACTATCTACGAAAAGAAGCGAAAAACAAATATGGCATTCAAGTATGGAATTTCGCACGATACCCAGAAAATATCAAATTAATTACTGAAATTATGCAATTTGTCCCGCCCCCAGCCACTCTGGTCGATGTTGGATGTTCCTATGGT
>JAOADV010000016.1:0-47732 GCA_026417135.1 Ignavibacteria bacterium
AATGGGGTTTACACAATACTTTTAAAAAATAATCAAAATACAATCATTCATTACAATAAATTGATAAAAATGCAATAAAACAAGATATTCAAACAGTACAATATCTTTATGAAAAATTTCTTTCCTTATTGATTAAAAAGTTAAGTAAACCTAATTTTTAATACATTTCCGAATACATAGTGTGAAATTTTTTTATTGTATTATCTGTGAGTAATTGCGAATAAAATCTCATAAAATTTGAATATGATTTAAAGTTCTATAATTATCTTTTTATTACTTTGACTGTTTTGAATATTTACCAAAGCGGGGTAAGCTCGTTATGGATAAGTGCAAGAAAACATTCGAGGATAAACAAACAAGATATTTGTTTGCCCCTAAATTAATTTATGAAACTCCATTAAACATAATTAATTGAAGATATGCAAAAATATGGTTTATCAAAGAAGCCCAAAAAAGATGCTAAAATATGTCGAACAATTGGGGTTTCTTTTCATAAAAAGTGGAACATTAAACCGTTCAAATTTCTCCAAGATTGCAATTGGGATACATCTCTTGTTCTTGAACGGCTTACAAATGACAAGCATTTCTATTCAGGAAGATAGTTATAGATTATCCAGTCATTCGCGGTCCCAAAATTGTTCATTAATATGAAATAATCGAAGTTTTAGGTAAAAGAAAGTATGTAGATATTGTTAAATATGCAAATATTGTTAAATTAGAAATTTAAAAAGATAAAATTCAAATTCCTTTGGCTGATTGTCAAGGAATAAGATTTAAGATGAAAAAAATCGATGATGCTATTCAAAGAGATTTTCAGCTATTGCTTACACAAAAAATTCTTATCCTGGCAATTTTGCTCTTTTCCTTTTGGGTGCTCCACACCTATTTTCTTATATTTTTTCAACTAATAAGGAGTTTATAAAATGAGCCTTTGGTTGGTAAGAGCGGGAAGATATGATGAAAACGAACAACAAGCCCTTGACAATAATATTGTAACAATTGCATGGAACGAGTTTGATGATTTATAACAAATAAAATCCAAAGAAGAATTAACTGAACTCTATATAAAACTGAATCCTGGTTCAAAAAAAAGGAAAGTAGTAAATGAAGTTGGACAAGTATGGAGATTCATTCGAGAAATTCAAAAAAATGACCTTGTAGCTCTCCCATTAAAGATGCAATCTGGGATTGCTATTGGTAAAGTAGAAAGCGATTATGAGTATAAGGAAATAAATCCAAACATAAAACACATCAGACACGTAAAATGGTTAAAAATAATTCCTAGATCTGCTTTCGACCAAGATATTCTCTATTCTCTTGGTGCATCTATGACAGTTTGCAAGATAGAAAGAAACGAAGCGGAAAATCGAATTAAGCAACTTCTTAAAGGGGAGATTGCACCTATAAAAGAAGAAGTGCCCGAAAGTGAAGAAATTATTGATATCGAGGAATATGCTAAGGACCAAATCATCAAATACATTGATAAAAAATTTAAAGGGCACAATTTAGCAAGATTGGTTAATGCAATTTTGAAAGCACAAGGATTTATTACCAAGGTTTCTCCACCCGGACCAGATGGAGGAGTGGATATTTTGGCTTCAGGAGGGACATTAGGCTTTGATAACCCCAAAATATGTGTGCAAGTCAAATCATCATCATCTCCGGTAGATGTAAAAATATTAAGAGACCTTAAAGGTACGATGAGAGATGTAAAAGCCGAACAAGGACTATTAATTTCTTGGGCGGGTTTTAAAGACATAGTTGTTAGAGAAGCAAAAAATGATTTCTTCTTCATTCGCTTGTGGGACCAAGGTGACTTGCTTAATGAAATTTTCAGATATTATGACCGTTTTGACTACGAACTTAAGGCAGAACTGCCTTTGAAAAGGATTTGGGGACTAATCATTGAAGAATAAAAGAATCGAAACAGAAGACCGTAGGGGCAATTCACGAATTGCCCCAACAAAGGATTGATATATCGCACCTACCAGCGGGAGTATATTTCGCAAGGTTTAAGAATTTTACAGAAAAATTTGTGGTAATTAGGTAATTATTTAAAACTTTTTTTCAATAATAATAAGGTGATTTATGAAAAAATTATTACTTGTTTTTTTTTGTAATTCTTACCCAAAATGTATTTACACAATGGCAAGAACGTAGGGGCAATTCATAAATTGCCCTTACATACGGAACACACCAAAATGATGTTCTGGAATAGGAGCGTTCAAAGCCATAGAAATTCCAAGAGCCAAAGCATTTCTTGTATCGAGAGGGTCGAGTATTCCGTCGTCCCAAAGTCTTGCAGTGCTGTAATATGGGCTGGCTTCGTCCTCATATTTTTTTATTATTGGTTCACGTATAGCATTAATCTCCTCCTCAGTTAAAGTCTTGCCTTGCGATTCGAGTTGTTTTATTTTAACTGTTGCAAGCACGTCCGCAGCTTGTTCACCGCCCATAACAGAGATACGACCGTGGGGCCACATCCAAAGCAATCGTGGATTATAACCACGTCCACACATTGCATAATTGCCAGCACCGTATGAACCGCCAACTATTACGGTAAATTTGGGGACATCTGCATTTGCAACTGCGTGGACCAACTTGGCACCGTCTTTAGCAATACCACCGTGTTCATACTTTTTCCCTACTATAAATCCAGTTATGTTTTGAAGAAAAATAAGAGGTATTCTTCTTACTGCACAAAGTTCGATAAAATGTGCTCCTTTTAAGCTTGATTCGGAGAAAAGAACTCCATTGTTTGCCAAAATCCCAACTGGATAACCCATTATCCTTGCAAAGCAAGTAACAAGAGTTGTCCCATAAAGTTCCTTAAATTCTTGAAACCGACTTCCATCGACAATTCGAGCAATGATTTCGCGAATATCGAAAGGAGTTCGAATATTTCTTGGCATAATTCCGTAAATCTCTTCGGGGTCGTAATATGGGTCTTCGGGTTCATCTCTTCCAATGTCGAATTTTTCGGCCCTCCCTAAATTTTCGACAATATTTCTTGCTATTTGCAAGGCGTGTTCATCGTTTTGTGCGTAATGGTCCGAAACCCCAGAAATTTTACAATGGACATCGGCTCCGCCAAGTTCTTCGTCTGTAACGACTTCGCCAGTTGCTGCTTTGACAAGTGGGGGACCACCGATGAAGATAGTGGCTTGATTTCGGACCATAATTGTTTCGTCGCTCATCGCTGGAACGTAAGCGCCGCCGGCAGTACACGAGCCCATAACAACTGCTATTTGCGGTATGTTAAGGGCAGACATTCTTGCTTGGTTGTAGAAAATTCTACCAAAATGTTCTTTGTCTGGAAAAGTTTCGGCTTGATGCGGAAGAAAAATTCCGCCAGAATCTACCAAGTAAATGCAAGGTAATCTATTTTGAAGGGCAACTTCTTGGGCACGGACGTGTTTCTTGATTGTCATCGGGAAATAAGTCCCACCTTTGACGGTAGCGTCGTTTGCAATAATGAGACATTCACGCCCTTTAACTACCCCAATGCCAGTTATTATTCCAGCCGATGGTGCTTCGTTTTCGTACATATCCCACGCAGCAAGAGCGGACAACTCTAAAAAAGGAGTGTTCGGGTCGCAAAGCTTTTTTATTCTATCTCGTGGTAGAAGCTTTCCGCGGCTAATGTGCTTTTCGCGGGCTTTTTCGGGTCCACCTTGTCGGACAAGTTCCAATCTTTGGCGAAGTTCTTCGACAAGCTTAATTGAATTTTCGAAATTTTCTTTATAATCAGGCGACTTTGTATTAATCCTTGTTTTGAACCTTTCCATTTTTATTACTCATTGATTAATTCGAATTTCCACACACAAAAGAATTCAGGTTTTGATATATTTGGTGGACAAGAGACTGAAGTTGTTTTTATTCTTGTGTCGATTGTTTTGGCGAACAAAGAGTATTCAACCAAACCGACAGATTGGCAAGGAAAATCGGGCAAACCTTTGCGGCGTCGGGCTTCTTGAACTCGACAGGTTCTTACGAAATAAAGAAGAGAAGTTGGGCTTTCGTATTTCGAGAACTGCTCATTTAATGTTGAATATAAGCGAAAGTTTAAGGCAATACGCAAGCCTTCTAATCCGGGTTCGTCGGGAAGATTAAGAAATTCCTTAATCCTTTTGGCTTCGATTTTGGTGAAAGTTTCCCAAGCTTTAGTGTCGAAATGTATGGCTTTTTCGAGCCCTAACTCAGATTCAATCGCTAAAAACCAAGAACCGTCGTGAGCCAGCCAGTTCCTTGCATAAATTTTCAAAAGCTCATACAGCTCATCCTTCGATAAGTCCTCGATTTTTTCAATCTCCATTACATTCCTCGCCTATACTTCCCGCCAATTTCGTAAAGCATATGAATTATTTCACCCATAGTGCAGTGTTCGACAGTATTCAAAAGTTCTTCGAATATGTTCCCATTTTTCAACGCAACATCTCTTAATCGGTCGAGTGCTTCTCGTTTCTTGTCCGCGTGCAATTCTTTAAACTTTGCGACTTGTTCAAGTCGCTCCTTTTTCTCCTCGAAAGTAGCACGCGTAATCTTCATATTGTCGTAATAATTAATAGGATTTTCATTGATAAATGTATTTACGCCGACTATAGGATATTCGCCACTTTCTTTTAAAGACTCGTAGTAAAGGGATTGTTCTTGAATCTTAGAGCGTTGATATTGTGTTTCCATTGCCCCAAGCACTCCACCGCGGCGGGAAAGAGCAAGGAACTCGTCGAGAACAGCTTCCTCGACCAAATCTGTTATCTCTTCGATGATAAATGAACCTTGATTCGGATTTTCGTTTTTGAGTACTCCGAATTCCTTTGAAAGTATCATTTGAATAGCCATAGCACGGCGGACAGATTCTTCGGTAGGGGTAGTTATTGCTTCGTCGTAAGAATTAGTATGCAAGGAGTTACAATTGTCGTACATTGCCAATAATCCTTGCAAGGTTGTTCGAATATCGTTAAAATCAATTTCTTGGGCGTGGAGACTGCGTCCAGAAGTTTGTATATGATATTTCAATTTCTGGCTTCTTTCGTTTGCCCCATAGACATACTTCATAGCAATAGCCCAAATTCGGCGAGCGACGCGACCAATAACAGAGTATTCTGGGTCCATACCATTAGAAAAGAAGAATGAAAGGTTTGGGGCGAAATCATCGACTGGAATTCCGCGATTAAGGAAATATTCTACATACGTGAATCCGTTTGCAAGAGTGAAAGCAAGCTGAGTTATCGGGTTTGCACCAGCTTCTGCAATATGATAGCCACTAATACTTAAAGAATAGTAATTGCGTATATTGTGTTTCGACAAATATTCTTGAACATCTCCAATAAGCTTCATAGCAAAGTTAATCGAAAAAATACAGGTATTTTGGCCTTGGTCCTCTTTGAGCATATCGGCTTGAACGGTGCCGCGTAGTTTACGAAAAGTTGATATTTTTAATGCTTCTTTCTCTTCGGTAGTAAGTTCAACACCTTGTTGCTTTAACTTTTCGAGTTCTCGTTTGTATGCAGTTATAAAGTAGAAGGCAACCATTATCGGAGCAGGTGCGTTAATCGTCATAGATACAGATGTTAGTGGGTCGGTCTGGTCGAATCCTTTTAGAAGTTCGTCCATATCTTCAAGTGTGCAAACTGATACTCCGCTTTCTCCGATTTTCCCAAAGATATCTGGGTCTGGTGCTGGGTCTTCTCCGTAAAGGGTAACTCCGTCGAAAGCGACAGAAAGGCGTTTGGCAATGTCATTTTTTGTTAAGTAATGAAAACGCTTGTTTGTTCGCGCCGGACCACCTTCGCCGGCAAATTGACGTTTGGGGTCTTCTGTAACTCTTTTGAAAGGGAAAACGCCAGCAGTAAAAGGAAAGTAACCAGGCAAATTTTCTAAGTAAAGAAATTTTAAAAGATTTCCCCAGTCATCGAATTTAGGTAAGGCTATTTTGGCAATTTCTGTTCCACATATTGATTTACTAAAAAGTTCTATTTCTAATTCTTGATTTTGAATTTTGTACTTTATTTTCTCTTGTTGGTATTGTTTTTTCAATTCAGGCCATAAAAGTAGTAAGTCCTTCGAGTCGCTTGTAAGTTTGTCCCATTTTTGATTGTAAAGTTCAGTTAACAATTTCTGGGTTTCGCCGTCTTTTTTTTCTTCTTTTAGCAAATCTAAGGTTTGTTTTAAAGAAAATACTTCGGTAGCAAGTTTAGCTTGCTCTTTGGCATTTTCTTTGTATTTACGAACCGCTTCGGCTATTTCGGCAAGATAATTTATTCGCTTGTGGCTTATTAACCCAAAGTCGAACACCAAGTCTGTCGGAAGTAAATCAATAACCTCATCTTTAACACCGTAGTTGCCATTTCTTCTATCTTTGAGAACTTTTAATAGAGCTTTGAAAAGTTTATTAACACCAGGATTATTAAACTGGTTGCTACTACAAGCAAAGATAGGCAGGTCGAGAGTTTCGAGTGGCACCCCGCGTGGAACTTTCAACTGGTGTGTTCTAATATAATGTATAATTACTTCACGCAAAGCGTCTTCGGAGCCAATCTTTTCGAACTTATTTATAACGATGAAATCGGCAAGGTCGAGCATATCGATTTTTTCGAGTTGACTGGGTGCTCCGAATTCAGCTGTCATAACATAAATAGAAAACTCGGCTAAGGATGTAACTTGGCTATCTCCTTGCCCGATACCGGGGGTTTCCACAAAAATCAAGTCGAAGCCACAAGTTTTGAGTAAGTCAATAGAGTCGCGAACGGAACGACCAAGGTCGCTTCCGCTATTGCGTGTTGCAAAGCTTCGGAAATATACTCTTGGGTCGTAAATATGATTATATCTAATTCGGTCTCCAAGAAGGGCACCACCAGTTGAACTCTTTGTTGGGTCGCTCGCTAAAATAGCAATTTTTGTATTTGGGGCATAAGCCAAAAATCTCCCTACAATTTCATCGACGACGGAACTTTTACCACAGCCACCCGGTCCGGTTACTCCAACAACAAGGGATTTCCCCTTATCGAATTTTCTAATTCTTTGCCTTATAAGTTCGGCATCCGAAAGTGCTGGCAATTTCTCTTCGATAAAAGTAATTTGCTTAGAAATTGAGCGATGATTTTCTGTATTATTTTCTTCGAGCATTTTATCTGCGAGATTATCCAGCCATTTGGCTTCGACGCGAGGTTTATTGTCGATAATTCTTTTAATAATATCGTCGGCAATTCCATTTATGCCCATTCTTTGCCCGTCAACTGCGTGGTAAAGTTTGGTTACTCCGTATTCTTCGAGAGCTTGTATCTCGGAAGGTAAGATGACCCCTCCGCCACCGCCAAAAATTTGTTTTTCTTCGGCTCCAACTTCACGAAGTTGGTCGACAAGGAAACGGAAATACTCATTATGCCCACCTTGGTAAGAACTGATTAAGAGAGCATCGACATCCTCTTGGATGGCGACTGTAACAATTTCTCGGACCGAACGATTGTGTCCGAGATGAATAACTTCGGCACCTCGTCGTTGTAATAACCTACGGAAGAGGTTAACAGAAACATCGTGTCCATCGAACAATGCTGTGGCTGTTAGGACTTTTATGTTCATATTATAATGCTATTACATAGTTGGACAAATTTATTTTAGCAACTGTCTTGAAATAACGAGCCGCTGGATTTCGCTTGTTCCTTCATAAATTTCAGTGATTTTTGCATCGCGAAAGTATCTTTCGACGTTAAAATCTTCGGTATAACCATAGCCACCATGTATTTGTATTGCTTTTCTTGCAGCGTCGACAGCAAGTTCCGATGATTTTAGTTTAGCCATCGCTGCTTCGGCTGAGTATGGAAGACCACGGTCCTTCAAAACAGACGCTCGCCAAGTTAGCAACCAAGCACTTTCGTATTCCATCCACATATCTGCAAGCATCCATTGAATTGCTTGAAAGTTAGCAATTGGTTGCTCGAACTGAACCCTTTCCTTAGCATATTTTACAGAGTCTTCTATACAAGCTCGCGTTATTCCAAGGGCTTGGGCAGCAATACCAAGTCTACCTCCATCGAGAGTTACCATAGCGACTTTGAACCCCTGATTTAATTCGCCAAGCAAGTTTTCTTCGGGAACTTCGACATTTTCCAAAATTATTTCTGTCGTCGAAGAGGAGCGAATACCAAGTTTTCTTTCAACTTTACCTATACGATATCCGGGCATATCTTTTTCGACAATAAAAGCAGAAACGCCTTTGGTTTTCTTTCCAGGGTCAGTCGAAGCAATAAGCACGAAAATATCTGCTTCGGCTCCATTAGTAGCAAAAAGTTTGGAACCATTCAAGACCCATTTGTTTCCAGATTTGACCGCTGTCGTTCTTGTGTTTCCAGCGTCGGAACCTGCTTGTGCTTCGGTTAGCGAAAAGCTCCCTATTTTCCGACCAGAAAGCAAATCTGGAAGATATTTCATCCTCTGCTCCTCCGTTCCAAATCGGTAAATTGGGTCGCAAACTAAAGAAGAATGGGCCGAAATAATAACACCAGTCGAGGCACACCACCTCGAAATTTCTTCGATAGCAAGGAAATACGATACAAAATCCATCCCAGCACCACCATATTCAACTGGGTATGCAATCCCCATCAAACCGAGTTCCCCAGCTTCGCGAATGATTTCCCACGGAAATCGGTGATTTCGTTCGTTTTCGGCAGCAACCGGGGCTATTTTCTCCTTTGCAAACTTTGCAACCATCTCCCGCAACATCTTTTGCTCTTCTGTCAATAGATAATCCATAAACTCTCCCAATAAACATCAAAAAATTTTGAACAAATAAAAAAAAATTACTAATATTACATTTTCAATATATAAAAAAATTTGTTGTTGAATAAATGAATTTTCATTTTTTCTTTTATCGGATTTGTTATGAGTAATAAGTTTAATCTTACCGAAGAACAAATAATTTTGAAGGAAACTGTCCGAAAATTTGCAGAAACAGAAATTAAACCAAAGATACGAGAACTGGACGAAAACGAAGAATTTTCTTACGAACTTACTGAAAAATTAGCAAAGGAAGGTTACCTTGGTTGTTTAATCCCTGATGAATATGGTGGTGCAAACCTTGATTATTTGTCGTATATCATAATTGTCGAAGAAATTGCTCGTATCGATTCTTCGCAAGCTGCTACCATTGCTGCACACAATTCGCTTGGGGCTGCGCCAATTGTTTATTTTGGAAATGAACAGCAAAAGCAGAAGTATTTGCCTAAATTGGCTGAAGGGTATCTTTGGGGCTTTGGTTTGACCGAACCCGAAGCTGGATCCGACGCCGGCAATACGAAAACCACAGCAATCAAAAATGGGGACAAATGGATTTTGAATGGCACGAAAATCTTTATTACAAATGCTTCGACTGATGTAACGCTTGGTTCTACTATTCTTGCAGTTTCTGGGACTTTGCCCGACGGTAGAAAGGAATACTCTTGCTTTTTAGTTGAAAATGGGACTCCGGGCTTTACTGCTCGCTCGATGAAACACAAAATGATGTGGCGCTCCTCGAATACAAGTGAATTGATACTCGAAGATGTTGTAGTTGGAGAAGAAAATCTTTTGGGTAAACGAGGCGATGGTTTCAAACAAATGCTTAAAACTTTGGACTACGGTCGACTTTCTATCGCTGCGATAGGACTTGGTTTGGCACAAGGCGCATTCGAATATGCTTTGAATTATGCTAAAACAAGAAAGACCTTTGGAACTCCAATCTCTAAGCATCAAGCAATTGCTTTCAAGCTTGCAGATATGCAAATGAACATCGATTTGGCAAGGACCTATCTTTATCAAACTTGTCGATTGGCGAATACATCCGCGAAGATTACAATGGAATCTGCTATTGCCAAGTTATATTGTTCCGAAGTTGCCCGCCTTTGTGCAAACAATTGCGTTCAAATTCTTGGCGGCTACGGCTTGATGAAAGAGTATGATGCAGAACGATACTATCGCGACCAGAAAATCTTGGAAATAGGCGAAGGAACAAGCGAAATTCAGCGACTGGTAATTGCTCGAAATATAGGATGTTTCGATGTTTAAGGAAAAAGCAAATGGCAATTGATAAATCTTTTATCGAAAGCCTTCCATCCAATCCTTTGCTTGCCGAAACTAAAATTATCGGTGAATTCAATAGAATCTTGGAAAATGCAAATAAAGACTTTACTCGCGAAGCGTTTTACGAGGATTTTCTCAACATCTTCAGTTTCTACCAAGTTTACGCTGCAAAACATTCCTTAAATATTAATTTTCCACCATTAACCAACGATAAGAAAATCAATACCGGGATAATCATCAACTTTTTCGAAAATCGCCAGAAGGAAACACAAATTGAATTAGAAGATTTCCTTTCTTTTCAAAAATTGATTGAAAAGAAAAGTACTTTTGAATCCCTTCTCCGCGAAGAAATTACTTATAAGCTTAGCGATAAGGATTTAAACACACTTTATCATAAATTCGATTCGATAATCGATTTGGTTAACGAAAATTTCGATATAAAAAGAAATTTAAAATTGCGTTTAATCGGTTATATTGGTACGCTAAAAAAGGAATTGAAACCCGAAATGTCGAATTTTGATAAATTTTGGTCTCTCGTTAGCTACATTGGTTTGTTGTATGGTTTGTATGGCGACAAAGTTATTAAAATAATCGATAGGATTAAAGATGTGCTAAATTTTATTTGGAAAGTACAAGCGACAGCCGAAGGCTTGCCTATAACAAATCCAGTTATCACAATTATATTTAAGGAAATTAAACCAACATAATATGTTTTACTAACTTTAGGTGATTTTATGATTGGTATAGTTGGATATGGAAGTTATGTTCCAATGTATCGTATCAAAAGTTCAACGATTGCTAAACAATGGGGGAGCGACCCGGCGGCAATCGAAAAGGGGCTTATGCTCATCGAAAAAACAGTTCCTTATTTCGACGAGGATACAATAACAATATCTGTTGCTGCGGCAAAGAATGCACTTTTGCGAGCACAAATCGACCCCCAACGGATTGGAGCAGTTTATATTGGTTCAGAATCGCATCCTTATGCTGTAAAACCTTCTGGAACTGTGCTTATTGATGCCTTGGGAATTGGACCACACGTTCACGTTGCGGATTTTGAATTTGCTTGCAAAGCGGGGACAGAGGCAATGTATGTTGCGTATAGCCACGTAAAGAGCGGCGAGATGGAATTTGCTATGGGGATTGGCTCCGATACTTCGCAAGGTGCACCGGGCGATGCTCTCGAATATAGCGCCTCGGCCGGAGGCTCTGCATTCATCTTTGGAAAGGAAAATGTTGTAGCCGAAGTTCTTTTTACCCATTCTTTTACTTCCGATACTGCTGATTTTTGGCGACGAGAATACCAAACTTATCCACGACACGGTGGTCGATTTACCGGAGAACCAGCATATTTCAAGCATATTCTTGGTTGTGGGAGAGCATTGCTTGAAAAATCTGGGATGAAGCCCGAAGAATTTCAATTCGCTGTATTTCATATGCCCAATGGTAGATTCCCCTTAAAAGTTGGAAAGGACCTTGGATTCAAACAAGAACAAATGTCCGAAGGTTGGATAGTCAATATAATGGGAAACACATATTCTGGCTCTTCTATAACTGGTTTGACTGCTATTCTTGATGTGGCAAAACCTGGCGATAAAATATTTCTTGTTTCTTTTGGCTCTGGGGCTGGAAGCGATGGTTTCATTTTCCAAGTTACCGAAAGAATAAACGAGGTTCGGGACCTTGCCCCGAAAACTCGTGAAATGTTAAATAATCCAAATAAGATATATCTTGATTATGGGCAATATGCCGCTATTAGAAAGAAAATACATTTTAATGAGTATTAACAATTTCGAGGTGTATAAATGCGTGATGTTGCAATCATTGGAGTAGGTCTTACGCAATTCGGCGAAAATTGGGACCAAAGTATAAGGGACTTGTTCGCCGAAGCGGCTTTAAAGGCAATGGAAAGTGCAAAAATTGAAAAGGTGGACTCTCTTTACGTTGGGTCGATGTCCAGCGGATTATACGCTTACCAAGAACATTTGGGCTCGTTGATGGCAGATTATGTTGGCCAGATTGGTGTTCCAGCTGTCCGAATCGAATCGGCTTGTTCTTCTGGTGGCCAAGCTGTGAGAATGGGGTTCTTGGATGTTGCCTCTGGTATGCACGATATCGTACTTGTCGGTGGTGTCGAAAAGATGTGGGATGTCGAAGACGGGACTTTTGTCCTTGCGACTGCTGCGGACCAAGAATATGAAGTTTACAATGGGGTTACTTTTCCCGGTCTTTATGCAATGATGGCTCGTGTTTATATGGAAAGATATGGGCTTACTCGGGAGGAATTGGCACAAGTTCCAATAAAGAATCACAAGCACGGGGTGAATAATCCTTACGCTCAATTTCCATTCGAAATCGATTTAAAAGCTGTATTAAGTTCTTCTATGGTTGCCGACCCTCTTCGACTTTTAGATTGTTCTCCAATCACCGACGGAGCTGCTTGTGTTATACTTTGTCCACTCGAACGAGCAAAAGAGTTTACGGATAAGTTTGTCAAAATTCGGGCTGTTGGTTCGGCAAGCGGTCCTATTGCCTTCCACGACCACAAAGATTTAACCAGATTGGATGCTGTGAAACTTGCTGGCGAAAGAGCGTATAAAATGGCAGGGCTAAAACCCGAAGATATTGATTTTGTTGAAGTTCACGATTGTTTCTCGATTGCAGAAATTTTAGTTGCCGAAGAGCTTGGTTTCTTCGATTATGGGACCGCTGGAAAGGCTATCGCCGAAGGTCAAGCTACCTACGGTGGTAAAATTGTTATTAACCCAAGCGGTGGGTTAAAAGCAAAAGGTCATCCAGTTGGAGCAACTGGCGTTGCACAAATTGTCGAAGCATATCTGCAATTAACTGGCCAAGCGGGCAAAAGGCAAGTTTCTAACGCTCGCTTTGGGATGACCCAAAATATGGGTGGTTCTGGTGGTAGTTGTGTTGTTCACATTTTGGAGGCAATGTAATATGGCAATAAGTCAAAGATATACAAGGGAGATACCACATCGCTACCGCTTGGAAGCTCAAAAATTTCCAAGCGGATTTGTTTCTTTACCTCGTCGTTATGTCGACCCAATCTCTGGTAGCCGAGAATTTGAAAAAATCAGACTTTCGGGGAAGGGCACCATTTTGTCGTACACTATAATTTATGTTTCTGCGGACCAATTTAAACTTCTTACTCCATACGCTGTTGCAGTTATCGAAACTGACGAAGGTGCTCGTGTAACAGCAATGATGACAGATACAAATTTCGAAGATTTAAAAATTGGGGCAAGGGTAGAATTTGTTTTTCGCAAAATTATGGAAGAAGGTGCAAGCGGGATAATCAACTACGGTTACAAGGCAAAAATCATCAAGTAATTTTAATAAATCAATAAGTTGGGAAGGGTTCGGAGGTTACTTGTCCAAATTCTTTGGGTTCTTCGTGCATATATTTCAAGATAAAACCGATGAAATTATTTGGTATTGTTAGATTCTAACAATGCTCAGATATATTATCGATTTTCATCATTTTGTTTGAAAATAAGTATAAGAAGGTTCGAGCTTTAACATTCATAATTGAATGCTATTTTCTCTTTTTGGTTGGTGATTTAACGAAGGAAATTATAGAAAGGTCATCCCAAATTTAGCAAACCAGAATACTTAAAAACAAGTTCGATAATTAAAGCAAGTAGAAAGATGGTGCCAAACCTTCTATTGTACATAAATGCAAAGTAAACCAAATACAGGGGCCAAGCGGTTTCGTAGCCTTTTGGGGCTTCGGTTGGACGTGGCTTCGAAAAAACTTTGATTGAGGGTATAAGTTTTGGAACTGCTGCCAACGAAAGTGCCATAATTGGGGTAAAATAATTTATAGTTATAAGATAAGCAATCAAAAGATATTGAATTATCCACAAAATTATCACTAAAAATCGCGATGCTGTTTCGCCAATAATAACAGGTAAGGTATTAATTCTTTTTTCTTTGTCCACCTTCATCTTGTCGGTATGTTTGCCAAGAAGTACAGTTGTCGGACCAATCGAATAAACCAGACTTACAAAAATCACTTCCCAACTCCAGGTACCACCGGTAACCACAAAATAAGTCCCACCTACCATTAAAGGTCCCCATACGATAAGAACGGTAACTTCGCCAAGCCCAATATACTTAAGGGGCCAAGTGTAGAACGCGATGAAGAAGATACCAGCCAAAATAAGATAAATTGTCGTTGTAGGAGTAGTCAAAGCCAAATAAATTCCACACGAAAGTGCGATAGCGAAACTTCCAAGGATATAACCCCACATTTCTTTTTCTGTCATAAGTCCGTGTTCTAAAGCTTGCGGACCATAAAGATTTCGGTAATAGTTATCCTTGTCGACCCCTTTTTTTGAATCTGTCCAATCGTTAACTAAATTGTTAGTTGCGTGAGCGAAGATAAGCCCAAAGAAGGAGAGTAAGAATGGTAGAAGATTAAATTTTCCATCTTTTAATGCTAAAAGACCTCCATACAAAGCCGACATTGCTGTCATAACAAAAACAGCTCCACGCGCAGAGATAAGCCATCTCGAAACGATGTCGAGTTGTTTCCATTCTGCCAAAGTAACTTTTGGGATTATTCGGAGCGCCTTGCCCCACATTGCAATATTGACCATAGTTTGGAAGTAAATATTCAACAAATCTACAAAATTAAAAAAATGCAAAAATTTGAGATTTTTCCCGTGCGAAATTTGACTTAATTATTTCAAGCAAAGTTTACCAAAAGACAAGTCGAATTTATAAGTTTCGCCTTGAAAATTTAAGTTTAAACTATCTTTTGTTTTTTGTGAAATAGAAAGACTTGACAACGAATCGAACATTAAGAAAGTTTTACCATTCAAGCGATTGTTTGGTTGCCATCATCATCGTGGAGTAACGCACGATTTTCGGTGTTTTGGTAAGTTAATTGTAAACAAGGGGTTTGGAATATATTTAGTTTAAAAATTATAATCCGATAGCGTCGAAAATAAAAGTAAACAAAGCATCGGCAATAATTATTGCAAAAATTCCAGAAACAACAGAAATTGTTGTATATGTTCCAACACTTTCGGCACCGCCCCGAACTTGAAGTCCACGAAAACAACCAATCGAAGCCACTAAGTATCCGAAAATTAAGCTTTTTAGAATACCAGACATCAAGTCGCCTAAATCGACTGCAATTCGCAATTGTGTAAAGTAACCGACTGTGGTAATATCGAGTGTTGCTAACCCAGAAATCAACCCTCCTAAGATACCAGCAAGATTCCCGAACAATACCAAAAATGGTATAGAAAAAGTTACAGCAAGTACGCGGGGTATTACAAGAAAGTAAATTGGGTCGAACCCCATAGAGCGTAGTGCATCAATTTCTTCGGAGACCTTCATCGTTCCAATTTCTGCTGCAAACGCCGAGCCCGAGCGTCCAGCAACAATTATCGCAGTCATAAGTGGGCCCAGCTCTCTTGTTAACGATACCCCTATTAAATCGGCAATAAAGATGTCTGCTCCGAATTGTTTTAGTTGTAATGCACCTTGATAACCCGAGATAATTCCAATTAGTAGTAGTATTGTCCAAACAATAGGAACGGCGTTGACTCCATTTTTTAGAAAAAGCGAAGGAAAATCGGTCCAGCGAACTTTTCGAGAAAAGGCTGAGGATAAAGTTTTTATAACCAATTCGCCGAAAAACTCAACGAAATGAATTACTTCTTTGAAAATATCGATGAAACGTTCGCCAATATAGGTAAAATACCAGATAAATGGGTTTCCCTTTGGTATGTCTTTTTTTTCGAAAAGTGCAACGTCCGAAAATTTTTCAAGGAAGTTTCTCATATTTTCCTTTAATCCTTCGAAAACTACCTCTATCTGGTTACGCTTTGCCCACATAATAAGCTCGGAACACAAAACAGCGAATGCAGTATCGAATTGTTCGAGATTTGAAAAATCAAGGTGTAAGTCCTTTATGTTTTGAAATGTTTTGTCGTAAGGCTTCAACTTGTCGTAAATGTCGAGATTGTAAATAGTGAGGGTTTTCGAAAAAATTAGCGTTGCACTTTTTTCGGTTTTAATAAGTTTATAATTTGTCTCTTGTTCCATTTTGAACCTATATATAGTTTTAGCTTAGTTGCAAAATAAAAATTTTTTTCGTTTATGTTTGTTGCTGTAAATAAATATCTATTAAACAATAAAATAGAAGTTGGCGATTTAATCATATTTTAGCTTAACCCATTTCGAAAAATTTTAAAAGTGAAGTAAGTTGGATAATTTAGAGTTTTAAACAAATGTAACAGCCTATTTTCGAGTAATTCAGTAAACAAAAACAAAGCTCCTTTTTTTTCGTCTAATCAATTTTCATTGAAAATTTTATTTTTGAGATATGGAAAACGGCACCGAGAAAAAATCGACAAAACCTACTGGAAACCGAACGAAGGATATTTACAATACTTATCTAAAAAGCGAATCTGGTCGGGCAGTCCCTACAACAAAAAAAATAGTTGAACCCTTAGAAAGCAATCTAAAAGAAAGGGAATTGAGCGAGGACGAAAAACTTGGGACAGAATTGAAAGCGAGCAGCGAGCAAAGCATTTTGGAGATAGAGCAAATCAAAGCAGAGAACGAGGCTTTACGGGCAAAAATTGAAGAAATCGAAAAGGAGAAAGCGGAACTTTACGACCAGTTGTTACGCAAAGCAGCAGAATTTGAAAATTTTCGTCGTAGGACCCAAAAAGAGAAAGAAGATATAATAAAATATTCGAACGAAAAACTTTTATATGAATTTCTGACTATACTCGACGACCTTAGTAATGCTGTTATTTCTGCGAAACAAACCGAAGATTTCACTTCACTAGCTGAAGGCGTTGAACTTATTCTACACAAAACAAAGCGACTTTTTGAGCAAGCTGGCGTTACGGAAATCGAATGCCCAGTTGGAAAGCCATTCGATGTTGAATACCACGAGGCATTAATGACTATGCCATCGCAATTGCCCGAAGGCTATGTTGTTCAAGAATTGCAGAAAGGCTATAAATTCTTCGATAAAATATTACGACATACAAAAGTGATAACTTCTGCTGGGGGCTTGGGTAGCGACGGCACGATGAAGAATGAAAATGTTGAATAAACCTAAAAGATTATGAACAAAAGAGATTACTACGAAATACTTGGTGTTTCGAAAGATGCCAGCTTGGACGAGATAAAGTCTGCATATAGGAAATTAGCAATGAAATATCATCCGGACCGGAATCCGGGAGATAAAGAAGCCGAAGAAAAATTTAAAGAAGCTGCCGAAGCTTATGAAGTGCTTAGCGACCCAGATAAAAGACGGAGATACGACCAATTTGGCCACTCTGGGTTACGAAGTGGATACGATTACCATAGTTATTCAACAATCGAAGATATATTTTCTGCATTTAGCGACATTTTTAGTGGTTTTGGAGGAAGCATTTTCGATGACTTTTGGGGGCCAAGTCGTTCCGAACGAAGGGCAAGACATACGGGAGTTGGCGAGCCGGGTTCTGATTTAAAAATTCGTTTGGCTTTAACTTTAGAAGAAATTGCAAGCGGTGTCGAAAAAACAATAAAAATAAAGAAGTACGTTAAGTGCGAAGAATGCGATGGTTCTGGGGCGAAACGAGGTTCTGGTTATCGAGCTTGTCCAACTTGCGGTGGAAGTGGGGAGATACGACAAGTTTCTCGGTCTTTCTTTGGTCAATTTATTAATATTACGCCTTGCTCGACTTGTAATGGGAGTGGTAGAGTAATATCTGCTCCTTGCCCTAATTGCCACGGCGAAGGTCGAGTAAATGGTGAAGAAACTGTCTCCGTCCGTATTCCGCCCGGCGTCGAAAACGGGAATTACATTCCAATACGTGGAAAAGGAAATGCTGGGCGACGCGGAGGTTCTTCTGGCGACTTAATCATTGTTATCGAGCAAAAAAAACACGAATACTTCGAGCGACATAACGACGATGTATATTATGAACTTTTGTTAAGTTTTCCAGAACTTGTTTTAGGCACTAAAATAGAGGTTCCAACCTTATATGGTAAGGAGCAAATAAAGATTGACCCTGGAACTCAACCTGGGACTAAGATTAAACTGCCGGGCAAAGGAATTCCTCACTTAAATCAATATGGAATTGGCGACCAAATTATTATTGTCAATGTATATATACCTACAAATTTGAACCACAAGGAAAAGGCAATTATTAAAGAGCTTTTACAATCGGAAAATTTCAAACCTAAAAATTCCAAGACGAAAGATTTCTTTTCGAAAATTAAAAATTCGTTTTTTTAAGAGGCAGTTTTAGCCATTTTCCAAGCTTGAAATTTTGTAGAGATTAACCAAATTTTATTTTAGTAACGAATTAAAGCACCTTTTCAATCCAAATAAATCCAAATAAAACAACATCTTTTATCCATAACTCGTATCGATACCATCTTTTTCCCTTTTAATTCGTAAGTTTAAAGGATTGAAATTTAACCGTTTGATAGAGGGCAAGTAGATGGAGTTGTTAAATCAAATCATAATCAAACTAATGCCGATGGTTCCTAAATCTATTATTCGAAGAGTTTCGCGTCGATATATTGCTGGCGATTATATTCAAGATGCTATTCGGGTTTCGCAAGAAATTATGAAATTGAACGGGATGACTACTATTGATGTTCTTGGTGAGTTTGTTACTACTCGTGAAATGGCTTTGAAAGAAGCAGAAATGTGTTCGAAAGTTTTGGATGCTATCTGGGAACATCGTTTGGATTCTTATCTTTCTGTTAAACCAACTTCTTTAGGAATTGGAATTGATTTTGAATTTGGA
Organism: Ignavibacteria bacterium; assembly: GCA_026417135.1. Classification (GTDB taxonomy): domain Bacteria; phylum Bacteroidota; class Ignavibacteria; order Kapaibacteriales; family UBA2268; genus Naka2016. Next base: position 18,852 of record JAOADV010000016.1, read on the forward strand.
TATTCTAATATTCGGAAACTGGTCGAAAAAGCTAACAATCTTGGTTTGTTTGTTCGCTTAGATATGGAAAATTCCCCTTATACCGATTCGACATTCGAGGTTTTCCGCAAGTTGCGTTCCGAAGGATTCCAAAATGTTGGAATTGTCGTACAAGCTTATCTTTACCGTAGCGAGTCGGATATTAAAAACCTTGCTCCATTGAAACCTTCGATTCGATTATGTAAAGGTATTTACCGAGAGTCTCCTACAATCGCTATTCAAGATAGGGAAGGAATAAGAAATAACTTCAAAAAGCTTTTGAATTTAATCTTAGAACTTGGGCTTTATCCTGCCATTGCCACTCACGATGAGCCTTTAATTAAATATTCCATTGAGTTAGTCGAAAAGTACAAACTAAAAAGGGAAGATTATGAATTCCAAATGCTTCTTGGAGTACGCGAAGAGCGAAGAAACGAACTTTTAAGATTGGGCCATCGGCTACGAGTTTACGTCCCCTTCGGCGAGGATTGGTATGGATATTCAACTCGTCGGCTCAAAGAAAATCCAGATATTGCTGGTTACATTTTCAAGGCTCTTTTGTTTAAGAATGGTTAAACTTGACCAATATTTTTTCGCTACAAACTTCAAATTTTTAATTATTGTCTTTTAAAATTTTGCTAAGCTTTAGATTTTAAGCAAATAAAACAATAGAGATAATCGAACTAAACATGATATAAAATTTTTTAGTATTTGCACCTCTCTTAATTAATTAATTGACAAATACTGGGTCTTGGTCAAAATTATAATTCTTTCTTTGATAATCGTCTCGTTATCTTGGTTTCAATATAAATTTGAAAAAATAAAAAATTTGTTTTATAATTTTGTAGTAAAATTTTAAAAATTGGGTAGTTATGAAGATTCTATACTTGCTCTTTTGTATATTTTCAGCTTTTATATATGTTTATGCTAATGAAGAGCGGTACGAAAAAGACTTCGATGACCCTCTCCGTCGTTTCTTAGAATTCAATAAACCAAGAGCCTATCCTTTCGAGTCGATACCCGATTTTGCAAGACAAAAAGCTATCGAACAAACTGAAGAAATCTTAGCAAAAACCATAAGACCCGAAATGTTGAAAGAGCAACCAGAGTGGCGTCCTATTGGACCTTTCGATATTGGAGGTAGAATTAAGTCCATCGTATTTCATCCTTTAAATCAAAATGTAGCCTACGCCGCAGCTGCGGCAGGTGGAATATGGCTTACATCCAATCTTGGACAAAGCTGGAATCCTATCTTCGACTTTGAAAATGGAATTGCCTTTGGTGCATTGGCAATAGATGTTAACTCACCCAATGTCATTTGGGCTGGCACTGGCGAATCAGTTTTGGGTGGAGGAATGATTTATCTTGGAAATGGAATTTACAAAAGCACCGATGCTGGTAGAACTTGGAAGCTTATGGGGCTAACCGAAGTTGGTGCATTTTCCAGAATCTATGTCCATCCGCTAAATTCAAATTTGATTGTTGCTGGAGCAACAATTCGAAGGCCTGGGCTTTATCTTTCAACAGATGCTGGTAATTCGTGGCAAAGAGTTTTCGCTGGTAACGTAACTGATTTGTCGATTAATCCAAAGGACGAAAACGAAATTATAATTGGGGTAAATGCAGACGGCATATATTATACTTCGGATAAAGGAAAAACTTGGAGTCGTAGGGTTAATGGTATCGAAACTGGTTTTGGAAGAATTTCAGTTCAATTTGCTCCTTCTGCACCAGATATTGCTTACACGCTACTCGATATTTCTTCGCAAGGATACATTTATCGAACAACTAACAAAGGTCAAACTTGGACACTTGTTTATAAGGGCGACCAATCCTTTTTTAATAACCAAGGGTTTTATAATAATTTCATCGAGGTTCATCCACAAAACCCGAATATTGTCCTTGCTGGTGGAATTGACCTTTGGAGAACTGGCGACGGCAAAAATTGGACAAATGTCTCCAATTCTGGTTCAAATAGAATACACGTTGACCAACACTGCGCTGCTTTCTTCCCGAAAAATCCAAATTTAGTTTTATTGGGAAACGATGGAGGCGTTTATTTTTCGAGTGATGCTGGTTATAGCTGGGTGCCAAAAAATAGTAATCTACAAGTTACCCAATTTTATGGATTTGATATAGACAACACTAAACCAAATGTGAACTTCGGAGGGACACAAGACAATGGCACACTTGGGAATCAAAGTGAGGTTTGGGGATTTATTGCTGGGGGCGATGGATTTCGAACAGTTGTCGATTATCTTAATCCAGATATTGTTTATGGGCAAACTACCCCGGGTGGTCGAATTTCGCCATTCAAGTTAAATTTAAGAACTGGCGATTTTGCTTACTTGAATAACGGTATAAATTTAAATGAAAATGTATGGGACCCACCTTTAATAATTGACCCAAACTTTAATAATATTTTGTATAACGGTCGAGTCCGATTATATGTTTCTTACAATTTTGGTGCAAATTGGGAAGTCCTACGAACTCCCCCGAGTAGTGGTCGGTTTACAGCTGTTGATGTTTCGAGTCTAAACTCTGAGTATATCGTTGCTGGGACAAGCGTAGGCGATGTTTTTCTTTCGACAAATGCTGGCGAAAGTTGGGAAGTACTTTCAAATAATGGACTTGTAAACAGATGGGTAACTGATATAGCTTTTTCTCCATTTCGGCTTAATACTATTTATGTTACATTTTCTGGGTTTTTCACCCCACATATATTTAAATCCACAGACCTTGGAAAGACTTGGCTCAACATAAGCCGAACTTTTCCAGATATTCCCGTCAATACTATTGCTATTCATCCTTTGAATGAAGATATTCTTTTTGTAGGCACTGATATAGGAGTTTTTGTCTCTTACGATGGAGGGAACAATTGGTTTCCTTATGGAAAGAAGTTACCTCGGAGCCCCGTAACAGAGCTTAAGTTTTTGAAATATAAGCTCTCGCAAGAAACAACAAGATTGAGGGCTGCAACACACGGACGTGGTATTTGGGAAGTCGAAGTACCTCTCGAGATAATAACCGAACCCGAAATTGCTTCGCCAGCGGGAGGAGAAATTTTCACCAGCACGACAATGCAAACTATTTCTTGGTATGGTTTTACTCCACCCGTTCGTATCGAGTTTTCATCTGATGATGGTACAACTTGGCAAACAATCGCAGAAAATGTGGTCTCTTCGCCATTTCTTTGGGCTGTCCCAAACCGAGCTTCCGAGCTTGCTCGGATTCGAATATCGTCGCAATCGTTGACTACACAGAGCAAAGTTTCTAATTCTTTTACCATAGTACTCGTCGAAAAAGGCTCGATACTTCAAGCTACGGGAATAAACCAAATCCCCTATGGGATAGCTTTCGATGGGAAGAATGGTCTATGGGTTACAAGTTTTCAAACAAATCAGCTTGTTAGGCTAAATGCCAATACATTCGTTAGAGAAAAAAGTTTAACACTTCCCGGCGACAGCCTTTTCACCGATATCGCCTACGATAGAAATAGACATATTATATATGTTCACCGTATGAACAGCACGAGCGGTGGTGGTGGGAACGTTATTGTTTTGGACACGAATGGAAAAGTACTCCGAGAGTTTCAAAGCCCAGCAAATGTTTACCCGATTGGACTTGAAGTATTCGACGATAAATTATTAATTGGTGATCGCGATAAAAAAGATGCATTTAACCGTCAAATGCTCTTTGTTGCAAGTCCTATAGATGGAACGGTCGAGGCAACTTTTACCAATCCTTATTCAAAAAACTATGGTCCACGAGGTCTTGCTTACGATAGAGAAAAATATGTTTATCAAGTCGGAACATTCTTCCCAAGTGGAGCTAGTTTGTCCGAAGCTGTTGTAAGCAAGATTGATAAAAACAACTTATCGGTTGAGCTCGAAAGAATCCCACTGCAAACAATGACTGGATTGATTAATGCTCGCGGAGTAGAATATGACCCACGGGACAAAAATCTTTGGATAACAGATTACAATGGAAATATTTACAAGATAGCTGGATTCGAACTTGTACTTTCGGCGGATAAGTCAATCAAAAACGAACTTAGATTAGAAACATCTGTCGAACTTTCTCTTTATCCAAACCCCGCATCCGATATTGCCTTTTGTTCGATTAAATCGAATAAAACCATTTTGAATGCTTCTATTGAAATAGTCGATTTATTTGGAAGTACTGTTTTGAAAATGCAATTAGCTCCTTTGGAAAAAAATATCAGGAAATATTTCGAGTTAGACCTTTCAAATTTATATACTGGCACATATTTTGTTAAAATTTTTACTTCGGACGGACTTTTAGAAAGCAAGCTGATTATAGTTTTGAAATAGTAATGTTTTTTAAAAAGAAAACCCAAGAGGAAGAAAGCGGACGGACAAGCCCCGATAGGTACTTAATAACCTATGCCGACCTTATTACATTACTTCTTGGTTTGTTTGTTATTCTATATGTTAGTTCTCGTGTCGACGAGGAACGATACAAAGAGTTTGCAAAAGCTTTCGCCGATTACTTCAAGCCCGGTGTCGATTACGAACACGGAACTGGACTTGAACCATTTCAAGGTGTGCGAAAAGGGATACCAGAACCAGTTTTGCCATTTCCTAATCGACGCTCTATTCAAGAAATTCAGTCGGATGTTGAGAAACTTTTAGAACAATATATTAAAAATGGAGATATTTCGGTATTAACCAGAGAAGGTAATGTCATAATTACATTGCCAGAGAAATTGCTATTCAAAAGTGGAAAAGCCGAAATCGAACCAGAAGGTCAAGCAGTTTTGGAAAGTTTAAGTAGTGCTTTACAAGGTTTGGCAAAGGACCAGGAGGTCGCAATTGACGGACATACCGATAGCGACCCAATAAGCAACTTTCGTTATCCCTCCAACTGGCATTTGTCCGTAGCTCGCTCTGTTAATGTTGCTTACTTGCTTATTGAAAAAGGAGTTCCCGAACATTCCATCGTTGTACGAGGCTTTGGCGCCCAAAGACCAGTTGCGGATAATTCGACTCCCGATGGCAAAGCAAAAAATAGGCGTGTCGAAATTACTATATCCGAAGTAAAATCAACAACTCCCAACACAAAAGGATATGAAGCAAATACTCCACCAAAATAATTTTTTTATTTACACTTTAATACTTCTCCCACTTTTTTTTACAAACATTTTGTATGTAGTTGCTTCCAAACACTTTGAACCGATTGAAATTGTGGAACTGCAAAGTGCCGGTATCCTACCAAAAGGTTTTTTCGATGTCCAAACAAATTTGTTTACAAGCGGTGGTGTAAGAATGTCTTTTAGGCTTTCCCCTTTGAAGAACATAAATCTTGGTTTATCGTTTGGAGGAACGAACATAATCGGAACTGGGAAAGTAAGTTTTCAAAATTTGCCCGGAGTGCTACTTAAATTCCGTCCAATCGACGAAAAAATTACTTTTCCAGCAATTTCTTTTGGTTTTTCTACCCAAGGCTTTGGTCCTTATAATTATGAAAACAAAACATTCGAAACTTTTTCCGAAGGAATCTTTGCTGTAGCAAGCAAAAGTTTTACTAACTTTCTTGGCTATTTCGATACTCATTTAGGAATTAATTATTCTTTCGAGCCAAGACCAAAGGATAGAAAAATTAACCTATTCGTTGGAATTTCTCAAGAAATGTTTAATATTCTGCAACTAAACTTGGAATACAACACAACATTAGCAGATACGATTAATATGAAGGGCAAAGGATTGTTAAATTTTTCCGCTGCTTTTTGGTTAACAAACAATTTATGCGTTGGTTTAATATTAAAGGACTTAACCAACAATATTAAGCAAAGAAGCAATCCAGAAAGAAATTTAATGCTAAGATATATTGGAAATTTTTTGCCTTCGAAAACTTCGAATTAATAGAATTATACCAGCAAGAATAAAAGGGATACTTAAAATTTGACCCATAGACAAAGGAAGAAACTGTTCAAAATCGGTTTGCGGCGCTTTAGTAAATTCTAAAAGGAACCTAACAGTAAATACCAATATCAAGAAAAGAGAAAGAAGCAAACCTTCGCGAAGATACAGCTTTCTCTTATAAAGTATTATAAAAACCACAAATAAAATAATGTATGCCAAAGCTTCATATAGTTGAGTAGGATGGACTGGTGGGGTCGTTCCAACAACTTCTCTACCTTGGAAAACATTAAAAACGATAGCCCAAGGTAAATCGGTTGGTTTTCCCAGTATCTCGTGGTTAAAGAAATTCCCGATTCGGATGAACGCAGAACCGGGAAGTATAGCAATCCCAAGCCTATCGAGCAGCCACCGCATATTTAGCTTCTTATGCTTCAAGGAAAAAATCCAAAGGGCTAAGATTATTCCAAATCCTCCCCCGTGACTTGCAAGTCCCCCACGCCAAATCATTAAAATTTCGATTGGATTTCGTAAATAATAGTCGGGTTCATAAAAGAAACAATGCCCTAAACGAGCTCCAACAACAACTCCAATAATTAAATAGAGAACTAAACTTTCGAGCTCTTTAATCGGCTGTTTTTCTTTCTTAAAAAAATAATGCAAAATTTGGTAGCCAACAATAAAGCCTAATGCAAAAAGTACTCCGTACCAACGAATTGCAAATCCACCAAAACGAAAAATTTCGGGATTTGCTGTCCAATGAAAAAAGGCGACTGATTCCATAACGATTAGTCAATTGTTAGCATTTTTGAGTAATATCAATAACATTTGCAGCCCAAAGTAGCTTCTTGCGAAGCAAATCGTAATAAGTACTATTGACGGGTTTAATTAGTTTGACAACATAGTCGGACTTTTTTATATGAATCATATCTTTATTTTGGATTTCCAATGTTGTTCTTCCGTCGGCAACAAAGTTTGCTTTTCCAGTAGGTGAAAAGACTTTCAAATCGATTTCATTTGTCTCGGGAAGGACAAGAGGTCTATAAGTTAAAGAATGAGGTGCTATTGGAGTTATACAAATAACTTTTGCCGATGGAGAAAGGATTGGCCCCCCACAAGACAAGGAATAGGCAGTTGAACCAGTTGGGGTTGTTACAATCAAACCATCGCCCCGATAATCTCCGATATAATGCTCGTTTGTATAAGCAGAAATTGTTATCATTCTCGAGGAGTTTAATTTTTCGACAACAAAGTCATTAAGTGCATAAAAAGTAGTATCTTTCGTAACACCTTCGAGAACGCTTCGGTCGACAATTCTAAAATTACCCTCGATTAAGTCAATCAGTGCTTTATCTAAATCTTGGAAAGAATATTCAGCTAAAAAACCAAGTTTTCCAACATTTACTCCCATAATGGGAATATTGGATTTCAGAAGCAAGTTTGCCGCAGAAAGCATCGTTCCGTCGCCGCCAAAAGAAATGAGAACATCTATAAACTTTTCGAACTCATTTTCTTCGACAACTTCAAACTTTTTGGAAATTTCTGGGTCAATCCTTTCAATAAGTTCTTGTTTTGCAAAGCATTGAGCGTCCATCTTAACCAACCTTTTCGCAGCGTATTCAGCACATCGAATTGCTTCGGGCATTGATACATTTTCGTATATACCAATCCTTTTCATATTTCAAACCAAAATAATGTCAAAAATAAAGAAATTAAGGAAATAAAAAAAGCCTTGCTATCGGGGGGAAAGATAGCAAGGCATGCAGTATAACGAGGAACTGACGGTTGGGGGAGACCGTCGAGCGGGAAACGGGATTCGAACCCGCGACCCCAACCTTGGCAAGGTTGTGCTCTACCAACTGAGCTACTCCCGCTTGTCAAATCTTCCGTTTTGGGATGTCAAAATTAACAAAATAATTTTAATTTTCCAAATTATTCCCTTTTGCGAATCTATTTTCAAAGACCTCGATGCAAACTTGCTTAACAATATCGAAATCAATTTCTGTGCCAAGCTCTTTTGTAATTGAAGTAACTTCTTTATTTTCGATGCCACACGGGACGATATACGAAAATTCGCTTAAATCATTGCAAACATTTAAAGCGAACCCGTGCGAAGTAACCCAACGCGAACATCGTAGCCCAATCGAACAAATTTTTCGCTGCCCTTCTATCCAAACCCCAGTCATTCCATCGACTCTATCGCCTTTTAACTTAAACGTATCGAGAAGAGAAATTATTGCATTTTCGATTTCTCGTAAAAACCAATGCAAGTCTGGTCGAAATGCATTTAAATTGAAAACGAAGTAGCCTACCAATTGACCCGGATTATGGAGAGTTACATCACCACCTCGGTCAGTTTCGACAACTTTAACACCTTTTTGTTCTAAAAATTTTGTAGGAAGAAGAATATGCCCCGGTTTAGAAGCACGACCAATTGTTATAACCGATGGATGTTGGCAAACAATGAAAATATTTCGATTGCGGTGAGTTTGAACTTCTTTTACTATTTCCTTTTGTCTATTCCAAGCTTCGAGGTAATCAATCAAACCCCAATCTTGTATCTCGATTTTCATAATTTAATGTCGTAATATACGCTGAACCGATGAAAAATTGCCGAAACTCCAACTTGGGAAATTGCATAGTCGAAATTAAAATCCTTGAATTTAATACCTAAGCCACCAGAAAAGCCAGAAAGCTGTTTATCCTTTGAATGAGTTGAATATTTACGAATATTGTTGTCGTAGCCTAATCGAAGATTAATGTATTCCCCAAAATAAAATTCGCCGCCAAGCGAAAAGCGTAGAAATCTATCGAAAAAGTTAGGGGTATGATTTGCCAAGCTATAGAAATTAAAATTCAATAAAAGAGGGAGCCCACGAAGTCTATGCGATACTCCTATCCGCACATCGAGTGGAAGGGGCTCTTGCACTCCATCGAAGGTTGAAAGTTGTTTGCCAAAATGTAGAATTGAAAAACCAATACTTGTTCTATCTTCGGGCATTAGGTAAAGAAGCCCAAAATCGAAAGCCAACGCCAACGAAGAGTATTTATCGATGATAGATGAAATGAACTTTAAAGTACCGCCGTAAAATAAGTTAGTATCCAAAATATTGGCATAACTAAAGCCCAAAGAAAAGTCGTTTGCAGAAAAATTGCCAAGATATTGGCCATTTGCATCGGTGCGGTCGAAAGAGCCATAATTAGTGTAAGACCCCGAAAAAGCGAACCATCCAATTTTTTCCCAATTCTTGAAGAAAGTAACCGACCCAGAATTCACATCCAAAACGTGTTTGAAAAATGTTACCGAAAAATTTTTGTCGGCATTTGTTGCTACACTAGCTGGATTGAAGAACAAAGCAGACGGGTCGTCCACCATTGCAACAAAAGAACCTCCTAAGCCCGATGAGCGTGCGCTCCCAGTATACTTTAAAAAATTAAAGGGACTTTCTTTGGCATTTAAGATCAAGGGGACCAAGAAAATCCAGAACATCAAAATTTTTTTCATTTTATACCTTTTAACAATTTTCCTTAATCCATTCTAAGAAAAATTTAGGTGGGCGGACTGGAACAAATTTATCGGCTCGGACAAATGTATGAACTGTAAAGCCAGTTGCAATTTCTCTTTCGTTAGAAAATAAGTGATAATCGAAGCGAATCTTGGAATTTACCGACCTCGGGTCGAATGATGTTTGTATTTCGATTAAGTCGTCGTATCGAGCAGAACCTTTCCAGTTTATATGCGCTTCGACAAGTGGTAGAATATACCCACGCGATTCGACTTCGGAATAAGGCAACCCAAAGTTTCTCATCAATTCTGTTCTTCCTTGTTCAAAATAACGAAGATAATTTCCATTGTAAACAATGCCCATTTTATCGACATCTGCGTATGGTATTCGAATAAATATTGAGTGAACAATTTGGTTGTTCATAACTAGCTTTATTTTAATTCTTTAAGTAAGCTTTCGATTATATCAGCAGTAGTTACATTTTCGGCTTCTGCATTAAAATTTGTAACCAAGCGGTGCCGAAGAACGGGAAGGGCAACAGAACGAACATCGTCGATTTCGGGTGTAAAACGGCCATCCAAAGCACATCGACTTTTTGCCCCAAGAATAAGATACTGCGAAGCACGAGGTCCAGCACCGTAACGTATATAATTTTCTATCATTTTCGGGGCTTGTCCATTCGGTCGAGTCATCCTCACCATTTTCACAGCAAAGTTAACGACATTTGAGGCAACTGGAATACGTCTGACTAAATCTTGGTATTGTATTATTTCTTGGGCAGAAAGAACCTTTTCTATCTTTGGTTGTTGCAATGATGTTGTGGTTTGGACAATTTCGACTTCTTCGTCGAAATTAGGATAATCCAACCAAAGATTAAACATAAATCTATCCAATTGTGCTTCTGGAAGGGGATATGTTCCTTCCTGTTCGATTGGGTTTTGAGTTGCAAGGACAAAAAAAGGCTCGTCGAGTTTATAAGTAACCCCAGCTGCTGTAACTTCGTGTTCCTGCATAGCTTCGAGTAAAGCCGATTGTGTCTTTGGTGGGGTTCGATTTATCTCGTCGGCAAGGATAATATTGGCAAAAATTGGGCCCTTTACAAACTTGAAACTTTTGCTTCCAGTTGTTACGTTTTCCTCGATAATTTCTGTTCCCGTGATATCGGAAGGCATAAGGTCGGGTGTGAATTGAATACGGCTGAATTTTAAATCGAGAGCAGAAGCCAAAGTTCGTATCATCAAGGTCTTTGCAAGTCCGGGAACTCCTATCAACAAACAGTTACCCCGCGAAAAGAGAGCCATCAAGAGCTGTTGTATAATGTCTTTTTGCCCAATGATAACTTTTGCAACCTCTCTTTGCACCAGATTAATTGCTTTTGCAAAGTTTTCAAGTAATTCTAAGTCTTTATCGTTTTTATCCATTGCTATGTTCATTAAAAAGTTGAATGACGACCAAAATAAAACAAAATTGAATTTTACTGCAATTTATTTGCTCTTTATTTTAAAATATTTGTTTAAAAACATTTCTTTCAATTAGTCGTAGTTGAACAAATTGTCAGCTCGGATTCATTTCTCGGCTGTGTAGCCATTATAGTGAAAGTGAGAATGAAAAATTGCTGTTAAACCTTTTGATAACATAAATTTCGACGTTGATGAAATTTGAATCCAAGTAATCTTAGTTTAAATAATCAGTAATTTTGGTTCTTAATTTTGTTTGGGTAATATTCTTTGAATTTAACTCTGTTGAAGTTGGGTCGAGATTTATTTTAATAAAATTTTAAACAAAAGGTAGTTTAACAACTTTTGCAGGGAAAAACTTTCCGCGTGCTTCAATTTCTATTATAGTTTCGGGCTGCGAAAATTCGCTCCGTACATAACCCAATCCAATTGGTTTTTCAAGAATTGGGGAAAGATTTCCACTTGTTACGAACCCAATTTCATTTCCATCGGTAAAAATTTTGTGATTTTGACGAGGAATAAAATTGCTACTTTCTACAATAAAGCCAACAAGTCTTCGCGCTGGTCCTTCTTCTTTTACTTTTGAAATAACATCGCTACCGTTGAATTGTCCTTTGTTAAGCTTAGTTATCCATCCCAATCCTGCTTCGATAGGGTTTGTCCTGGCATCAATATCATTTCCATAAAGGCAATATCCTTTTTCCAAACGTAAAGTATCTCGGCAGCCCAATCCGACTGGCTCGATATTGAATTCCTTCCCAGCATCGAAGATTGAATTCCATATATGCTTTGCCAATTCGAAATCGCCACGAAAGTAAAGCTCGAAACCTAATTCTCCTGTGTATCCAGTTCTTGATATGATTAAATCGACATCGGCAAGCTTCCCAAAAACAAAAGAGTAAAAAGGAATTGACCCAAGTTCGATATTAGTTAGTTTTTGAAGCGAAACAAGAGAGTTCGGTCCTTGAACAGCAAGAAGATTAATTTCGTCGCTTACATTTTTAAGTTTTACATCAAACCCTTTCGAATTTTCGAGAAGCCAGTTGAAATCCTTATCGATGTTTGCAGCATTTACTACAAACATAAACTTGTTCTCTTCCAATCTATAAACTATAAGGTCGTCGACAATTCCACCGTCGTGGTAGCACATCGCAGAGTATTGTGCTTTGCCAGGAATTAGCTTGCTTGCATCATTAATTGTAACTTTTTGGACGAAAGATAGCGAATCCGAGCCTTCGATTTCAAATTCGCCCATATGGGAAACGTCGAATACTCCAACGCTTTGCCGAACTGCTTTGTGCTCGAATATTATTCCATTCTTGTAATGTATGGGCATTTGGAAGCCAGCAAACTCGACCATCTTGGCACCAAGTTCCTTATGAATTTGATTAAATATAGTTAGTTTCATTTCTTTACCTTGTTTAATACACTAATTTTAGAATGTAATAAATTTTATGATTTTTTCGAGCTTCTTTTTTCCTATTCCTTTGATTTTCAACAAATCTTCCGGTTTGCGGAAAGGTGTTTTTTCTCTATAATCAATAATCATTTGTGCGGTAGTTTCTCCGATTCCAGGTAGCCTCATCAATTCAACTCTGGAAGCTGTATTAATGTTGATTTTTATTGTGGTATCGGAATCAGTTAATTTAGAGTAGTCCCTTTTGTTCCCTTTGCCTGGTTGATTTATAGTATCTATTGGATTACCATAAATATCTGTCCCAACGAAAGTTTTTTTCTCTTCTTCGGCCAGAGAGTCAATCGCTCTTAAAATAAAATACGACAATTGCTCTGATTTTTCGTCTCGGTTTAACCCTTTAAAAACAGACCCAATGAATAGTCCTAAAAAAATTATTATTAAAAAAATAACTTCTTGTTTTGTAAAGGAAAAATTATTTCGGAAAAAGTTTACAAACTTCTCAAACATATAAGCTCCATAATTATTTGACTTTTTCTTTTGTTTTGTTCTTGGTTTTACTTTTTTTGGAGGTTGCCTCGTCTTTGGCTTGGGTCTTTTCCTTAATCAATTTATCTATTTCATCAAATTTTTCCTTTCTAAGTTTTTCGATTTCCGCCATAATTTGTTTTCTTTCCTTCTCGATTTTTGCTCTTTGTTGTTCGATAACCTTTTGAACATCCTTGTTAGCTTTTTCTTTGGCTTTGGCAATATCTTGCTTGGCTTTTTCCTTTGCAATCGAAATTGCTTCGCGGGCTTTGCGTTCTAACTCTTTAATTTTTCTTTTGGCTTCCTTTTCAGCTTCTTTAATTTTCCTTAAAGCTTCGGCGCGCATCTCTCGAATTTCTTTGACATCGTCGAAATGCATTTGCTTTATAGAATCTTTTCTCATTTTGTTACTATCTTCAACAGAGCGTTTTTTCGTTTCCTTGTTATTAATATTGGCTTGGGCGTTGCTTACAAATTGTGCCAAAAAAAAGATAATTAAACCAAAGACAAGAGTTAAAAAGTATTTTTTCATAATTCTCCAACGAAAAAGAAAGAAGCAAAAATATAAAAAAAGGACAAAAGAAAAAACAAAATAATGTTTTAATATAGTTATCTCCTGATTGGACTTAAATTCACTATAAATTAAAAATCAACCGAATCTTCAAGCAAAAGTACCATTCTTTTGTAATCAAGAATTTCTTACAAATCCACTATGGATGATAAACAAAACTGTACAGGCTGGAAGCCCGTGCTACCAGAAGTAGGAGAAGCATCCTTGCTTCTCCAAGTGGTAGGGCGGGCATTTTTGCTCGCAAAATTGCATTAAATCTTAGCTTTTTTGAAAGATGAAAAAACCATTCACGAATTGCCAAGGACTGTTTATTTTGAAGTTATTTCTTTTGCTGCGTAAAAGTGGATAGATTTCATCTTGTTTTATTTTCACAGAAGTAGTAATCTCTTGTTATGAATTACGACTGATGGAATATGAATTAATGTTTATATTTTTTAAAGCTAAATTTTTGTTTACAAGAGAAAACGATATTGGTTTTGATATTGTAGTTTAAAAAGTTGTTTATAAATTTTAGGGAAAGAGGAGAATTTTATTTTGTTTTTGGTCGCATTGGGTGTTTGAAAATATAGATAAGTTTAAAATTTCTTTTCAATGATTTGTAAAATAGATTTAACAACAGCAAACTTTTGTTGTGTATTTAGCAATTGACAGTGTGTAAAAATTTACACACTTTCTTGTAAAAAAATGAGTGTTTTTTTCCACAAGTGGAAAATTTTGCACATAATTTCCTATTAAGAAGGTAACTTTTTGTCTATTTTTGCATTGGTTTACTTTGGATAATAGTCGATAATGGAAAAAATGTTCAAAATATATAGTGTTTTTGTTTCACCAAATGGAGGTATAAAAATGAGACCTTCTTCGAATCATTTATCGCTTTTGGGAAGCCTTTTTGTAGCTTTCCTTCTCGCAGTTTTCCCATTCAAGTCTTATTCGCAGCCAGAAGGTTATTGCACCGTTTTCCCGGCAGATCCATCGGGGTATACCTATGTTTATCAATACTGTTACGGCGGTATGTATTATGGTTACCTTACTAATGTTAGAATTGTTGATGCTGGAACTGGGGCTGTTATTCTCGACTGGTCCACTGGGGATAATAACTGCTACACAAACACAATGCAAGAAGCCAAACTAAAACTTGGAAAAAGCTACCAATTAACCTTTAAGTTCTTTATGCCATATTCCTGGTATTGCCAGTATATTAGACAATATGGATATAATAGCTATTGTTATGGTTTGGCTTGGCTCGACTGGAATATGAATGCCCGATTTAGCGATGCCAACGAATTTTTAGGTGTTCAAACGTTGCAATTAACACAATGGGACGAAGCTACTTGTACGGGAACTTATGGTCCATTTACAATTAATGTTCCTAACACTCAACAGGTTGGAAAGACAAGACTTCGTGTGGCACATAATATGTGGGGTCATTACGGTGGTACTGGAAGTACTGGCTGCCGTCTGTATTATGCTTATGATTACCCACCTTATTTGTATTACTATGCATATGGTGAGGCCGAAGACTACATTCTTGAATTCCTACCAGATATAGAAGCTACTTTCCCTGCAGATGGAGATGTTTTGCGTGCGAATGTAGCATACGATGGAGGTGCTCCTGATAGACCACGACCTATGCTTCGAATGGGTTCTACACAACCAAGTGGTGCTATATTGCGATATCGAATTACTGGTCCACGTCCCTCGACAAGTGTTGTTTATGAAGGGTTAGACCCAGCAACTGGTTCTATCGATATAAATATGGGTGGCTTTAGGCAATACAATATTCAAAGAGCTCGAGGTTCTTTTGCAATGGCTAATGGTGGTTTCCTTTCCAACCGAGGTGGAGAATATGTCCTTACTGCTAGTGTTGGTGGAACTGCCCCGCCAGCAGAAACACGAGCTTCTTTCACTGTTGCTTGGGATAACGACCTTTCTGTCAATGCTGTACAATCTCCAAGGACAAATCTTGCCCCACGCTTTACTAAATATTTACGAGGACAAAGTATAGGAGTTGTCGTAACTTTCCACAATACTGGGCTGAACAATATTACCGAATTTTACGGAACTGTGCGTATATTCGACCCCAGTGGTACCCAAGTTTACAATAGAACAATTCATTATGATGCTAATAATAATCCTGCACACTCGCCTATTGCTCCGGGTCAGAAAATTGACCTAACATTCCCTGCGTTTTCATCGAATACCATTGGTATATTTAAGATCAGGGTTGAATGCGACCTTCGAAGTGCAATCGACCAGGAAGCATTTAACAATACGTTTCCACGTCAAGGAGACCCAGATTATACATTTGAAATTGCTTATGAATTCCAAGTTAAGGCAAATCGTGTTGTCCGACCAGCACTTAATCAACAATTAATTGGGAACCGTCCAATTATTCCAACAGGTGAACTTAAAAATGAGGGAATTTATTTAGCTTCCGAATTTCCAGCAACCTTGCTCTTCTATCGTTTGCCTGACTCCACAAATCCTGTTTATTCAAGTACAATCACTATCACCGATATTCAATCTGGGCGATATAATACAAAGACTTTCGACTTCGATGTTTTCATCCCACGCCTTAGCGGTAATTATATGGCTAAGTTAATTGCGCAACATCCAGAAGACCCGGTTCGTGAAGATGATACCGTTCGTTCTTACTTCACGGTGCTTGGCGGTCTTGCTGGTGTTTACCAAGTTGGGTCGGGGCAACGATTTCCGACTATTGACTCTGCGATGAATGCGTTGTACTATTTCGGCTTGGCTGGTAATGTTGTTTTCGAACTTACCGATAGTTACTATCAAGTTACTGCGAGGACATCGGTAGAGCCCAATGCTCCCGCTTGGGATTTCCGCGGTATGATACTTGCTCTTGGATATAACCCAGATTTGAACACAACTTATACAGTAACCTGGCGGCCATCAACCCAACGTTCATTAACAAAAGGTAGTATTACAATTGATTTGGTTTCTCCAAGAACTGGTGTTGGTATTGCGTTTGGCCAATCGCTGAGAATTTCCAATCCATATTCTGTATATCGTGAGTATCTAGCTATGGGTACTATTTCCCGTAGATATGTTAACTCACCTGGGCATATAATCTTTGATGGTGGTTCCCAAAAGTCGATTAAATTGAGATTAATTAGTGGTTCACGAGGTGGCCAAGCAGTTTACCTTGGGCCTGGTTCGAGCAATATAACTATAAAGAATCTGATTATCGAAAACGGAACCTCAGCCATAGCCGATAGAGTTTGGCTGCCAATGACTGCATACAGCCCCATTTACGGCTTTACCTATACTCCCGATACATTATTATCAGGTACTCAAGTATTTAGCTACTCGGCTGGTGTGGTTTCCCGAGCATATATCCCATTCGATGAACGAGAGCGAGAGCAATTTGCTTTGATGGCGCTGGATACCCTACCAAATACAAACAACGTAATTGAAGGAAATGAAATCTATGGCTTTGGCTATGGTATTGTATCTCTTGGCTTTGGACAACTCTGGCGTGGCGATAACTACGTGAAATATTATAACAGAAATAATACTTACGCAAATAATACAATATACAATGTAAGACGAGCTGGTATTTTCTTAGGTTACGAGCAAAATTCTCAAGTTATTGGCAATAGGATTTACAATGTAAATGGTGGAAGCGAAGTTGCTTTCGGAATTGCACTTGGCGGCGAAGGTTCGTCTGCTTACAAAGGATATAATAATATTAATGTAACTATTTCCCAAAACGAAATTAGCGGAGTAAGTTCAAATGTTGGTTCTTTTGGCATTAAAGTTGAACAAGAGCTTAACGTACTACCGCACCACCTTTATGGAGATGTTCGATACCCAGATGAACCAGAAAGCATTACAATAACTAATAACACAATTTGGCGCATTACCACAGGTAGTGGAAGTGCTTACCGAGCTGGTATTGCTTTGTATACTTCGCGACAACCCAGTAGTGTTCCAATGACATTCTTCATTACACCGAAAGTTAGGGATTATCATTCGAGAAACGATAGAATTGCAAACAATACAGTGGTTATTAGCCCGAATCCCGGAATAGTTACTACTGCACCAGTGTTCGGCGTTGGAATTTTGAACTCAAGAGGTGCAACATTCAAGAACAATGCAATTGCATTGCTCGATATGAATGTTGACCCGAACAATCCAGTGTATGCAGGGTTGTTCTACCAAGGAATGATGCCGAATGAGTTTGGTTTCGTAAGCGACCGTAATGCATTCTGGTATCCCAGTGGAAGCGGTGGTAATGTTGCTCGCTTTGTAGAATTAGATAAGAACAACAATGTGCTCGACAATGCTGGCAACCGAAATGACTTTTCGACTCTCGAACAATGGCAAAATTGGACCGGCCAAGACTTCAACAGTGTATTTGGTAACTTTACCAACGACTTTGTTTACCTTGGATTCGAACCAAACCAAAGGTTGAGAATTGCTACCAATCCTGCTCCTATTGGTTCGATTTTGAACAACCGAGCTGAAAGACTGAGCTGGGTTGTTGGCGATATCGACGGCGAAACTCGTGGTGCTGCTGGCGAAAACTATGATATCGGAGCCGACGAGTTCGTTGGGCGACTTTACCTAAATGACCTCGAAGTGTTGAAGATAACCTATCCATCGAAGTATCAAGCCTCCACTGGCTTATTCAACGATGCTCAATATGTAATGGACAACTCTCCAACAAATGTCCGCGCCTTAGTCCGAAACAACGGTAACCTCCCACAAAACGGTGTTAATGTTACGTTGAATATCTTCCGTGAATTACCAAATGGTACATTCTCGACAACTCCAGAAATAACAACAACTCAAACTATTAATTTGACTAGTGGACAAAGTGTCGAGCTCGATTTCAAACTTGCCGATGGTATTGCCCCCGATTTCAGACCCAAAACTTATGGAGAATTAGCAAATCAAGGATATTATGTTCCCGACCACTTCCTCACAATGCAAGCAAATGTAACTCCAAGATACCGAATTGTTGTATCCTTAGGTTCCGACCAAAACAATGGTAATAATCAAGTTTCAAAAGTAGTTCGTTACTACTTACCACAAAGCCCGATGCGAGTTGTATTCAGTGTCGAAAATAGTTTCGTTACCTTGGATGCCAATTCTACTCTGGACCAAATTGCTGGACGTCTGAACTACGATAGTTTGCTTGTTGCTTTCCGAAAAGTTGGACTATTCATTGATATCGCAGAAGGAATATATAGATTTGACATCTTCGACCGAAATGGCTGGGAACCACGCACTGTTGACTATACTTTGTTCAAGTCCCTCATTTGGTCCGATGGTAACGATAAAGCACTAACAAGATTCCAAAAATTAGACATAAGACGATTCCTAACAAGCGGTACTACCCGACTTGTTCGAAACTTTGTCGCATCCTCACAAGAATTTGTCCGTAGCAATGCCTCCGACACTGAGTTCCTATCTCAACTCTTCCGTGCAGTTCACGTTTCACCGGGCAACCCAATGGGCAGTGGCGTAAGCAATCACGGAAATGCTGTTATTGGTGTTGCCACAGGTAAGAATCTTGCCTTCCCAATTGCAAGAACTGGATATTCTGCTGATGCTGTCCCACTATGTGGTTTGATGAGAGTTGAACCCAGCGGTGAAGGACTTGCTCTTGTTGCTGGATACTATCAAAGACGTGCCTCTACTGTTACCGACTCCATTGCTGGTATTGCGATTTCTACACCGACCCGTGCAGTTCTCCTATTTGGCGTTGATTGGAGACACTGGGGCAATAATGACTTAGTTGCCCGAGCCGTTATGGACTACGCAGAAAAGGTTGGTGGAGGATTGTTCATACCGGTTGAACTTACCGACTTCGTTGCAAAACCAGTCGGTAACGCTGTCCATATTTCTTGGACAACCGCAAGTGAATACAACACCGACCGATTCGAACTCGAACGAGCAAGTCTCGAAGGTGAATTCAAGTCCGAATTCTTGAAAGTAACCGAAGAGAAAGCCGCTGGGAATAGTGTATCGCCACGTAATTATGGACCTGTCGTCGACCGAAATGTTCAGTTCGGTAAGACTTATGTTTATCGCCTGAAAGTCGTCGACTTGGACGGTTCAGTCAGCTACAGCCGAGAGCAAACCGTCAAGATGGACGGCGCCGTTAACTGGCTCGGTGAAATCGTTCCCAATCCAGCATCCAATCAAGTCTGGTTCGAAATGAATATTTCCGAAGGCTTGCCAGTTTCGATAACACTTATCGATATGAGTGGTCGAGAGTTGAAGAATGTTTACACTGGATTGGGCAAAGGTAACATCGAAAAAGTTTACTTCGATGTCGCCGATTTACCGAGCGGTGTTTACACATTGGTCATCAAACTCGAAGGCGAAACAATTACTCGAACCATAAATATCGTGCGATAAGATTTTGAACTAAAATTTCGAAATTAGGCTGGCTCCTGCAAAGGAGCCAGTCTTTTTTTTATAAATAAAGGGAATTTGTTTAGAGGAGGTTTATATCTTTAAAATTTTGTAGTAAACTAGCTATCCAATAAAGTATTCAGGTAAGCGACAGCAAAGCAAATACTATTTTTTTAGAAACCAATACTAAAATGAAAATGGATATGTAAGTGATATATTTTAATTTGACTACAGCTGAACTGGCGCCACTTCTTATAATTTAGTAAGGGGAGAGAAAAGGCCTTTTGGTTAAAAATTTAGTTTTTCTACAACAATACCAAATTGTTATTCAAGATTAATTTCTAATTGACAATTTTCGTTTCTTAATAATTTATCATTTATTGGTTTTTTATTATGGGAGGGTGTTATCTTATTGTTTGATAGAACAATTTCTTGAAATTCAAGATGTTTAATTGTTTTTGGTAAAATAAATGCATTTTGGATTTTTTCCCAATCCTTGTCCCTAATCGTTAGTATTTTATTTAAAAAATTACTTACATAGCACTCATTAATTAGCGATGGCTTCGTATGTTGTAATTTTGCTTTAGAAATTTCCACGTATTTGGGGTCAATTTCAATTCCAATGAATCTTCTTCCAAGTTTTTTAGCTGCAACAGCAGTTGTCCCTGTCCCCAAAAAAGGGTCAAGGACGATATCACCTTCGTCGCTACTCATCAATATTAAACGTTCAAGTAGATGTATAGGTAGTTGGCAAGGATGTTCATCTCGTCGCTTTTTGTGTCTTATTCGGTGTATATCGGTCCAAACATCTGAAAGTAGAGGTCCGAAATGATGCATCTGGTTTTTCTTTCCTCCATAATCTTGTAATATATATTTGCAATTTCTACATCTTTTATGGAGCATTCTGATATCATAAAACTTAAATTTATCCGATTTTACGTAGTATAAAATGCCATAATGATTTGGAAGGAGGGTTCTTCCGAGAGGTGAACCCATTGCATCCCAAACAATCCAATGGCGAAATATAGCTATTTCATTAAGAAAGTTGCCAAAATATATTAACCATTTAGGGATGTTATGGACAAAAATTGAACCTGTCGGCTTGGTGATACGCACCATTTCGCTAAGCCAGTTCTTACACCAGGAAAGATAAACCTCGACTTCACGCTCATCATAATAGTTGTTGTATTTCTTTTTCAAATTAAAAGGAGGGTCTGCAAAAGTTATATCAATACTATTGTCTGGAATTTGGCTCATAATTTTCAGACAATCGCCTTGAATAACTTTATTAACTAGCTCATTTATAATAATTTTATCCTGCATTAAAAACTTCCATTAAAAGTTTTTCAAAATTTTTTAATTCCTCATTATGAAATGTAAATACATAGTCATATGCTTCAACCATTCGTTTTAAATCGGCTTTTCTAACATACCATCCAATGCCATCAATGAAACCAACAAAAACTACCTTAGGATAATTTTTATTTATGTATTCAGCTACTGTTTTCTCCGTTTTTGCTTTATCACCCATCCCAGAAGCGGTAGTTACTGAATATGAACACTCAATAATCAATTTTGGGGAAGTTTTATTTGGAACAATAAAATCCATCGTTCTCGGAATATCACCCACTTTTGAAATTCCGAATTTTCCTTTTTCAAATTTTAAATTTTGAGAATTTAAAATGTTTTCAATTAAAACCTCAGGATTTCCTTTTCTTAGAGCTTTATAAGAGCCTTTCGTTTTATATCTTACAATAGTATCTATTAAAGATTCTGGGGTAAAGGTGAATTTATTTATGTCAAGTTTTTTAAATTCAAACAATGGTAAAGTGTCTTTAATAACCTTTATCGTCGCTCCTTGGAAAAAAATGTTAACGATACCTTCGGCGAATTTTTTGTTTGACCTTAGCAAATGTTTAATTTTATTTAAGTCCCACTCTGTTTGAAAATCTTCTTTCGCCCAGCTGCTTTTATTGAAAAGTTTCGACAAATCTTCATCATCATACACTCTGATGAATGTGATTAGTCTTTGAAAACTTTCTTTTGAAAAGCCAGTTATTGTTAGTATAGCATCCAGTCCATCGGGGACGGATGTTATATGCTCGACCACAACGGGTTTTTTTAGTCCTTTTGTTTCGATTTTATTTTTAAAAGAAATATATTCTGAGCAATCGATGAAATACTTGTTTCGAAAGATTCTTCGAATTCATTATTGGAAAAATAAAATGTATTTTTTGTAATTACAGTATTAAATTTTTCTTCAGTCGATTGGTAAACCATACAAAACTTTTTGCTAATGAGTTCCTTTCAAATCCTTACATTTAATTCAACAAAATTACACTAAATAATTGTGATGATTAATAAAATATGTTCGGCAATAATATAGTTTATATGCTTTTAAACAAGGACGCGCCGGAGAAATAGCATCTAGATATATCTATATTCTTATTTCGACTTCTTAAAATATTCTTTCCTTTCCTCCCATTTATTGTAACAACTTAAAAATTTATTGGTGAAATATACGCGAATATAGAAAAATTTAGGAATCCTTTCAATCAAATCTCTGTAATATTAATTATAGTTTCTGCGAAAAATTTCATTGATAAAGTATCTTTTTGTATCGCAAAGATTTTTTTGCTCTAATTCTGTTTTAGTAAGAATCAAGGTCTTGTACCTAAGCGGACGTTAGTATTTAACCCGTGTTTTTTAAGCTGTGTAACAAAATCATTAAGTAAAGCGAGAGTTGAATCCAGTCGGTTTCCAAGTTGTTCGTCGAAAATTAATCTATTGGCAAAACTTTTTTTAGTTCTAAATTCTGTTAAAACTGAATTAATCTCTGAAACAAGGGTATCGACCGTTCTAAGAGTTATTTCACCTTTCGAAAGTAATCTTGTAGTCTCGTCCGAAATGACTTCGAGATTTGTTATGATTTTTTTTAATTTTGGTTGATAATATGAATAATCGGAGCTAAGTTGTGAGCTGATTTCTCTGAGATTTCGAAGTGTTTTGTCGATATTGGATTGATTTTGAACTAATATATCTTTTACAGAGGTAAGGATTGTGTTTAGATTTTCAATTGACTGATTTGTATTGTTTATAAATTTCTCGGAGCCAAAGATTTTATTTGTTGCAGTTAAAGTGGTATCCAGTCGATTTAAAATATTTTTCACATCTGAGAAAAGAATCCCCATTTGGGAAACGAGTTCGGCGAAATCGGAGGCAGTAACCCCGGGTATTTCCTGCATTGGGTCGAAAGGCTCGTCCGAGATTCCGGGATTAATTTCTACTTTTTTCCCCCCCGTTATTTCCAAAATTGTGATTGTAGCACTTGCATCCTTCCTTAAATCCTCAATATGGTCTAGGGTCGCTGTAACTAATACAGAACCTTTATCGTTAACAACTGAGCTTACAACTCCTCTTTTCACTCCATTAACAACAACTGGGCTCGAAACTTGCAAACCGCCTGAATTTTGGAATCGCATTTTAATTGTTTGCATAGAAACCGAAACTTGATACCCTCGGCCTACTATTATGCCTATTATAAGTAAGGCTGTCGCTAACACAGAGACAACACCTACCTTTAATTCCATTTTCTGAATGTTTTTCATTTCTGCATTATAAAAAAAGCAAAATTACGAGAAATGTCTGTTGTTTCATTTACAATTTGATTTGGAAAATTTTCTGCTAAAAATTTTTGAAAAGAGGTATCTATTTTTGGAAAAGAACAAATAAAAGCGGTCGAGAAAGAAAAAAGCAAACTTGTTGTTTAACATCTTCCCAAATATCGAATAAGGTGTTGGCAGTTCCATAAGTACTTTGACAATAGATTTTCCGAAAGTGAATTTTTGGTTGCCTTCGATTACAACAGCGGTATGGTTAAGAATTGTAGGATTATCAAAAATACATTCATTTGCTTTGTGCTCTCGAATTGTATTTGTAAGGATTTCGCTAGATTTTAATAATTTAAATTTTTTTGATATATCCTTTTTGCTTACCCAATTTGCGAAATTCGAACAGATATTACAGCTATCATCGTATATCAAAAGTTTTTGCATTAATCAAAGCCATCTAATGTTTGGTAAACACTATCGAGACGTCCAAAAGGTGCAGAAATTTGCAAACCTTGAACGAAACTTCTAATTTCGGAAATAATTTCTCTTGCAATCTTTATACCTTCTTCTAAGCTCTTTTCCTTCGAATCTGCTACTTTTCTCATTCGCTCGATAATAGTTTCGGGAACATAGCAACCTGGAACTTCGTTGTTCATAAATTCAGCATTTCGCAAAGAAGTAAGAGGCCAGATACCAGCGATAATAGGAAGTCGATAATGCTCGATTTGTTTGTAAAATGAAATAAAAGAGCGGTGGTCAAAGATTGGTTGAGTAACAATAAATTCAGCTCCGGCATCGACTTTCCAATAAAGTCGGTTTAGTTCTTCTTGTAAGTTGACTGCAACTGGATTGGCTGCAACTCCGATGAAAAATCCAGTAGGTTGCCCAATTGAATAACCTGCGATGTCCAATCCGTGGTTCAGTCGATTCAATATGTTGACTAAACCAATCGAGTCGACATCGAATACCCCAGTTGCATCTGGATATGAACCTAATTTTGGTGGGTCGCCAGTTATTGCCAATATATTTTTGATACCCAAAGCGTAAGCACCAAGTAAATCCGATTGAATTCCAATAACGTTTCTATCTCTACAAACAAAATGCAAAACAGTTTCGATTCCAACTTCTCTTTGAATTTGAACTGCAAGAGAAAGAGCACTCATTCTTGAACTTGCCCGAGGTCCATCGGGAATGTTGATAACATCGATACCATAGTAAAATAATTCGCGTGCTTTTTGAATTTCTTTCGAAGCATCGACACCGCGTGGGCTCAACAACTCAACGAATTTTACGAACTTTCCATTGCAAAGACGATTTGCAAGCCGAGACTTCTTTTGTTTTTCTAATGGTTCTACTTTTTTTTCTACTTTAATATCGATTTTTTGTATTGATTTGAACGAAATCTTTGGTCGCAAAGCTTGAATTGCTGTGGACATACTCTTGATATGTTCTGGAGCGGTACCACAGCAACCTCCGATTACATTTGCTCCCGATTGAACAAATAATTTTGCGTATTCAGCGAAATACTCTGGGGAAGCAAGGTAAATGTTGCGACCGTCGATGTTTTTAGGTTTACCAGCGTTTGGCATAACAGATATTGGTAAATCTGTTAGCGGACGAACCGTTTCCAACCAACTTAACATAACTCTTGGACCTACGGTGCAATTTACCCCAACAACGTCTGCTCCAAGCGAAACTAATTCTTCTATTGTTGTTTCTGGTGATGTTCCAATTAATGTATTGCCGTCCTCGTCGATTGTAATTTGTGCAACAATTGGTAAATCGGTTATTTTTTTAGCAGCAATAACAGCTTGCCGTAGTTCATCGATGTTGATAAAAGTTTCGAAAATCAACAAATCGACGCCTCCGTCGATAAGTGGTTTGATAATTTCAGTGAAAAAGTCTTGTGCTTCTTCCCGTGCGATTGGTCCTAAAGGTTCGATTTGAACCCCGAGAGGACCAATTGACCCAGCAACAAGGATTTCGTCTTTTGCGACTTTCCGTGCTAAATCGGCTCCTTTGTTTACGATTTCGTATAGTTTGTCCTCCAAATTGAATTTTCTCAGTTTAAACCTATTCGCACCGAAAGTGTTTGTTTCTATAACGTCAGCCCCAGCATTTTTGTAATCCAGATGAATTTGTTGAACAAGTTCGGGATTCGAGATATTAATTTCTTCGAAACATCTATTTATAAAAACGCCTCGACGATAAAGTTCCGTCCCCATCCCGCCATCGAAAAGTACTACTTTTTGGCTGAGCAATTCCTTAAAGTTTCGCACTGCAAAAAATTTATTTAACTTAACTATATCCTACAAATTTACATTATATGTATTAATTTATTTTAATCCATAAGCATATAATAGAAGATTGAATTCTGGCATTCATAAAAAGCCGAGGTTTCTTTTCTAAACCAAATTTTTGGATGTCGATAAAGAAAATTTTACTTCATTTGTCTAATACGAGACGAGACCATTTAAAAGAAATTAAAAATCGAGTAAATATTAAATTTCATTATTCGTCAAAAATATTGCAATTCGATTTGGAGGAATTTATGGAAAAACAAAAGGTTATTAAAATTTTAGCCATTTCGGTTGGCGGTCTTGCTGTTTTAGTTGGGCTTTATTTTGCTTTCTTTAAAGGGCAAATTTTTGCTCAACAAGATATCGGCGCAAGCAAACCACCGATAGAAATTAATCCAACAATCAAAGCTTTGAACGAAGCGTTCACTGCAACTGCAAATGCGGTGATTCCCAGTGTCGTAAACATTCGTGTAAAAATTAAACAGAAAATCTCGAGAGATTTGCCAGTTATTCCTTTCGAAGAAGACGAAAGATTTCCATTCTTTAAGGATTGGAACGATTTTTTTAGAAGGCATTTCCAAGATTTGGAACCAGATGTAACATCTGCTGGTAGCGGGGTATTTGTAACTTCTGATGGTTACATAGTAACAAATAACCACGTGGTCGAAAAGGCTGATGAAATAATCGTTTTAACACACGAGAAAAAAGAGTATAAAGCCAGAATCATTGGGACAGATAAATGGACCGACCTTGCTGTAATAAAAATTGATGGCGAAGGATTTAAGCCCGTTCATTTTGCAAATTTAGAAGATGTCCAAGTTGGGGAATTGGTCGTTGCAGTAGGTAATCCGCTCGGTCTTTCTTCGACCGTGACCTTCGGTATTATAAGTGCCAAAGGTCGCGGAGGACTTTCTGTAATTAGACCAAACGTTGGTGAAAAAGGTAACTTTGCAATAGAAAACTTTATTCAAACTGATGCTCCTATTAACCCGGGTAATAGCGGTGGTGGTTTGTTCACTTTGAATGGCAGTCTTGTTGGAATCAACACTGCAATTGCAACTCGAACTGGAACTTACATTGGCTACGGTTTTGCGATTCCAGTTGATTTAGTGAAGACCGTTGTAACCGAGATAATTCGAAAGGGCAAGTTCGACCGTGCTTATTTAGGAGTATATATTCGCTCTATTGATGAAACTTACGCAAAGGCTCTTGGGTTAAAGAAAATCAAAGGAGCCTTTGTGAACGAAATAGAGCCAAATAGTCCAGCAGAAAAAGCTGGAATTCAAGTAGAAGATGTTATACTTGCTGTTGATGGGAAAGAAATTAACTCTTCGAACGAGCTCCAAGTCGAAATTGCGAAACGAAGGCCGGGCGAAACTGTTGAATTGACGATTTGGAGAAATAGAAAAGAAATAAAATTAAAAGTGAAGCTTGCCTCACGCGAACGTGGTGAACTTGTCGAAGAACGTAACACAGATTTTATCGAGCCCCGACCCGGGCAATCTGTAACCATCGATAAGCTTGGAATTGTTGTAAGCCCACTGGACGACAAGCTTAAAGAGCAATTCGAGGTTTCGAATGGAGTTTACTTAAAAGAAGTAAAGGACCGTAGCCTTATCGACGAACGCGGGCTTTCTCCGAACGGGGTTATTACAAAAGTTGACAATATAGAAATTCGTTCTGTGAAGGATTTAAACAAAGCACTCGAAAATAAAAAACCGGGCGATGCTGTTCTCTTGCGAGTTAAATACAAAAATTCGACGAATATAATTGCAGTCGAAATACCAGAATCCAAAGAAAAAAGAGAAAATTAAAAATTTAGAGCAAATCCAATTTAACTTATTACAAAGTGTTGCACTTCACTCTTCGAAGTGAAGTGCAAAGTTATATTGTTTTATTTTTAGATAATCGAAAAAGTTATTCATAATTTGGTTTTAGAAAATTTATTTGCAACTGGCGGAGAATTGGTTAACAGCTCAAACATATCGCCTATAGACTAATTCAAGAGTTTTAGGGCTATTGCCATAATGCAACAAATAATCCTTCCTTTTTGTTTTTTCCTCTCGTAAATGATGCTTTCGCTACCTCCGAAGTACCAAAAGCATCCTTGCTTTTGGAACGACGGCAAGGATGCCGTCGCTACTTTATTTGCACAGGCTGGGAAGCCCGTGCTACAATTCCCAATTCACTCCCGCTCGAAGTGATTGCCGATACTGAATTCCTGATTTCTGCCTCTGGTCGTATTGTAAGTCCAAACGTACGGTTATTCCAACTGTTTTCCAAAGTGAAACTACCATCTCTGTTGTGCTACGAAATGTGCTCTCGCTTATTTTTCTTGCACTTGCGAAGATTTCCACACTGCTCGTTATCTTCACACTTCGCTCGACCAACACCACTGCCTCGGCTTTCCATTCCAACCCAGCCTCCGCCTTCCATCGCTCCCGCTCCAATGTCCTTGGGTCGTCTGTCATTTGCGTATATATTTCTGCTCTCGTTTGCTTAAACGATACTCCAACTCGGTTCGTTAGAACCTTCCGTTTCCCACTATCTGCTATCGAATGAGCAAATCCAAACGACTGCATCGATACCACTGGGTCCCATAACTTCGCAGTCGCTCGCTTGACTCCTTTCGACACTGAAAACGACTCGGTCAACTGTGTTCGAAAATTTGCAGAAACAAATGGGTCGACTATCCAACCCGCTGGATATTTCAGCATTCCTTCGGCAAAAAGTTCGTTGTCGGTTGGAACGACATAATTCACCCGTTGAGAAGTCAGATTTGTGTATTGCACCCCAATTGCATAGCGAAAGTTCGGAGTAAACACGAAGGTATCGATTCGGAAATCCTTTTTGAATGAAAACGAATGGTTCAGTTCAAATATTACCGCCTCCCCTTGCTTCCAATCATCGACAATCGATTGGGAAAATGTAAAAGTAAAGCGAGGGGAGGGATGAATACATAATGTCAGAAAAATAAATAAAAATAAGTATGCGTAAAATTTCACTTGTAAAGTTCTTTTTCTATTTTTTCATAAGGGACGAAAATTATCGTATCATTAGTACAAATAAAATATGCTGGTGTTTTAGAGATTTTATATTTGCCAAAAATCCCATCTTTTAAATTATATGGTGGCCAAGGATCTTTTTCTGCGTGGACATCAAAAAATATTTTAAATTTGCCTTTTTTTAACCATTTAAAAT
>JAOADV010000016.1:47742-47986 GCA_026417135.1 Ignavibacteria bacterium
ATTCCATATTTTTCTTTTAAAACTTTTATAAGATTATAAAAATCGACAATCGGTAATTCGAAATTATAACTTGCATTATCTTTACCAAAGAAAATTATTGGTTTAGCAAAAAAATCTGACAAAAGCTTTGCAAGCTCAGTTAAATTGTAATTAGCAACGCTTATTAAGGAATCATTCGAAGAGAAATGCTTTACATTTTCATAATCCAAAGGGTCAACTTTATATTCTTTTAATCTTTCATTTG
>JAOADV010000017.1 GCA_026417135.1 Ignavibacteria bacterium
ACTACGCCCAAGTAAATCTAACTCGAAATTCTCGTTCCCACTCTTCAACTGCAAATAACGAACAACTACCCCACTTTGCTCGTTCTCGTTGACTACCCAAAACTCCTTCGAAACCCTCTCGCTACCTAACTTCCTTAAACCCCAGTCGGCAAAGTTCGGCCGTATCGTTAACTTTACAGCCTTATACTCTATCGTGATTGTAGTATCGTTGCCTCGTCGGTCCGAAAATGTTATAACTGCCCGAGCATCCTGCGTCTTGTCGACAACCTCCAATCGCCAAGGTACAGTGCGTGTCTCCCCAGGTATGAAATCAGCATACTTGAAATCAACATTATACGACTCGGGATATGGATGCAATACTATCATAGCCATATTCGAACGAATCTTCGGGTCGTCCGGCATATCCGTTACTGTTGCAAACGAAATTATCCCACACGAATCCTTCCACTTCGGGTCGGGGGGAACTGTGTCTGGCTTCTCAAGGTCCGCTAATGCAGCACTCGTAGGATAGCCGTAAGAGTCGTAGCTATCGTAACCATAAGAATAACAAGCAAATGGCTTTTTGGCTCGAATTTTGAAGACGCCGTCCTTGGGCAAAATAATTACCTTAAAGGCAAATTTTTTCCCCTCAACATCATATCGGTAGAGGTCGTCGACCCCAGGAAACATAATTTTAACTTTTTTCCAGACGAATTGCCCACTACGAACTTCGGCAAATTCTAAATCATCCGGAGTCATTCCCATTTCGTCGGTCTCGTAAACAAGCCCAAGATAGTTTTCTGCAAATCTTTGCCCACCAAAGGTTGCAGGAGTGCAAAAAGTAATTTCTTTTTGATATTGTTGCAAAGGCCGAAGAGCCATCACGTATGGGTCGCTATTTGGACGTGGATAACCATCTTCTTCGACACCTGTATTGTTAACGTTTACAAAGATTGGTTTGTCGCCAGAAATAACAACTGGATAGTGTTCATAATCGCGAACGCCCGAATTCATTCGAACTTCGACCCAACCATCTCCTTCTAATCCAGTGTTAGCTCGCAAATACCCAAATTCTTTTCCATCCCGATAAATGGTTGTTCCTTTTTCCTTAGCAAATATTTTGATTAAAGGTGGCTTTTTTCTTCTTGGAACTTTCGCGACATTGGGGACATGGTAATCATAACCCCAAGTATTTGTAGGTAAATCCATTTCTACTGTGTAATCGCACCACCTATTCCCAATTGGAATATTTGTACATTGGTTACCCGTAACAACGGCTACTGGTTTATTTGATATGATTCGGGTTCCAGTCAAATCGGAAACTGTTCCTAAAGTTGAAATCAAATAAACATCTCCACGATTCAACGATTTCTGAATAGTTTGTCCAGCTCTCAATCCACCAGCAGTTCTTGTTCTTGCATTTCCGCCAATCGTTATTCGGACGTTCGTTTGGTCATACGCTCCTACAATACCAACGAAACCAGGTATAAAGAACATATTATCATACATTGGGTCGACGGCATAGCCACCAGCAATGTAGTCTTTTCCCAACGAAGAAACAGGAACAGCAAGGAAACCATCGCTGGTATAACGATATCGCACCACTACGTAAACAACTATTGGGTGGTCAGCTTTTACATTGACTCCATAACCTATGAACAAGTCATCTGGATTTTCCCTTGTAAAATATGAACGAGTATAACATTGAGCGACAGTAGGGGTTAAACTGAAGTCGATAACATCGTTGGGTATTGTCATTTTACTTTCGAAAAATGATTTCCCCGGAACTTCAATTGTAACCCGAGTTCTATAAGGCGATGTTACATAGACCTTGACGAAATTCGCATATCCATAACTTTCATCTTCGAGGCACGGAGGAATAGTAAACCAAAACTCCTTGCCAACATTTGTTGCTCCAAGCATTTTCGGAAGGTTTGTTTTTATCTCTTCTTCGGAGAAATCGTCGAACGAAAATGTTACTGACGAGAAGAACAAGAAAAAGAAAAATGTTAAGTAAAAGAACCTTCGTTCCATAACTACTCCTACATTATATTTTTAAAACATAACTTAAAATTTACTATTCAGCAATAATAAAATTAAAAAAATTTTAACTATAAAAAAAACCAAATTTTTTAACAAATAAAACGAAAGAATGTTACAAATCGAACCTTTTTTCTAGTAGTTTTAAAACAGAAAAAAACATTAAATTAGCCAATGCCACTACTTGGTAGGACAGGCATCTTGCCTGTACAAAATTGTAGTAAACATACCGCTTGTTCAAACTCATTCCAGAGCTGGAAGCTTAGGTTACTTCTATTGAAAAGCTTGGTTGATTATGCTATTTGTTAGAATCTCTCTTTCTTAAATTCTTATTCATTATGCGAGACTGTCGGTGGTCGCAAAGCCCATTACTGTCCTTATCTTCAAACTCCCGAATACGAAGCCTTATTTGCCGTAAATTTGACTCCTCGAAGGAAAAATTTGGGTCGGACACATTGATTTTCCAACAATTGTCGTTTGTCTTAAAATAGCTATAAGGACAAGTTTCCGGGAAAGCCTTTGCTCTACAAAATCCAATGTCTCCACAACTTCTATTTCTTTCCCGAATATGTTTTACTTTCGTTTGAGCAAAGCTAAATTCGGTTGAAGTGTGAAGGAAAAGAAACAAAACCAACAAAAACAAAGCTCTTCTCATTTTTACTCCAAAAAATTCTTACACAATTCTTTCGACAACAAAAAAATTCTAAAGTTTAATTATGTTTTTAAATTTTTTGTTCTTTCTTTTGATACTAAATAACAATACGCAATGAAAAATTAAATTTGTTTTATTTTTTAAATAAACTTAATTTACAATTTTTATAAACTAATATTTAATGCAAGAAGAAGTTTATCGGATAAACTACGAAATCGAAGATAGCTATTGGTGGTTTGTAGCTCGAAACAAAATAATTTTGGAATTAACTTTGCTTTTAACCGATTTGAAATCTGGGGAAACCGTTCTCGACGTTGGTTGTGGTACCGGCGGATTTTCCGCAATGATTAGTAAAAAATTCAATGTAATTTGTCTTGATAATTCCTCATTAGCATTAGATTTTTGTGCCAGACGTGGGCTAAAAAATCTCTATTTAGGTACTCTCGAAAATTTTAATCCACCAGAAAAAGACGTTCGGGCAGTTTTTCTGCTCGATGTAATAGAACATATTGAAGACGACCAATCAGTTTTAAATAAAGCTTACAACTTATTGTGTAGCGGGGGATGGATTGTGGTAACCGTCCCCGCTTACCAGTGGTTATGGAGTCGGCACGACGAAATACATATGCACAAAAGGAGATACACAAAATTGCAATTGAAGAAATTACTCGAAGGGGAAAAATTCCAAATCCGTTTTATTTCTTATTTTAATTTTTTCTTATTCTTTCCAGCTGTTGTAAAAAGACTTTTGGTAAAAAGGAAAAACTCCGAAATTGTTGAGCCTATTGAACCAGTAGGCGAAGGTTTGAACGAAATCTTTAAAAAGATATTTCTTTTCGAAAAAAAATTATTACCAAAATTAAAATTTCCATTTGGCTTGTCCATAGTTGGAATTGCCAAAAAGGAATAAATTTTTGGAATTAATACTAAAATCGTATGGGGAAACAGAGTAAAACAAAAGGTAAAGTAACTTTGGTGGTAAAGCCACCAAAAGATTTTGGCTTCTTCATTGTATTTCTAATATTTTTATTGACAACTTTTATATTCTTTGCCGACCAAATTTTTTTGAATTCATTTTTTTGGGAAGATTTTACTGAATATGTTTTCCCCGTTCAATCCTTTTCTGCTAAAGTATTTGCCAAAGGTACCATTCCTTTCTGGAATCCATTTACTTTTGCTGGAATGCCATTTCTTGCCGATATCCAAGTTGGCTTCTTTTATATTTTCAACAGAATTTTAAGCCTGTTTACATTATCTGGGAACAATCTACCAGTCTTTGCTTTGGAATTAATGATTATACTACATTTCCTTTTTTCTCAAATCAATTCCTTCTTTCTCGCTCGCTTTTTAAAAATTTCTACTTTTGGCTCGATTATCACCGCTATTTCCTATACCTTTTCGATGATGATGGTTGCTCACATAATCCACCCAATGATTGTTTATCACTTGGCGTGGCTACCTTTAATTCTTTTGTTCTATCTTAAATCTTTTGACGAAGATAAAATATATTACTCAATACTTGCTGGACTTGTTCTTGGATTAACAATTTTATCGGGACATCCACAAACAACTTTATATCTCTTTACGCTGCTCGCAATCAGTGGTATTTATCAAATAATATTCTATTTGCGAAACCACCCCAAAATTTTACAAACCATACGGGCTTTTGTCCTTTTTGTTCTACCTTTTTTAATTGGAATTGGAATATTTGCCATACAATTGCTGCCAAGTGTAGAACTTTCGAAATACGCTCAACGCGCCGAAGTTTCCTATGAAAAAGCAACCGAAGGTGCTCTGCAATTCAAGCAAATCTACACTGCTATCGTGCCTAAATTATTCGGATGGGTCGAAGGTTCGAACCTTGGTAATTCCACATTTTATCTTCAATTTGGAAACCAACTCCAAACCCACTTTTTTTGGGAAACTACCTACTACTTTGGGGTAACAGCTGCTATTCTTGGACTTTTCGCCGTTTTAACTGGTTTTCGTGAACGGTACGTTTGGTTAATGGTAGTTTTTGTCGTTTTTGGCTTTTTGTACTCACTTGGTGATGGTAGCCCAATATTCAATTTGATGTATAATTTGCCTTTTTATGGAATGTTTCGAAACCCAGGACGAATCCTATTCTTCGTTACTCTTGGAATGTCAGTTCTTGGAGGATTAGGCTTCGACTATCTTTGGAAAGAAGCATTGAAGAAAAATATCATCTGGAAACTTGGAATTCCATTTGGACTTGCCTTCATCATTTCAATTTTGGCTTCGGCTGGGACTTTTGCCCAAACTTTTAATGCTCCAATAATTGCGAAAGAAGTAATCGAAGATTCTGGGAATATTGCCTTGTTATTAGTCTTAACTCTTGCTGTTATTTCCTTTCTTTTAAATCGCGCTGTCCTACATCCTGCTCTTGCTGGAATTCTAATTATGGTTCTCTGTTTTGTCGATTTATTTCTGGTCGGCGCCAGTTTTAACAGAAATCCAAACAATCCAGAAAAAATTTACGAACTCAAACCCGAGCTAAAAGCAATGCTAACCCCAAAGCCCCCAGAAAGTATTTTCCGAGTTAGCTCCCGACTTTATGAGCCAATAAAATTTATGGCAATGCAAAGAAACCAAGGGTTAATAGACGGAATTATGTTGATTGATGGTTATAATCCATTAATTTTGGAACGTGTCCTTCCGCCTATCAACGATGCGAAAACAGTTAACGACTTATATAACGTGCGATACGAAGTTCGTGTCGACTTAGAAAAAAGCACTTGGGGATTTGTCGAACGCGAAGGCTATTTTCCACGGGCTTGGCTCGTTACCGACTTTGTTGTAAAAAATCCTAACGAAGTCGATGAGTTTATGAGAAAAAACATTATAGATTACAGAAAGACAGTAGTTTTGGAAAAAGAACCACAATTTGTTCGTTCCGATACCACTACATTAGAAAAAACCTCAGTTTTATGTCTCTATTACTCCGAGAACTATTTTAAATATAGAATTTCGACACCCAAATCAGCAATTTTAGTTTTAAGCGAAATTTGGTTCCCCGAATGGCGTGCCTACATCGACGGAATACCATTCGAAGTTTATCGGGCTAATTATTGCTTCCGAGCTGTCGAAATTCCTAAAGGAGAACACATTCTGGAAATGAAATTTGAATCTAAATCTTTCAAAAATGGTGCCTATATTTCGCTATTTACACTATTTTTAACTCTAATTGGTTTGGTAGTATTCTATAGAATAGAAATTGGTAAACACTTGCATTTTATCTTTAAAGAATCTAAAAAATAGAAATTAAAAATATAGTTTTATGAATTCAAATGTTGAATTTAGAGAACCACCTTATTTTTTGCGTTGGTTTGTTCTTGTTGTTATTTCTTTCGCAATGTTTGGCAACTATTATGTTTACGATTCAATATCACCGCTTGCAGATGTACTTGCTAAGCAATTAAAATTCACCGACAAAGACATTGGATTGCTACAAGGAATATATAGCTTACCAAATATTGTAATGGTTCTGCTTGGTGGTTTAATTATCGATAAACTTGGGACACGTCGTTCAAACTTACTTTTTTCGGGAATTTGTGTGATTGGAGCTTTTACTACATTTCTAAAAGGAGATGTAGCTTTAATGGCCGCTGGACGCCTTATTTTTGGCTTAGGTAGCGAATCTCTTATTGTTTCGATAACAACAACTTTAGCAAAATGGTTCAAAGGCAAGGAACTTTCCTTTGCTTTTGGTTTGAATTTAACTATTGCACGGCTCGGTTCTTTTGCTGCACTCAATTCTCCAAGTTGGGCAAAAGATTTATATGTTTCGTGGCAAGGTCCACTAATTGTATCTTTCGTCGCTGCTTTCGTTTCGCTTCTTGCTGTAACAATTTATTTTTTCTTGGACCTTTGGTCGAGGCAAAAATTTACACTTGGCGAAGAACCAAAACAAGAAAAAATATATATAAAGGAAGTTTTTACTTTCCCCGCTGGATTTTGGTTCATTACTATGCTTTGCGTTACCTTTTATTCTGCAATATTTCCATTCCAAACTTTTGCAATAAAATTTTTCCAAGAAGTTCATTTTTTAAGTCGAGAAACAGCTGGTTTCCTTTCGAGTATTCTTACACTTTCGGCAATGGTTATGACCCCAATTTTTGGTTTTCTTGTTGATAAAGTTGGTCATAGAGCCAAATTTATGATTATTGGCTCTTTACTCATTATACCATTGTATCCTATAATGGCATATACAAAAATTAGCTTATATATTCCAATGTCGATTATGGGTTTGGCATTCTCTTTGATACCAGCTGTTATGTGGCCATCTGTTGCTTATTTGGTCGACGTCAAAAAACTTGGGACTGCTTATGGAGTTATGACTATGTTTCAAAATATTGGCTTGCTTCTTACGAATATACTAATTGGATATGTCAACGAAATCACAAATGGTTATACATTAGGGATGTGGATATTTTCTATCTTTGGAGTTTCTGGCGTAATGTTTGCCTTCTTATTGCTAAGATTTAGCAGAAAAAGTTCTATTTTCGACTTGGAAAAACCAAAACTTAAGACATAATATTAAAATGAAAGGTTAAAATATGCCCCGAAAAAAGAAAGAAATCACACTCGAAGAAGCTGCAAAAGTCGCATTAGCAGAGTACCTTGGCGTTAGCTCGGTCGAAACTT
This sequence comes from Ignavibacteria bacterium, assembly GCA_026417135.1. Lineage (GTDB taxonomy): Bacteria > Bacteroidota > Ignavibacteria > Kapaibacteriales > UBA2268 > Naka2016. The sequence goes on from JAOADV010000017.1 coordinate 7,337, forward strand.
TACTTATCCTTTCCGACTATCCCTTGCGGGAAATCGGACTAACTTTCTTTGAAGTTGGAAAGGAAATAGCCCACGAAGCAATCTATTGCGAAATCAAACCAAGAGAAGTAAACGGAGAAGAACCCCCAGAACCTATCGCGAACTTAATGCAAGATGTCGACGTTGTTGTCGCTCCTACAAGCAAATCGCTTACTCATACTAATGCACGGCGCGAAGCTTCCAAACTTGGGGTCCGAATTGCTACAATGCCTTCTATAACAAAAGATACAATGATAAGATGTTTAAGCGCCGACCCCGAAAAGATTTTAGCTACGACCGAAAAAGTTGCAAAGGCTCTCGAAGGTGTTTCGAACATTAGAGTAGTTACTAAGTTAGGCACAGATATAACTATGCCAGTCAAAGGGAGACAAATAATCAAAAGCACGGGAATTTTACGCAATATTGGAGAATATGGGAATTTACCGTCTGGCGAGGTCTATCTTGCTCCTTGGGAGAAAAAAAGCAATGGCGTAGTTGTTTTCGATGGTTCAATTGCTGGAATTGGTATGCTTTCTAAACCTGTCAAGGTAACTGTTGAAGACGGATATGGCGTCGATTTCGAAGGCGACGAGGAAGCAAAAGAGCTCTACAATACATTAAATAAGGTCGGGCACGAAGCCTATGCTATTGGTGAGTTTGGAATTGGAACAAATTACAAGGCTCAAATAACTGGAAATATCCTCGAAGACGAGAAAGTTTTGGGAACAATCCATATTGCTTTTGGAAATAATTTAAGTATGGGTGGAAAGATTAAAGCAAAAGTCCATATTGATGGCATTGTTTTAGCACCAGATGTTTACTTCGACGACAAATTAATTATGAAGGAAGGCAAGTTATTAGTCTAATATGGCGAAAATTTTATTTTTCTTGTTATTTGCAATTTTGCAAGTATATTCTTCGGATATTCCAGAATTCCCAGAAATAAAATACAAAATTTTAATTTTCGAAAAAAAAGCAGAGCTACAAAAATTCCTCAGAGAGCATTCCTCGAGCAAACAGAACCAAATCAAAAACCGGGTAATTACTACTTTAAATCGCAAATCCCTTCGCTATTTTCGACTGAAAGAACCAATAATCGTCCCCGACACTTACGTTGCAGACTTGCGGGCTTACTCTGTTTTTCCCGACTTTTACCCATCAGCAAAAGATATTCCTAAAATTATTGTTGTATCGAATGTGTATCAAGCCTATGCTTGTTATGAATATGGTAAGCTTGTGCGTTTTGCTTCTGCAATTACTGGTAAGCGTTCCACTCCAACTTATCCGGGCCGCTATGCTTTACAATGGCGTGAACTTCTGCGTCGCTCTTCTTTCAACGAGAATTGGATAATGCCTTTCACTTGGAACTTCCACCGACTTACTGGAATGGCTTTGCACCAATTTGATATGCCAGGCTATCCCGCATCGCATATGTGCATTCGCCAGTTTCGCGAAGATGCGGAATGGTTGTATTATTGGGGCGAAGGACCAAAAAAAGATGAAAAAGGGGGAATCATTCCTATGTCTGGCACACCTTTGATTGTGGTTGACTTTTTCGATTTCAAAAGAAGAACGAAAAAATGGTTAGAACTTAAATCAAATAAAGAAAAAATTGACTATCTTCCATCGAACCCAATGGAAGTCGAAGAAGCTCTTATACCTATTGTCCATTATCCCCCAGAATTAAGACCTCTACTTTCGAGGAAAGAACGAATTCGAAGCGAAACCGCTCTCGATACTCTTATCGCTCGTGGAATTTTACCAAAAGACATTCGATTGGCACCATCGAACCCGCTTATCAAACCTAAAAAGGATACATCTGGCGGAACAAACAATACTAAAACCCAGATGGGAAGTGGTAGCCCTTAATCCAAGGGTAAACTATTTTGACAAACTTTACCTTGCAGTAGCCCTTCGATTTTCAATCTAATTTTGGAAGAAAACAACTTTGGTACTATCTCCTGGTATGCAATAGAGAAATATTCCTTATCGTTGTTTATGGATTTAGAAAAATGCTTAACCCCAGCGTCGATATTTCCAATCATAATTTTCAGCACGCCAAGAGCAAAATCAACTTTCGATGGCATCTTAGAAGTTGGATAAACTTCTTCGAGCATCTCTATCATTTGCCTATATTTTTGTGAATACAATGCAAGAAAAAGAGTAAACCCAATCAAAAAAGAATTTTCAGTATTCACCAACAAAGCAGATTTTAGAATTTGCAAGGCAAGTTCGAAAAAGCCAGATGCGACAAGGTAGAAAAAGAAACCCGATTGCTTTTCGATAGCGTTAGGATTTAATTTTAAAAAAAATCGAAATTCTTCGGAAAACTTTTCGACTTCGTTGAGCTGAAAATAACAATAAGCAAGAAATGAATTGTAAATCGTATTTACATATTTTTCTGATTTTAACAACTTGAAAACAGATACAGCTTCGCGATAACGCCCAAGCTCGGCGAGAATGACAGCAACGTAAAAGCAAACTTCTGGGTCCCATTCAATATTTAGATATTTTCTAAATGAATGAAGGGCTTGCTTATACCGACCTAAATTTGCATATATTTTTCCTAATAACAAATAGCCAGGCGCCCATTGTGGGTCGAGAGTAACAACATTAATCGCACAATCGAGGGCTCGAAAATAACGACCCAATTTAAGAAACGAGACCGAAAGATTATACCAAAACCAAGGGTCGTCGGGGATTTTGTCTAATGCTTTACGATAAAATTCAATGCTTTCGTTTACCTTACCTTGAAAAAAATATATCTGTCCAATCTCGTTTAAAGCATAAGGTGCCATTTCTTCGGAATCTAAAAGCTGTAAGAGTATTTCCAACGCTTCGTCTTGCGAGCCCGACTCGTGCAACACTTTCGCCTTGCAGAAAAGCAAATCTTCCGAAGGATGCAAACAAGAAAGCTTCTCGATTAATTGCAAAGCCTTAGAATTATCTCTTTGCAAAAGGAAAAGCCGGAGAAGTGCTTGCAAAACATAATTCGATGTTGGGTCCAAACTCAAAGCAATTTGCAAAGACTCAAAAGCTTCGTCATAATTCATTAAACCAATGAGAATTTCTCCTTTCTTCGCAAGTAGAGAAGTAGAATATGGCTCGATAGACAAAAGAACATCGCAAAATTGCAAAGCTTTCGAAAATAATTCCTCTTCGATACATAAATCCAATAGTTCTTCGGCACGCTCCATTAAATCTTCCGGAACTTCCGCCCCATTTACCTTTCTTTGGGTAAGGAACTTTTTGAAAGTATCTATAACTTGGATAACTTTCCTATGGTATCTCTCCTTTTCGGGGTCCAAATTATTTCCCAATTTTGATATTATCATTTTTGATTTTCTTAAGATAAAATAAAAACAAAAATAAACTTTTAGAAAGAAATAATTACCAAGTTTAAAAGTTGGATGTCCGCTCAGCTTGCAAAAATCTACTTTTGGTTTTTAATAGATTTATTTTTTTTTCTTATCGAATCTTGCAAGTTTTGAATATTGAAGAAACTGAATTGACATTCTAAAGTGTTAAACGCCTTTATTATTTTTTGTTTAATTGTTTCGGCCTTACTTTTCTTGGTAAGAGGAGTAGTAACCATAAAGATATGTTTATTGGTATTGGTTGTTGCAAAAAGATGAAGAATAACTTTTTCGGGTGACGACTCGGAAACTGAGTTTTCTGGTTTTACTTTCCAAACAAAAGCATACCTACCATTGAGTAATCTAAACTTTTCAATCTCGATTTTTTCTCTGTCGAAGTTGTAGGTCGAAGCAATATGCCTTGCTTCGAATTCGAAATGCTGGGAAAGAGTATCCAAGTTGACCTCAGGTTTTAAAAAAATTTCGAGTGGGACTAAAGTAAATTGAATTAGAACTCCATCCATCATAAAAACTAACTCTTCGGGTTCAACTTCCCAAAATTTCTTACCTTGAAACTCGATTTTAAAACTCTCGTTTTTATCATTAAAAATAAAAAGAAACCCCTCCTTAGTTTTAATTACCGACAAACCTTCTTCGTCACTTCTTAAAGCTAAGGAATAAAAAAAGGAAAATAATAAAATTGCAAGCAAAAATATTTTTTTCATATAAACCTAATGTTTGTTCGATGGTTCTTGATGTATTTGAACTTGGCAGTTTTTAAAGGAACGTTGCAATTCCTTTTCTATTTCATTCGATACATTATGTGCTTCTTGTAGCGTCAAGTTGGGGTCGAGATGTATGTTCATATCAATAAAAATTGTTTTCCCCGAAGTTCTTACTCTGATGTTATGTACTTCTTCGACTTCTGGAATGGAAGATACAATGTTTTCGACGACAACGTTAGCTAAACGAGGCGCACGGTCTAAAAGCTGGTCGATAGCATTTTTCCCTAATCTAATCGACATCAAAAACACGATAATAGCAACAATTATCGCAGCAAGCGAATCGGCTAAATGCATATTAAAATAGCTGAAAATCAAACCTACAAGTACAACTCCCGAAGTTAGAATATCGGACGAAAAATGCAAAGCATCGGCTTCGAGTGCTTGGCTTTTATATTTTCGAGCAACTTTTAAAAGTATTCTAACACGATTAAAATCAACGATAATAACAAAAACAACAACAAAAAAACTCCAAAAGGTTACTTCGAAATCGGTTTGTCTTTGTGTTATTCTTCCCAAAGCTTCGAGCACTATCCAAAAGCAAACTACAACGAGGAGCGCAACTTGAAATAAAGCGGAAAGGCTTTCGACTTTACCGTGCCCGAAGTTATGAGTCCTGTCTGGTGGTTTTTCGGCTAATCGGACCGCAAAAAAGGTCATCCCCACCGCAAAAACATCCATAGCAGAGTGTAATGCATCGGAAAGAATTCCCAAACTTCCAGTTGCAAAACCGACAATCCCTTTGAAAACAGCTAATAAAACTGCTATTATAAAAGATGTTAATGCAACCCGAAGCTTTTCCTTCTTTTCTACACTATCCATACATACAAAATTAAATAAAGATTTTAAGAATTATCTAAAAATTGGATAAACTTCTCTGAAAAGAATATTATGAGCATCTACTCTCTCAATTAAATTTTCCTTTCATCAACTTAATTGTATTTTAAGTTAAGCTAACAAATACAAAGTTTTTATTGAAAATTGTCTGTTGGAATTTGTTAAAAAAGATAAGAACTAAGTTATTTTTAAACTATTTTTTATTTAACATAGTACCTAAAACTAAAAACAAAAATCTACCTTTGAGGGAAACTTCTTTTCGGAAACGAATTTCATAGAAAAGTAAATTTCAAAATGCGTTAATTGAAGCTTAATTTCTTCCTAATTTATTTAAACCTTTTTCGCAACTTATAATCGGGAATCTCAACGAATAATCAACATAGGCTTTTGAATTAGATATTTTTGTGTTCTAACCCTCGTAATAATCCAACCAATATAGTTTTTAGCAAGTTTTAAATCATAGAAACCAGGACTTACATTATTTAATACAAACGTTTTAATGTTTTTACCCAAAAGGTCGAAAATATCTATTATCAAAGGAGACTTTAGTTCGGCATTAACCACTAATTTTAAACATTGAGCATCGGAATCGAATGCAATGTCTAAAGGCTGGCTTATCTTTGCCTCTTCGAAATCGACTGAAGTTTGTTTAGGAGAAGTTATCCTGCCTTTTGGAGAAGGTCTAATTTGTTGATTATTTATTACATAATCTACCAGGGCTTGGAATTCAGTATAATCTTCGTAAATAAATGAATTCGAAAAAGGAATATCAAAGTATTCAAGGAGTTGGAGCAAAAACTCATTTGCAGTTACCGAGTAAGTCTTGTCTAATTGTAAAGGTTCATTTCCAATTCTTACAGCAACAATACGATTGCCCGGATTCTTTGTTAAATCAACTACATAACTCATACCAGAAACTTGAATGTAAAATTCATCGTCTTGGAACCGCAATGTTGGGTCGACCATACCTAATGCTGTTTCCAACCCTTTCAGAAGGTTCAGACCAGTAATTTCGAATTTTACAATCCTATACCCCAAGCCATTCACCAAATTGAAGCCGTAGCCGACAGTTCTAAATAAATCTGCGGGGACAATTGGTCCAGGGTAGATTGGTCGAGCAGTCGAGCCGTTAGCTTCAATTGCAATATCTGTCCCAGTTTTTGCACGAAAAGCATCAGTTACAAGATTGCCAACATCAGTGTCGTAAGGTCCATCGCTTTTCAAATCAGTAACTTCGTCGAAAAAGTCAAGTGCATTTCCAATTAGTTGAGAATAAACTTTACCATATCTATTCTCTATTTCTGTAATTAAGTAACCTATTTCTTGCTTTACTTCTGTGGCCTCCGGAACATTTTCATCGAGTTCTATTAGTTGGTAGTCGTTTATTGAGATACTTTTGGTTTGGGTGTTATAAGAAACAGACAATTTCCCAAGCTGTGAATAAAAACCTTTCGTTTGGACAATATAAGTTTTTTTACCAATCTGATTTGTAATTTCAAGTGGCGAGGATAAAGGCAAATGGTCGTGCCCACCAATTATAAAATCGATTCCCGGAACCATAGTAGCCAAATAAATATCCAGGTTTACGCCAAGATGGGAAAGGCAAATAACTATATCGCAACCGTAGGTAATTAAAGAATCGACATATTGTCCTGCTATTTGAAAAATATTAGTGTCGATAAAAATTGGAGAAGGGTTCGAAAGCAAGTTAGTCGATGGCGTTGTCAGCCCGAAAATTCCAACTTTAACACCATCAAAATCCTTTATCGTATATGGTTTGATATACTTTTTCAAGCCGTCGATACTACTATTTGTCAAAACAGCATTTGCACAAAGAACTGGAAATGCCCTTAAAACAAAAGCTGAATCGAAAGCAGTTTGTAGCACTAAAGGAGTCAAGTCAAATTCGTGATTACCAAGCGTCAAAGCATCCAATCCTAACATCTGTAGTACCCTTAATTCTGCAACGCCGAAGGTTGTATTGTAGAATAAGTCGCCAATAGAATAATCGCCTGCGTGTAGGAAAAGAACGTTTTGTTCCGCAGCTTTTACTTGGTTGACGACCGAAACGAGACGCGGAGCCCCACCAACTTTACCATTGAGATTATCTTCCCGAGGTGCCATTGCAGACAAGTGAGAATGACTATCGTTGACGAAAAGTATGGTCAGATTTTTCTCTGAGGCTAAAAGAGAATTAAACAAAAAAAAAAGAAGGCGATAAGAAAAAATTTCCTATACTTTTTCATAAAAACCTCCTTTAAAAAAGTAATTTAATGAAAAACAAAAGAGTTACCAAGAAAATTAACAAATTGTTAAAAATAAGTTAATTTTATGTTTGTGCATTTTAATTGTTAGAAGTTACTGAAAAATCGAGAAAGCACCCAAAAGTTTAGAAGTTGTAAAGTTGATTCAATCGACTTGCAAATACATATTTTCGTAATATTTGCAAAGAAAAGTAAATAATAATAACCAATAACAAATAATGTTCAAGATTTTGGTCGGAGATTATCTGAAAATAATTTCTTTTACAATATCTTCGCCAAGAGCTGAATTCAAGCTTCGTATTAATTCTTCAGCGTAAAACATCATCTCGGCACGCCAAATGGAATTGGAACAATCTACCGTGAGCACACCTTTTCGGAAGCGCGAAGGAACACAATGTTTGACAATTTTTGGGTCGACGATGTCGTGCCAAACAATGTCAATCCTAAGAAGTGGACCTTTTCGTTTTTTGGAAACTTTTCCAAAAATATCTTCGACAACGTGTTTTACTTTTGTAGTTTTGTTGTATCTAACTTTTTTTTCCATTTCCCATTAGTGGCGAAGCCAACGAAATATCTCCGAAAAAGTTGGCTTTTTCCCATATATTAAAATACCAACTCTGTAAATCTTGGCAGAAACCCAAATAGAAGCCCAAACCGTTAAAATTAGAAGAATTAACGAAAGGAGAACTTGCCAAAATGGAACAGAAGTTGCAGCGATACGAACAACCATAAGAATTGGAGAAAAAAATGGAATCAACGAGAGGATGACAGATAAATCCCCATTTGGATTTGCCATCACTGTCCAAACAAACATCAATGGAATAATTAAAGGAAGGTAAACGATTGTACTAAGAGTTTGTGCATCTTGTTCTTGGTCGACAGCAGCACCGAGCCCTGCGAAAAGGGTCGAGTATAGAAAGTACCCTAACAAAAAGTAAATTATCATTGCTATTATTGGTTCGGGTTGAATAGGAGGAATTTCGAACAAAGGGAAATTTTCCAAGTCTTTGGTAATTTCGGGGCCCGCTAATGTTGACGGAGAGATGAAGATAGGAATAATCGAAGGAAGTGCAATACTTACAATAGCAAGTAAAAATAACCAAACTACGATTTGAGTCAGTGCAACAGAACCTATTCCCAAAATTTTCCCGAACATAATGTCGAATGGCTTCGAAGACGAAGCTATTATTTCTACTATTCTATTTGCTTTCTCTTCGATTACTCCTCGCATTACCATCGCACCATAACCGATTAACAACATATAGATAAAAAAACCAGCTAAATAGCCATAAGCAGCCGCAAATCCAGCATAATCTTTTTGGACTCCTTCTTTAGTAACTTTCTTTGTTTCTACCTTTATGTCTTTATCAATAATCTTAATTAACGAGGTGTCGATTCCACTTTCTAAAAATTTATTTTTTCGGATAACATCGCCAAATGTTTTCTCGACAATTGAAATAAAACCTAAACCTCCGCCTCCCTTGGTGTAAACCGTTATCAAATTATTTTCGAAGACCTTATCGTCCAAAGCGATAAATCCATCGATTTCTTCATCGATAACTTTTTGTTTGAGCTGAAATTCGGTCGTGTTATCCAGGAAAAAGACATTTGGGTTCTTCTGTATAACTTCCCGAGCAATGTTATTTTTTGTTTTATCCAAAACAGCAATTTTCATTTCTGTTTTCTCGAGAGAAAAAATGGCAATAACGGTTGGAAGAACAATGATTGCAACAAGAAATAAAGGCGTTAGAATTGTCGAAATAATGAAACCTTTCGATTTAACATAATACAGATATTCTCTTTGAGTAATTGTCCAAAATTTAGATTTACTAAGCATATTGGTTTTCTCCTTTCGTTACTTCTTCTATAAATATTTCCCTTAAACTTGGAGTAGTTAACTCGATTTTTGTTATTTGAGTTTCATTTAAAAGTGTAACAAGGAAATTCTTAAAGTCGAAATCACTCGGATTGAAACGAAACTCGACTCGATTTTGCGTCAGATTAATAATTCTTACATTTCTTAAGTTAGCTACAAAGTTGTTACTGCCTTCGAATTCGCAAACTACTGTATCTTTTGCTCTTTGCGACTTAATCTGGTGGAGAGAACCTTGAAGAATTGCCTTACCTTTGTTTATAAGAATTACATCGTCGCAGAGCTGTTCTGCTTGTTCCATAATGTGTGTGGAAAGCAATATTGTTTTACCTTCTTTTTTCAAATCCAATATAACTTGTTTAAATGTTTCTACGTTGATTGGGTCAAATCCAGAAAAGGGTTCGTCTAAAATGATTAAATCTGGATTATGAAGTATAGTAGCAATAAATTGAACTTTTTGTTGCATTCCTTTCGAAAGTTCTTGAGCCTTCTTGTTAATCCAATCGGAGGCATCAAGCCTTTGTAACCATTTTTTTGCTTGTGTTATCGCCTCACTTTTTTTCATTCCTTTCAATTCTCCAAAGTAAACAAGTTGGTCGAGAATTTTCATTTTCTTGTACAAGCCGCGTTCTTCGGGCAGATAGCCTATTCTTTCTTGCGGGATTTTTCCATTTTTATTATTCCAATAAATAACTTCGCCTTCATCCTGATAAAAAACTCCAGATATGATTCTTATGGTAGTTGTTTTGCCTGCACCATTAGGACCAAGAATTCCGAAAATTTTTCCACTTTCGACCGCAAAGCTTAATTTTTCAACTGCTTTCACAGTTGCAAAACTTTTACTGATATTAACAATCTCTAATGCTAACATATTTTTTAAACTATTGACTTACAAAATTAACTCTACTTTGCTTATTTCTCATTAAAATTAATTCGAACTTCCAACTTAATTGATTTAAGATGAAACTTCCTATGAAAGCAACTTAATTAAAAATCGACATTTTTTGTATAGTATAGTTTTTTTGAATTTAGTTCGAAACCACACAAATAGCCTAAATCTCCTTTAACTGGATAGTTTATATAGACGCAGCCACCATCCAAAAAAATTTTCCATTCTTGTATGGACTTAATAATTTTTTGCAAAGGAGTTGGAGTGTGTCCGACAATAAGTTTACGGTTTTGAATCTTCTCGGGAATAATAAGAGTGGAGCGTCCCCAAATCATTGCATAAGTATTCGAAAAAGGGTCTTCGGCAGTAAAATCCAAGTCGCCGTGTACCAACACAAAATCTTCGAATTCGATGTAATATGGCATATCGGAAAGAAAGTTAATAAACTTTTTAGGTATTTCAGAAGGGTGATTAACTCCAAAATCGGACAAAGTTCTCTCGCTTCCATTATAAAACCAATTATAAAGCTCGAATGGGTCTTCGAGTGCATTTAGAAGCATTTGCTCGTGGTTACCTCGAACCACGTTTGCTTGCCCTTTTTCGTATAAGTCGTAAACAAATTCAAGCGTGTCCTTTACTCTTGGTCCTCGGTCAATTAAGTCTCCTAAAAAAAATAGTTTATCGTTTTTTTTAAACTTAAATTCCACAAAAAGCAGTTTTTCGAGTGTCTTAAAACAGCCGTGAACATCGCCAATAACGAATCGCCTCTGTTTCATATCTAAAAAATTTGCACAAAAATCCAAAAAATTCGCATTGAGTTGTTCTTAAAATTTTTATATTTGCTTTTTTACTTTTTTCATTTTTACCTCCTTTTCCCTAGTCCAAAATTGGACTGGGGTTTTTTATTTACATTACATTTGTCATTTTTATCTTTTTCGATTTTCGTATCAACAAATTGTATTAATCTAATAAAACTAATGCGAAATGAACGAAGGGCAAAAAAGCATATTTTAGTAAATAAATCTTATATCTTACTTATACATATTTGCGGAGCGTCGTAAACTCAAAATGGTAAAGAAAGATTAAGCGAACCGCCCCACAAATTTTCAGAATGTTCTGATATATTGTATCGAACCTCAATTTCAAGAAAGACGAGGTTGGATATGAAAGTCGGGATGCGAGAAAAACCAAAGCCAATCTCGGAATATAATTTCTTTCCAGTTGGTCGGTAGATACAATTTTCGCCCCAACACCAAAACCTTCCATGTGAAGACGAAAGTAAAAGTTCCAAACCTCTACCTTCGTAGAGTGGCAAACCAACCAACCGCCACAATATGTCTGCCAGATTGTATTGCAAATGACAAGCTAAATACTTATTGCCTCCAAAATATCCAGTGGTCGCCGTATAAAAATTCCCCAAACCAAAAGCGTTTGGCATACGAAAAATGAACTGTTGAGGAGTAAATTTAGTAGTTATTCCCCCTTCAAATCGAGCAATTAGCATCATTGGTCTGTATCCAGTGAAAAAGGTTGGGATTTTTAATGTAATTTTCGGCTGAATTAAAGCAAAGCTCCTATTATTAATCGAAGTTCCAATGATGGCATTTATTTCGCCACTATACTGGAATTCGTCGGTCAAATTTATCTCACTAAACTTTGGCAAATTGCCAGTGGTAAGATTTAACGAAAAGACCGAAAAATTCCCTTCTGCTATGTTAGGATTTTGTCGCCAGCTTTTTTTCGTAAAAAGACTCCTATCGACCCTATTGTCGAGAGAGTAATATTTTGAATTTTCAAAAGCAAGGTTTATTCCCTTGAAAAGGGAAGTCCCCGATTGTGTTTCAATACGAAGTTCAAGTCTTGCACCTCGTTTTTTGCAGTAATCATAATAATCCCAATGGAAAATATACGCAAGAGCCGAAGCAAGTGCCAAAGGCATATTCTTATCCTGAGTTATAGTTCCCAAATCCGAGAATACATTGAAAATAAGTTTCGTTTGAGTGCTATATTCCCATTCTAATCGTGCATTGTAAAAAAATTCCCTTCGCCCAAAGGAATACGAAGGGGTAATATCGAGACGAAAAGGTTTAAATCGAATGTATGGAGTAAAACCAAGAACATATCCACCAACTCGATTATATTGTGAACCATCCAAGAAATTTATTCCGTAATCCAGCTTTTCCCTTTGTTCAACGATGGGTTTAACTACTTTTGCAAGAGAATCGATTCGTAGATAAATACTTTGTTCTTCCTTCGAAGTTTCGCTCAAAGCATTTTGTTCCCAAAAACTCAAATCTGTCGAATCGGCTTGTGGCAAAACATCTGTTGTCTGGTTTTTAAATTTTTTAAGAATTGTATCGGGTATTGGCTGATTTATTAGTGCATTTGTAACTATGCTTTCTGCGCGGAAGTTTAGAAGTATTTCAAATAATCGTTTTACTACCGAAACCTTTAGTCTGCTTTCGATTTTCCAATAGGAAGGCTGCCAAAAGTTTTCTCCAATTTGATTGAATTTCTGAATCATACGAAACTTATCGAACATAGTTATTGCTGAATACCTGCTTGGCTTAACGTCTATTTCAAGTAAATTATAGCTACCCTCGATAATTTTCATTTCACCTTCAAAAGTTGGAAAGGCTCGAGTTTTTGGAGTAAACTCAATTTCGTAAATAAACCTATCATTGTAAAGAGTTTTGCCTTTCAACTTGTATTCATAAAAATCAAAGGCACTTTCGTTCAAAGGTGCGATAAACTTTGCGTCGAAAACTTCGAGAATATCCTCGTAAAAGCTAAGAAAATCGCTAAAAACAAGTGTGTTTATCTCTTTCGGCAAATTTGCAGTTTGACGGCGTTCTGTAACTTCCTGATATTTAAAATTATTTTTATAATCAACGTAAACGTTTGCGAAGTTTTCCAGAATGAAATTCTGGACATATTCCTTTTTAAGCGAATCTTCCCTTTCCTCTCGACTTGTTTTGAAAGTCGAAGGATTAATCGAAACTTGAGTTAAGCTTGTAGAGTCGAGCTCGGCAAAAAACTTTGAATAAATCCGTGCTTGAAGTGTTTCTAACAAAGAAAGGTTTTCTTTCTTTTTTCGAATTGCTCTTCGAATTATTTCATCAACATCGATATCAGCAATCTTTTCGATTTCGGCGAAAGGAATTGGTGTAGCTTCAAGGAAGACAAATAAAGTATCGCCTTCGAAATGCTTCAAAGTTAAAGATTTTGATTTATAGCCCAATGAGGAAATTATTATCGTTTGGTCTTTGGAAATTTGCGATATACGGAAGAAACCAGAACCAGTTGAATAAGTTCCGCGTTCGGAGTTTTCGATAGTAATTCTAGCGCCAGAAATTGGCTTTTTAGTTTCTGAATCATAAATTCTTCCAACAATCGAACTTGTTTGTGAAAGAGCTATCGAAAAAAGAGCAATTAAACATATAAAGAATACAAAGGCACGACTAAGTATTTCCATAAGTAAACTGAAAATATGGAAAAAGTACCGTAGAGCCTCCTGCAAGATTATATTCGAGTCGGTAAGAATCCAACCGACACGGTGGGTGCCATCCTGACTATATTTTGCGTCCACTGGATATCCACAACGGACATCACCTTTGGATACAACCAAAGGTCGAGGCCTGCAATTTATAGACAGAGGCTGGCTCCCATATTTTATCACTAACGATTCTTCCGCTCATTAGCAGCAGGAGGCTTACTACGGCAAATTTTCAAAGAACTTTGTTTTATTCCTCGATTTGCTTGAGATATTCTTTCATTCTTTGCAGTTCATATGCTAAAAATTGTTCAGTTGCTCGATTTTGTAATTCCGAAACCTTTAATTTTTCAGCAATGTTTAGAGCAGTCAAAGTGAATATTGTTTGAACCGACTCACCTTTGTATTTCTCCGAAATTGATACATATTGGTTTTCGACTTCCGAAACAGCTTGTCGAATGATATCTTCGTTTTCCCCTTTCAAGGTATATTCAACTCCCAGAATTTTCACCTTGATTTTCCCCATCGCTTAGCCATCAAAAAGTCAATTTTAAAAATTTTATAGCAAAAAAACAAGTCGAAAATTAGATATCCTCGGATAAGTCCCTATCTATTCTAATTACACATTACCAAAGTCCAATTAAAAGAGCCACCCATCAATTACCAACTTTCTAATAATGCAAATCTTCTGTCTTTACTTTACCACGAAATACCCAATAAATAGCAGAAGTATAAGCCAGAACGAATGGCATACCAATAATTGCGATAATCAACATTATAGTTAACGTCCTCTGCGAAGATGCAGAATTATAAATATTTAAACTAAACTCAGGATTAGGATTAGAAATAACTAAATTTGGGAAAATCCCAATAGCAAAAAGAGCAAGAAGCGCAGCAATACTTGCACAAGATGAAATAAAAGCCCATCCGTATCTTCGATGATGAATTTCACGAGGTATATTTGCAATTGCTAACATATTTAACAATGGTATGATAAAGAGTATTGGATTGTCTTTAAAGGGAGCGCTCATATGAGGAACATAAACTAAAGTAATCATAGTTGTCGAAACATAGCAAATAACAAAGAAAATAATAGTGTTGTTTATCCAACCAACAACCTTTTGATGTACTTCACCTTCGGTTTTCATAGCTAAGTAAATTGTACCGTGCATCATAAATAAAGCAACTGTTGTTATTCCAGTAAGCACCGTATAAGGGGATATCAAGGTCCAAAAGTTTCCAACAAAATCCCCCATTTCGTTAAGTGGCACACCCGTAATAATGTTCCCCATTGCAACCCCAAGTAGGAAAGCAATAAGATAGCTCGAAATAGAATATGCTATATCCCACGAATTTCTCCATCGCGGGGATTCGCGCTTGCTTCGGAATTCTATTGCCACAGCCCGAAAGACAAGCACAACAAGTAGTAAGAACAAAGCAATATAGAAACCAGAAAACACGCTTGCATAAACATTTGGAAATGCTGCGAAAAGGGCACCTCCACCAGTAATCAACCAGACTTCGTTTCCATCCCAAACCGGACCTATTGAGTTCAAGAAAATCCTTCTTTGGTAATCGTCCTTAACAAAGAGATGAACGCTTCCTACGCCAAGGTCGAAACCATCCAATATTGCATACCCAGCAAAAAGAACCCCAATCAATATAAACCAAATTGTATTTAAATCCATCTTAACACCTCATCCTTTTTCCAACAAAGACTTTTGTTTTGAATAAATATCTTCTTTTGTATATATTCCAATACCTCTTCTAATTGTTCTGTCGAGTAGGAAAAGGAATAGAATGAAGATTAAAATATAAATTGCAGTAAACAAAATAAGCGAGAACCAAGCCTCGCCCGGGCTAAGGTTCTGCGAAAAGGCTTCGGAAGTTCTCATTATACCATACACAATCCAAGGTTGCCTTCCAACTTCTGCTACAATCCACCCTGTTTGATTAGCTAAATGTGGAAGAATAACACTAAAAACAAGTATCCAAAGAAACCATTTTGCAGAAGTTAATTTGTTCGACGCCCAAAGCACCGTCCCAACGATTGAAAGAAGTATAAAAAATAATCCGATCCCCACCATTATACGGAAACTCTGGAAAACGATATTAACTGGAGGCCTATCTTCGGGTTTGAAGTGGTTCAACCCAGTTATAGGTTTTGAACTATCGAAATGGACAAGCCAACTCAACATTCCCGGAATTGCTATTCCATATTTTACCTTTTGCTCTTCGGTATCGACCCACCCAAAGATGTGAAGTGGAGCTGGAGCACTTGCTTCGAAATGACCTTCCATCGCAGCAAGTTTAGATGGCTGGTGCTTAGCAACTCCAACAGCACTTTGATGTCCGGTAATAAGTTGCAAAATTGAGGTTATTATTAAGATTATCAACCCGACTTTAATCGCAGATTTAGCCTCTTCGAGATGTCTGTTTTTTAATATATAATATGCAGAAATGCTAAGGATGAGAGCAGCCCCAGTCAACCACGAAGCAAAGATGGTATGTGTCAAACGGTCGATTGTAGACGGGTTAAATACAACTTGCCAGAAATCAGTGATTTCTGCTCGGGTTACAAGAGTTTCGCCAACTTGCTTCGTAACAAGCTGGAAACCAGCTGGAGTTTGCATCCAAGAGTTCGCAACTAATATCCATACAGCACTGAAATGAGCTCCAAATGTAACAATAATAGTCGAAAGAAAATGAATTGGTGGTTTGACCCTATTCCATCCGAAAAGAAGAAGAGCAAGAAACCCCGATTCTAAAAAGAATGCAAATATACCTTCTGCCGCAAGAACGCTACCGAAAACATCGCCAACGAAGCGCGAATACGGAGCCCAATTTGTTCCAAATTGAAACTCCATAACTATACCCGAAGCCACCCCCATCGCAAAAATAATTCCAAATATTTTCACCCAGAAGCGTGTCAAATCCTCCCATTTTTTGTCCTTCGTTTTCAAATACATCCCTTCCATTATCACGAGAGCAATTCCCAACCCAATGCTCATCGGAGGATAAAGAAAATGGAAACCAGCTGTGATTGCAAATTGAATCCTCGAAAGGAGTTCAACTTCTCCCATTTCAACTCCTTATTGTTGAAGATATAACTAAACAGCAATTTAATAATTTTCTATTTTTTTAACAAATTTTTATTTAATATCTCTTACCTAAGTCTTTAGTCTAACTTTTAGTTTTTCCAAAAAAAATAAGTTTCTTGAACTACCTTTAATTTAATTTCTTAAAGCCTTATAAATAAAAGACTTACAAATGTTTCACTAATAATCTTTAACTAATTTTACTTAAAATTTGCGACTTCTAATTTCGTTTACCTTCCATCTTACAATAAAAATTTTTTGGTTCGTTTATATATTTTGGATGCTTAGAAATATTTGTAAAGTCAGTTACAAATCTTAGCGTAATTCTTTGCTGCTGGCCTAAAAAGAACGTAAATCTCGTTCTTTGGTAAACTAAGCATCAAAATTCAACAAAAATTTTGTTAAACCAATTAGGAGTAGCTATGCATACTTCAGTTGCAGCATTTTTGTCTCAAATCAAATTCGGCGACCCAGTCGAATTCGAAAACCTTACAATAATCCCTTTGCAAAAAGAAAATGGCTACGCACCAGATTTTTTAGTGCTGCAAGAATCTATCAATCAAAATCTCCTAACAATATCTGAAATCTCGGAATCAGGGAGTGTCCCAACTTTACTAGTAGAAAACAAGAGCGATAAACCAGTGATAATCTTTGAAGGAGAAGAACTAATAGGCTTGAAGCAAAACAGAATTTTGAATGCAACAGTTATAATTAGCAAGAAAACCGTAACTAAAATTCCCGTTAGCTGCTGCGAAGCTGGTCGTTGGTCCTACCAAAGAAGGGGACCTAGATTTTTTGAAGATGACTTTCCAATGAGCGACGAGCTGGATAACAGTTCCAGTGAAAATAATTTACAAAGTAAAAAAAAAGAAGATACCAAACCGATTGAATCCGAAACATTTGCACCACCACGTCTTCGTTCGTTAAAAAATGAATCGATTAATATCAATTTGGTAGAAAGTCATAGTTATCTTTCCGACCAATGGGCGGTTTGGAATTCAATTTCAGATTACCATAAAAAGGCTGGCTCTTCGAGTCCAACCGAAGCAATCCAGGATGCATTCAAAGCAAAAAAAAACAATGTTAAAGATTACGAAAAACACTTTCCTATTGTCGAAAATCAATGTGGACTTTTGGGTCTTATCAATGGAAAAGTTGTCGGTTTCGATGCTTTCTGTTCAAAAGAACTCTACGCGAAACAACATAAGAAATTAATTCGAGGGTACGCTTTGGATGCAATCCTACACAAAACGCAAAAACAAGACAGCCCTGCAATTGAAACGGCAAAGAAATTCTTAGAATCTATTTTTGATTGTAAAGAAGTATTTCATAATCAAACTGGAAGCGGAATCGACTATCGATACGACAGCGATAAAATTACTGGTTTCGCACTTGTTTACGAAGACAAAGTAATTCACACAGCATTTCTTCCAAAAAAATTTTCGATAGATATTGAATAAACAAAATGGATAGAATTTGGAGGCAAAAACTCACATCAAAAAAAGTAACAAAAGAGGTTTAGTATTGCAAAGAACATAAAAAAACAAACAAAGGGCTTGGCAGGTACCCCGCTAGTCCAGCACCAAAGCGGGCAACCCTGCCCGCCCAAATTGTAACACAAGCATCTTGCTTCTGCGTATATAATTTTATTCAACACCCCTAACCCCTCGACGAGAGGGGAAAAAAGAAAAATTCCCCTCTTATAGAGGGGAAAAAGGGGTGTTCAAAAACCATAATTCCGAAAGCAGAGATGTTTTCGCTACCTCCGAAGTACCAAAAGCATCCTTGCTTTTGGTACGACGGCAAAAATGCCGTCGTTACTTCAATGCATAGGCTGGGAAGCCTGTGCTACCATATAGGTAACAAGTATTAAGCTCGTCAAAATGTATTGCTAAGAATTATGATTTTGAATAAACCGCTTCGATGTATTTGTTTTTTTTCGAAGTTGTGTTGAATTTTTGAAAAGTTATTGAAAAAAGTATGGTAGTTCTAATTTTGTATTATTTTTTTTAATTTAACTTAAATTTTTTATTTTTGTTCATTAATTAACAAATTATAAGGTACCTATGTGGACTTTAATACTTTTGTTTCTTGTTTCAGTTCAGATAAACTTATTTGGAATTGAGACTAGTTCAAAGGTAAGTAAAGTACGCAAAGAGACCTTCGCTATTTTTGCAGAGCTCGGCGGGCAAGGAATTTTTGTATCATTAAATGGAGATTATCTTTTCCATCCTAATTTTTCATTACGTGGTGGTCTTTCATTTTTAATCTTTGGTTATGGTATTCCCTTTTCGATTTATTACCTAACCAATGCTCGAACATCCCACCATTTCGAATTGGGTCTTGGATTGACTTACACAAACGTTGCATCATTTTCATTCTTTGGTTCTGGGTCGTCCCCCAAAGAGAGTTTGCTCCTTACAGGCTCGATTGGATACCGTTATCAACCACTCAAAGATGGCTTATTCATACGCCTTTGCTTTACTCCTCTTGCAATTTTCGAAAAAAACGAATACTACGACACTAATCGTAACCAAACGGTAACTAAAAATGTGATAAAACTTCGCCCTTTTGCTGGAATTTCATTGGGTTATTCATTTAGTATTAAATGATTTAATTCAAGAAAAGAGTTTAATAAATATTATGAATAGAAAAAAAATAAATCCATCTCAAAAGTTGCTCGAAAGATTTAATATTGTAGAATAAAGATATTGAACTTTAAATTTAATCAAACCGAAAAGTCCTTTGCGACTAAAAGTAGCAACTTATTTAGTTTCGTTTGCTAAAAGCTCCCTTGTTATTTTACCAGTTCTAATGTAATTATGCGGTGGTCCGGATTTTCTTCGACATTTTCAAAAGTAATTTTATAGTAAGGTGGAGTAATTAAATCGAAAGCTTTTTCTGCCCATTCGATGAAAAAAATAGAATTTGGGCTTGCTATAATTTCCGAAAACCCAAGGTCAATTATCTCGTTTATGTTCTTGATTCGGTACAAGTCGATATGATAAATGTTGAAACTTTTGCTTTCGAATAGCCCATTGTAAAGATTAATAATAGTAAAGGAAGGGCTTGTAACAATCTCGTTAATTTTAAAATAATTGCCAACTCCTCGAATGAAAAGTGTTTTGCCAGTGCCAAGTTCGCCCACCAATGCAACCAAATCGCCAATCTTTAGTCGCTTCGAAAATTCGAACGCGATTTGTTTTGTTTCTTCTTCACTTTTGGAATTGTATCTTTCCATTTGGGTTTAATTAATAGTTTGTATTTCAACTTTAAAGTTCAGTTCATTTTTCGAATTGGTTTTTATAGGTACTTCGAAAATCATTTTTCCATCTTCTTTCGATTTTAGTTTAAAATTCGATTCGAGCAACTTTGTATCCCCTTGGAAATGATACTCAATTTCGCAAACAACATCTTTATCCTTCGAATTGATTAGTTCAACCTTGAAACTTTTTTGTGTAACATTTCTCGAGAGTTTTGTTTCATCTCGCAATTGTGCGATTATATTGATATCGAAACTTTTTGCAACTGGAAGCTTGGCAACATTATTTTTCGCAAGCTCAGTTAAGTTTGCTTGCCCAACAAACTCATTTGTAGTCTTTCCAATCTTGTAGAAATCGATTAGGCCAGAAGGCAAAGCCAAGCCCAAGTTGTTTTCCTTTGTATTTTTAAAAGAAAAATAGGTTGTTGGAGTTCCTTTGACTGGAAAATTAGAATAGTCGCTAAAAGAAAAATTATAAATTTTTTCGACTGGGATATCTTTCCTTTCGAACAAAGGGAAATACTTCGTTTCGTTCTTTTTTAATGTAACAGAGTATGGGAATTCAAATTGATAGAATTCAAAAACGTCCTCGCCTTCGATAGGAGTTGCAATTCTTGGCGAGGCTTCTTGGGCCATAAGAGCATCGTATTGAATATTTAAAAACTTCGAATTATACTGATAATTTCTTGCAAAAAAGAAAGGTTGACCAGCGATTAATTTCAAGGATACATTTTCGAAATCTAAATTAGTCTGGTTTGAAATTTCGGCAAAGAGTACTAAATCCATTTTGTTTTCAGCTGAATTCAAAACCGCAGTGTATTTTCCAGTCCATTTGATAGCAAAAGTTTGATATGTTAAATTAGCCTGAAATTTCCCCAATTTCTTCGGCTTAACTTTGTAAGTTACTTTTGGGACGAGATTTTCTATTCTGAAGTCGGTTGCTAAAATTGAATAATTTTCTAGTTCACTGATAAACAAAGATTTTCCATCCTCGGAGGAAATAATAACCCCATCGTCCGATATAAAAGCAAGTTTCCCTTTGAAATTAAAGCCATTAGGTCCAAATACATTAACATCTTTACCAATAGCAGAAATTAGATGGCTATTAAAATCTTTTAAATTCCAAAGGAGACTACTTTCGAGAAGCTCCCCATCGAAAGAAAGAAGCAAGGACGAAGAAACAAATTGGTTCGGCAACGAAGTTATTTCAAACGTTGCAGGCGAAGTTGTTAGATTGAATTCGAGCGATTGGTTCACTACTGCGAAATTGTTCTTGTAAATTGTCAGAGAAGTTTGCAAAGTGTTTGGGGTATTGGAATAAACAGAAAAGTTAACGAAGAAAATAAAGAAAGCCAGGACAATTGTTATTAGTTTCACTTTAAACCTCGAAATTGTTTATTAATTTTGTCTACTAAAATAATTAAATTATGGAAATTCAACTAAAGGAAAAATTAAAAAAAATTAAACTCTTGGCAATGGACGTCGATGGAACACTTAGCGATGGGAAAGTCTATTATTCCAAAAATGGGGAAGAACTTAAAGCATTTTCGATAAGAGATGGAATGGGAATAGAATTGCTTCATACTTTTGGGATAATGACTGCTATTATTACGCACGAGACTTCGCAAATCGTTACCTCGCGAGCGATGAGACTAAAAATCGAACACGTCATATTAGGCTCGAAAAATAAGTTGAAAGATTTATTTTCTTTATGCGAACAATTGAATTTATCGATAGAAGAAGTTGCTTTCATAGGTGACGACATAAACGACATTCCGGCACTCAAAGCGGTAGGGTTCTCGGCTTGTCCACGAAACTCTATAAAATATGTAAAAGACTTTGTCGATTATATTTGTGAACAGGATGGTGGAAACGGTGCAGTCCGAGAGCTTGCTGAATTAATTCTCGATGCACAAGAGAGGGATATTTTTAGTATTTTTAAAAATAATTAATTGGGAGGCAAAAAATGGCGAGCAATGGAAATGAGTATTTTAAAGGTTTCATATTAGGCTCAATTTTTGGCGGAGCTGTTGGAGCATTTCTGGCATTACTTTTTGCTCCAAAAAGTGGGCGAGAATTTCGCAAGGAGTTAGCAGACAAAACGAATGAACTTTATCGAAAAGCTTCGAATTATCTGACAGATGTCGAACAAAAAATCGATGAACAAGTTTGGGAAACAGTAAACGAGGGCAAAATTCGTGCACAATCGATAATTGAAACTGCTAAACAGCAAGCCCAAAAAATTTTGGAAGATGCTGAACGTATAATACAAGAAGCGAAAGAAAAAGCATTCGAAATTAAAGAGACCGTCGAAGATAAAATCGACCAAATCAAGGAAGCAACAAAGGCGGGTGTCGAAGCTTTCAAAAGCGAAATGAAAGAATAAATTTGAATAAAAAAGGTCGTCGCGATGGAATTCGACTTAATATTGAAGATTAGTTCTGTTTTTGTTCTTGTTGCTCTTGCTGTGCTTATAATTTTTTTAATTTTCTATTTGTCGTCTTTGAACAAGCTTGTAAACTCCGCAGTTGAAGAAATACTTATTTTTTCGAAGTCGATTGAAAGCACTTTAAAAAAGATTACTCTCGATATCGAAGAATTAAAAGGCAAAGCCGAAACGACTCTTGGTTCGTTCAACGACACTTCTGTTCAAATAAAGAAGTCATTTCAAAATATCGATGAAAAGCTGAACGAAATTAATGGCATTTTCAAGCCATTTTCTGAACTTTCACGTTATGTTTACGATAGAGTGGCTATCCCACTACAAACTTCTGCCCGCCTAATTAGCGGTGCTTCGAAGGCAATTAATATTTTTTTCGATATTTTGTCGAAAGGTAAAGGAAGGTAGTATGGAACTTGAAAAAGGCAAGGAACTTTTAAAAAAGTTTAACACTATTGCAGTTTATGGTTTCTCGAAAAATCCCGAGAAAGTTGCACATTGGATTCCAGTTTATTTAAAAAATCGCAATTATAAAATAATCGGTATTAACCCACAAAATTTCGTGGTTCCGGGCATTCCAGTTTATCAAAAGCTTTCCGATATTCCAGATGAAATCCATATTCTTAATGTTTTCCGTCCATCGGAAGTTTGTGTCGATATCCTTAACGAAGCCGTTGAAAGAAAAAAAGAACGAGGCGACATCTTCGCTGTTTGGCTACAAGAGGGTATTACGAACGAAGAAGCAAGGAAAATTGCCGAAGGAAACCAAATCGCTTTTTTACAAGACACGTGTATTTACAAGGTTTATCAAGAATTAAATAGATAAGGAAAATGAAAATTATCAAGATTGAAAAACTTTCGAGCGATGAACTTGAAAAGCTTGGTGTAAGTAATTGGCCAATTTGGACAAAAGAAGTTTCGGAATTCGACTGGTTTTACGACGAGACAGAGCAGTGTTATTTTCTCGATGGCAAAGTTATCGTTCGAACCGAAGAAGGTGAAGTCGAAATCAACAAAGGCGACTTTGTTACTTTCCCCGTAGGTTTAAGTTGCACTTGGAAAGTCATCGAGCCAGTTCGAAAGCATTATCGTTTCAAATAATTTGAAAAAAATTTTACCTCGAACTTGCAAAAACCAATATTGACTTTTTTTTTCGCATTCATACTTTTTTGCTACTCTTTACCACTTTTTTCCCAAGACGTTCTCGGTCGGGAAGGCGAAGGAAAATCGAAAAACGATAAGGACTCTATTCCTCTCTTTATTCCAAATCGAAACTTGGGGAAAAAAGATTTATTTCGAAGTGTAAAATTTTTAAATAAACAAGAGTTTGTTGTTGGCGACAATCTGTCGTATTCCGAAATATTAAATTCCAATACCAACATTTCGTTTTTAAGTTTGGGCGCTCTTGGGAATAGTTCAATTGTAAACAATTATGGTATATTAAGCTATCCAAATACTTATCAATCTGGCACATACCATATTGTTCCTACATTGGACATTTCGAATTTTGAGCTTTATCCTTTTCTTGGATACGAAGGAATAGAAGTATTCGATGGACTTAAAGCTTACTTGATGGGTTACAAATCGAATGGAACACTTTTCAATTTTGTCCCAAGACTTTTCAATACTAAACATCCTTTTGTTCAAATTTGGATTGGACAAGGGGGGTACGATTATCTTGGCTCGGGGGCTGTTTTTGCTCAAAATTTTTTTCCAAACACAAATTTCTATCTTATCTATAATAGATATTGGAGTGCAGGTAGGTTCGATAATTCAAATTCCGACAAATGGAACATATCCGCTGGATTCCGTCTCTTCCCATCGAACTGGTTAAATATTTGGTTAGAAAATAGATATTCCATCTTAAATAATGGTTTGTTTGGCGGTATAAACGAAAGTTTGTCGGAATTTCCATACGAGAATAACCTTGCAATAGCAATGTTCGAAAAATTGGAACGGACTATTTGGCAAAATGATTTTTCTATTAACTTCATTGGGCTATTCGATACGGACTCTTCTGTTGTTCTCCAAGGTGGTTTGATTTGGTCCTATTCGAAAACTGATTTCGAAGTAGATGATTATCTAAGCAATTATTATGAAATCGACACTAAACACAAAACTTCCGGAAACTTTTTTTCCGCCAATTCTCGATTGAACTTCGACATTGGAAAAGTTAAATCCATTTTGGGAATAGAATTCTTTTATAAAAATCGAGAAAGATGGATTTGGGAAATAGAAAGCAAGAGCTTTGTTCCAAGCACTTATGCTCTCTTTCAATTTGATATTTTCAAGAACTTTGCATCAGAAATAGGAGTTAGGTTCGACTACGAGAAAGATAATCCAAACAGCACCTTAGGTTTATCTTTAAAATATAATGATACAAGTTTGTTATCGAGTTCATTCGATTTAGTATTTCAGCCGAAACGTAACTCGCTTTCAACGCCTTTGGGGAAAAATATTTTGCTCAAACTTAACTTATCTTCCGAAAGGAAAGATTTCAATTTTGCTTGTGATTTATACACACGATATGCTTGGGAATTCAGTTATTTCTCTTCTTTAACTGATAGTTTGGGAAAGATATTGGGTACTCGTTTCAGTTCAATTGGGGAAATTTTTAATTCTGGAGCTAATATTTATTTACTTGCACCAATTGGTTTTAATTTAAATCTTAACACTAAAATAAATTTAAATTATACATTTGGCAATAATGAGCGAAAGGAATGGCTCCCAAACTTAGCTTTGACAATTAAATTGTTTTATCGTTTAGTTCGCGGTTCGAGTAGACTCGATTTTGGACCGGAGCTCGAAATTTTATCTCCTTTCAAAGGTGCTTATTTTATGCCGATTTCACCTCGTTGGGTTGAATATCCTAAACGAATTGGTTGGCAATTTAATGGTGTCAACATTTTTGCCAATGCAAAATTAGGTAATGCATTTCTGAATGTTTCGCTTAGAAACTTATTTTCAGCAAACTACTATTACTTGCCTTTCTATCCAGAATACGACAGAAATATTAGGATATCTGTATATTGGTCATTCAACGATTAATTCTAATCAAAATGAGTTTAATCGAGTTTAAGAATTTTCCCAAAAACGGGGTCAACATAAATTTCGGAAACGATACTTATTCGATAAAAATAGATACCACGCGAAATAGAGTTACCAAAGTCATCGAAACCATCCCAAAATATTTCGTCCTTGTTTAACTTAATATCTCTTGTTATTGTTCTTATCTTTTTACCAGAGATGTCGAAAATATCTACTATTGCAACTGCTTTAGAAATAGGAGAAATATAACGAACTTTAAAGGAAAGATTATTGCTCATTGGATTTGGGTATGGCAAATGCTCGACTATCTTTGCTTTTCTTGAAACATAAACTGGAATATCGAGTGTGTCCTTATTTCCAGTAAAATCCGAAGTGTAAATTGTAAAGTGATTCAATCCATATTCAAGTTCTTCGGATTCAAATGAGTAGCTACACTTTAAAGGTATAAACTTGCCATAACTAATAAAATTACCATTTTTCGCTAAATCAAAAAGTTTAGTATTGATAAGCAAAGTTGTCGAAAAAGTGTCGAAAGGCAATTTGCTATTGTCGTATATTTCAATCAAAACTCGTGGCTTACGTGAAACATACTCTCCACCTTGTGTTTCTTCTCCATCAAGATAAAGTTTTATATTTGGCTTGATAGTATCTTCGTAGAGGTTTATTTGCAAATTCTGTGTGTTATTAAAGTTAAATAAATCCAGAAATTTCTGTGTTGCAGTAAATCGGACTTCGTTCTCATCAGAAAAATTGTCTGTTAAAAGAATACCTTCGAAAATCTTTCTAGAATTTGTTGAAATAGAGTATATTTTTTGGTTCTCTAAGGTATCGATTGCAGAACGTGTTTTTAATGTTATCGACAGAGATGATACTTCGATATCTGTTCGCAAAGATAAATTGTCTATTAGCAACTTGAAATTAATATATTCACCTCGTAATGTATCAATTCTCGATACCTTAGGGGATTCCTTAGTGAGTGCAATTTCGGGGGAAGGTTGAAAAGTAAGGTTCAAACGACGAAACTTCAAATCGCTGTTCTCGTAAGGATTTTGAAAATCGATTTGAAAGATTAGGAAAGGGTATTTCCAAGCGTCCAGATTTGAAAGTGATAAGTATGGTTTGTTTTCGTTAGTTGCCAGCAGTTTCCCGGGTTTAACTAATGCTGATGAAGACCCAAAAACTTTTATCTGGTAAGAAACGGTGTCATTTGGTAAATTTAATGAAATGGACAACGAATCCCAACTTTTTGCTGGACCAAACAAAGTCGTTTGTATCGAAGCAAACTTAGGATATTGAACAATTTCGGCCACCGATTTTACAGTGTCGCCGTCGAGGTTCCAGCCTTCGTCGAGTGTGATTTTCCTTCCGAAGAAATTTCTTGCCACTAAAAAGTAGGAGTTTTTATAGTTGTACAAGTCTCCCCAAAGTGAATCGGCAAATTTACTTCCCCATTCTTTTAATACGTGTTTTAGGGTGTCGAGTGAGCCACGACTTTCGGGATTGAAAAATTTATGAAAAATAGGAAGTCTAAGAGCTGCATCGTGGGCAACCAGAAACAGATAATCACCCGACGGAACTGAATCTCTTAGAAAATCGACTAATTTGATACTTGTTGAGTCGTTTAGCGGTGGGTCGGCACCCCAAGTTTCGAACAACTTGTGTTGAACTAAAGAAAAATCCTTGTGCGAGATAACCACAACATAAAAACCTACCAAGTCGCGGTCGGGTTGCATTTCTTCGTAAACTTTTTCGTTGACGGTAATTTCTCTTCCTTTATGGGAGCGGCTATTACCAGCACTTGAAAGAATTTTGTATGGAATACGAATCGGTTCTAACACTAATTCATTTAATTCCAAATCTGCTCTAAAATTTTTAAGCGAAAACAAGTTCATTTCATTAGCCGTTTCGATAGAAATATGAACTTTGTTCATAAGCGATTCGTCCGAAGCAAAGAATGGAAGCCAAACGGGTTGATTCTGTATTCTATTATCCTTACTTTCTTTGAGTGCGTAAAGCCAAAAATGGGATTTGGGGAGCGAAGTTCGAGGTCGCCAATCAATTCTTAATGAACTCACATCCAGTTCTTCTGGTTTCGAAGATACGATTAAATTGGACAGGGTATCGGGTCTGTCGTAAATTTTGAATCTGTAATTCTGCGAACTTTCTGAAAGGAGAGGGTCGATAAATCTAAATACTGGATTTTTCCTATTTACGTTCCAAAATTGGAGTGGGTCGATAGAGAAAAGGGAATTAGCAAAAACTTCTATTTCTCTTTCAAAAAGATTATTCGAATAAGTGAATTCTTCTATTGAATTTTCAGGATTGATTAATAATTTGAATTTGTGTAAGCCCAAACGTTTTCGAATAGGGACGAGAAATTTAAAAGATTGGTTGTTACAAATATCAGTAAATGCAAGGGTTAAGGTATCTGAATGATTTTCATATGTGTGAATTAATTTCAAGTTATACGAAACTTGTTCGAATTTAGAAAATCCGGCATTGCCAATGTGCCCAGTAATCACAAAAAGCGAGTCGAATTCGGTGAAATTATTTGTTCCTTTTTCATTCGCAATGCTTACATTGTCGATAAAGTATAAGTCGGGTAGTCGTCGCAAACGCATACGAAGCAGTGGGTCCCCGATATAATTGTAATGGTAGACAGTGAGCAGGTCGAAGTAATCTCGATTCGTTGGGTGGCGAGCTTTCGCAATATTAACGAAATCAATAAAGTAATCCGTTTTTATCTTCGGGTCGGAGATAGCTGTTAGCATATTATAACATAAGTTCAAGGAACTACTTCGAATGCTAACTCCTCCAGAACCAAGGGTACCGACAAAGCCCTTTTCGGGGAAAAGGGCATATTCTTCGTTACGAGAAATAAGGTCGGGTTCAGCGAAAGTGGCTGTATTACAAGAGAAAGAAGCAAAAAAGCCATAGCGGCCCTTGTTGTTCAATGTTTGTACTTTCCACCCATCAATGTCGAAGACACGTGCTGAACCGTGCCCAGCAAAAATCATCAAGGTAAGCCCGGAATTTATTGCGGAACGAACAAAGCTTGCATCTGTTTCGCTACCGACAATTTCGTCGCTTTTACGAATGACTTGGGTACGAACACATATTGGAGTATTTTTTAGAACATAACCAGCGAAAGTTCCTCCCAAAACATCGTAGAAATATTCTCTTTCGATTTGATTTATTCCACCACTTAGAAAAAGAATATTCTTCATCCAGGGATTATCTCGTGCATTGTCGTATTCTTTAATTTTTTCCAGATATTGAAATCCTTCTGCCAAAGATTTTATAGGAATTCTTCCTAAGTTCACCTCGGGGGAAATATCTCTTCCTTCGAGTAAACAGTACCAGTAATCGGTCGGGGGCCAACCAAATGCTGGGACGAAGTCTTGATAAGTACTGCTCTTTAAAACATTTCGTACATCAAAATTTGCATCGCCTATTATTACAAGAAAAGAAAATTTCGGCTTTAGATATTTGTAATATGCCCATACAAGGAATCTTTTAATTGCGTCTGGGGACTTCTTCCCAAAATTGAACTCTTTGTAAATATCCTCTGTATATACTATAAGGAAGTTTTTATCTGGATTTGTGGATTTTCGATAATCGACGTACGCTTCGGCAACAGAACTAAATATTTTAGGAGCAATTACAATAACATCTGCTTGGTTGTTATCTGTAAACAAATAACTTTCGTTAACCCTATCGATTTTGGCTTGTTCAAGGCTTGCAAAGTCATTTACAAAGAGAAACTTTGGTGCGGTCGCAAAATTGTTCGAATATCCATAGCTAAAGTATTTGGAGTATGAGGCTGGAAATACACCCCAAAGCTTTACTAATTTCCCAGTTCCAAATTTTTCGAAAAAGTTATTTCCCCCGAGTTTTTTTGCAAACATCCAAACACTGCGATTATTTACAAATGATGCATTTTTTGCCCCTTCGTTGGAAAAGAAGTTTGCGATTTCGGGGGTGATACTGATTAAATTAGAAATAACAAGAAATACAGAATTGATGCTAAGTCGTTGAATATCTCGAATAATGCTATTTTCAGAAGTTGGATAAAATTTCGATACAAAGGTATTCGAAATACTATCTATTGCAAACAAATAGAAACCTTTTTGATTCGCTTCGAATACTGAATCGTTAAAGTTGACTTCCAAAGTACCATTAGTTTCTACCGAACCAAAAAAAGAAATTGTCGGTGTACCATATATTTCTACAATTTTCTTATCAGTTGTATCTAAAACTAAGCCTCTACGATGCCTAAAATTATACAAAGAAATATTGGACTTACTACTAACTTGAAATTTGAATTGGCTAGACCTTGCAAATGGAATTTCTTTACTTTTGTAAACAAAATATTGAAATCCAATTACATCGGGAGGAAGTGCATTGGTATCTTTAGGAATTAACCCACGGTTAATTACTTTGAAGTCGTTTTTACCAAATTTAAGTTTTTCGGTAGGATATTTAAATTCCATAATCAAATTTTTCCCGGGCGGGAACACATTTTTGTAAGCAGTATCATTGTTTATAAGTATTTGAACAAAATGCTTTGTTTTTATGCTATCATACTTAGCACTGAACGCAAAAAAACGAAAGCTAACAGAATCGGATTTATCCGAAGGAAACAATTTCTGTGAAAATGTTGCGAAGTTGTTCGGTATCCAATCGTCTTTTGGGGACATTAAAGCCCATACCCAGCCTTCGCCATTGACGGTCTGCGAAGAAAATTCTGGCACACCAATAGAGTACTGATGATGCTCTTCGAAATGGTATGAAAAGTCAACGTCTGAAACTCCAATTTCTGTTGTCTTTTGCAAAGGCAATAATTCATATCTTAACCCCTCGTAAGTCTCGTCGAAAAAAAGGTAAAATATTTCTTCAAGATTGAATGGGTCGAGATAAGTGGTATCCCCACGCGGAAAACTTCCCAAGAAAAACAAAGTATCGTTTTCACTTAAAGATTCACCATCGGATTTAATCCAGATTGGGACTTCTCGATTTCTTCTTACTAAATGTAGATGGATATGAGGTTTGTTTCGTAGCTCGGGTAAATTCGCAATTATCTCCCTTCCAAGAATAAAATATATCTTTTCTTCTTTGGTCGAAATTTGTAAATATTTTTTTTGAGGATTATACCATTTATATTCGAAAGGCAACTTATAAGAGTCGACAATCTTGTTGAGTTCTTCTTCGATTGTTTGTCCGCGCAAAATTCCCGAAATCAAAAAAATGAAGAAAATATTTCGCAAATTTTTCGACATAGATAACAAATAAAAAACAAAAAGATTTAACAATTTCCCAGTTGTTTTAGTTACAAAGAAAATTCTATCAATCTTAACTTGATATTTCAACATTTAAATACTCAATGCTCGTTCAAGGATTTCTTGTTGCTCTCGAAGATGTTGGGAATAAGAACCAGTCGCTGGCGAAGCACTTTTTTCTCTTCCAGCATAAAAAATTGATATATTTGGAGGTATTAAATTCAATAATTCGATATAAATATAGCTCCAAGCACCCATATTTTGTGGTTCTTCTTGTAGCCAAACCAGTTTTTGCAAATTTTTAAAACTTCCGATTTTTTCAACAAGTAAATCCTTATGCAAAGGATAAAGTTGTTCGATTCGGATTATTGCAAAATCAGATGTATCTATTTTTTCTTGCTGAATCTTAGAAATTAAATCCCAATATACTTTCCCCGAAAGTAAGATGATTTTATTAACCTTGCCTATGTCTTGTGGAGAATCAAGGTAGATTTCTTGGAAGAAAGAATCAGTAAAATCCTTCCAAGGCGAAATTGCCAAAGGATGGCGAAGCATACTCTTAGGTGTCATCAAAATTAAAGGTTTAAAAATTTTTGTATGCCTTCGCAATATATGAAAGTAGTTAGCAGGAGTAGTTAAATTGGCTACTATCATATTGTTTTCGGCGCAAAGCTGAAGGAAACGTTCCAAACGAGCACTCGAATGCTCTGGACCTTGGCCGTCGTATCCGTGAGGCAGAAGTAGAATTAGATTGCTTTTCTTTCCCCATTTTCTTTCGCCAGCAGCAATAAATTGGTCTATTATAGGTTGCCCAACGTTAGCAAAATCTCCAAATTGTGCTTCCCAAAAGACAAGTGTTCGCTTTGCTGCGAGACTATATCCATACTCGAATCCAATTACGGAAGTCTCGGAAAGTGGGCTGTCGTAAATTTTAAGTTTACCCTGTTTATCGGAAATGTTGTTCAAAGGTATATACTCATCTTCGGTTTCAAAATCGATAAGGACCGAATGCCGTTGGCTGAAAGTACCTCTTCTTGAATCTTGTCCAGAAAATCTAATGTCGTGACCATCCAGCAAAATCGTACCAAAAGCTAATGTTTCGGCGAGCGCCCAATCAATACCCGCGTTGGTATCGGCAAGAATAGATTTTCTTTTTGCAAAAAGTCCTTTAAGTTTAGGGTTGAGGTGAAAACCATCGGGTACAGTTGTCGAAGCTTCGACTATTCTTTTAAGCAAGTCGGCGGCGATAGATGTATCATATTTAACAAAAGGTTTGAATTCTTCTCTTTCTTCTGCGAAAGTGCGTTTAGGAGTAGAAGTTTTTAGATTAATAAATTCTTTCTGAAGCATTTCTTGATAATTTCTGCGGAACGAATCGGCTGTTTCGGCTCTTATTATTCCTTGCTGAATAAGATTTCTTTGATAAATATCACTTATTGGAGGCAAAGAACGAATTTTCTTGTAAAGCAATGGTTGGGTGTAAGTTGGTTCGTCTGCTTCGTTGTGGCCATATTTCCGATAGCAAAGTAAATCGATAAGAACGTCGGTGTTGAACTTCTGCCTATATTCAAAAGCAAAGATTGCTGCAAAAGCAACTGCTTCGGGGTCGTTCCCATTTACGTGGAGTATAGGCACTTGTAGCCCTTTTGCTATATCGGTCGCATAATACGACGAGCGGGCTTCGGTCGAGGGAGTTGTAAAACCGATTTGATTGTTGATAACAATATGAATTGTCCCGCCAGTTCGGTATCCGTGGAGCTGGGAAAAGTTAAGGGTTTCGGCAACAATACCTTGCCCAGCGAAAGCAGAATCTCCGTGAATGAGAATAGGTAATATCTTTGTATGTGTTTCATCTCCAATATTGTTTGCCAAAGCACGAGCCATCCCTTCGACAATGGGATTTACAAATTCCAAGTGACTTGGATTGGGAGAAAGGAGCACTTCGATAGATTTTCCACTTGCAGAGATGTAAGTCCCTTCGGCTCCAAGATGATATTTTACATCCCCACTACCAAAAAAGGAATCTGGATGTAAATCGCTTTCGAACTCCATTAGAATTTCTTCGACTGGTTTGCCGATTTCATTGACTAAAAGGTTCAAGCGGCCACGATGTGCCATACCTATAACAACGGAATGCAGATTAGAGTTTGCTGTAAGGTCAAGAATTTTGTCGACAAGAACGATTGCTGTTTCGCCTCCTTCGAGCGAAAATCTTTTGTGCCCAATATATTTCGTGTGCAAAAAGTTTTCGAACTCTTCGGCTTCGATAAGTTTTTTCAAGAAGTAAATTTTTTCGTCCCTTGTAAATTCTGGGATACCTTGTAGTTCGAGCCTTTGTTTAATCCATTCCTTTTTTTCAGAATCTTGGATATGCATAAACTCGAAACCTATGTTCCCGCAATAGGTATCTCGGAGCCGCTCGATTATTTCGCGAAGTGGCAAGTTGTTCTTTTCCCAAAGGTCTTCGGCGTGGAATATTCGGTCTAAGTCCCAAATGGTGAATCCATAGTATGCCGGGTCTAACTCGGGATAGTAATATATAGAATAACCAAGTGGATTTGTCGAAGCAAGGAGATGGCCCCGAACCCTATACGCATTAATCATCAATTCGACGTGGGCACTTTTTTCGATGATTTCGGCTTCGTCCACCCTTCCAAATTGATTAATTGGAGTGGTGTCGACTTCCCAACGTACTGGTTCGAAAGGTATTTGTAAAGTCGCAAATATGTTGTCGTAGAACTGTTCTTCGCCTAATATCAAGTTGTTTATGTAAGAAAGAAATTCTGCTGATTCCGCACCTTGTATAATCCTATGGTCGTAGGTATTCGTTATTGTAACAACTTTAGAAATTGCAAAAGTTGTTAATATTTCGGGTCGAACTGCCTTGAATTCAGTGGGATAATCTATAGAACCGACTGCAATAATCAAAGATTGACCACGCATAAGACGAGGGTTCGACATTGTGGTTCCAATCATTCCCGGATTTGTAATTGAAATCGTTGTATTTTGTAACTCCGAAACATCGATTTTTCCTAATCTTGTTCTACCAATCAAATCGTCATACAACTGTAAAAACTCATCAAACTTTAGGTTTTCGACACCTTTCAGATTTGGAACGATTAACATCCGAGAGCCATCTTTCCGGACTAAATCTACGGCAAAACCTAAATTAATCGACTTTCTCTGCAAACGATATGCTTTTCCATCTTGCCTAACAAATGCATCATTCAAATGGGGAAATCTCTTCAATGCTCGAATGATTGCCCAAGTAATGATATGAGTGAATGTAATTTTCCCCCTACGAACCTTGCTAAGGTATTTGTTAATTATTCTCCGATTTTCATCTAAAACTTTGACTGGAATGGTTCTAACAGATGTTGCAGTTGGAACATACAAGGAAAGTTCCATATTATCGGCAATTCGTTCTTGAACCGAGCTAATTGGAATAAGCTTATCTTCGGAGCTACTCGTAAGTTGCGAGATATCCAAAAGTTTTTCTTCGGATACCCCATTATCCATTTCTACTAATCTTTCGACTTCTGGGGGAAAAGTAATTACTCGATTTCCGTATTTTTTTTCAAAATATTCTTGCCATTCTTTCGAAAGACTATTTGGATTTTCCAAATATCTAAGGTATAATTCTGCTTCGTATGCTAAATTTAAGTCTACCATTGTATTACTAAAAACAAAATAAAAATTATGGACGATTTTAGATATTGAATAGTATAAAGACAATTGCTAAGAATGCAACATAGATAAGTTCTTTTACCAGCGATAAAAAACACTTGCATATTAAAATATTGTTAGTTTTTTATGTTTTTCTTATTTTAAACCATATGTTAATTTCATTTTTCTAAAATGCGCAAGCTATATTATTCAATCAGCGAAGTTGCCGAAATTGTTGGAGAACAGCAACACATACTTAGATACTGGGAAAAAGAGTTTCCACTCTTAAAACCAAAGAAGAATAGGGCTGGAAATAGAATCTATTCCGACAAGGATTTAGAAATAGTTAAGGCCATAAAAACTATGCTAAGGGAGCAGAAGTTGTCGGTCCGCGGGACACTCGACGAGTTGAACAAAATGTTTGGGAAAAAAGTTAATATATCCAGTGAACAATCAAAGATTGGTTTCCAAAAAGTAAAAAAAGATGAAATTAACCAAATTATTAATCTTCCCAAGCAGATGTCATTTGATTTCGACGAGGAGTTTAAAATAAATCTTATGGATATTCGGAATAAACTAAAAAATGTTTTGAACGTTTTAAAAGATTTGTAATATTTTCAAACAAGTAGTAAAATTATAAATAAATGAGGTCTTAATGAAAGTTTTTTTTGCAGTAGCAATGATTTTTATTTCGTACCTCGGGGCTGTCTTGTCCAAGGAAACTTACACTTATCAAATGAGAACAATTGGAAGCCACGAGGATGAAGTTCTTGGTGTTTTTGTCAACGAAGCCAACACGATGGTTGCCACTTGTAGTCTCGACGAAACTATTAAGCTTTGGAGTTTACCCGATGGGCGAGAAATTCGCACATTCCGTGGACATTTAGGACAAGTGAATAATCTATCTTTTTCTGGTAATGATTTATGGCTTGCTTCTGGTTCGAGCGATAGAACAGTTAGAATTTGGGATATCAAAACTGGTGAGCTTTTGAAAGTGCTTCGTGGCCATACCGACCAAGTAATTGGAGTTTATTTTAGCCAAGACGACAGTGCCCGATTTGTTGCAAGTACAAGCTTCGACAATACCGTCAAACTTTGGGACTGGCGAGAAGGAGTCGAAGTTAAAACACTTCGTGGCCACACCGGCCCAATAAACAACGTTGCATACAGTTACGATGGGAAAACTATTGCATCTTCGAGCGACGATAAGACAATAAAGATTTGGTCCACCGACCTTACTTCTCAAGAACCCCTAATGACCCTTGTCGGACATAATGCTCAAGTTTTGAGTGTATTATATTCATTCGACTCGAAAAGACTTGCTTCGTGCGACCAATCGGGCGAAATCATTGTTTGGGAGATGCCGAGTGGGAAGATGCTCCGTCGGATAAAAGCCCACAGCGAATTAGTTCAGGATATTTCTTTCGCCGAAGATAATAGAACTCTGTTGAGTGCCAGCTTGGATAAATACGTAAAACTTTGGGATACCGAAACCGGGGCAAACTTATTGAGTTTCAATGTTGGTATCGAAACTTGGTCCTGCGACTTAGTTTCCGATGCTTCCATCATTATCATCGGTTGCGCCGATGGTACTGTTCGTTTTTTAACAAGGACGGCTTCGAGCCAAACCCAACCGCAACAAAAACAAAAAAAGAGGTAAATTATGAAGAGAATTCATATAATAATAGGATTTCTAATCTTCTTTTCCATTATTGCTTTTTCACAACAACTTTTGGGGCAATTTACCCAAGCTGTCGTGAGTATCAGTGGGACTGTCAAAAACGCTGT
This sequence comes from Ignavibacteria bacterium, assembly GCA_026417135.1. Lineage (GTDB taxonomy): Bacteria > Bacteroidota > Ignavibacteria > Kapaibacteriales > UBA2268 > Naka2016. The sequence goes on from JAOADV010000017.1 coordinate 43,430, forward strand.
TACCAAAGAACCAATGACCGTTTATGTAACTGCTTACGACGACGAAGGGAAAAAGGTTAATGTCGCTCGAAGTAATGCCAGCGATAATGGATACTATTTCCTAACTGGTCTAAAACCCGGAAGGACCTATACAATTGTTGCCGAACAACCAAGGTTCATACGCGAAGAATATAAACTCTTTGTGCCAAAAGCTTCGCAATATACCGAATATTCAAAAGACTTCTCCTTGATACCAATAGTCGAAGGCACGTCCATCCCAATCGAAGTTCCACCTTTCGAATTGAACAAATCCAAAATTCGATTCGGTGCGGAAATATACCTTGAACCTTTTGCACGCGAATTCGCTTTGAACAAAAATATCGTTTTCGAAATTATTTGTTATCCCGACAATGCAAAAGATGCGAACGAAAACTTGAAGCTGACCGAAGAAAGGGCAAAATCATTGATGGCTTATTTCATTGGCAAAGGCATCGAACCCGAAAGAATTCGTATCAAAGGTAATTCTTCGACCGACCCCAAAAACCCACCACCACTCGAAAAACGAGCAAAAGGGAAAAGATATATTGGCACAACTTATATAAAACTTCTCAGCTTAAAATAATTTTCCTTTTGGATAATCCAGTAGCACAGCCTTCCCAGCCTGTGCGGACTGAAGTAGCGACGACATACTTGCCGTCGTCCCAAAAGCAAGGATGCTTTTCATTTCTGCTTTCGAAAATATAATTTTTGAACAACCCTTTGTCCCCTCTATAAGAGGGGAATTGAGTTTCTTTTTCCCCTCTTG
>JAOADV010000018.1 GCA_026417135.1 Ignavibacteria bacterium
GGTCTGGGTCGAGAAATGGTGGATTATAGAGCGTCCCACCACCAACCATTATATTGTTCAGTGAATCGATTATCTCTTGTTTATTATCTGTGAATTTGCAACGAAGATAAGCAAAATTTCCAAAAGAAATCAAAGCAACTTTTGTCCCCGTTCGGAAATTAATCGTATTGACGAATGCATTTACCCCAATCTTAACCCAGCTCCAACGAGTTTCTTTAGCTTCGTTTTCCAAAAGCATAGAGCTACTTTGGTCGACTATGAGGATAATACTAACAGCAGGCTCGACATTAGTGTCCCTACAATGGACATTTAACGTAGGGTTCATACTCCTGCCACGCTCGAATACCTCAAAATCCGCAGGGACTAAGTTTTTATAACTTTGTCCAGTTGCATCGAGAGCTACAAATGAACAACGAATAAGTGGAAACTGCTCTGTATTTACTTCTGATATAGAAAAAACAGCTTCCGAAGCAAATGTAATTTCTAACTTAAATAGTAGAAGAATAGTAATAAAAAGGAGCCGTTTCATTTTACAACCCATTTATTTTTTTAACATATTTTCATTTTTGGAAACATCCCAATGCAAATATAATAAAAATTCGTTATTGGTCGCATCAATTTTTGCATATAAACCTAATGGAAAACTAAAAAATTTAGCTGAATGGCCAAATGGAAAATTCAAGACCACTGGGAAATTTGAATCCTTGAAATTTTTTTCAAAAATCTCTCGGAGTGTGAAAGAATAGTCGGGATAAAAATTTCTACGAGAATCGAGTTTCCCGAAATTGCCCAAAATCAGCCCTTTGCAATCAGCAAATTTACCAGCAAGTTGCAACTGTTTCAGCATTCTATCAACTTTATACGGATGCTCAGAAATTTCTTCGAGAAATATTATATGACCTGTCGTATTGAAATCATAAGGTGTCCCAAGCAAAGAAACTAAACTTGTAAGATTACCCCCTACCAATCTACCTATTGATTGCCCTCCGACAAGAAAATCTTTCGCAGGTATCTTATACGACAAGACCCCTTCAAAATCATCATTATGGAAAAGGATATTTTGTAAAATTTCTTTCGTAAAATTATCTAATGGAAAATTTCCAGTGGGTCCGTGGAAAGTAACAAGTTTCGACTTTGAATAAATAGCGTTTAAAAGTACAGTAACATCCGAGAAGCCAAGAAATATTTTGGGATTACTCGAAATAAGTTCATAATCAATCAAATTAAGAATTCGAATCGAACCATAACCACCGCGGGCAGCGATAATTGCATTTATCGTGTTATCGGCAAAAAAGGAGTTCAGTTCCTTTGCACGAAAATTGTCGTCGTTCGAAAGAAAACGAAATCTTTTATCCCTTTTTGTTATTGTTTCCCCATAAATAACCTTGCACCCTCGTTTGATAAAAAAATTCGCCATATTATGTATTTCCCAAGCATTGCTTGGGCTTGCAGGTGCAACAAAAGCAACTGTATCGCCTTTGCGTAATTTTGGAGGCAAAATAATCCCATCTGTATCAATAACAGCATTATTACAAAGGCTTCGTTGTTCGACAAGCCAAACAGATGCAGTAGCAAGCAAAATACTTTCTACAAATGCTCTTCTATCCATACGAACTTACCAATCTTAATTCAAAACAAAATTCGAGCCAAAAAGTTACAATAAACGATTTTTTCGTAATTTTGTATCGACGGAAAGGTGCAGGAGTGGCTGAACTGGCACGACTGGAAATCGTGTGTACGGTCACAAGCCGTACCGAGGGTTCGAATCCCTCCCTTTCCGCAAAGTTTAACATAAATTCTATAATCCCCACATTTTTGTTCTATTCGTTTTATTAAAATCGTAACAATCAAAATATATTCTTGAATTTAAGAGAGGCAAGGAAAAAGCAAAGATTAATTTTTAGTTATAAAATGGAAAATTTTGTCGGCGCGGCCAGATTTGAACTGGCGACCCCTACTACCCCAAAGTAGTGCGCTACCAGGCTGCGCTACGCGCCGTTGTATACGAAATTATAAAAACTTAGGGAAATAACAAACCCCACAAAAAACTGTTTTAGAATATACAACACGCAAGTAAATATTAAATCATAAAATATTTAATTTTGCATTATTAGTATTCAACAAATATTCAAAAAAAGATGTCGGGACATAGTAAATGGGCTAATATTAAACACAAAAAGGCAGCAAAAGATGCTCGTCGTGGTAAGCTTTTCACAAAATTAGCAAAGGAAATAACAATTTCTGCTCGCGAAGGAGGCGGCGACCCCGAGGCAAATCCTCGACTCCGACTTGCTATACAAAACGCTAGGGCTATGAATATGCCTATGGAAAACATAAAACGCGCTATACAACGAGGAACAGGGGAAATTCAAGGTGAAAACTACGAAGAAGTTATCTACGAGGGCTATGCTCCGTTGGGAGTTGCTGTCGTAATCGAAGCCGTAACAGATAATCGAAATAGAACCTTTCCTCTCATCCGTTCCGAAGTAAACAAACTCGGCGGCAGTATAGGCGAACCTGGTTCAGTTATGTGGAACTTCGAGCGTAAATCAGTTATATATATCGACCCAGAGGGTAGGTCCGAGGAAGAAATGTTAGAACACATTGTCGAAACTGGGTGCGACGATATGGAATACGACGAGGAACGGACCAGAATTATCTGTCCTTTCGACGCCCTATCCTTTGTCCAAAAGTATTTCGAGGAAAAAAATTTTAAAATACTCGAAACCCGATACGAGTATATTCCCAAAAACATAATTACAATTGAGAAAATCGAAGAGGCAAAGAAAATTGTTAAATTTTTCGATACACTCGAAGAAATCGACGATGTTCAAAATGTTTATGGAAACTACGAATTTACCGACGAAATTCTCAAAATCTTGGAAAAGGAGCAAAACTAGTGTATGTTATTGGTATAGACCCAGGCTCGGTTCGATGTGGCTTTGCAGTGCTTAAAAATGAACTTTTTAACGGAAAACTTATAGTGGTCGATTTAGGCTTAGTTAAACCAAATGCAAAGGTGTTTGACTTTCTTAATAGAATTAAAATCTTATACGACAAGTTTTCCGAGGTGTTCGAATATTATCGAATCGAAGAAACTGCTATCGAATCACAGTTTTATCACAAAAACGTGCAAACCTTGATGAAACTCACTCAAGCTAAAACCGCTATTGAATTAGTTTCTCTAAACAAAGGAATACCAATCTACGAGTACTCTCCACGAGAAATAAAATTGTCCGTTACTGGAACAGGCGCATCTTCGAAAAACAGCGTCAAGTATATGCTCGAAAAAATTCTGAATATTAATTTAAAAAGTGAAGCGAACGATGTTACCGATGCATTGGCAACCGCTGTTTGCCATTTAATTAAAAAAACTAATCCTCTACCACACAACAACAAATCTTTAAGTTGGGAAGCATTTATAAAAAAACACCCAGAAAAAGTATTAGAGAGCTTTTATTCCAAATAAATCTAAAATATATAGTGTCATATCAAAAGAATTCGGAAAATTTTAAGAAAAGTATTCTTTAAAAACAAAATTATACACAAAATAAAAATTTGATTTACATTAATTAACCCACACTTTTATTGAAAATATTTTTATTATTCACGAAAGGCAAAAATCTTGCTGTTTTACCATCTTAAGGTTTTTACTTTTTAAAATCAAAGCAATCTCGTTTCGATTATTCAACAAGTTTTTTTGTAAATTTGCCATTTTGTTTTTGTTTAGGTATTTTATGCCAATCTTATACATCGACGGAAGGGAATACGAGGCAAGGAAAGGTCAGACAATTATCGAAGTTGCTTTTGAAAACGGAATAAACATTCCTCATTTTTGCTGGCATCCAGAACTTTCGGTAGCGGGAAACTGCCGTATGTGTCTTGTAGAAGTAGGATTAGTAAAACGGCTTGCCGACGGCTCGATACAATTCGACGACAACAAAAAACCGATTGTTAATTACTTCCCAAAACTACAAATTGCTTGTGCCACCGAGGCTGTCGATGGAATGTTTGTTCGTACAAATTCTCCACGAGTCGTAAAAGCCCAAGAATCGGTTATGGAATTCTTATTAATCAACCATCCTTTGGATTGCCCTATATGCGACGAAGCTGGGCAATGTAAACTTCAAGAGTATGCTTTCAAACACTCTACTGGGTTTAGTAGATTCGACGAACAAAAGGTCCACAAACCTAAACGTGTTATATGGGGTCCGAACATAATCTTCGATGCAGAAAGGTGTATTTCTTGTTCACGATGTATTAGGTTTGCTAAAGAGATAGCAAAACAAGATGTATTGACATTTGTCCAACGAGGGGACCACGTTACTATTCAACTTCACGAAGGAACACAATTCGACAGCCCATATTCAATGAACGTAATTGATATTTGTCCAGTCGGTGCTTTAACAAGCAGAGACTTCCGCTTCAAATCCAGAGTTTGGGATATGAGCTTCAACGACTCCATTTGTGAAGGTTGTGCAAGAGGATGCAATATCAAAATTGGGGTTCGCAACAACGAAATTCTTAGAGTTGAACCAAGAACTAACCCTTATGTCAACCGTTTCTGGATGTGTGATTATGGTCGACTTCATTACCAATATGTAAACAACAACAGAGTAATCCATCCATACTCTCGTGTAGAAAATAAGTTAGAAAAAATAAGTTTGACAGATGCTATCGAATTAGCTTTTCAGCGATTGCGAGCCTTTCATCCATCGGAAATAATGTTCATTGGTTCAGCAAAAACCACAAACGAAAACAATTACCTTTTGGTCAAACTCGCCACCGAAGTATTTAATACTCAAAACATTGACTTATTCGAGCACTACGACGAAAAGTTCGGAGACGATTTCCTTCGATGTTCCGACAAAACTCCAAATCTTCGTGGAGCTCGGCTCGTTGGTGTTTATCCTTCTGAAACGAGCATCTCGGTGAATAAATTGCCCGAAGCAATTAAATCGGGGAAAATAAAAGCTTTATACATTATAGAAGACGATTTCACTGAATTTCCTGAAATATACGAGCTTTTAGATGAATTGGACTTAATTATAACCCATCAATACAATTTCAATCTACTTACAGAAAATGCCGATATAATCTTCCCAGTTACAACATTTGCCGAAATGGAAGGTACGTTTGTAAATATCGATAATCGCGTTCAGCACTTTGCCCCGGCACTTGTTACCAAAAACAATCTTCGCTATATGGGAATGAAAATGAGTCGACTCGACAAATTCGGAGCTCACAACGATAGATGGACAAAATTCGAGCTTAGAGATATTCATCCATCGTGGTACGTATTTAAGTTGCTGGCTAACCGATTTGGTTCGAATTGGAATTATAGAAAAGCCGAAGAAGTCTTTATGGATATATCTATGAATATCGAAGGATTCAATGGAATGACCTATAAGCTTCTTGATGAATATTATGGAATTATTCTGGGTCGGGCACAAAATCCAGAGCCAAAAGTCCCAATATATGAATCACACTATATGAAACCATAAAACTAAGGTATAGAAATGAGCCAATTGCTCCCAATAATAATCGAATTTTCAATTAAGGCACTGATTATTCTAACGATGGTAATGCTAATTGCAGCAGCTTTTGGAGTCTATTTGGAACGAAAGGTTTCTGCTTGGATACAAAACCGAATAGGACCAAATCGTGTTGGTCCGTTTGGGCTACTACAACCATTTGCCGATGTAATTAAACTATTTCTTAAGGAAGACATAATTCCGTTCGCAGCCGACAAGTTTTTTCACCGAATTGCCCCAATAATTTCTCTCGGGGTAGCTTTTTCCGTTTACGCTGTAATTCCCTTCGCCGAACCTTTTTACTTCGGTAACCAAAAAATTTACTTTTCCATAACTTCACCAGATGTAAACATCGGCATTCTCTTCATACTCGCAATGACTTCAATTGGAGTTTATGGTATTACTTTCGCTGGCTGGTCTTCGAACAACAAGTATTCACTTCTCGGAGGGTTACGTTCTTCGGCGCAAATGATTTCCTACGAATTATCTATGGGAGTTTCTGTTGTTGGAGTAATCATTATTGCTGGGTCGTTATCGTTGCAAGAAATTGTAGAAAAGCAAGCTAACTGGAATTGGAACATACTATATCAACCGCTTGGATTTATAATTTTCCTTGTTTCAGCTTTTGCGGAAACAAATCGCTCGCCATTCGACCTCCCCGAAACAGAAACCGAGCTTGTCGGAGGGTATAACACCGAGTATTCTGGGATGAAATTCGGAATGTTTTTCCTTGCCGAATATGCTAATATGTTTACCTCATCGATGTTAATTGTTTTGCTTTACTTCGGGGGCTGGAATTTACCTTTTTCGCTGGAATTCTTAGGATTAAAATCTGGAACATTTTGGCTTTCCTTTGCTCAATTTTGTGTTTTGCTTGCAAAAACAATGATATTCGTTTTCATTTTCATTTGGGTTCGTTGGTCAATTCCTCGATTTCGTTACGACCAACTTATGTACCTCGGATGGAAAGTTTTGCTACCATTAGGTTTACTAAACTTAATTATAACTTCTTTCGTTGTTTACTTTTTAAAACCATAAGGAAAATCTATGAATAGAATAAATAATACAGAACACGAAAGACTCACATTTTGGGAAAAACTTTACCTACCAGAAATTGCCAAAGGTATGGGAATCACCTTTAGGCAGCTTTTCAAACCCAAATTCACTCGGCAATATCCCGAAGAACGATGGGAACCAACTGGCTCCTATCGTGGTCGACCAGTACTTGTGCTCGACGAAGATGGGGAACGATGCGTAGCTTGTGGATTATGTTCCCGAGTTTGTCCAGCGCTTGCTATCGAAGTTCAAGCGGGGGAAACCGAACGCGAAAAAGAACGATATCCAGTCAAATTCGAAATTAATATGCTCCGATGTATATTTTGTGGCTTCTGCGAAGAAGTTTGCCCAGAAGAAGCAATTGTTATGAGTAAAGACTATGAATTGGTCTTCACAAGCCAAGAAGATGCAATTTTGGGAAAGGATAAACTGCTTGTTCCAATTCATAAGCTCCAAGATAGACTGGAATTCTTAAGAGAATATAAATGACTCGGTATAAGGAAGGCACCTTTAGAAATCAGATTTTATTTGAGATTATTCAAATCTGTAAAGTTAACGGCGGACAAGTAGCCCGTAAAACAATCAAACACGAACCAGACTATTCTTCGGTAAATAGTTATATTACCAAACTTACTGAAGGTCAGAAACAAACACTCTTTGCTTAATTTTTATTATTATCCTCCTATTGACTAAATTTGAAATGTTAAGTGGTTACTAATTTGGGAAAAATTCTTTTTTTTCTTTTGTTTGTCTTGCTTTTAGGAGGGCAAAAAATGCAAATTAAAATTTCAAGTACTGCTTTCGAACACGAAGGCTTTATTCCCGCGAAATATACTTGCGATGGGGAAAATATTTCCCCACCTTTGAAATGGAGTAATCCCCCAGAAGGAACAAAATCATTTGTCATTATCAACGACGACCCAGATGCCCCAGTTGGAACTTGGGTTCACTGGGTAATTTACAATATACCCCCAACTACTACAAGTCTGCCAGAAAATATTAAACCTATTCCCAAACTCCCTGATGGAACTCTTCAAGGAAAAAATAGCTGGGGTAAAATTGGCTACGGTGGTCCTTGCCCACCAAGCGGAATTCATAGGTACTTTTTCAAAATTTACGCTTTAAATACAATTTTGGAAATAGGTTCCGGGGCAACAAAAGAACAAGTTTTAAAGGCGATGCAAGGACACATCCTCGCAGAAGGGTCCTTCTTTGGCAAATACAAAAGAAAAGGCTGACTTGAAATCAAAGAAAAAAACGCAACAAATACTAATTCTTTCTGCTTGGGTCATTCTCCGCTCGATTGCCTTGATACTTTTTGGGTTAATGCTTCTCTTCCTAACAACAGAAGATTTTTACGATATTAACAAATGGAATTTAAGTCTCGGCTTGAGAATTCTTTTATTCTTGGGATTAATGTTCAGTCTTGTTTTCTCATTTTTCAAACCTCGCTTGTCTGGATATCTTATAGTTGTTTTCTCCCTTTCATTTTGGCTTGCTTCATTCATTTTGATAAAAAAAGTTTGGTTAGGTTGGTTATTTCTAATTTTTCCACTTTTGGGCTTTATGTTTATAATTTTTTCCAAAATTATTTCGTTGAATAATACGAAAAAGTTACAAAGAAGTTCGAAATAAAGTCCTGCAAATTAGAACAAATCGATTTCTTCGCAATTAGACCTTCTGCAAATAAAAGCCTTGAAAATCAAATTATTTTGGAATACTTATGCTTAACTGCAACTTTGTTTAAACAAAATTCGCGCCAAATTAAACGACTATAATTTTGGCGCGAATTAATAATTTAAGCCTTTCTCTTTCTACCTTCTCTTAAGTGGTTATTGGCCGATACCCATCCAAGCTTCGATTGGGGTTTTAATCATAACTTGAACGGTACGATTATAGAAACGACCCTCGGGTAAAGAATTATCGTACAATGGTTCGTCTTCTCCAACACCACGTTTGATAATAAACCCAACTTTACCACCAGTTTGTTTCATAATTCCATTAAATACTGTCGTTGCTCGACGTTCGGACAGTTTTTGATTATGTTCATAAAGACCAACAATATCGGTATGGCCAACCACTTCTACGAATGAAGATGGAAGAACACGATTATAAACATATTCGCGCATAATGCGTTCGTTGATTGGTCCAGCGTCGGCGCGGTCGAACGGGAATAGAATCAAGTTGTATCTTTCGATTGTACTATCTCTTGCACCTTTTTGGATATCAACTTTCTTTTGTTCAGTTGTTACTTGCATAACCGGTACCAAGACTGGGTCGGAGGCACATTCTCTACCAGTAACTGTGGTCAAAATCAACTGAGCTGTATATGGAACTTCATCTTTGGGATATTCATCTTCTTTATCCTTCCAATCCCAAAGCACCTTTGTTTCAGTTATACCAATATCCCTAAGAACGTTCCACTCTTTACCGCCTCTTTTAACTTCGATTCTTCTCGATTTAATCAATTCTTCTTCGATACCATTTCGTAGAACAAAATTCATAGTTTCTGGTTGTGGAAAAGTCTTTGGATCTTTATCGAACACTGGCTTCATAATATTCCAATCATTGCAAATAATTTCGACACGGCGATTTTCTACAATTCCAAGAGAGTCGTTCAGATTCGAAACGACAGCTGGTTGGTTTCTTACGGTTATTTTCATTCTCTTTTCGTCGATACCCCAAACGTTTTTAAAATACTGGAATACAGCTTCGGCACGCTCTCGCGAAAGATTGGGTCTTTTTTCTTCGGGTGTTTTACCATCGTTACAACCAACAATTTCAATTTTAGCATCTGGGAACTTCGAAAGTCTATATCCATAAATATTCAGAATATGGTAGTATTTTTCGAGCGTACCACCACGAATAGTTGTATCTGTAAAGGCTAATTTAAATCTATCATCTGGAGATTTGAAAAGAATATACCTATCGGGAATTTTCGAAGAACCTAAGTCGAAGAACACGTAATTCAACAAAGGATAAAGGTCCCAAGTTTGAAATTGCTCCATAACTAAACCGCGGAACTTAGCTAATTCTGGTTTAATCGATTTGTTTTCGGCAACATACTTAGCCTCGTCAATTTCAGTACTAATGGAAGGCAATTGTCCAAGTGGAAGAACAACTTTAATTTCGTCGGCATATTTTTTTGCTTCTTCGGGGTCAGTCGTTGGCTTTGGCTTATTTATCGTAACGGTTTTGGTAACCTTACCATATTTCGGATTTTCTGCTGTTATTTCCAAATTAATAGCCATAATCGAATCTCGGGGGTCGCCATAGTCTGTGCTGGTAACTACAAAGTCCATTTCAACTCTTGGGGAACGAAGCGAGTCGATAGCAACACGCTTCGTAATAGGATTTCTTATTGTTACATAAGCTGGAAGATTATCGCCACTACATTCATCGATAACTCTAACTTTTACAACAACAGCACGGAAATAAGCTGGAACAAAAGCCATAAAGATGTCGAAATCACCTTGGTAACCGGGAATGTCCTTTCGTCTGGAAGAAAAATACAAGACATCCCCAGAAGCAGGCAAAGTGATAAATTGGTCGTCTTGTGGAGTATTTAATGGCTCGCCAAGATTTTCTGGGGTCGACCACTTTTTGGTTTCAGGGTCGTAACGAGTTACATAAAAGTCCAACCCACCTAAATTTGGTTTATGCCCTTTCGATGAGAAAAAGAAAGTTTGATTATCGGCAGCAATGAATGGACCTGCATCTTGAACAGGAGTGTTAATTTCGGAAAAATTCTTCGCGGGCAACCATTCCTCGTTTATGGGGTCCCAGTCGCAGTACCAAATATCCATATTGTCCCACTTTTCGTTATTGCCATCGGAATTTGGTCCTGGCCGAGTAGAAACAAAATACAACCGACTTTGGTCAGGAGCAATCGAAGGTTGTGCATCAAAATACTTAGAATTTACATTGGGACCCAAGTTATAAGGGCGACTCCAACGGTCACCCTCTATCGTGGAACGATAAATATCGCAATCACCAAGCCCATCGGGTCGCATACAAGCGGTAAAATACAAGGTTTGACCATCGGCGGCAATTGAGGCAACTCCTTCGTTTTCTGGGGTATTAACACCTTGATAACCATACAAACGGGTTGTATCTATATTGAAAGGGCGGAAGAAAATCGTATCCAACCTTTCATTTTTCTTCGATGCCCAAAAATCGTGGCTGGGCTTGTCTATTTTAGGATTAATCATACTCCCTGGCCTATTAGATACAAAATATAGAGTACGGCCATCTGCACTGATTGAAGGAGCATAGTCAAGCCCTCGCCAATTTACAACTGAGCCAAGATTGATAATTCTAATTTTTGCTTTATCAAAAATTTGTGGCTGGTCCTGCGTCGGAATCTGTGGCGATTCCGGTTTATTAGCTTCTTCGATAACTACTCCATACAAATAATATTCAGATTCTCTATTTGAAGAACTATTCAGCTCTTCGGCAAATACTGAAATTCTAACAATAAGCAAGAAAAGAATAAAACCACAAATTGTTCTTTCGATATAATTCATTTCACCCACCCTTTTATTGAACATTTTATTTAAAACAAATAAACTCCTTAACAAAAATTTAATTATCTAATATAAAAATTTAAAATTAAAAAATATATGTAACTTTGAACATAAAATGTAAAAAAAACATTAGAAAAATTGTCAATATTTTACCTACATAAATCAAACACCAAATCTTAAGTTTTTAGCAAATAATATTCAATAATTTGTTTGGCACGAACACAATTTTTTTGACCTCCTTGCCATTTAAGTATTTTTTAACATTTGGCTCCGAAAGAGCAATCTTTACAACTTCTTCTTGACTTGTATCGAACTCAACATAAATCCTAGCTCTTATTTTACTATTAACTTGAACGACTATTTCGACAATTTTCTTTGTAGCTTTTTTTTCATCATATTCGGGAAATTTTTCCAAAGCTATCGAACGAGACTTACCCATTTTGGACCAAATCTCTTCGCAGATATGAGGGGCAAATGGTGCAAGGCAAAGAAGAAACTTCTCCAAAGCACAGAGAGGCTTTTCGTCGTATTTTGAAATCTCATTTACAAATATCATCAACTGAGATATTGCTGTATTAAACTTTAAATTTTCAATATCTTCGGCAACTTTCTTTATTGTAGAATGGAGCAGATACTCTTGCTCGGATGTTAATGGTAAATCCTTTATTTCTGGATTAATTTGTCCATCGCCGTTTACGAATAATCTCCATACTCGATTCAAAAACCGATGAACTCCTTCAATTCCAGTTGTCGACCAAGGTTTGGAATCTTGCAGAGGTCCAAGAAACATTTCGAAAAGTCTCAAAGAATCGGCTCCATACTTTTTCACAACATCATCGGGATTGATGACATTGCCTAAGGATTTGGACATCTTTCGGCCATCTTCACCAAGGATTAATCCTTGATGAAAAAGTTTATAGAATGGTTCGGGAGTCGAAACATAGCCATAATCGTAAAGCACCTTGTGCCAAAACCTTGCATAGAGTAAATGCAGAACTGCATGTTCAGCGCCACCGACGTATAAATCTACACCATTGGGGGACATCCAATATTTCTCCTTTTCGGGGTCGCAAAACCAAGCTTCATTATGGGGGTCGATATACCTAAGATAATACCAGCAAGAACCTGCCCACTGTGGCATAGTATTAGTCTCGTATCCCCCTACTTTCCCTGTTTTTCTATCGATAAACCTAACCCAACCTGGAACTGTTGCAAGTGGTGATTCACCAGTCCCAGATGGTTTGAATTCAGCAATTTCTGGCAACAATAATGGCAACTCGTCTAAATCCAATGCCCTTTTTGTCCCATCTTCAAAAAAAATTATTGGTATAGGTTCGCCCCAATACCTTTGTCGTGAAAAGAGCCAGTCGCGTAATTTGTACTGTATCTTTTTCCTTCCAATTCCCTTTTTTTCAAGCCAATCTGTTATTTTCTCTTTGGCTAAACGAGTTGGTAAACCATCAATCGATATTTCTTCGTTGGATGAATTAACATTTATCCCTTCATCAACAAAAGCAGAACTGTTTATATCCCAATCATTAGAACCTTCGGGAACAACAACAAGCCTAATTGGTAACCCAAAAGTCTTAGCAAAGTCGAAATCCCGTTCGTCGTGCCCGGGAACTGCCATTATGGCTCCAGTTCCGTATTGCATCAATACATAATCTGCAATCCATATTGGAATTTTTTCGCCAGTCGCTGGGTTAATCGAAAATGCACCAGTAGGAACTCCCGACTTAACTTTTACAATCTCGGTTCTTTCCCTATCAGTTTTAAGACTTGTTTGTCGAATATAGTCTTCGACTAAATCTCGGTTTGCTTCGGTTGTTATCTCCGAAACCAAAGGATGCTCTGGGGCCAAGACTAAATAAGTTGCACCAAAAAGAGTATCGGGCCGAGTTGTATAAACTTTAATCCTTTTAGGATTACCTATTATCTCGAATTCAATTTCTGCTCCTTCGCTTCTTCCTATCCAATTCTTCTGCATTTCCTTAGTTGAATCGGGCCAATCGACAAGTTCAAGGTCTTCGAGCAATCTTTGCGCATACTTTGTAATTCTTAACATCCATTGTCGCATCGGTTTTCTTACAACGCTATACCCTTTTTCTCGCCATTCGTCAATCTCTTCGTTTGCTAAAACAGTTCCAAGTTCCTCGCACCAATTCACTGGTACGTAATCAATATATGCAAGTCGATGAGCATCTAAATATTGTTCGACTTCTAAAGGGTCCTTTAAATTATCGGGGATTGGTAGTTCAGAAATTGGTCGAGCTTTTTGGAGCTCGTCGTCGAACCATGAATTGTAAATCAAAATAAACATCCATTGTGTCCATTTAAAATATTTTGGGTCGGTAGTATTTATTTCTCTCGACCAATCATAATCGAAACCTAACATTTTCAGTTGTTCTCGAAAGACTTTTATATTTCGTTCAGTTGCATCCTTGGGGTGAATTCCGGATACCATCGAAAATCTTTCGGTGGGTAACCCAAAAGCATCGAATCCCATTGGGTGAAGCACATTATACCCTTTCATCCTCTTGTATCGCGAAATGATATCGGTTGCAGTATAACCTTCTGGATGACCAATATGTAAACCAGCCCCGCTGGGATAGGGAAACATATCCAAAACATAAAATTTAGGGTTTCCAATATTTTCGCTGGTTTTGTAAATCTCGTTTGCTTCCCAAAACTTTTGCCACTTCTTCTCAATCTCGTTAAATGGATACGAATTCATAAAAGAGTAAAAATTTATGTAAAACAAATTTACAAATTTAAGAATTCTTCGGTTAGACTTTTAGTTGTAGATAATCTAAGTACTGAACTATCAATACAAAATTCAATTTGAACAATAAAGTTTGTCTGTTTTTGTCTATTGAATTGAATTATGGAAAATAAATTCATTATGCCTATCGTTATTTCTACTTGATTCTTTTACAACGGATTATTAAATGCCAAGGAGAAAGTATTTCTTATTTCTTGTATTTTTCCTAATTCTTTATTTCCAAATAAGACCGCAAAGTCTTTTCACAAGGTCTATAGAGATAATCGAAGAAACCGAATCAACACTTAAAATTGTTTGCAAGCCTTATATTATTAAAATAGATACTATTAATATAGATGATATTCACTTTTTACGCCCTAATTTTTCTGAATCGACATTTGAACTGGGTAATCTGAGCGAACCCACAACTTTTGCCATTCGAAAATTATTATCAGTTCCCGATTCCACCTCGTTTAAACTTACCAGTGTTGTCGTTAAAAAATTTAAAATAATCGAAGGGAAAATTCTACCTCGTTGTAACCCAAGCTTACCTTGTTCATATCTGGAACAAATCTATGCATCAAAACGAATTGAGCAATGGGTTAATCTATCCTATGCTGGAATTGGAAGATATCTCCATATTGCTTATTTGGATATTATTTTAGCACAACAAGATGTTCGAAACAATCAAATATTAGTTCCCGAAGAGATAGAAATCGAAATTTCTTTCGAAAGAAAAAATACCTCCAACTTTTCAGAATTCGTTGAAAGGGATTTATTTCAAAAAGTTTTGAACTCTAAACAAGCTGAAAAATGGATTGTAAATTTTGCCAGAACTGGTCTTGCCAAAAAAACTCCCGAGACTCCGCTTTCGACCCCAAGAACCGTTGTAAAAATCAAAATCGAAAAGGAAGGAATTTACCGAATTGACGCCGGAATGTTAGCAAGTATTGGAGTTAATATTTCACCACAAGAAGTAACTACAATAAAACTATATGGAAGAGAAGGTAAACCTTTAGACGAAGATGTTTCCAGTTCGAAGAATAACGCTTGGATAGAGATACCAATAATTGTTCAAACTAAAGAGAATAGTGAGCTCGACCACATTCTTTTCTATGGAACTGGAACTCAAGGTTTCGAATATTCAAAAGAAGAATTTCGAAATTTCAATAATCCTTACTCCAACTTCAATTATTATTTTCTCACTTGGGGCGGGTCTCCTGGCTCGAGAATACAACCGTCAGAAAATGTAATCTGCACGAGGTACGAAATTCCAAAATTTTACATAGAAAGAATACTTTACCGAGAAGAAATAATAAATCCATTCAATAGCGGTTCTGGTCGTACTTGGTTTGGAAATAGTATATTTCCAAAAACCTTTGTAAATCAACTACCCGACTTATATCGAGATGAAAAAATCCTTTATAGATTCTACGTTGCCCACAATTTTGCAAGTTCCAATAACGCTAACGGGTCGTTCGTTTTTTACGAAGGAGCAAATAAAATCGCCGATACAACTTTACCACCTTGCTATTCCTATGACGAAGCTACTGCCATAGTGGTTCCAAAGACAATATCATCCAACATAATTTCGAGCGATAATAGAAGTTACTTGAAAATTGAGTATAAAAATCCGCTAATTTCGCAAGCAATACCATATTTCAATTGGTACGAAATACACTACCCAAGAAGCTTCGTTGCAATCGACAACAACATAATCTTTTTCACTGACCCGATTGATACAAATTGCACCGAATATCATATTTCGGGCTTTACTGGTTCAATTTTAGGATTAGAAGTAAGTAATCCACTAAAACCAACAAGACTGCAAAACATATCACCAGTAGCAAATACATTTATTTTCCGAACAAAGCATATTTTGGGTTCTCCAAAAAAGTTCGCTGTTTCATCCAAATTTTTCAAGCCAGAAATCTCGAAAATCGAATTAACAAACCTTCGAGAAAACGAACTAAATTCCGAGATAGTAGTTATTACTCATCGTTCTTTGCTGAACAGCGCAACAAAATATAAAGAATACCGCGAACAAACAACCAAGTTCAAAGTTGCTGTCGTAACAACAGAAGACATCTTCAACGAGTTTTCTTTCGGAATACCCGACCCAACAGCTATTAGGGATTTCTTATCTTATGCTTTCGAAAATTGGGAAATTAAGCCACGATACGTCTTGCTGTGGGGGGATGGTCATTACGACTACCGTAATATTTCCACCAAAAACACAAACTTTATCCCCGCCTACCAAGACGGAGAAAATACTTTTGTTTACAATTCTACAAGAAGTTTTACCACCGACGACTTCTTTGCTTGCATCGTCGGGAACGATAGAATAATCGACCTTTCAATCGGACGCATCCCAATTTACGATGACGCAACTGGTATGCTTTATTTAGACAAAATTAAGCGTTACGAAAATCGCTCGTTGAAAACAGATTGGAGAATTAGATTACTTTTCGCTGCCGATGATAGCCAAACTTCGTCCCCAAACCATCCCGACGGAAACCAACACACCCGCGACTCCGAAGCAATCGCCAATTCCTCTGTTCCGAAACACTTTGATATCACAAAACTTTACCTTGCGGAATTTCCTACCGAAAATGTTGTTGGGGGACGCCGTAAACCACTTGCAACAGCAGACTTAATCCAAAAAATAAATAAAGGTGTGCTACTTGTTAATTGGCTCGGACATGGTAATCCACGAGTTTGGGCACACGAAGAACTTTTCGACCGCGACAAGACAATAAGTCTTTTGACCAATATCGATAATCTTTTCTTCGGTATTGCTGGAACTTGCGACTTTGGCCGTTTCGATATGACTGAAATTAAAAGCGGCACCGAGGAATTAATTTTTTATCCAAAAGGCGGAGCAGTTGGATTTTTCACAGCTACCAGAGCTGTTTATGTATCGGGCAATTACTACATCACCCGAGAATTCATTTCTGAACTTTTCCAAAGAGATAGAGATGGAAAATATCCCCGTTTAGGGGATGTGTATTTTCAAGTGAAACAAAATAAATTCACAGAAAACGACCAAAAATATGTACTTTTTTGCGACCCTCTTCTAAGTTTAAATATCCCAGAAAATGTAGTTAAATTTAATGTTGTTAATGGTATAAACGTTGAAAGTCTCCCTCCCGATTCCAACATCAAAATCAAAGCACTATCTGAACTAAATTTAGGAGGCTGTATTTACGAGCCTAACGGTGGAAAAGTTCTAAATAATTTCAATGGAACTATTGAAATTGTAATTCACGATGTCGAATACACAAAAGTTGTTAAAGATATAGACCAAACTATCCATTTGATAAAAAAAGAAGGAGGAATAATAGCCAAAGGTACTTTTCCAGTTGAAAATGGTTGTTTTTCGGCTAAATTTTACATAACAGACGAATTGAGTTACTTAAAAGGAAACATCATAATTCGTACCTTTGCTAAAGACACACTTAACAACCTTTTCGCAAAAGGCAGCGAAAGGCGGTTGGTAGTTGCTGGTATCGATACTACCTTAAGTATATTCGACAACGAACCACCGATTATTAAACTTTACATCAACGACACAAGTTTCGCCGAAGGGGACATAGTCAGTAATCCTCCAACTTTAATTGTTCGTCTCTACGACAATACTGCGATAAATTCAACAGGTGCTGGAATAGGCCATCTTATTGAAGCTTGGATAGACGATAATCCTAATTCTATCGATTTAACAGATAAATACGAAAGCTCCCCATTCAATCCAAGGGAAGGTTTTGCGAAAGCAACCCTTTATAACTTACAGCCCGGACTCCATACCGTTAAAGTTCGAGCTTGGGATATTTTCAACAACTACTCCATTGCAACAACTAAATTTAGAATTCTCGACCCAGCCGATGGTATTAAACTTTATAACAGTCAAGTTCGTCCAAATCCAATCGTTTCTAACTCCGCAGTCTTTCGGGTTCAACACAATGCAAACCCACCATTTACAATAAAACTTGAAATTTTCAACAGTTTTGGCGAACTACTTTTTTCTAATTCCTACGATATGTTTACACCCTTGACAAGTACAATAAATTGGAATTGCATCGATAACAATAACAACCAACTCCCAACGGGTGTTTACCTTTACAAAATAACTATTGAATCTCAAAACAAAATAAATTGGATAACTGATAAATTTGCAATTATTAGATAAATATTTCGTTAATTAAAAGGAATTTGGAGGAATTTATGGCGAAAAAAGGCATTAAAAGGATTTTAATTTTAATAACACTATTATTTCTAAACTTCACGAATTTATTTTCTCAAGCTGGTGGAGCTTCGGTTTTGTTTATTTCAATACCTCCAGACGCTCGTGCAAGCGGAATGGGAGAAGTTGGGACTGCAATCGCCGACGATATAAATGCAGTATTTTGGAACCCCGCTGGTTTAGGCTTTAAAAGATATGTACAAAAAGGGTTCGACCCCGAAGACGTAGTCCCATACCGGCAAATTTCCCTTTCTTTCTCTAAGTGGCTACCACAATTCAACGCCGACTTGTATTATAGCTACGGAACCGTTGGGCAATTCTTCGAAGCTTTAGATGGTACCGTTGCTTTTAATTTTGTCTTTATGCATCTTGGTGAATTTACAAGAACCAACGAAAGAGGCGACCCACTTGGTAAGTTTCGCTCGAACGAATTTGCTTTCGGTTTGTCTTACGGCACGATGGTGGCAAAAGACTTTAGCATCGGCTTTCAACTCAGATTTATCCAATCCAATTTAGCTCCAGCAAGCGCCTTGGCTGGTGGAGATGCTGGTGTGGGCCGTTCCGCCTCGTTCGACCTTGGTTTACTCTGGAAACCCACTGAATTAAATGCTTTTGGTTTAGATTTGGGGAATATTTTCTCCCTTGGTTTTAATTTACAAAATGTTGGTCCGAAAATAACTTATCGGAAAGAATCCGACCCAATTCCAACAACATTGAGATTAGGAACTGCAATTAACATATATAAGGATGAATACAACGACTTAAAATTTGCTGTTGATATGTCGAAATTATTAGTATATCGAGACACTCTAACAAGCGACCCCGTACCAAAGTCCTTTATTACTGGCTGGAAAAACCCGGGTGTCGAACTTGCCTTTGGCGCCGAATACTGGTACGAAAATCTTTTAGCACTTCGAGCTGGCTATTTCAACGAACCTTCAGCACTTGGTAACCGAAAATACTGGAACTTTGGGGCAGGACTCCGTTACGATATATTCCGACTTGATTTCAGCTTTATCAACACAATCGAAGAGAACCACCCATTAGCAAATACAATGCGATTCTCATTGCTAATCGATTGGAAGTAAACCCAAATACCTTAAGAAAACGACCCCAACTATAACCTTTTACATTAATTAATATTTTTTAAAAAATAAGACTAACCGATTGATTAAAAAACTTAATTATTCGAGTTCCCTTTGCAAAAATTTTTTTTCTAATGTTTTATTTATTACTCATTTTTCAAACAATTTAACAGGTTTGTATTAAAAAACTTTCCAAAAAGTCCTTATTCTTTTATTTTTGATTTTTTGCTATGTTGAATGGTTTCGTTCGATTTAAATTTTACGGACTACTTTGTGATTTCTTTATATTACTTATTCACCTTTGCAATTGCTTTTATATTCCCGAAATTAAAAGGTAGGATTGACGAAATTGATTACATTAGTGCAGGGAGAAAAGTTACCCTTCCTTTCTTTGTTGCATCGCTTGTTGCTACTTGGTACGGCAATATTCTTGGAGTCGGCGAATTTGTCTATCGTTACGGTATTCTTGCTTGGTTTTGTTTTGGGATAGTTTACTATATTAGCGCATTCGCATATTCACTTCTTTTAACTAAACTTATTCGAAATGCACCAGCAAACACAATCCCAGAACAAATTGGTCTTAAATTCGGCGAGACCGCAAGAATTGTTTCTACAATCATTCTTTCGACAATAACCTTTCCAGCTGTATATGTATTAATGGTTGGAGTTATCTTCCAAATGATTCTCCAGATACCTTTCTTTTTTGCAATAGTGCTTGGAACAATTCTTACATTTATTTATATTTCTGCTGGGGGTTTTAAATCTAATTTACTTTCAAATTCCTTGCAATTTGTCCTTATGTATGCTGGATTTATTGTTCTTTCTATCTTTGCTCTGCAATCGATTAATTTCGACTTCATTAAGTTCAGCAACCTTCCCCAAAGTCATTTATCTTTGCTTGGCAATGCATCTTGGCAATTTATAGTTTCGTGGATAATTATCTCGTTCCAAACTTTTATAGACCCAAGTTTCTTTCAGCGATGTATCTCGGCAAAATCTATTAAAGTTGCCCGCAAAGGAATACTTATTTCGATACTTTTTTGGCTCCTTTTCGATACAATGACCGTAACAACTGGTCTAATTGCAAAAATTCATTTTCCAGACATTAACCCATTACTAACTTACCCAATATTGAGCAACGAGTTTTTACCACACTTTTGGAAAGGCTTCTTCATTGTCGCAATGCTTGCAACGATTGTTTCCACTCTTGAAAGTTATACTTTTTTATCCGCTTTGATGATTGGAAACGATTTATTTAGTAAAGTAAGACTCTTGGAAAACAAATCATTAAAAGCTCGGATACGAATTGGACTTGTAGTAACAGCTATTTTTTCAATATTTCTATCTGTTGCTATTCCTTCGGCAATAGATTTAATATATCGAACAAGTGCAATAGCATTCCCTGCACTATTTTACCCGCTAATGATTAGCTTCACAAAGAAAAAACTTATATCGAACAGACAATCGATTTGGTTGATGAGCATTTCTGCACTTGCAACCATCTTTTTCATAGTAGTAAAATATTACGTAGTTTTAGACAATTCCTTTGTAAAGAACCTAACTTCGCTCGAACCAATGTTTTTTGGATTTATTTGCTCAACATTACTTTTTTTAATTTTTGTTTCTATCAAAAAACCTCGAGCTACCACCACCACTCGGGTTTAGTCTGTCGAATCATTAAATCCGAAATCGCTGCGAGTGGATTTAGCCCTTCGAACATTATTTCGTAAACTTTTTCTGTAATCGGAATTTCAACCGATATTGCTTTCGAAATATTTAGTGCAGAAATAGTTGTATCGACACCTTCGGCAACAGCATTCATTGTTGAAACTATATCGGCGAGCTTTCTACCTTTTGCAAGCTCCTCGCCAACGAAGCGATTACGACTATGGCGACTTGAACAAGTAGCAACAAGGTCGCCTAACCCAGAAAGACCAGAAAACGTAATGGGGTCCGCACCTAAAGCAACTCCAAGACGAGTAATTTCCGCCAAACCCCGTGTAATCAAAGCAGCCTTTGCATTGTCGCCAAGTTTAAGCCCATCAACAATTCCAGATGCAATAGCAATAACATTTTTCAAGGCTCCGCCAAGTTCGCAACCAACAACATCGGAATTCGTATAGACACGGAAATATCTATTGGTAAAAACTTTTTGAACAAAATTAGCAAATTCCTTATTGGACGAAGCAACAACCAACGCAGTTGGAATCTTTAAAACAACTTCTTCGGCGTGACTTGGTCCGGTCAAGATTGCATAATTGCTTGCTTTTAGTCCAAAATCATTTAAAATTTCAGAAATCCTTTTATTTGTCTGCTTTTCGATTCCTTTAGCTACATTTACAACTAAGCGACCCTCCAATTTGATTTTATAAGTATCGAGTAACGACCGGATGAACTGGGTTGGAATTGCTTGAACAATTAAATCTGTTTCGGATAAAAATTCAATTTCTTTTGAAAACTCAATACTTTCGTGAATTTTTATATTTTTAAGATATTTTTCGTTCTCTCTTTTGAGGCTAATTTCATCGAGCAAACTACTTTCGTGCGACCAAACAACAACACGATAACCATTTTCCGAAAGCAAATTTGCAATTGCAGTGGCCCAAGCCCCAATCCCAAGAATCCCAATCTTTATCATTTGTTTTTCCTCGAAAATTTAAAAATTTGAAGCTTATCGAATTTATTTTCAGTCCCCGATAGCAAACGTTTAATATTACTGCGATGAGTAAATAAGATAAGTAGCAATAAAAACAAGGAAAATACCGCAAGAATTGAAAAGTTCTGGTATTCATACCCCAAAACATAGTAACGGAAGAAAATAGTAGATGGATAGAAAATTACTGCGATAATTGAACCAAGCGACACATACCCAGAAGCGAAGAAAACCAAAAGAAAAACCCCAACGCAAATAAATACTTCGAGCGGAGTAATCGCAAGAAGCATACCCATTGCAGTGTTTATTCCTTTTCCGCCACGGAAGCCAACAAACACAGAAAATATGTGTCCGCCAACGGCAACCAGACCATAAATTATTTTCAAGCCAGTTTCTCCCAAAAACGCCGGTAAAAAATTATTGTTATACAGCCAATAAATCTCGGAGGCAATGAAAGCAACGGGAATAAAGCCTTTGGCAATATCAACAACTTGAACAACAATACCCCAGAATGCACCTAACTCACGGAAAACATTTGTGCTTCCCATATTCCCACTTCCACGAGTGCGAATATCGAAGCCAAAGAAGAATTTGCTCACTATTACAGCCGTCGGAATTGAACCAAGAAGGTAGCTAATTATAAGACCAATGAAAAACCAAGAAGCTTCCATAATTCAAGTTTGTAATTGCAAAATTGCAAAAATAATCCCAAAATTGCCATTGAATGATAAATAAATTCTATTTCAAAAGGTTGGAGCAAGGAATTCTTAAAACACAAAATTCGTTTTATTAGTAACTTTCAGCAAACATTGAAACTCTAAGTTCAACTTAACACTGCACAAAACATCTTTATTAAAGCGATAGCCTATTGGTAAAAAATTTTTAATTTGCTTCTTTATTCAAGGGGAAAAATGAAAATTCTAATCACTGATGGTATCGACAAAAAAGGCGAAGAAATTCTTCGCAGCGCTGGTTTCGACTTAACAATAAAAAAACTAACACCGGACGAATTAGTCGCTCAAATCGTTGACTACGACGGAATTATTGTTCGCTCTGCAACAAAAGTTACCAAGCAAGTCATCGAATCTGGTAAAAATCTCAAAGTTATCGCTCGAGGCGGTGTCGGATTGGACAACATCGATGTCGAAACAGCAAAAAGCAAAGGAATTCAAGTTCTTAACACACCGGGTGCTTCTTCAATTTCCGTTGCCGAACTTGCAATTGCTCATATGTTTGCTCTTGCAAGGTTCTTAAATTTGAGTAATATTGAAATGCGACAAGGAAAGTGGCCCAAAAAGGAATATTCGGAGGGTTTTGAACTAACTGGAAAGACATTGGGAATTATTGGAATTGGAAATATTGGCCGCGAAGTTGCAAAACGAGCTCTTGGACTCGAAATGAAAGTTATAGCATACGACCCTTATGTTACAAGTGTTAACTTAGACGTTGAGTTAGTTTCGAAAGAAGAACTTTTAGCTCGCTCCGATATAATTACGCTACATTTGCCAAAGGTTGAAGGCGAACCGCCAGCCCTTTCTTCAATCGAATTTTCCAAAGTGAAGAAAGGCGTTGTTATCATAAACTGTGCTCGGGGTGGTGTTGTGGACGAAAAAGCTCTTCTCGAAGCTTTAAATAATGGAACTGTTCGTGCCGCTGGCATTGATGTTTTCGAAAGTGAACCACCAACAGAAGCACAGAAAGAATTAATTAATCATCCTCGTGTTTCTGTAACTCCGCATATTGGTGCATCAACAATCGAGGCACAAGAGCGTGTGGGTATTGAAATCGCACAAAAAGTTGTCGAAGCCTTTTCAAAATTGTAATCGGAGGACTTATGCCAGTATTTAAGCCTTTCCAAGCATACAGACCGAAACGGGAGTTTGCCCACCTTGTTGCTTCAAAACCCTACGACGTTCTATCGACCGAAGAAGCAAGAGAAGAAGCAAAGGATAATCCACTTTCTTTCCTTCACGTTGGTAAATCCGAGATTGACCTCGACCCTTCGATTGACATTTATGACCAAAGAGTTTACTTAAAAGCTAAAGAAAACCTTTGGAAACTAATTAATGATGGTATTTTGGAGAAAGACCCCGAACCATATTATTACCTTTGGTTACAATCTATGGGAACTCGCACTCAAATTGGGCTTGTCGGCTGTGCCTCTGTCGAAGACTATTGGAAAGACATAATTAAAAAACACGAAAAAACCCGAAAAGACAAAGAAGAAGACAGAGCCAATCATATCAGAGTAACAAATGCTCATACCGGACCTATTTTCCTTACCTTTCGAAGCGACCCCGATTACGAAAATATTGTAAGCAAAGTTCAAAAAAATGAACCTATCTACGATTTCATTTCCGAAGACAATGTTCATCAGAAAATTTGGATAATCAAGGACCCAATATTGATAAACGAAATTAGAAACTTTTTCGAAAAGAGCATAGATACTTTATATGTCGCCGACGGCCATCATCGCTCCGCTGCTGCCGCCATTGTCGGCAGAGAACGAGCCGAAAATAATCCAAATCATCAAGGAACGGAAGAGTATAATTTTTTCTTGGCTGTTGCTTTTCCAGAAAATCATCTGCACATTTTAGATTACAATCGAGTAATAAAAGATTTAAATGAATTAACAAAAGAGGAATTTTTTGAAAAACTTGGTGAAGTCGTCGAAATATCTAAAAGCGATACCCAATTTAAACCAACAAAAAAAGGCGAAATTGGTATGTATTTAGATGGCGCTTGGTATAAACTCGAAATAAAACCACGATTCTATTTGATCGACGACCCAGTAGAAAAATTAGACATTTCGATACTACAAAACCATATTCTTGCTCCGATTCTTGGTATCGACGACCCGAGAACATCCAAAAGAATAGACTTTGTTGGCGGAATTCGTGGCCTTTCAGAGTTAGAAAAAAGAGTAAACAGCGGGGAAATGAGAATTGCATTCGCTATGTATCCAACTTCGATAGATGAATTACTTTCAATTGCCGATGCTGGAAAGATTATGCCCCCCAAATCGACTTGGTTCGAGCCAAAATTGAAAGACGGATTGTTCGTCCATTTTCTCGATTAAGTTTATAAGTTCTATAAAACTGTTATATTTTTTCAAAGACAAAAAGCAACGAATGTTTAACATAAGTTTTAAACAATCAGATTACTTTATTTTTGTGAATTTCAAATTTCTTTAATCAAATTTTGTTTTTACTTATGAAAGTTTTTTGGATTAAAAACCAATCCACAGACGAAAAGGAAGAAACATTAACAATCGATACAACTGGAACAACTTTTCCAGCTAGGGTAATTCTGTTTAACGACGATATTCATACTTTCGAAGAGGTTGCGTTACAATTAGTTAAAGCTATCCATTGCACATACGAACAAGGTTTAGATATCGCCTGGGAAGTACATACAAAGGGCAAAGCTTGCGTATACGAAGGAGATATTGCTGATTGCCTAAGAGTTAGTGCAATACTCGAAGAAATTGCACTCCACACCCAAATAGAAACTTAGCTACTTATTCAAACTCCAATTCTATTCTGATTAATTCACCACATTTACACTTAACTTCGATTGCCTTTACATCCCCATTTTCATCTCGTATAATTCGATGCAAAAGATTAGAATCATTATTTTCGCGTGAAATCGACCCCTCAAGTATTTGTTGTTGACTTTCTTGATTCTTCGATAAATTCGAATTTGCTGGACTTGAACTTGTAGCGATGGGCTTACCAATTATATAATCGACAAATTTCGAGGACAAGGTTGTGGTTCTTTCCTTTTTAAATTCATCATCGAAAAAATCGACAAACTTTGTTCGTAATTCCCTTTGTTCATCCCGATAAAGGAAATATTGGTCCAGAGCAGTATTTATTCTCTTTAATTCTTCCAAATTAATCTCGGAAGTGTTTAATTCCAAAGACTTGGGTAGTAAAGAAGTTGAAAAAACTTCATAATAGGTAAAAGCTGGTTCTATTTTCAAATTTTCGGCAATTTCTTTAGAAATTACATTTCTTTTCATTTGACTTTTCCTCCAAGTTCACAAATCACTCGAGGAATATTATCTAAATGGACAACTTCATTAGCTATTTTATGGTTTATGACGGAATTTGGCATACTCGCAATCACGCAGCTATCTGGACTTTGGGCAATCACGTACCCACCCTTACTACTAACTTGTTTTAAACCTTCGGTTCCATCGCTACCCATTCCAGTCATAATTAAACCAACCACCTTCTTTCCGAAAACATTCGCAAGCGAGTCAAACATAACATCCGCAGAAGGTTTGAAAGTTGTTTGTGGCTCTTGCGAGATTACAATTTTCCCATACCTACTTACTGTCATTTGCAATCCACCTGGAGCAATATATGCAAACCCATTTTGCAATGTTTCGTTATTTTCGGCTTCTTTAACCGTAAGAGGAGAAATTGAATTCAATCGATTAGCAAGGGATTGAGTAAAAACTGGGGGCATATGTTGAACTATGAGTATTGGGAATGGCAAGTCCGGACATAAATTCTCGAACACTTTTTGCAAAGAAGCTGGTCCCCCAGTTGAAATGGCAATTCCAACAACATCGATTTCACTTGGGCTGGGTCGATGTCTAATAGTTACGAAATCTCGGTCAATTGTAGGTTCTTTTGGTTCAAGTTCGACTTGTACCTTATCCTTCGAAGATTGGTGAAATTTTTGCAATAGTCTTCGACGATGTAATCTATTTCGTAGCTCGGAATTTCTTGCGATATTACGAACCTTATTTAACAGCTCGGCTTTTATCGTAGCCATTTCAGTATAATTGCCCTTTTTAGCGATGAAATCAACCGCACCAAGTTCTAAAGCTTCGAGTGTTGCATTTGCACCATCAGTTGTCAACGAACTTACCATAATTACTGGAATGGGGTTACTCTTCATTATTTCGCCAAGAGCTTCCAATCCATTCATAACGGGCATTTCAATATCCATTGTAATTACGTCTGGAGAGAGATTTGCAGCCATATCTACTGCTTCTTTCCCATTCCTAGCTAAACCGACAATTTCAATATCTGGTTCTGTAAAGATTTTAGCTAAGGCTTGTCGCATAAATACAGAATCATCGACTATCAAAAGTTTAATTTTGTTGGTCATAAAGCAAACTTAATTTCTTGTGTAAACTAATGCTCCAACATCCAATATAACAACAACCGAGCCATCGCCGAGAATTGTTACTCCAGCAATCCCTTCGATATGACCCAGAAAATTGCCAAGTGGTTTTATAACTATTTCCTGTTGTCCTAACAACTCGTCGACAACTAAACCTACACGAAATTCGCCAACCCCAACAACAACTATATATTTATTCTCCAAAGTTTCCTCTTCACCATCAACATTTAGAACATTATTCAACCTAAACAAAGGCAAGATATCGGAACGAATTCGTATAACCTCTCGCTTGTTTATTGTTGTTACCATCGATACATCGCAGCTAACAACTTCGAGCACCGAAGACAATGGAATAGCATATATTTCAGACTTAACGCGAACAAGTAAGCCCTGGATTATGGCAAGTGTTAATGGAAGTTTTATAGTAAAAGTTGTTCCCATTCCTATCTCGGAATCAATATCTATCATACCTTTGAGCTTCAATATATTTGTCCGAACAACATCCATTCCGACGCCTCTTCCAGAAACGCTGGACACACTCTGTGCGGTACTAAAACCGGGATAGAAAATAAGTTGAAATACCTGTCGATTTGAAAGTTGCAAAGCTTCTTCTTGTGAAATTAAACCCCGTTGTAAAGCTTTTTCCTTAATTTTTTCTGGGTTCAAACCACGCCCATCGTCGGAAACACGAATCACGATATTATTCCCTTCTTGCAAAGCACCAAGATAGACTGTCCCAACTTCAGGCTTACCTAATTTAATCCTCTCTTCGGGGGGTTCGATACCGTGGTCGCAAGCATTGCGCAACATATGAACAAGTGGGTCGCTTAACTCTTCGATTATCCCTTTATCAATCTCAGTTTCTTCGCCATCCATTATTAACTGTATCTTTTTATTGAATTGCTTAGCTAAATCGCGAACAATACGTGGTGCTTTTTGGAATAATTTCCCGATTGGCACCATCCTCATTCTCATAACAGAAGCTTGTATTTCAGAGGTAATAAAATCGAGCTGCGAGGCAGTCTCTTCAAGTTCCTTCAATTTTGTTTTTGTAATATCGCCAGCCAAAAATTTTTCGACAACTTGCTCCAATCTGTTGCGACCCAAGACCAATTCACCAGAAAGGTCCATTAAGTGTTCAACTCTGGAAACATCTACACGAATAGATTCAGTAGCCAAAGCTGATGGTGCCGCCGTTTTAGACGAAACTTTAGTCTTTGCCTCTCCTTCGATATTTTTTTCTTCTTGCAATTCACTTCCTTTGCTATGCTCTGGTTCATCGGTCTTACTAATTACTTCTTCAGCGGAAGAATCTTCCTTCGACGAGAAAATTTTTTCGACATCGAAATCTAATTTTACTTTCGACATTAATTGCCTATTCTGTTCCGCGAAAGCAGATTCAATAAAAGAGTACTCTTCGGGAGTAAAATCGCCTTTTTTTGAAATTAATTCATTAGCCATTTGCAAAACTGCTTCGACACTCGAATGCTTTTCTTCGGTCCTTATTTCTCCTTGCTCTTGTTGAACTTCCTTTTCTGTATCTAACCTACCACCAACCTTTAAAACTTCGATTTTGTTAAGTATATCTTTTAAGTCAATCTGAGTAAGGTCTTCCCCGCCCCTAACCTTACCCAACATTAAAGTTAGAACATCTTGAACCTCCAAAAGAACATCGACAATATCTTGATTAAGTTCCAACTCGAACTTTCTCAATCGATTAAGAATTTCTTCCGCAGAATGTGTAAGAGTTGCAATTTTTTCGAAACCCATAAACGAAGAAGTACCTTTCAAAGTATGAAAAGTGCGAAAAATCCGATTTAAAAGCTCTTCGTCTTTTGGGTTTTCTTCAATTAGCATTAAATCTTGCGAAAGAAGGTCCAACAATTCTGTGGACTCTACAATATACGACTCGAAAATTTCTTGCATTTCCTGGTCAATTTCCATACGAAATCAATTATTATTTTTTTCTTCCTTAAACAATTTATCTATATCTTCTTGAGAAATAGCTTCGTTAGAATTCTCATCCAAAGCCCCAGCAATTTCATTAGGAACTAAATCCTCATTCAACGGTTGTGAAATTACGGGGGTTTCGACGGAACTCTCGTTAAACAGTTTGTCTATTTCTTCTTGTCTTGTAGTACTTTTCGATAAAGAATCGACAGCGTCGGGGTCGAAAGCAATCTTCTTGTGTAAGAGATTTATATTGCTTTCATTTATATCCTCTTTTTGTTCAAATTTTTCTTCGGTAAAGAAAGGGAATTTAGCCAGTAAAACATTTAAGCGTGTCTGAACTATATTTAAAAGGTGATTTACAGCAGCAATTTGTTGTGCGGTAATGTCTTGTATCTGTAATGCAAGCATTATCGAAGAGGCGTCGTTTCGAATATTATCCAAAATTTCACGAGTCGAGTTCAACAAGGACGACAAATCTTTCAACTCGGCAAAAAAATTTTCATTGGACAATTTTTGAGATTCCCCAGAAATTTCGGTAAATAAAAATTTCGTTTCAGTAGTTTCGGAGGAAAACTTATTAGCCAAACGAGTCGAAATTTCTGAATGAACCTTTTCGATTTGCGATAAATTTGAATTTGCAATATCTATCTTGTAAAAAACTCCATCTATAATATCTAAAATTTCATTTGTTGCAAGCTCGGTTGCTTCTGTAACTTTTGCCAGCTGCTTCGAAAGATTAGGCATTTTGGTTAAATTCTCTTTTATAGAGGTATTAATCTCTTCGAGTAAAGGTTGTGTTTCGCTAACGAAAGCAAAAAGTTCTTCCAAAAGTGGAATCACTCTTTGACCCAATACAAACAAAGCCCGAAGTTCTTCGACCTTACTTATAAAACTTTCAAGACTTTTCTCTTTCATTTTTACTAAACATTTGTCTTTAATATTGATAAAATTTTTTCTTTCAAGACCTGCGGGGTAAATGGTTTCACAATGTAATTGTTTACCTTAGCTTGTAATGCTTGTATAATATCTTCTTTAAGTCCGCGAGTTGTTACCATCAATATGGGCAAATCTTTCCACTGGTCAGAATTACGAATAGCCTTGGTCAAATCCAAACCAGTCATATTTGGCATATTCCAATCGGTTATAATAAAATCAATCTTATTACTTTGAAGTTTAGCAAGGGCATCTTGCCCATCTTCTGCTTCGACAATATCATCGATGCCAAATGATTTAAGAGCATTTACTACGATTCTTCGCATTGTAGGCGAATCGTCGACGACAAGAAATTTCATTTTACCTCGTTATTTGTCCAACATTTACTCATTTTTCAAAGGAATGTACTTTGAAACTTCATAAAGAATTCGTTTCGAATTAAAAGGTTTAATTAAATACGAATTTGCTCCGCTTTCGAAACCACGCTTGATATCTTCGTCTTTTCCAAGCGAGGAAAGTATAATTATAGGCAATTCCTTGTACTCTGGATTTTCCCTAATTGTCTTAATTAGTAAAAATCCATCCAAATTGGGCATATTCAAGTCGGTTATGAGTAAATCGATTTTATGCAAAGGCAACTTCTCCAATGCATCCATTCCATCAATTGCTTCGATAACTTCGAATCCGGTAATTTTTAATGCCATAGCAATAAATTTTCTAATGGTCTCGGAATCTTCTACGATTAATATTGTCTTTTTCATTCTATAAAACTTTAATTATTCTTTCTTATATGCAATTGCCCTTGGTAAATGCACAAGTTTAAACGCTTTCGAAACCCCGTGCAAAGACTCAGAATATCCAATAAACAAATAACCTCCGGGATTAAGTACTTCGTAAAGCAAAGAAACCACTTTTTGTTTGGCAACAATATCAAAATAAATCAGAACGTTCGCACAAAAAATCACATCGCAACTACCTACCATTCGAACTTGCGAAGGCTCGAAAAGATTAATATTTGTAAAACGGACAATACTTTTTACTTCATCTTTCAAATAATAAAGTCCATCTTTTACTACAAAATATTTTTTAAGATAATTTTCGGGCATATTTCGTACGGAGTAATCTTTGTAAACTCCATTGCGAGCAGCCTCCAAAACTTGGTTACTAATATCACTACCAAGTATTTGAAATTGAACCTTAGGATACAAAGGTTTAACTTTTTCGAGGATTATCATAGCAATTGTATAAGGTTCTTCGCCAGTAGAAGAAGCGGCACTCCAAATCTTTACAATAGGAGAAGAAAGCGAATCTTTGTTCCTTATTATCTCTGGGAAAACTATTTTCTCAAGAGCCTCGAATTGTTGTTCAGCGCGGAAGAAATAAGTCTCGTTAATAGTAATAACATCAAACAAAAGCTTTAATTCATCTTTATTCAAAGGATTTTTAATGTATTCCACATAATCGTGGAAAGTTCTAAGTTTCAAAGTTACCAGCCGCTTTTGTATTCTACTTTCGAGCAAATATTTTTTGCTTTCACTATAAAAGATACCGCTTGCTTTATAAATTATATCACGAAGCTCAATAAAAGCCTCATCCGAAAAGCATTCTTTTTGTTCTACACCTTGTGCCATTTTACAGTGGAATCCCAAAACAAACTAACAAAAAAAAATTTATTATAACAATCCATACCTTAAACCTACCTCTTTTAATTTGCTTTTTCCTTCGAAATTCAACTCGGAATAAGATTTCCTAAAAGCATCGGTAAACAAATTAGAATCGTACCTACTGAACCTATCGCAATAATCGGTTAAAACCATTTCAGAAAAATTGTCGACCAAGCTTAAAAAGCTCTTCATAAAATTCAAACGATTTTCGCGGGGGAATTTTTCCCAACCTTTGAACAAGACCTCGAAAATGAAATTAAAAACATCAGATGCATCCTTTTGCAATGCAATTTTTTCTACAAAACAAGAAATCAAGTTATAGTCTTCGCTGTGCATAAGATTAGTAATTATGGTTTCTGTCGTAGAATCTTCGAAACGATTCAACTCGAACACCAAAAATTCGATATCGGCTGGTTGGTAAGTTTTCCCTAATGCCATCAAAGCAGATTGTCGGATTTCGAGTTCCTCTTCTTTTAAAGCCGCTCTTGCTATTTCTCTTAAATGTTCGGGCAATCTCTTTCCCGGACAATACCTTTTTCCAATATTACATATAACCTTTAAAAAATAAGGTTGAATTTGTTTTGGCACATTTGGCAACTTTTCCAACAAAAAATCGACGAAATCGCTATCGACGGGGAAATTGCTTAATGCATCTATTGCGGTGAATTGAATAAATTGGTCTGTTTCGGTATTTAAAAGACTTAAAACAAAATCCTTTGCAGATTCGCTACCAATTTTACCTAAGGCATTGAGAACAAATGGAATGTATTCTTCGTCGGCTTTAAATTTTACGATTAAATCATTGACAACTTCAATCTGACGCATATTACCCAAAGCTATAATCGCCGAAACCACAACATTTTTATCCTCATCATTTAGCAAATTTTGGACCAAAACCCAATCTTTTTGACTTCCTATGTTACCCCAAATATCCAAAGCAAACTGCCTTATTTCACCATTTGGATGACTTAAATAAGGCTTTAGATAATCGTAGCAAACATCTCCATACTTAGTAAGAATCTCTGCAACAATATTGCGTAAAACGATATTTTGACTGGCAATTAAATGTACAATCTCTTGCGAAGCAGTTTGTTTAAATTCACCGGGTAAAGTCATTAAACAATCTATTGCTAAATCGCGAATACCTTTGTCGGGATTAGTCAAAAACTTTGCCACAAGTTTTACTATATCTTCGTCGTAAGTCCTTTGGTCTAATAGATAATACAATGCGTCCTTGACTGTCGAAGTCTCTGGACTAACTAAAAAACCTTTGATTTCAGAAAATGTCATAAATCGGAACCTAATTAATTATTTTACCAGAAATATTTATGCCAAGTTGTTCAATGCGATATCTCAATTTAGCACGCGAAATACCTAAAACTTTTGCTGCTTTAATCTGATTTCCATTCACAAGTCGTAATGTCTGAATAATCAAATCTTTAACAACGTTGTTCATCGATGCACCTTGCTTTGAAACAATTAGCCGATGTTCCCCGGGTTTCAACTCTTGGACCGAACTTTCGACTGTATTGGAAACTTGTGGCTCGACAATTTTAAGAAATCCCAAAGATTCTTTCGTAATTACATTGTCTGCTTCGAGCAGAATTACCCTTTCGATAACATTACGGAGTTCCCTAATGTTTCCTTTCCATTGATAATTACGAAGAATATTTACTGCTTCGGGAGTAAAGCCAGTTACCTTTTTCCCAAATTTTTTATTAAACTCTTTTACAAAAGCTGTTGCTAACAACATAATATCGTCGCCACGTTCGCGCAAAGGTGCAAGCTCGAGACGGGCAACATTCAAGCGATAGAAAAGGTCCTCTCGAAATTTTCCTTGCTCGACAAGCTCTTCCAAATTCCTATTTGTCGAGGCAATTATACGAACATCGACAGATATTTCTCTTTCGCCACCTAAACGAAAGAACTTCTTTTCTTGCAAAACGCGAAGAAGTTTAACTTGTAAATCGAGACTTAATTCCGAAACCTCGTCGAGGAAAATTGTTCCGTGGTTTGCCAATTCAAATCTACCTTGTTTAATCTTTGCAACTGCTCCTGTAAATGCCCCTTTGTCGTAGCCGAAGAACTCACTTTCGGCAAGGTCCTTCGGGATTGCCCCACAATTAATAGCAATAAAAGGTCCCTTTGAACGAATAGAATTTTTATGAATAAATTTTGCCAAAAGTTCTTTACCGGTCCCAGTTTCTCCAACTATCAAAACAGTTGAATCTGTCCCAGCAACAATTTTTGCAAGGTGAAGGACTTTTTTCAATTGTTCGCTTTCGCCGATTATTTCGCTTGGTTGTTCTTCTTTTAGTTTATCCGACAAAATTTCTACTTGTCTTCGCAAATCATAATTTTGTAATGCTTTCTCGACAGCAATCTCAAGTTGTTCAAGGTCTAATGGTTTTACAATAAAATCTTCGGCACCCAGCTTAATCGCGCGAACAGCCATCTTGATATCCGACGAAGCAGTCATTATGATAACGGGTGTGTTATATCCTTGGTTACGCAATTGTTCAAGTATTTCCAAACCATTATGCGGACCAAGGAATATATCTAACAAAATTAAATCGGGGGAAAGCAAACCAAGGTCGTTTAAAGCTTCGGTTGGATTTAGATAAGCAAAAACCCGATTGTATCTCTTTGTTAAGGCATCTTTCAAGGCTTTGTTTACCAGCGGGTCGTCCTCTATTATTAATATAGTGTAATTTTGTAAAGTCATCTTCCTATCATTAAATGTTACTTCCTTCCAAAATTACAATTTTTTCGATAAAATTAGACTATTTGTGGAAATTTTGTCGTTATTTTCGTTCCGACCCCCACTTGACTGGATATTTCAATAGTTCCATTGTATTGATACAAAAGTTTCTGAGTTATCGAAAGACCCAGTCCAGTGCCGTGAGGTTTTTTGGTAAAGAAAGGATTGAAAATCTTACTTAAGTCCTCTTCGGATATACCAACCCCATTGTCTTCAATTGTTACACATACAAACTTCCCTTCGGTTTCGGGGTCCTCTTCGGTAAAAGTTTTAATAGAAATACAACCAAGCTCGTCGATTGCATCATATGCATTTGTAATAAGATTAATCAAAATTTGTTGAAGCTGTTTCGAATCGGCAGAAATTTCTGGCAAATCGTTTTGAAGGTTCAAGTTTAGCCGAACATTTTTTTTCTTGAATAAATGATTAAGCAACTCGATTGTCTTTGCAATTAATTCATTGACTTTTATCCTTTCTTCCTGAGTTGGAGTTGCTCTCGAAAAACTCAAAGTTACATCAATAATTCTCGAGATACGTTCCACACCTTGCAATGCGTTATTAATATAAGTGAACAAGTCGCTACTAACAGATATGTTTCTTTGTAATAATTGCAAGTTAAGGTTGACAGCTGCAAGTGGGTTCCTTATTTCGTGAACCAACGAAGCACTTAGTTGACCAAGAAGAACCAACTTGTCTGTTTGCACAAGCTTTTCGGTCATCAAATACTGGTCGACCGTATTTCTACAAGTAGCAATAATTATTTTCTTACCTTCGAATTCAGTTAATTTTGCGTGCACCTCTATCAAAACTTCACCATAAACTTCGGAATCTAAATAAAGTTCGGAAAATACAGTTGGAGAATTTTCTTTGCGAGCTAATTTTACAATTCGACGAAATTGAGGGAAAGAAATGTCGTGAAAATTATCGTTTGTTATTCCAAGAAGCTTTTTTGCATACCTATTCGCAGCGAGCAACTTCCAAGTCTCTGCATCAACGACAATAATGGCATCGTTTGCTTCTTCAAAAAATATTTGATACCAATCGTTGGATATTTTTTCCATATTTATTTTTTGGGTTGCTCAATTTCTTCTTCGAGCTGTGGTACATTCTTCTTTTTCTCCAAAGAATCGGTCTTTGGTTTAAACTCATCAAGAGGATTTTTGGGTAAATTGATGTCTGGTTGAAGATTTTCTGGCTTAAAAATTTCACGAACATCTTTGATTATTTTACTTGGGTCTTTGAAATAATCTAAAGGATTAAAACCATCCTTGTCCACTTCATCCTTTTGAGTTGGCTCTGAAAGGGACGGTAGTGGTTCGATTCCTTTAATTTGCCCGACGGGATGTCTGGGTATCACTTGCCTTTCCTTCAAGGAATCGGGGATTGGTTCACCTTTTCGGACGATGTCGAAAAAGGTAACACTTATTCTAACATCATTTGCATAAACACTTTCGGGATATTCGTCGACTAATATCTTGTAATAAAAATATGCACTATCGTAGTGCTTAATGTCCCTTTCAAATGTGTAACCAATTAAAAAGAGCGAGCGAGGAGCAAGCGAAGATTTAGGATACCTTATATACACCTCCCGAAGTTGGTTTAAGCCAAATTTAAATTCTTTGTTCCTAATTAATCTCAATCCCGAAGTGAAAAGCTCAGCTGTTGTATCTATCAAATAATTTTTTGTAAAACCAAGTTCAGCAAGAACTTCTTTCCCAAATATAGTATTTGGATATTTCTCTACTAAGATTTCTTTCAAACTATCAGATAAAAATAAATTTCTATCTTGAATAATTCTTGCAAAAGAATAAATATATCTTGCGGTATTAGTATCGCTCGGAGGCGAAACTTCGTATGCCAATCGATAATAACGAATGGTTGAATCTATAAAACCAAGGCGTTCGAAAATTGCTCCAATCTCGAAAAGAGTCGTCGCAAGAAGCGTTCTCGAGCTATCGGGAATTTCTGCTTTAAAATATTCAGCCAAAAGTGGTTCGGCTAATCTATACTTCTGTTCCCAATTATTAAGTAAATTGAACATCTTATCGGCACTAGCTAAAACAGGAGTTCGGACATTTCTCGCACGAGCAAAATATTTGCGCGCCTCGTTATAATTTCCAGAGTTATATTCGTTTATTGCTTTTTCGTAGAATACCGGAATAAAAGCTGGAGAGACTTTATAAGCGGAATCCGCATAAGTTTCGAGTTTACGAAATTCCTTCGCGTCATTCTTCAATATAGCAGAAAGCATAAAACCAGAATGGGTAAAATCGTTCCATTCCTGAAACTTTGCATCTTTTTTCAACTGTGTCAAAATTTTCTCGCCCTCGCCAAAATTTCCAAGCCGTATATTGGATAATGCTTCGTAGAAGTAAGATTCGTAAAGAGTTAAATAGTCGGGATTGTAATTCCTTACTTTTCTAAATGCCAAAAGAGCATCTTCCCAATTGCCTAAACGATAATAAATCGAAGCCAAATCGAATTGCCAGCGTGCTCGAAGTTTGTTGTCGTCGGTTTGTGCAATAGCTTGTCTATATGGACGAAGTGCCCCATCGATGTTATTTTCGAACAAGGAAAGTTCGGCTTGCAATCGAAATGCTTCGGAAAGAATATCGTATCGTTCTTTTTGCCAAGCGATATCAACTGTTCTGGAAAGTAAAACTTTACCAGAATGGAACTTCCTTTGAACCAATAAATTCTTCGAAAGCAATAAATGAGCATCGGGCGAAAGGTCTCCGGCTGGGAATTTATCGACTAACTCACTGCATTTAATTTGCGAAGGTAAATACTCACTTTTGTAGAAGTATGATTTAGCCATCAAATAAAGAGAACCCTCGACAAAGTCGCTTTTCGCATATCGCGAAAGTATTTTCGAACCTTTGATAACAATGGAATCTAACTTTGTCTTTACAGGTTGTAATTTAACGGGCGAAATAATGAACTCTTGCATAAAAGGTGGTGGTCCAGAAGGAATATTTTCAACAGGTTGAAGGTCTTTCAGAGGAACTACAAGACGAGGTTTTGCTTTGAGCTTAATATCTTGATATTCAAACTCGTCTTCGGCTTCTTTCATCAACCGTTGACAATTGTAATAAGTATTAAAATAAGTTGTAAAGTTCGTATACTGCCCACATCCTGCAACAAACAGGAGAAAGATAAGTGCAAAGAAAATTTTCATTACATCAAACAAAATACAACATTAGATAACGCCTACAAAATTAAAATATTGCCAAAAATTACACAATAAAATTATTTGTACTTAGAATTCCAAAATAACTATCGTTTTTCAATTAAAATAGTTGTTTTTTTAAAAATTTCTCAACTTTCGGAATTGAATTTTCGTGAGAAAAGATTATATTTCTTAAAAAAATTATAATTTCCTTTTTTTAAATTTAGAATTGTAAAGATGAAAATAAGAACACTTGGAATGCTTTTCCTATCTCTTTTTATTCTCTCTTCTTGCTCACTTTTCAAACCAAAGGAGCAGCCACAACCTGAACTACCGCCACCCCCTAATTATTATCCAACTTTTATAAAAAGTCCCCAACCGTTGGTCCCCAATGTCGATAAGGAACTGAAATTAGAAATTTCGCGGTTTCGCATTATCGATGACGAAAGTGTCGAACTATTTTTCCATCTCATCAATAAAAGCTACTTTTTTGCCACTGGTGCAACTGCACAAGCAATATTACATCGATGGTGCGGTGGTGAAATTATTACAGCAGAAACTACAATTCCAATTTCAAAATTAACAATTAAAGAAGTTGTCCAAACGAAAAGAGAACCTTACGCAATTGCATTTGTTCTCGACCATAGCGGCTCGATGGGCGACGAACGCGCTTACGAAATTCAAGAA
>JAOADV010000019.1 GCA_026417135.1 Ignavibacteria bacterium
GGATTACAACTGCTCTGGGAGCTGGAGATGGTGTGATGTTGTTCTGTTTAAATCGAACTATGGTAGGATTACAACTGAGATATATTAGTTTTTTCCATAATTTGGTATTATATAGTTTAAATCGAACTATGGTAGGATTACAACCACGTCAGTCAAAAGACTGACGTGTTTTTCTTAAAGTTTAAATCGAACTATGGTAGGATTACAACTAAATTTTGCCATTCGCTTCGTAAATGTCTGTTGGTTTAAATCGAACTATGGTAGGATTACAATGGTCCTATACTTTTGCCTTTGTTCCGATTCTATAAATTATTTCTTAAAATTGCACTTTGGTTTTTATATTGAATTCTATGAAAGTTATCAAACTCGAAGAACTTTTCGAACGGGGTAGCAATACCCACGTTGCCGAAGTGCGTATTCCTATCCCGCTCGAAGCTTTTCTGGGACTCGTTTCGGAAAATCCTTCTTTCTATTTACGCGATATTTTTCAATTTTTCTACGATATGGTTTTCTTCTATGTGCGAAGCTTGCAAAAGCGTCCAAAATGGAAGGATTTTCAAATTTGGAACTACGATTTGAATCCTCTTTTAGCCGAAGGTTGCGATAGCCCTTTTTTTGCCGATTCTATCTTTACAGAAAGGTTTTTGGATTTGGTAAGTTCTTTTAAAAAGCGACGAATTCAAAATTTTTTAATACTTTTCGAAGGTCCACCGGGAAGCGGAAAGTCCACCTTTTTGAATAATCTCGTTCAAAAAATAGAAGTTTACGGGGCTCGCCCCGAAGGTGCTTTGTTCAAAACATATTGGAAAATCGATATCGATGCTATTCGCAAAGCAATGGGCGAAGAAGTAGCCGAAAGAGTCGGCGACGAGCTCGGCCAAGAACAGAAAAACGCTTCGAGTAATTCAAAAACTCGTCGTTCATTGAATTTTTCTTGTCCACGACAAGACCACCCAATTATTCAAATTCCAAAGGATTTTCGCCACGATTTTCTGGATAAAATCATTGAAGACAAAGCTTTTAAAAAGAAATTGTTCGAAGAAAGGGAATACGAATGGGTCTTTAAGGAAAAGCCATGTAATATATGCCAATCGCTTTATAACGTTCTTTTGGAGCGGTTAACGAAGCACACCGAAGTGTTGAGAATGGTCTATGCGCGACGCGCTGTTTTTCGTCGCTTGTTTGGCGTTGGAGTTAGCGTTTTTAACCCAAGCGACCCAATTCCTTCGGAGCCGTTTACGAATGAGTTTATCGAGAATAATCTTCGAAATCTTTTGCGAACCGATAATATCGACTTTACGTATTCGGACCTTTCGTTTACAAGCAATGGGGTTTATGCATTAATGGATATCAAGGAAAATAATCTTGAACGACTCTTCCGATTGCATGGTATAATAAGCGATGGGATTCACAAGGTGAAACTTGTCGAAGAAAGGATAAAATCGTTGTTTTTGGGGTTAGTAAATCCAGAAGATAGGGAAAGTTTCGAAAATGTAAAGTCGTTTCGGGATAGAATAATTTATGTGAAAATCCCTTATGTGCTCGATTATAAAACGGAAATAGAAATTTACAAAGATAAATTCGGAGAAGAAATCGAAAAAAATTTTATGCCACATATATTGGAATTGTTTACGAAATGCATAGTTGCATCGCGTATCGAAAAAGGTGGCAATGCATTTAAGCAATGGATACCGGAGCCAATGAAATACGAAAAATTGCTGGACAAAAACTATCGTCATTTAAAAATTATGGTTTTTGCGAGGGAAATTCCCAATTGGTTGGACGAAACCGACACAAAGAAATTCGATACGGACTTGATGAATTTAATTTTAAAAGAATCCGAAAGCGACGGCTTCCGAGGCATTTCTGGGCGACAGTCTCTTCAATTGTTTGGCGATTTTCTCGATAATGTCAAAGAAAGCGATGGGCTTATCACATTAGATAAAGTTATAAACTTCTTTTTGGATATTAACCTCTCGGAATTCAAAGAAGTTCCACAAGAATTGTTGATTATTTTAGCAAATGCATACGACTACGAAGTAACCCAAGAGGTTAAAGAATCGATGTATCATTTCAACAAGGAGGAAATCGAAAATCAAATAGCCAATTACCTTTTTGCAATAAGTTTCGACGTTGGAGAAAAAGTTAAGTCACCATACACAAACGACGAACTCGAGATTACGGAGGAATTTTTTAGAACTTTT
Organism: Ignavibacteria bacterium; assembly: GCA_026417135.1. GTDB lineage: Bacteria > Bacteroidota > Ignavibacteria > Kapaibacteriales > UBA2268 > Naka2016. Next base: position 2,205 of record JAOADV010000019.1, read on the forward strand.
GAAAAAGCTGTCCTTGGGGAAAATGTTTCACCTTTCGAAATGAAAAAATATCGCAAGGAAAACCAACATCTCTACGTAAACACTACCCTTGCCCAAGAAATAAATGTCGAAGGAAAAGATATTCGCCAGACAGAACAATTCATAAACATTTACAACCGATACATACAAAATTTGAAGGAAAACGCCTTGCTACCCTTTGTCGATAATATTAACTTTAAATCTGCACTTTTGGATTATGGTTCAGATGCATTCGAAAAATACGACGAAAAGATATGTAGCAAGATTAATCATTTAATCACAACGCTTATCGAAAAATTTAAGTACACGCCTGAATCTGCCGTCAAAGTTGTTCAATACGTTTTCGAACAAAGACTCGACAAAAAATACTAGATGGAAAATCGACGAAATTCGTAGTTGAAGGAAAATTTCCTCAGACATAGCCGATAAGAAAATAAAAAGTTGCTGCAGAAAAGCGAAATTCCCAGATTTTCGGAATAAATAAATTCCTTGCTAATTTTTTCGAGTAACTTTATGCCGCTTTCAAACAGTCTTCCCATTTTACTTGCAAAAGTTAATGATTAATTAATCGAAAATAATCGAGATGCATTTGCTATTTCAATAAACTTTATCTACTTGGCATACGATAATTTTTTTCAAAACAAAGCACAATTTTTTTTGAAGATATTAAGAAGTTGTTAGTTTTACTGACTTTCATAATCGGTTTCAACAGTATGGTCTAAATTCAAAGATTAATATTTTTATTCTTTGCACTTGTATTTTTAGAATTTAAAAAAATCAAAAAAGTAAGAAAAATTATAATAGATATTTAATAAATTTTTTAAATTAGAATACAAAAAAAGATAATAAATTTTTTAAAATAAATTTTCTTGTGGAAAGCGAAATTAATTTTGATATGCTTTTAATTCTTGACTTAATATTTGTGCTTCACTTATTTTTGTTAATTGTTGTTACAATTTTATATTCGATTCAACTACGTTTTATCAAAGCACTTGTCAGTGCTGGTAAAGGAATTATTTCTTTAGCTTTTTTTCTAGCTATAATCGGGCATGTTTTATTAGGACATTCATTTGAAATGCTTTTTAAACGATATGTAACGGAGGGTCTTCGAATTTTCCCAGAACTTTATAAAAGAATAATGCAGGAAACCAAAGAGGAAAAAGTTAAAATAGAGATTGATGCGCCACCAGAGGTACAAGAAATAATTTCCATTGAAAATATTGGAATTCGTAAAATTCACAACAATCCAGATAGATATTCAGTTAATATTAAAGTAAGAAATAATAAAAAATGGTATTTTTATTTTGACTCTAAAAGTGCATTTATTGGGGAAATCCGACCTCTACAAACAAAAAGCTTTTCGAGAATAATTTTTGAAGTTGGTGAAGAAATTAAAATTACAATTACTGGGGGCGAAGGGCAGGTATATAGATACAACGTGTTAAATTCAATTTGGTTAGGAGCATTAAATGCCCCTATTTTTGACCTTGATGGTGTCATTAAATTTTTAACAAAAGAGCTTGGTGAAAAAGCTATGGATTATGTCGAAGAAAGACCTGAAATTGTAGTAAAAGCATTAGTCAAAAAGAATTTCCTTCCAGCACAGACTAGACTAACAGATTTCGAAAAAGTATCTACGGCGGGTGCAACAGCTAAAAAAGTTTTAGTATTTCTCGAACTTTCAACCGTTCCAGAAAGGCTTTCATACATAGATGAGTGGATAAGATTAGTAATGAAAAAGTTTACATTTACTATTAAATTAGTTGTTGGACAAGAAAATCTACAAAATTTTAATTGACATATGGATGATAATATTAAATTTTGGTATAAAATTTACACGGATAAAGGTAATAAAGAAAATAACGACGATGCATATTTGATGAAAAAGTTCACAGACATAGAGCCCAAGTTATTTTGTATGGTATGCGATGGTATGGGAGTAAATAAATTTGGTGGGGAAGCAGCTAAGATTGCAGTAAAATTTTTTGAAGACCATTTACAAGAAGACAATTTAAAAAATTTAACAAGGAAGGAAATTAAGGGATTTTTAAGAGAAATGATTTTCAAGGCACACAGAAAAATTCTAGAAAGCAAAGGAATTGATATAACCAATCGTTTCGTCGGAACAACTTTGAGTGCTCTGCTTTTTTTTAAGAAATATTATATGACCATACACATTGGGGACAGCAGAATATATCTTTTTAGAAACGATAAACTCAAAAAACTTACCAAGGACCATACCATTCAGCCAAGAAAATTTGATATATCAAAAAAGTTTCATCCCTCTTACACAATCAGTAATGCATTAGGCATCGAAGGATTTGGCAATGCAGACATTTCAAATTTAAAAAACCTTGAAATAAACGACCTTTTCCTACTTTGTACAGATGGACTTATTGATTTTCTCTGGGACTACGAAATATGTGAAATATTAAGAAATAATCCTGTCGAAAAAGTTATTGATAAACTTATCGAAAGACAAAAGCAAAATTATGATATCTCTTTAATTTGCTCAAATTATAAAGACATAAAATTTGACGATACGACAATAATAATTGTGAAAATAGTTGAATAAATATGGAAAAAGCTATAAAAATAATTAGGAAACCCAATTTAGCGAATTTGAAAAAACTGACCGAAGGAGGCTTTTGTTCTATTTATTCAATCAATGGAGAGAATATCGACGAGCTGTTTGGGGTGAAGTTAAATCTCCCAAATGATAGAGACTATGTAATTAAAGTTCCTTCAAGAAACGAGGCAAGAATCAATTTTAAATACTCATTAGGTATGGAGTATGAAAATTACAAGAGCATCTGTTCAAATAGAAAGTATTTTGCTAAATATTACAAATACTTATATTACGCCGAAGGAAATAAATATTTCGAATACTTAATAATGGAAAAAGCTGATAAGTCGTTAAGAATGTATTTACAAGATATATCCAAAATAAAAAAAACAAATCCACTTCAGGAACAAAAGATAAAATATGAGCTAATTAAAATTATTCTCAACATTTTCTTCGGATTGATTGATTGTCATAATTATCAAATAGTACACAGAGACATTAAACCAGAAAACATATTACTTTTTTTCAATGGAGAAAATTTGAATAAAGCGGTAATTAGTGATTTCGGGGTTTCTATACCAGAAATATATATCGACAATGCATATTTTCAAAGCTCATTTCTACCTTGTACAGCATTTTACGCCCCTTTAGAATACACAAGAGAAAACGAAATAACTATGCTTAATAATAAGTCCTTAAAAGAGATTTTCTCGCTTAGTGAAGGCAAACAGTACGGCATAAATTTCGACTTATGGTCCTTGGGTGTAATGATTTACGAAATGTTTTACCACAAGCACCCTTATTTAAATTTAGACTATGATAAGTTTCTTGAAATTTCCAAAAAGGTCGGGAATATGTATTTGGACTTTTTCGATTTTTTAAAACTAGCTGTTTACGGAGATAAAGAAATTTACTTCAATAAAATTGACCACTATCTAAAAAACAAGGAATTAGGCTCATTTTTAAAAGAAATTTTTGTTGGAAATACTGAAATATCACCAGAAGAATTATCAGAAATACCATGCCCTCCATTAAGACAACTAACATCAGAAATGTTAAAAAAACATCCAAGAGAAAGAACTTATTGCTTAGATTCAAAAATCTTAATCGACATATTAGAGTGGTTCGTCAACGAAAAGCTATATGAAAATGAAAAAATTTTAACAATTGAATCTAGAATTAACACAGTTAAAAGATCTGCTCAAATTATGTTAAATCAAAAGAACGAAAAAATTAATTCTTATAAATCAATTATTGAAAATTTAAATGAAGATATAAACAATTTAAAAGAGGAAAATATAATTTTAAAACGGGAACTTTCCGAGAAAAACGAGAAACTAATGCAAATAGAAAAAGAATTTGAAAAAAATGAGAAAACAGATAATTCAAATTCCAATACATCACCTACAATAGAATTGACCACCGAAAGTTACGACATATTAAAAAATATTTCCGACAAGATAATCTCAATAGAAAAAAAGATTGAACTTTTAACAGAAACGATTACTACAAAACCCCAAATTGATATAACAGAATTTGAGGAAAATAATACAAATTCTAATGAAACAAAAATTCTAATAGAAAAAATATTCGAAAAAATGAACAATCAAGTTCTCTGCTTATATAATCTAATTCAGGAGGAAAATAAAAAATTAAAAACAAAGGTCGAAGAACTTCAAAGCAAGAACTCATACTTAATTCAAGTGTTAGGAAAAATACGTTTAAACTTGTAATAAACGGAGGTTATTATGAAAAAAACCTACATAAGTAACCAATCAAATTCCCCCCTTCCATATGAAGTTCTAAGAATAAGAATGATTAAAAGAAAACTTAAGCTTTACCAGATTGCCTTTTTTATAACTTTTACACTTCTGATACTTTCAATTATTTATTTTGTAATCTTTTCCAAAAGCACTCAAACGGATAATATTACTAAGCAATTAACATATAACTACAAAGCAATAGATACATTGTATTTTAAAGTTTTTGAAGAGATGTACAATTTCTATTTCATTAACTTTAATGAAAAACTTCAACAAATAAATGACCCAATACAAAAGAAATTGTTACTAGTAATTTTCGCTCTCGACTATTACATAAGATTGACTGAGGATTTTACTGAAATTATTGAAGCAGTTTCTAATTCAAGGGAATATGCCAGAGACCCTTTCCAATTAGAGAGAAGTAAACTGGCAGAATTATTTATTAATATCATTCACGATACTTCAAATGATATCTTGTTTTCTAATTTCAAACCAATGTTAGTGCTTAAAGCTAAATTATTAACTTTAAACAAAAAATTCTCCAGCTCTGATTCTGTCCTAACCAACTTGACAACAAAATATAACGACCCATATCTAAAACTTTTAAAAGCAATAAATTACTACTATTGGTACCGCAATGAAAATGAAGCCCTATATTTAGAATATGCCAAGAATTTGCTAAAATCTATTAATTCGTTAAATAGTCAAAACTTTCATATTTATGGAAACTTTTCAAGAAGGTTAAACATTCAATAGTATAAATGGTGGTTTAAATCTAATGGTGGAATATGGAAAAAAGTTTTATACTTCTGCTAATTTTTACATTAACAACCATACATTTTTCCTTTGGTCAAAATCTCCGGAAACGTGAACTTTTAAAATATAATTCATACGCCCTAGTTTGTGAGAGTTTAGTTCTAAAATATAATGATTTAGTAAGAGATTATAACAAATTACTTGAATTTTATAGAGAATCCAAAAGAGAAGTTTTTTGTTGGAAAAAGTTATGCGATTCACTAACAGGAGTAATTTCAAATCTGTTATCGAATTCAGACAATTTTAATGGCACAATTAATCGAAGTGAAACAAATCTTAGCAACTCAATAAATGAGATTGAAAGGAACTTTCAATTCATAAAAAATGCTTCGAATGTTTATGTTTATACCCCATTTAATTCTGAACGAGTAGGCTTAATAGCTTACATTTTGGAAAAACCACGCGAAGGAGATTTTTACCCAGAAGACTATGTTAACGATAATTTCATTTCGAAGCTCGAACTTTCTAAAAGCTGTAAAACCTTTAAAAATGAATACAAAAGTGAAAAAAATGCTATTCTAGTTGATAATTATTATGTTAACGGTATAATTCAGGGGTCCGAGAATAATCCAAAATATTACATTGATAGAGAAAATATTATCCAAAAGAAAACTTCACCAGTTTTTCTTAATATTTATTTTCCTTTTAGTATTTCAAAAGGGGATTTCGAAAATCTAAAAGAGCTTGGCTTTAAAACTTTAACTACTACAAGAGTTGGATGGGGTGCTAACTTAAACATTTTATTGACGAATGCCGATTGGCTTTACCTTTCCTTAGACTTTTCCAGTCTAAACCCAAACAATTGGTTTGGAATAATTAGTAATAAGAAATTTCCTTTATACTTTTCTGGAAGTCTTGGGCTTAAATTTGTCAAACCTTGGTTTGGCTTCGGAATTTCTCATTTTTGGGGTGGTTATGGAACAATTTACTATAAAGGTGGAAAAGGAGATATTGATATTTATATAAATGACATTTACTATATAAACTTAGCTAGCTTAATAAGCTATGACTTAAATAATAACCAAAAAGTTTTACCGCTTTTTAGATTTGGGTTCGGCGTTAGATTAAACTTTGATAATTTGAAAAACGTTTATTTTTTCTAAAATTTGTAATTTTAAAATGTTTCACTATTTCCAACAAATTGGAGGAAAATATGAGTTTATCAAATCCAACTGGAACTATGTTAACTGCTTATTCAACAAAAAAACCTGTCGAAAAAGCTTTTTTGGTTTCTTTTTGGAATCCCTTTTTAAGAAAACCAGAATTAAAAGGTTGGTTTTTAAAAGAGGGTTTCAACACGATAACCAGATCTTTAAAGCAATCAGATATCAAATTAGTCAACGACATTTTTGTTCACAATTCTCACATTCATGCAGTTATTGAAGTTAAACCTTGCGAAGATAATCCTGGTTTTTTCAACTACTTTATATATAACAACAAACCCCCAACATTTGGTGTTTGGTCCGAAGCATTTCATCGTACTACCAACGAAGAACTAGTTATTGTTGAAATTTACAACCAAAACAAGCTTATCCAGTATTATTTTGAGTTCGATGGTATGAAGAATAGCCTTTTCCAAAAAAAAGGAAAGAGACAATACACCAAAAGAGAAATATTACACAATAATGTCTGGGTGAACAAATTAGAATTAAACGAGAATAACTTAGTTGTACAATTTGATGAAAATGATATTCTTTATATAGGTGCCCATCGATTTAAGTTAGTACCTTTATCTCCTTTGCCGAGTGAATTATTGAACTTCGACCCGCCAGACGTCTACGTCTTTATGGTTGAAACTCGTTAATAATATTCATTTGTTTCTAAAACTTTTATAGACATCGCCTTAGAAACTAAAAAAAGGTTTACTTAATTTAATTATGTCTAATTAATTTTTTTTGTTAATAATCTTATTTTTTGGTTGCCGGTATGTTTACTTCTTAATCTATTACTACAAATATCTGAGAACTATATCGAGCCCAAATATTTACTAATAGCGTTGTGGACTATTTTTCGGGTACTTTTAATAACTCAAGGTCTTTTCACTTTTATGTTCACTTCTTTTTTACCATTTTCGCTATTCTCTTTACACTCTTAATCTATTTTCGAAAGCTACCAGATAATGGCCCACTTGAAAGATTCAAAAAGCTTCTTATTTAATATTCTGTCAATTCCATTTGTTTTATTACATTTCTTAGTTTCATTAATACATTTCTCAATTTAAATTAGAACAAAATCAAAATATTTGTAAAATAAAGTTTTTAGAAATTAAAAAAAGGCTAATTACTTAGCATAAATTAATTGAAATGGATTTCCAAACATTTTGATGCGGGAAAAGTTCACAAACAATCAACTTTCATAATGATAATAAATTACTCTTTGATAAATTTGTTATTAAAAAAATATATAATATGTTAACTTACTTATTGGCAATTTGGTTTGTTGGTTGGTATTTATATTTAGTCTATTTTTATATACGATTTATTTTAATTCCAGAGAGGCATGCTTTCGAAAATTTTTTGCAAATGACCTGGATTGAGACACAAAGGCAAGGTTCTATCCCCGAAAGGGTTTTGACAAAAATTTGCACCTTCTTCCTTAGGTTTCTAAAACCAAGTTATTTTGAGGCTTTCCTACGAACCTTCATCGAAATGATACCAATAAATCCAATTAGACTAAAAGCCAAAAACCTTATTAAACTTGGGCTACCCAACGACGATCCTTTGGTAATTTGGGCAAAACGATTAATGGTTTTTAGAATAGGTTTTATTTTGATTTTACTATTGATGTTTTTCTTTTATATTTGAAAATCTCATTTACTATAAATAAAGTATTTGAAATCATTTAATTGGTCCCTCGTATGAAAACTTGTTAAAAGCCGTTAAATTTATTTCTCCAATTTGAAAGTTCAATTTGCCAAGACCAAATAGAAACATTATTCGTTATTATTAAGTAGCATTAAAAAAGTGAAATGAAACCTTATTTTTTGTGCCCCTTCAAAAACTTCTTTTAATAAAAAATTGAAAAATTTCTGAATAACCAGAATTTCCAAATTAGAAATCTTAATTAAGTTAAATTTTAACTTTGGAAGGAACCAAACTAATATTGAATCTTGTATATCCAATGTTCAGTAAGATGCATTCTTTCAAGGCCAATGCGGTCAATAAAGTAAGATTTACATTTTTAAATAGTAAACATAAAAAATATTAATCCTATCAAAAAAGAAGCTAAAGTATTTTTTTAAGTTTTTTTTTCAAAAGTTAAAGTAAATTCACTGGTAACTTTTTCAAATCTATATTAATTTATATTTAGTGAATCAGACACTTCAACTTACAAACTAAATTTTGAACTTCAATTCATTGACAATCAACCAAAAGATACTGCCTCTCGTTGTATTGAGAAACTCCTAACAAAACAGTTATGACAAAATAGAATTTAAAACGATATTCAATTTATAGAGAACAAATAGAAAAAAAATACAAATGTATCCTTTAAAGTGAAAAAAACATTACTTTTAGTTCAGTGAACCTCCTATACCTAATTTTAATATTCCTTTGTTATTACACTTAATCTTAAAATAAAAAGAATAACATTGTTTTTCGAATTATTAATGTTATCACACCTTCTAACTTATACTAACCTATACACAACAGCATCACTCTATGAACTGTGCATTAGAACTACTATCTCATAATTCACAAAATTTGGGTAAATTTCACATTGACATCTTCGACATAAAGCTTGAAAGAATATCACGTAGGTTGGGTTTACCAACTTCTGCTAATTCATAAAAAACTCGTGTGTATGGCTTGTTAATTTTGATGAATCGGGCAAGATTTATTGGGGTCCCGATAACGACGCAGTCGCATTCGGTTCGGTTTATCGTTGCTTCGAGGTCTTTCATTTGCTGTTCTCCGTATCCCATCGCCGGAAGAACATTTCCAATATCGGGATACTCTTCGAAAGTTTCGACAAGACTTCCAACAAGGTATGGGCGCGGGTCGACAAGTTCGGATGCACCAAATCGGCGCGCAGCGACAACAGCTGCTCCAATTGTCATTTCGCCATGCGTGAGCGTTGGTCCATCTTCGATTGCCAAAACTCTTTTGCCCTTTATTATTTCTAAATTTTCGACCATAATCGCCGAAGCGGCAAGGACTATATCAGCTTTCGGATTATATTCCCGAACATTTTCAAGAACTATCTCGATATCTTCGGGATAAGCAGAATCGACTTTGTTCACAATTACCACATCTGCCATTCGCAAGTTAACTTCGCCCGGATAATACGAAATCTCGTGCCCGGGGCGTAATGGGTCCACAAGGACTATTGAAAGATTAGGTTCAAAAAATGGAATATCGTTATTTCCACCATCCCAAACAATAATGTCGGCTTCCTTTTCTACTTCACGCAAAATTTCTTCGTAATCGACACCAGAATAAATTATGCTCCCCATAGCAATATGAGGTTCGTATTCTTCCATTTCTTCGATAGTGCAATTATGCTTGTGTAAATCATCGATTGAGGCGAAACGTTGTATTCGTTGCTTTTCGATATCGCCATATGGCATAGGATGGCGAACCGATACAACATTATAGTTCATTTCTCGAAGAATCTTGACAACCGCACGCGTGGTTTGGCTCTTCCCGCAACCAGTTCGCACAGCTGTAACGGAAATTACTGGTTTCGTCGACTTAAGCATCGTTTGTTTCGAACCGAGCATTGAAAATTTTGCTCCGTTTTTAAGAATTCTCGAACCTAAATGCATCACATAATCGTAGGATAGGTCGCTATAGGAAAGCACACATTCATCGATGCTATATTTTTCGATAAGCTCTTCCAACTCGGCTTCATCGAAAATCGGAATTCCGTTTGGATATAACTTCCCTGAAAGTGAAGGAGGATATATTCTACCTTCTATATTCGGTATTTGTGCAGCAGTAAATCCAACAACTTCATATTCGCTTTTGTTTCGGAAAAAAACATTGAAATTATGGAAATCGCGACCAGCTGCACCAAGAATTAAAACACGGGTTCTGTTATTCATTGGACTTGCATTTTGTTAAACATAACCATATAATTTTGTTTGGTGGTCATAATCTTTTCGAAGGAATGATTTATTCTTTGAAGAGAAATTTTTCCTTTAGAAATAAGCTCCAAGATAATCGACAAAACCTTGTCGGGCAACTTGGGGTCAAAATTAACTTGATTTGCGAAGAGAAGAACATTGGCTCCGGCATTTATGGAAAGTTCGATACTTTCCTCCAAGGTGAAATGTTCGGAAATTGCTTTCATCTGTAAATCGTCGGTGAAGATGAGCCCAGAAAAACCTATACTTTTTCTTAATACTTCTTCGAGCCATATAAAAGAAAGGGAAGCTGGGAAATTTGGGTCGAAATTTTTATTAAACAAATGCCCAGCCATAACGCCAAAATGTAAATTCTTCTGCCGAGCTAAAATTTTATAAGGTTCAAGTTCACTTTCTTTCCAAGTCGTGGTTAAATCAACCCACGAAAGGTGAGAATCGGATTCCGAACTACCGTGACCAGGAAAATGCTTTACAACTGGAAGAACATTAAATTCCTTCGAAGCATTGATAAATTCAGTTGCATAAGTCGAAACTTCTTTAAAATCGTCGCTAAAACACCTATCTTTTTGAACAACTACTTTATTGTTTGGGTTCAAACATAAGTCGACAACTGGGGCAAAATTTAAATTAAAGCCAACTGCTACGAGAAGTTTTGATAACCGGCGATAATTAGATTTGGCAAAATTTAGACCATTTCGAGCAACTTCTTTTGCAGAGGGGAAATCTTCGAACCCATTTGCAGAATTTAACCGTGCAACCGTCCCACCTTCTTGGTCAATTCCAACGAAAAGTGGAATCTGAGTAATCTGTTGCAAATATTCTATTAACTCAGAAACTTGTTCTGGACCCAGAATATTTCTTTTTTCGTTCGTTTCGGAATCTTTGTCGAAAAAAATTACTCCACCCAAAACTCCCTTTTTTAGCGTTTCAGCTAAATCGCCTACTTCTTCACGCGACGTTCCGCGGAAGCCACAAAGAATCATTTGCCCAACTTTTTGTTCTAAGCTATAGTTCATAGGAATCTTAATCGAAAGAATTAATTACCTTTTCAATTTTTTCGAGTGCCCAATCTATTTCTTCTTTCTTAATTATAAGTGGTGGTGCAAGTCGAATAACGTGTTCGTGAGTTTCTTTGCAAAGTAATCCTTCGTCTTTGAGCTTTTCGCAATAAGGTCTTGCTGCTGTGTCGAGTTCGATACCAATCCACAATCCTTTACCTCGAACTTCTTTAATGTGTCTATTTTGAATCTTTTTTAATTGTTCGAGGAAGTATTTGCCAAGAGTATATGAATTTTCTATCATTCCTTCTTCTACAAGGACTTTCAAAGCTTCTTGTGCTACTGCAGCTGCAAGTGGGTTGCCACCAAAAGTTGACCCGTGGTCGCCCGGTTTGAACACTCCCAAAACTTCTTTTGTTCCAAGTACAGCAGAAACTGGATAGAAACCACCAGATAGTGCTTTTCCAATGATAACCATATCGGGACGAACATTCTCGTATTGATATGCAAATAACTTTCCGCTCCGACCTAAACCGCTTTGGATTTCGTCCACAACAAATAAAATATTGTTCTCTTTGCATATTTTTTCAGCTTCGCTAAGGTAACCTTCCGGAGGTATTATAATTCCCGCTTCCCCTTGGATAGGTTCAACGAGAAAAGCAGCCGTATTTTCGTTAACTTTCGACCGAAGGTCGTCGATATCGCCATATTTAACAATTTGAAAACCGGGAGTATATGGAGCAAAGCCTTCGCGATACTGCTTTTCGGTCGAAAAACTAATTATTGTTGTAGTTCTGCCGTGAAAATTATTTTCGCAAGCAATAATTTCCGCTTTACCTTCGGGAATCTTTTTAATCAAATAACCCCATTTTCGAGCAGCTTTAATAGCTGTTTCGACTGCTTCTGCCCCAGAATTCATTGGCAAAGCCATATCGTAACCAGTGAGGTCGTGAAGTAACTTATAAAGCAAAGGCAATTGGTCGTTCCTAAAAGCTCGGCTTGTAAGTGTAACCTTAGTTGCTTGCTCAACAAATGCTTTTAAAATTCGTGGGTGACAATGCCCTTGATTTACGGCTGAATAAGCCGAAAGACAATCCAAGTATCTTTTCCCTTCGACATCGTAAACCCAGCATCCTTCGGCACGATTAATTACAACATCAAGTGGGTGGTAGTTGTGTGCCCCATAAAGGTTTTCCAGTTCAATATAATCTTGAGCCTTCATAATTCACCTATTCAAAATCTAAAACCATAGTAATTAATGCCATTCGAACAAAAAGCCCATTTTCAGCTTGGCGAAAATATGCAGCCCGAGGGTCAGAATCAACATCTCTACTAATTTCGACCGACCTTGGTAATGGATGCATAATTATCGAATTTTTCTTCATTTTCTTTAAAAAATCCTTGGTAATGTTGTAAATGCCCAAATCAATTTTTTTATCTATAAGCCTTTCTGCATCAATTCTTGTTTGATAAACAACGTCAACTTCGGATATAATTTTATCGGCAGAATCAAGTAGTTCGTAGTGTACGTTTTTTTCTTCAAGATGTTCAAGAATATCCTCTTTAATTTGAACTTCGGGTGGAGCGATAAAATAAAGCTTTGTCCTTTCAAATTTACTCAACAAATAGGCAAGAGAACGAGCAGTTCTCCCTTTGTCCAAAGCTCCAATTAATGCTACTTTTAAACCTTCGAGAGTACCAAGCTCGTTGTAAATAGTATACAAATCAAGAAGTGCTTGGGTTGGGTGTTGACCGCCCGAGCCATCGCCAGCATTTATTATGGGAACACGAGAAACCGAGGACGCACGAATTGCTCCGCCCTCTTCGTGGTGGCGAAGCACAATTAAATCACAATAATTTCCAATGATTCGAATTGTATCTTCAAGGCGTTCGCCTTGAATTTCCGAAGAAAAGATACGAGCTTGCTCTGTCGAAATTACCTTACCACCAAGCCTATACATAGCGGACTCGAACGAAAAGCGTGTCCTTGTCGACGGTGCGTAAAAAAGCGAAGCCATAATAAATCTTTCGTAGTCTTTGGTACCGCCCCGACGGACAATTTTTTCCATTTCCTTTGTTCTTTCGAACAAATTCCATATCATCGGCACAGTAAATTGCTGAGACTGAACTATATGGTCAATTTTCATCTTCACTCCTCATTTATGGTAATATAATTGTTCCAGCACGTCCTTCGAGAGCTTCTTCGATATATTCGTAAGAAGTAATAATAGCATACTTCCCACCATTCCGAAGATAGCGGATAACAGCTTCGATTTTTGGACCCATACTCCCTTCGGGGAAATGCCCTTCTTCGTGATACTTAATTGCTTCGGAAGCGGTAATCTGTTTAAGTGGTATTCTATTCTTCATCTTATAATTCAAATAAACATAATCTGTGGCAGTGCTGATGAGAAATAAATCTACTTTAAGCTTTTCGGCAAGCAAAGCCGAAGAGCGGTCCTTGTCAATTACCGCTTCGCAGCCGACGATTCTATCTTGCTCGAAATAAATTGGTATTCCACCGCCTCCAAGAGCTATTGTTATTACGCCTTCGGAAACAAGTTTTTCTATTATTTCAATTTCAATGATATTTAAAGGTTCGGGCGAAGGAACAACACGCCGCCAGCCTCGATTTGCATCCTCGACTATTTCCCAACCCAAGTTTTTTCGCCTTTCTTCTGCAGTCTTCCTGTCGTAAAAAGGTCCAATAGGTTTGGTTGGATTTTGAAAAGCTGGGTCGTTTGGGTCTACCACAACCATTGTAGGAACAACAGTTACGGCATTTTTAAGACCAGATTTATGTATCTCTTCGTAAAATGCTTTTTGAAGTAGATAACCAATTTCACTTTGAGTTGTTGCAACACAAACATCGAGCGAATGAGGATACACTTCCTTCGATGCTCGCTCCGAACGAATTAAAGCTGCCCCGACTTGTGGTCCATTTCCGTGAGTTATAACTACGTTCCACCCTTTTTTTACCATTTTGAGAATGTTCCGAGAAGTTTCGAGAGCATTACGAAATTGCTCGTCGATTGTACCGCGCTCCCCAGTCTTTATTAATGAATTTCCCCCAACCGCAACTAGAGCTGTTTTACCTTCGATTTTCATTTTAACTCGTTTTCATTAATTTAAACATTATTGCCTTCTGAATATGTAACCTATTTTCTGCTTCTTGAAAAACAACGGAATTAGGTGAATCAATGACATCGTCGGTAACTTCCTCCCCACGATGTGCTGGAAGGCAGTGCATAAAAATTGCATCTGACTTCGCAAGCCCAAACAAACTCGAATTTACTTGGTACGGAGCAAATATCTTTTTTCGCTTTTCCGCCTCAGATTCTTGTCCCATCGAAGCCCAAACATCAGTATAAACAACATCGGCATTGCGAACTGCTTCTTTGGGGTCGTTAGTAATCTCAATTACAGAGCCAGTCTCTTTAGCTATTTCAGTAGCCTTTAGATATGCTTTCAAGTTCGGCTCGTAACCTCTTGGTGTTGCAACCCACATATGAGCACCAAGAAGCGCAGCAGCCGAGAGTAAAGAATGACAAACATTGTTGCCATCGCCGACATAAGTAATTTTCAAACCTTTCAAATTCCCCTTTATTTCTCTAATTGTAAAAAAATCGCCTAATGCTTGGCAAGGATGCTCATAATCTGTCAAACCATTTATTATAGGTATACGCGCAAAACGAGCCATATCTAAAACAATATCGTGCCCAAAAGTTCTTACCATTATTGCATCGACCATTCTCTCCAAATTCTTTGCTACATCATACACCGATTCTCTTTTGCCAAGGTTTATTTCATTTGGAGAAAGATACAAAGAAAAGCCACCTAACTGTTGAATTCCAACATCGAAAGTAGTTCTTGTTCGTAGCGAAGGCTTTTCAAAAATCATAGCAAGTGTTTTAAACCTAAGCGAAGAAGAATACTCCAAAGGATTTTTCTTCATTTTTTCCGTTAAATCGAAGACTTCGTTTATTTCCTCTGTTGAAAAATCAGAAACCTCTAAAAAATCTTTTTTCATAATCACTCCATAAGATTTTACAAGATAAAAAAAGGAGGTAAAATTTAGAAAAGTTAAATTGGGGCGTCTGTTACATAATGTTTAAATAGGACGATTTTGAATGCGCGGGTTTTTGGAAGACGCAAACGAGATATCATAACGATTTTTCTTAAAAGAGTAGTTACGATATCTTTTCTAATGTCTTCCATAATCCAAAAAAACAAAATTAAAAAAATTACCCAAATTCATTACTTTGTTATTGCGAAAATTCAAATGGAAACGAAACAATTCGACCAAAAATCTTAATAACAACCACAAGCCTTATTTCCAATGAAATCCACCATTTCTGGAAGAATATATCAAAAGAAATTTTGTTAAGCAATATCGGTAGCACAGTCTTCCCAGCCTGTGCACCTTAAGTAGCAACGGCATCCTTGCCGTCGTCCCAAAAGCAAGGATGCTTTTGGTACTTCGGGGGAGTAGTGTTGGGGGATGTAAACTTTTGTGTAAACAAATGATAATGACAAATGGTATTAGCAAAATTTTATTAAATAACCTTGGTTAAGCTTGTTAAAATTGAAACAAACTCAGTGATAAAATTCAGGGGTATCTTAGTTGTTGAAAAGCGGAGATTCTTGAACTTGCCCGTAGCCGGGGATTACAAGCTCTTTCATATCTGGATGCGAAGTTTTCATCCTTACAAAGCAATTGAAATAGCCTTTCTTGTCTGGAACAATCTTCGCGGTAATTTGAAATGTTTCGCCCGCTTTCAAAGTCAAAGTTCGTGGTAGATTAATGCTGAGGTTTTCGGGCTCGAATTGAATATCGGAAAATGTTATGTTCTCGTTTGTGTTGTTTTTCAAAGTAACAGAGGCGACCGATTCTTTCCCAACGGTCATCTGTGTAAAGGTAAAATATGCAGTTGGTTGAACAAGAATTGGATGATAAATTTTAGTTTTCAAGAAAAGATATTTATTTGGATTGTCTGGGTCGTTCGAAGCAATACGAACGCTTTTGGTAACCTCGTTCGAAAAACCAGCAATACGAAGAGTAACATCGAGGGTTGCTTCTTCGCCGGGTTGCAATTCGGTTTTGTCGAGTGGCGCTGTCGTACAACCACATCCTGGCTTGACTTCTAAAATCTTTAAGACTTCGTTTCCGACGTTCTTTATCTTAACTTTGGCTCTTAATGGGTCTTGGTTCGGTTTTACGGTTCCCCAATCGTAGGTATCGCCACCGACAATTTCGATACGTGGCTGGGCAAACAAAAAGAAAGGAATAAGCGTAAAGAAACATAAGGCTAAATAATATTTTTTCATCGTAAACCCTCAATTATTGTCCAACAATAGGACGAAGTTAAATTTTCTTTATTTTTCTTTAACCAATATTTTTATTCCTTCTATTAATCGGTTTTCGTCGTAATTTTCTGCTTGGAATGTGTCGACTTTTATTAATTCTGGATACTTGGTTGGCAAGGAAGATGTTTCTAAGTATTTTTCGAATGTTGACTTACCAGAACCAGCCCACCCGCTCCGGGCTATCGTAATTCCAATTCTGTTTACATACGGTATCATTTTTCTTATGGCTTCGATTGTCTCTTCTCCCCTTTCGTCCCAATCGTCGCCGTCGCCTCCGTAAAAAATATAAATGTTGTTTTCTATATGCAAACGCTCTTCTTCGATTATTTTGCTTACCATTTGAAAAGAAGGTGCAATACGTGTCCCGCCAGCAACTTGAAGTCGGAAATAAGTTAAGAAATCGGGAACTTCGCGAGCTGTTGTATCGTGTAAGATAAATCGCGCTATAACATTATTTTGGTATTGATATACTAACCAGCTATAAATCAAAAGGTGAAGGCGAGTTATTGCTTCGGTGGGTTTCCCTTGCATCGACCCGGAATAATCGCGAACGAAAAACACAACAGCCGTTGCTTCGTAATCTTTTTCCTTGGAGACAATTCGGTAAATTTGGTCGGACGGAACGATAAGCAGCTCGGATGTATCGGTAGTTAAATCTTTATCGATTCTGCCAAGTAGAAGGTTTGTTTTAATAATAGATTTTAGTGTAGCTTTTTTATCCAAAATTTGCCCAAAACCCCGATGTATATCGGTCAAATCGTATTGAAACTTCGAAAAAGAAGGTTTTTTGCCCTTTGGTTTGATATTTGGCAATTCAAACTTTTCGGTTAGAACTTTTCCCAAGTCGAATGCTTCTTGGCTAATTTCGTGGCCAGTTTCGCCGCTTGCCCCTGCCCCATAACCTTCGCCTTCTTGTGGTTGTAAAGGTGCTTCGCCTATGATTTCGCCTTCGGCTTCGTCGCCAGTTCCGCCAGTTTGTGGTTCTTCTTCGCTAAATCTGTCGTCGTGGTAAAACTTCGGTTCGACTGTTGTGGGAACTATGACGATTTTAGGTTTCCCAGTTTCGTCCGGTCGCATTAATTTACCAATACGAATTCTTCTCGGAAAGCCATCTTCTTCCCTTTTTTTGTCACGTTCGAGCAATTCATCGAGTGTTTTCAAATTTGTCGTTGGCAAACTTGCTTTATCTTCTTTAAGAAATATATCTTTGTCGCTGGTTTTGTATAAATTTTGACTACTTGCACGAAAACCATCGAGAAATTTATCTATTTTCGTTCGGATAAAATCCAAACTTTCGGCTTCGAGTTTCGCTAAGCTATTTTTAGAATCCCAAAATTCCATAGATTAACTTACAAGTATAACAAAATTAAAAAGATTGGATAAATTTCCGTGCTTTTTAATTCTCCTACATTTTGTTATCCCCTATAAAAAAATTAATTTAACAATTTAGTAAAGATTGTAAAAAGTGAATGTTATCTTAGAAATAAAAAATCTAACAAGAAGTATCGGAAGCACAAAGATACTCAAAAACATATCTTTGTCGGTTCAACAAGGGGAATTGATTTCAATAATTGGCCGTTCGGGCTGTGGAAAGACCTCGCTTCTCCGATGTATAAATTGTCTCGACGCTTTCGACGAAGGATATCTTCGAGTTGGCGAGATAGTAATCGAGCGAGGGCGAAATTGTAACCACCGAAATAAGAACAACAACGAAAGTTACAATGTAAAAGCATACCACATACGGTTGAAAGTAGGTATGCTTTTCCAGACCTTGAACTTGTTTCCAAATCGGACTGTGTTGGAAAACATAACAATTGCACCTATAATTGTAAAAAAAGAACCCAAAGAGAAAGCAATTGCTACTGCTTTGGAATTATTATGTAAAGTTGGGTTGAAAGGCTTCGAGAACCGTTATCCATACCAACTTTCTGGTGGTCAATCCCAAAGGGTTGCAATTGCAAGGGCTTTGGCATTAAATCCAGATATAATGCTATACGACGAACCTACTTCGGCATTAGACCCAGAACTTGTCGGCGAAGTCTTGAATGTTATGAAGGACCTCGACTGCGAAGGTATGACCCAGATAGTGGTAACACATGCAATGAATTTTGCTAAAACTGCCTCGGACTATGTAATATATATGGAACAAGGTGAAATAATCGAAATGGACACCCCAGAAAAAATATTTTATAATCCCTCCGATAAACGGACCGAATCTTATGTCCGACTATTTAAGGAATAATTATGAAAAATACAATTGTTCTTTTTATCTGCCTTCATCTAATTGTATGCCCAATTGCTTTTGGGCAAAACGAAAAAACACTTCGTTGGGCAGCCGACGCCGAAGGAAATGCTCCTTATATATTCCAAGACCCACGAATTCCCACTGAAATCATTGGTTTCGAAGTAGATATTGTAAGAGCATTATCTGAAATTATTGGTGCAAAGCCCGTTTTTGTCCAAAATCAATGGGATGGGCTAATTCCCGGACTTTATCGAGGGGACTATGATATTGCCATAAATGGACTTGAAATTACCGAGGATAGGAAGAAGGAAGTAAATTTTAGCAATCCTTATTATATTACATACCTTCAAATAGTTGTCCTACGCGGGGTTGATTATATCCAATCTCTATCCGACCTTAGTGGAAGAAAGGTAGGGGCGCTCAAAAACTCCTTGGCTGAACGGATTCTGCGTGCGAAAGAAGAAATAAATGTAGTAACATACGAAGGCGAAGTCAATGCCTTTGTCGATATGAAAAATGGTAGAATTGAAGCAGCACTTGTCGACGCTCCAATAGCATTATATTACACAGCTACGAATCCAGAATTTACAATGGTCGGAGAGCCAATTGGGGAAATATCTTATGGAATTGCTTTACGCAAAGAGGACATTAGACTTTTGGAAAAGATAAACAGAGCTTTGGACGAGCTGAAAAGGTCGGGAAAGTTACGGCAAATTCTCGAAGAATGGAATCTTTGGAATAACAAAATGGAAGTTTACCTCGATGACTTTTCTGTATCGAAAAGTTCACCCGAAAAATACCGATACTTTATTCAATCTGTTAGCAAAAGGGAACACTTTGCCGAGCGAATCGAACTTTACTTCAAATTTATGCCTGTTTTTCTAAAAGCTGCGCTAATCACATTAGGACTTTCCCTACTTTCGATGTTATTAGCAATTTTGGCTGGCTTGATTCTGGCTCTGATGAGACTTTATGGGGGCAAAGTTTTAGGCTTTCTTTCTGTTTTATACATCGAAATTATTCGCGGGACCCCACTGCTCATCCAACTTTATTTAATCTTTTATGCTCTTCCAGCAATAGGAGTAAAACTTTCTCCCTTCCTTGCTGCTATACTTGGATTAGGTTTCAACTATGCTGCCTACGAAGCAGAGGTTTATCGGTCGGGATTTTTAAGTATTCCTCGTGGGCAATTCGAAGCAGCAATCTCGTTAGGTATGACACCTTTTCAAGCAATTTGGCATATTATACTTCCGCAAACGTTCCGAGTCGTAATTCCTCCTATGACCAACGATTTTATTTCACTTATTAAGGATTCGAGCCTTGTTTCGGTTATTACGATGATAGAATTGACCAAAGTATATAATCAAATTGCTTCTGCATATTACGATTATCTTGGGACTGGGTTGATTACTGCTGGCTTGTATTTACTTCTTGGCTTGCCATTTATTAGGTTGGCTCGTCATTTCGAAAAGCGATTGGCAATCGAAACTAAACCGAGCAAATAATTAAAACAAAAAAACGTTACTATTTCTTAAATTTATGGATGCAATGAAAAAGATTCTCATTTTAGTTCTTGCTACTTACTATCTTTTAAGTATTGCAACTTTCTCGCAAGAAGTTAATCCTAACAACGAAGATACTTCTCGGATACAAAAGTTCCGTCCACTACAACAAAAAAGATTTAATTCGTTCGAAGAAGCACTTGCCGAAGCAAAAGAAATAAAGCAGCTCGTTCTTGTTAATAAAGAGATTCAAGAAATTCCCCCAACAATTGCAGAATTTCAAAATCTTGAAGTCTTGGACTTATCAAATAATCAAATAAGTTCGTTGCCAAAAGAAATCACAAAGTTGAAGAAGCTAAATTCCTTGAAATTGAATAAAAACAATTTTACAACTTTTCCAGAAATATTGAAAGAAATACCAACGCTCGAAATTATAGAATTGACCGACAATAAAATTTCAACACTACCTACAAGCATAATTACTTTGCCTTCCTTGAAAGTTTTAAAACTTTCGAGGAACAAAATTTCTGTTTTTAAAAACATAATAGCCCCAGAGCTTACCACTTTGGATTTAAGTTTTAATAACTTAACTCAAATACCCGAAATTCAACAAAATAAGATTCACACCCTTGATTTATCTGGAAACCAAATACAGAAATTGGGCAAAGGGCTCGAGAATTTGCGGGAAGTCCGTCGCCTAATACTTTCGGGAAATCAAATCGACACATTGGGGAAGGAAATAGCGGCTTTGGAATTCCTTAACTTTTTGAAAATCGATAATAACCGAATAGTTTACATTGCACCTCAAATTTCGACTTTACGAGCTCTTGTAACACTTGACATTAGCAAGAATTCCATTAGTTCATTTCCCGTTACGAACAACGGATTTCGTTCTTTGGCAACTCTCACATTGCTTGGAAATAGTGCTGAAAGATTCCCCGTCGAAATCTTTAACATTCAAACACTTCGAATTTTAAACCTTGGTTTTTCGAAAAATATTAATCTCGAAGGAATTAGTAACTTGATAAATTTAGAGACATTAAAACTTATTGGTTGTGGTTTAGATGAGCTCCCAAAGGAACTTTTTCGATTGGAGAACTTGAAGGAGCTCGATATTTCATCAAACAATCTTAAATCGTTACCAAAGGAAATAGGGAATTTGCGAAAACTTGTAAGGTTAAACATTAGCAATAATTCAATTGAACAATTGCCAAACGAAATTTTAAACCTCGGCGAACTACAAATGCTTACAGCGAACAACAATCGATTGACCTCTTTACCCGCCGAAATTAATCGTTTAATTAAGCTACGCCAACTACAACTTCGGGGTAACAATTTCCCCGATACCGAAATGGAAAGGATAAAACAACTACTTCATAAAGTAACGATTATGTTTTAAAACTTGGGGATAATATGTTTTGGTATGTTCTTGCCATAATTTTTATGTTTGTTTCAATTTCGGATAATATACTTGCCGAAGAAGCAAGATTATTACGTTTCCCAAATCCTTCGAAAGATTACATTACATTTGTATATGCGGGCGATATTTATATTGTCCGAAAGGAAGGTGGAGTCGCTCGGCGTCTGACTACTTCCGAAGGTATTGAATTGTTCCCTCGATTTTCACCAGATGGTAAATGGATTGCCTTTTCTGCTGAATATGATGGTAACCGTGATGTTTATTTAATGCCTGCAACTGGAGGTGAACCCAAACGCTTAACTTACTCAATGGACTTACAGAATGTCCCCGAAAGGATGGGACCCGATAAAATCATTATGGGCTGGAGCAATGATGGAAAAAAAATTCTCTATCGGTCTCGTTCAAATTGGTGGCACTCTTGGAGTGGAAAACTCTTTTATGTATCAGTCGAAGGCGGGTTGCCCGAAGAATTACCTCTTCCACGTGCTGGGTTTGCTTCTCTTTCCCCCGATGGGAAAAAATTAGCATACAACCGAGTTTTTCGTGAATTTCGCACTTGGAAAAGATATCGTGGTGGACAAGCCGACGATATTTGGATTTATGACTTCGAAACCAAGAAAATTGAAAATATCACAAATAATCCAGCCCAAGACATTATTCCGATGTGGTATAAAGATAAGATTTATTTTCTTTCCGACCGAGACCATACTATGAATCTTTTTTGCTATGATTTAAGAACCAAACAAACTAAAAAGATTACCAATTTCGATAAATATGATGTAAAATTTCCCTCCATTGGTGGAGATTTTATTGCTTTCGAAAATGGTGGATATATATATCTTTTAGACCCCCAAACTGATAAGTATGAAAAAGTAAGGATTGAGATTTCCGAGGATTTTCCGTCGATTCGCCCTCGTTTTAAAAATGTTAAGGAGCAGATACAATCTTTCGATATTTCTCCCGATGGAGCAAAGGGTTTGTTCTCTTCCCGAGGCGAAGTATTCACCGTTCCAGCAGAAAAGGGCTTGATTAAGAATATAACAAATACTCCAGCAATACACGACCGTGCACCAGTTTGGAGCCCCGACGGTAAGTGGATTGCTTATATAAGCGATAAATCTGGTGAAACCGAAGTTTATATTTCGAAACCAGATGGAACTGGTGAAATTCAACTTACTAATAATGCTAAAACATATCGATACTTTTTGAAATGGTCCCCCGATAGCAAAAAATTGCTTTGCACCGATAAATTAATGGAACTTTATGTAATTGATATCGAAACTCGCAAGATAACTCCAATTCGAAAGTCGAAAGTTTGGGAAATTACGGATTTCGCTTGGTCGCCCGATAGCCGATGGATTGCTTTTGTCGATTATCTCGAAACTCGTTTCTCTGTAATTTATATTTATTCCCTCGAAACTAAAGAAATCCGACAAGTTACAAGCGAATTTTTCTCTTCTTATGCCCCTGAATTTTCGTCCGATGGTAAGTACTTGTTTTTTGCTTCCGACCGAACCTTTAAAGCAACAGTTGGAGCTTTCGAATGGAATTTCCAATATCGCGATGTAAGCAAGATATATGGAATCACTCTTCAAAAAGCCACAATGTCCCCATTCGCCTTAGATGAAGATGAAAAGAGCAAAAAAGAAGAAAAGCCAGTTGAAGAATCAAAAGATAAAATAGTAAAAAGTAAATCACAAACTACTGATGTCGTCGAAAAAGGTAAAGTTAATGTCGCAATCGACTTTGATGGTATTATCGACAGAATTTTCGACTTTCCTGTGCCTAATGGCGAATATAGAGAATTGCGCTCCGTCGGGAACAAGTTATATTATGTTCGTTCTTCAACCAGCCAATCGCCTAAACTTTACGTGTTCGATATCGAAACTAAGAAAGAAAGCGAGGTAGGCGACTTCCACCAATTTGAAATCTCTTTCGATGGAAAGAAAATAATTTTTAAGAAAGACAATGATTATTACATTACCGATTTGAAAGAAAAAGTTTCGACCGAAAAAGGCAAACTCGATTTGAAAGAAATGACTGTTTATGTCAATCCTACTGAGGAATGGAAACAAATATTCGAGGAAAGTTGGAGGCAGATGCGGGACTTCTTCTACGACCCAAATCTACACGGAGTGGATTGGAAAGCAATGAAAGCTAAATACGAAGAGCTTCTGCCTTTTTGTCGTCATCGATTCGATTTGACATATATAATTGGAGAAATGATTGGCGAGTTGAATGCTGGCCACGCTTACGTCGGTGGGGGTGATATGCCAAAGGTAGAGCCAGTCGCAATAGGGTTGCTTGGGGCTGAATATGAGTTTGATGCGAAAACTGGATTTTACAAAATCAAGAAAATCTTCAAAGGGCGGAACTGGGAAGAAAAAACTCGTTCGCCTTTGCTCGAACCCGGCTTGAATATTAAGGAAGGCGACTACTTGATTGAAATCGATGGAGTTCGACTTTCCAAAGAAATTACCCCATATCGAGCTTTGCTAAATAAGAGTAACAAGTATGTAACGATAAAAGTAAATTCTTTCCCCAGCCTGGAAGGAGCAAAGGAATATAAAGTCAAAACAATTGAAAGTGAAGCTGGATTGCGTTATCTCGATTGGGTAGAATACAATCGCAACTATGTCGAAAAAAAGACAAATGGGAAAATAGGATATATTCATATACCCGATATGGGAATTGATAATGGACTTAATGAATTTGTCAAATACTTCTATCCGCAAGTAAGGAAAGAAGGTCTGGTTATCGACGATAGATACAACGGTGGTGGGAATGTTTCCCCAATGATTATCGAAAGACTTAGGCGTATCTTACTTATCGCTCGAAACGCACGCAACCAAGAAGCGGTATTAACCAATCCCGATGCAGTTATGACTGGACCAATGGTTTGCTTAGTTAATGAATTATCAGCATCCGATGGCGATTTGTTTCCTTATCAATTCAAAAAACTAGGCTTAGGTAAAGTTGTTGGAAAAAGAACTTGGGGTGGTGTAATTGGAATTCGAGGCTCATTGCCATTTCTCGATGGAGGCTACCTTATGAAGCCCGAATTTTCCAATTTTGCAGCCGAAGGGATACGAATACTCGAAGGCGAAGGCTTAACGCCCGACATTGAAATCGATAACGACCCAGCTCTCGAATACGAAGGTATCGACCAGCAACTCGATAAAGCAATAGAAATAATTTTAGAAGAACTTAAAACTGATACAAAACCGAAAGTACCAAAAATACCACCATTTCCGATTAAACGTTAAGTTCAATTATCAAAAAGAAAATTACGTTTTATCGATGTCTTAGGTGGTTGTTGGTTACATAAGTTATACAAATTTTAATTTTAGGCTTTAACTTCGAAAAGGTTCGTAACTAAAAATCGCTCTGCTATTTCAAAAAATTAATATTTCTTCAGAATTTCTGCGTTTAAAACGTATTGTTAGTTAAAATTGCAAACTTTTACGAACAGCTTCGGCTGAAATTTTAGGAATCGAAATCATCAACACATTATATTATTGATAATTAAAATTTGTCGAAAGTAAATTTTTTAGTAAATTTACAAATTCAAAATATAATTTTTGTTTTTATGAAACCTTTTCCTTCCCCAAATCATTATTGCTTTAAAGAAATTTCTCGCAGTTCAATTGTCATTGTCGCATTGATATTAACCATCCTGTTCTCTTTCTCTGTGTGCGAAAAAGCCAAAGTATCGAAAGAAATCTATCCGTTTGTAAAAGAAGGTATGTGGGGCTTCGCCGATAAAGACAAAAATATTGTCATCTCTTGCAAATATTTCAGAACCTACCCTTTCGACGAAACCACTGGACTGGCATTAGTCGTTCATTACGATAAACTTGGATTCATAAATAAGAAGGGCGAAGAAGTTGTACCATTAATATACGATGTTGAACCACTTTACCAATTCGGTTTTTCGGAGGGCCTATCTGCAGTAAAAAAAGGGGATAAATGGGGCTTTATAGACACTCTTGGAAATGTGGTTATTCCATTTGAATTTGATTTTGCCTGGAATTTTACAAATGGGTTCGCATCTGTTTTGCAAAAAGAAAAATGGGGGTTTATTAATAAAAAAGGAAAGTTTGTTGTTGAACCCATTTATGATTCAGAAACACTAATCACATATTACACTTTCGAAGAAGGCTTATCAAGGGTCAGTAAGGACTTAAAGTATGGCTTCATCGATACAAATGGTAATGTAGTTATTGACTTTATTTATGATTATGCTCTTGGTTTTTCCGAAGGGTTGTGTGCGGTTGAATTTGATGGAAAGTTTGGTTTTATTGATAAAACTGGAAAAATGGTTATAGAGCCCCAATTTGATGAAGCCTCTTACTTCAATGGTAACCGCGCCTATATTCGACAAGGCGAAAAGTTTGGATTTATCGACAATGCTGGGAAAATTGTCATTCCAATCGAGTTCGAAGATGTTAGGAATTTTTCCGAAGGCTTCGCAGCTGTTCGTAAAAATGGAAAATGGGGATTTATCGATGTATCTGGGCAATTTGTTATCGAACCAAAGTATGATTATGTTGAGAATTTTTCCGAAAATTTAGCTGTTGTGAAATTAAATGAGAAGTGGGGATTTATCGGTAAAAATGGAGAATTTCTAATCCCTTTAAAATATGACAATGCCTGGAGCTTTTCAAATGGACTTGCTTGGGTAAAAAGAGGCGACGATTGGTTCTATATTGATTATAATGGACAAGAATTTATAGAAAAATAGTTTAGCCCCTCTAAACTATAGTTTAGGCTTATCAAAATAGGATATTTTCCTAATCGTCATTTTGATTTAATTAAAAATGATGAGATATGAGCTATATATTAGTTTTTCTTATACATATAATTTTTCCTTTGGTGATTTTTGGGGAAACAGAAACTCCATCGATAGTAGGGAAAGTTCTCGATGCAACCACAAAAAAACCAATAGCCGGAGCTACCGTCCTAGTCGAAGGCACAAATATAGGAGCTATTTCTCGTAGCGATGGTTCTTTTACAATACGAAACCTTAGCCCGGGGATTTATTCTGTTCGCTTCTCTTCGGTTGGCTACGAAACTTTTGTAAAAGCAAACATTTACGTTACAAATGTAAAACCTGTTCAGTTAGACATCGAATTAGTCGAAAAGGTAATAAAAGTTACCGAAGTTGAGGTTCGAGGTAAATACTTTGAACGATTTGTTGAGACTACAACAAGCACACAAACATTTGGAGCAGAAGATATCCGAAGAGCCCCTGGAGTCCAAGAGGATGTAGTTCGTGCGACCGCATTACTTCCCGGAGTAGCTGTAACTTCAGCTGGTCGAAATGACCTAATCGTCCGTGGTGGCGCCCCTTTCGAAAATCTTTTCCTTGTAGATAACATTGAAATTCCAAATATAAATCATTTTGGAAGTCAAGGAGCAACGGGTGGTCCTTTAGCTATTATAAACATAGATTTTGTGAAAAATGTACAATTTAGTGCTGGAGGTTTTGGAGCAAAATTCGGGGATAAGACTGCATCAATTACTCAGATTAGCTTGACGAATGGAAATTCAGCAAAATTTGGTGGAAAGGCAACAATTTCTGCAACTGGATTTGGGTTGAATCTCGAAGGACCTTTTAATTCAAAAGGTAGTTTCTTTCTATCGATAAGGCGTAGCTATTTAGATTTAGTCTTTAAAGCAGCCAGATTTGCTTTTATTCCAGAATATTGGGACCTTCAGACGAAAGTAGCCTATGAAATCGACGAGAAAAATACTTTAAACTTCTTGTTTATTGGGGCTATCGATAATGTTGCGTTGAATAACGATACCGAAGATAATAGATATAAAAACAGCCGTGTCGCAGTTCCAGAGCAAAAACAATATTTTACTGGACTGACTTGGCGCCATATACTTCGAAATGGATTTTTCGATGTTGTGCTTGGCAGAACTTATACAGATTTCTATACTGTCCAATCCGATTCGAATCTTGCTGAAATTCTAAAGAACGATTCGAAAGAAGGAGAAACTTCTTTAAAATTTGATTTAGAATATAAATTATCCGACATTTTTACTTTAAGTGCAGGAAACCAACTAAAAGTAGCAAGCCTTTTGGAATACGACATCTTTGTAAATGGTCTATTCCGTAGAGACAATTTTGGAGTACCAGTCGAACTTAATATCGATACAAATTTTGTTACCTTTAAAAATGGAACTTATGCAAATTTGGCAACTTCAATTGGCAGACATCGGGTCTCTTTTGGTCTACGCGGGGATTATTATAATTTTACACAATCTAAATTCTTACTTTCCCCCAGATTAGCAGTTTCCTATTTCATTAATCCAGTCTCCACGATTATTTTTAGTTTGGGACGCTACTACCAATCTCCTTCCTATATATGGCTTGTTGGTGCCCCCAACCAAAAACTACAACCAATCAAATCCGACCAAATAGTCCTTGGCTACGAACACACTCCTTTCGAGGACTTAAAAGTTCAAGTAGAAGTTTATTATAAAAAATATTCAAACTATCCTGCTCGTGTTTATAGACCACAGGCTGTTTTAGCTCCGAACGGCTTCGAAGATATTACTTCCGACATTCCCTTTGGGATTGAACCTCTGGTTTCGTCGGGTCGTGGATTTTCGCGAGGATTTGAACTTCTCATTCAAAAAAGATATAATCCCGAGTTCCCACTCTATGGCTTATTAAGTTTGACAATATCGGAATCGAAATTTAAGTCGCTCGATGGCGTCGAAAGAAAAAGTACTTACGATTCCCCTCTGATTTTTAATCTCTCGGCTGGCTACAGATTTAATCCCGAATGGGAAGTCAGTTTCAAATACAGAGCAGCTATAGGATTGCCAACCACACCGTTTCTCGATAATGGTCAACTCGATTACTCCCGATATAATGAAGGTGAACGCCTGCCAACTTTCCACCAAACCGATATTCGCATCGATAAAAGATGGTTCCTTAAAAACTTTAATATTGTAACATACATAGATGTTCAAAATGTTTTTTCGACTAAGAACTCTTCGGCAGTGCGTTGGAATTATCGTGAGAAACGCCCAGAATACCTTCGTTCCTTCGGAGTTCTCCCCAGCATAGGAATTTACTTTGAGTTTTAATTGCTATTTCGGTAATCTTCTTGCCCGGAAAAGTTTAGTCAATGGAAAATTTAAATAATCGAGATTTAGAGAATAATTAGAAGTCAAAGTAATCTCCCTTAGTTTAACCAATTCTTTAGACAAATTTATAGCAGTATCATCTCCAATTTAAAAAAATTATCAGAAGCAAGGATGCCGTTGCTTTTTCAATTTGAACAGGTTGGGGAGCCTGTGCTACCAGATGGGGGAATAGGTTATCTGGTCTATTTAATTGTCAATATGATATTTGGTATCTCGAAAAGTGTTAATAAAATAGTTTATTAAACTATATTTACTTATTTGCGGGCTGAGATAATTGCTGGGCTTATTTGGAATCAACTTTTGGTTTTGAATATGATTTATACTGAGTTCTTTATATTTAATCTAAATTTGGGCTGAATTGCTTTCAAACTTTTAATTTTGCAGGAATTTTTTTTGCTCCGAATGTCTTGTAAAATTCGGCAAGTGCTTTTCCAGTATGCGAGTTTTTGTTTTTAGCTAATTCTTCTGGTGTTGTTGTAGCGATAACTTTTCCACCGTTTTCGCCACCTTCGGGACCTAAATCGATAACCCAATCGGCGGAAGCAATAAGATGCAAATTATGTTCTATAATAATAATCGTGTTACCGTGTTTCGATAACTTATCCAAGCACAAGAGTAGTTTCGAAATGTCGTCGAGATGCAGTCCTGTTGTAGGTTCATCGAAAAGAAGAACTAAATTTTCGGAGTCGGGTTGGTCCAAATAAGATGCAAGTTTGATCCTTTGAGATTCACCACCCGAAAGCATAGTCGAAGGTTGCCCAAGCCGAATGTAACCAAGCCCAATATCTTGATAAACTTTAAGTTTTTGGACAATTTTGGGTTCGTCCTCGAAGAATTCAATAGCTTCGTCCACGCTCATATTTAAAATGTCTACGATTGATTTATTTTTATAAAGTATGTTTCGAGCTTCTTTTTTAAATCGAGTTCCTTTACAAACTTCGCATTCCAGTTGGACGTCGGGGAGAAATTGCATATCGATAGTAACAAATCCTTCTCCTTGGCAAGTTTCGCATCGCCCTCCGGGAACATTAAACGAAAAATATCCGGGCTTTAACCCGAGTTGTCGGGCAAGTGGAGTTTGTGAATAAACTTCTCGTATCAAGTCGAAGACCTTCGAGTACGTCGCTAATGTCGAACGACTACTTTTTCCAATTGGATTTTGGTCAACAATTTCCACTTTCGAGAAAAAGCCGTCGACATCGACACGGTCGTAGGCTGGACTTGTCGCTTCGTTTCGAATTGTTATGTTATGTAATGCTTTGTAAATTACATCGTAGAGAAGGGTACTTTTGCCCGAACCAGAAACCCCAGTAATTACCGTCATCATTCCCAAAGGAATTTCGAGATATTTTATTTTCAAATTATGCTGCTTGGCATTATATATTTTAATAAAGCCCATCGGTTCAGTTTCTTTTTCTCGGAGAAATTGAACTTTCTTTTTCCCCGAAAGGTATTGTGCTGTAATCGAAACTTTGTTCTTAAGAAGTTCTTCGAAAGTTCCTTCGAATACTATCTCGCCTCCGTTTTCTCCAGCTCCGGGACCTAAGTCGACAATGTAGTCCGAATTTTTTATTATATCTGGGTCGTGTTCAACAACAATTATTGTATTCCCAGCATCTCGCAATTTGAAAAGAATTTTGAGAAGTCTGTCGGTATCGCGAGGATGCAATCCGATACTTGGCTCGTCGAGAACAAAAAGTGTACTTGTGAGTGATGAACCAAGTGCGTTTGCAAGTTGTATTCTTTGCATTTCACCACCAGAAAGGGTATGTGCCAATCGGTCGAGACTGAGATATTCCAAGCCAATATCAATAAGTAGTTCGAGTCGCCATTGAATGTGTTTAACAACTTGACCGACAACTTTCCATTCGTAATCGCTTAATTTTATTTCATCAAAGAACTTCTGGAGCTCGGATAACGGCATTCGAACAAGTTCTGGAATATTTTTCCCAGCGACATATACTTGACGTGCCGAGGTTCTAAGTCGCGACCCTCCGCAAGCACGGCAATTTGTAAAACCACGATATCGAGCCAACATAATTCGGTTTTGGACCTTGTAACTTTTTTCTTGTAAATATCGAAAATATTCGTTCAAACCCCAGAAATTATCATTTCCATTCCAAAGGAAGTTCCATTCTTCTTCTGTGAATTCGCTTAAAGGCTTGTCGATAGAAATTCCAGATTTTACTGCCGATTCCAGTATCTCGTTTTGTATGTTCGCAAACGAATTAGTACGAAAAGGATGCAGCGCACCTTGACGAAGACTTTTGCTTTTATCGGGAATAACTAAATTTTCATCAATGTCTACTGTTCGACCAAATCCTTGACAGACTGGGCAAGCACCGTAAGGATTGTTAAAAGAAAAAAGGCGAGGTTCTGGCTCTTTATAAATTATTTCACAGTCCGCACATTCGTAGTTATTACTAAAACGTTTGACTTTTTCTTTGTCGGGAAAAATAATTTGCAATCTACCTTCGCCCATTAAAAATGCAATTTCAAGTGAATCGATAATTCGCGACTTTGTTTCTTCGCCGCTCCCAAAAACTACACGGTCGACAACAATTACAAAGTCTTTTATTTTTTGAATTTGTATTGACTTTAATGATTCTATTTCGATGTATTCATTTGTTTTCGTATTATAAGCTCTCGAAAAACCTTTCTCTATAACATTTTTTAAAAAAGTATCGATTCGTTTTGTGTTTTCAATTGTTGGAAAAGCAACGATTAATCGCTCATTTTGTTCGACATTTTTAGAAAGGTAATCGTAAACCGAATGAGGATTGTCGCGTCGGACAATTTGTTTGCAACTTTTGCAGATTGTTATTCCAATACGGCCAAATACGAGTCTTAGGTAATCGTAAATTTCTGTCAAAGTACCAACCGTCGACCTAGGATTTTTCGATTGGGTTCTTTGCTGAATAGCAACTGCTGGTGGGATTCCGCTGATACTTTCGACATCTGGTCGCGGCATTTGTTCTAAAAATTGTCGAGTATAAGCAGAAAGGCTTTCGACAAAGCTCCTTTGACCTTCGGCATAAATTGTATCGAAAGCAAGCGAAGATTTCCCCGAACCGCTTACCCCAGTGAAAACAATTAATTTATTATGCGGTATATTTAAGTCTATTGCTTTTAGATTGTGTGTCGATGCTTTTCGTATTTCTATGAATTTTTTCATTTCTTGAATTCATAATTAGTTTTACATCGATAATTCGACTTTACATTGTCAATCGCTTAGTTAAATATTTCCTCAGAGCTTTATCGTAAGGTTCGTCGGTCCGAACGATGTTAAAATCAATATTACTTTCGAAGCATTCCTTTTTTATTTTAAATGTGAAATTATCCAAAGTTTGGCGATAAGCTCTACGAAGTTGATATGGTTGCGTTTGAATAGTTTCGGTGGTTTCCATATCTTTGAAAATAACTGAACCGCTAAACTTAAACTCTACTTCTTGGGGGTCGAGAATTTGAAAAGCAACAACTTCGTTTTTTTTGTGGCGGAAATGTTTAAGAGCATTTAAAACTGAGTCGGGTTCGTCGAAAAAATCGCTGAAAATAATAATTAGCCCTCGTCTGTTCAATTTTTCTGCCAACTCGTTTAAAGCCGAAGCTGTTCCAGTTTTTTCGGAAGGTTGGGTTTGGTCGATTGTCTTAAGTATTTCAGCGATGTACGAGCTCTTTGAACGTGGCGGCATATAAACTTTGAGACTTTCGTCGTAGAGTGCAAGACCAACAGCATCTCTTTGTTTCATAAGAAGATATGCTAACGACGCAGCTAAATAAGCTGAATATTCAAACTTGGTTAAATTCTTACCCGATGTGTAGTTCATCGATGCACTTTTATCTATGGCAATAATAGAACGAAGGTTCGTTTCTTCTTGAAATCGTTTAACAAAAAATTTATCCGTTCGTGCATAAACTTTCCAATCCAAATGCTTGATTTCGTCGCCAGGATTATAAGGCCTATGCTCAGCAAATTCGACACTAAATCCGTGGTATGGAGAACGATGTAAGCCAGTAATAAATCCTTCGACTACCAACCGAGCAATAAGTTCGATGTTGTTCAATTGAGCAACAACATCGGGTTGAAGAAATCGCCTATAGTCCTTCATTGTTTAGTTATCTTATTAAACTTTGTGTATTGACGTAAAACTTCTGGAATCGTTACGCTTGAGTCTTCGGGATTATAGTTGTTTTCGAGCAAAGCAACAATAAGCCGAGATGTTGCAACCCCACTACCATTAAGAGTATGAACAAACTCAGGCTTGCTGTTAGGGGTTCGTTTAAATCTTATGTTGCTTCGCCTTGCTTGGAAATCGAGGAAATTGCTACAACTCGAAACCTCCAACCATTTTTCTTCCGCTGGGGACCATACTTCAAGGTCGTATGTTTTTGCACTTGCAAAGCTTGTATCGCCACTGCAAAGCAATACAACACGGTATGGTATTTCCAAAGCTTGTAATATTGATTCAGCATCACGAGTAAGCGACTCCAATTCATCGAAGGATGTTTCTGGCGTTGTCAACTTCACCAATTCAACTTTGTTGAATTGATGTACACGCAAAAAACCGCGGGTCTCTTTACCGTAGCTTCCAGCCTCGCGTCGAAAGCAAGGTGAGTAGGCGCAAAATTTTACTGGCAAATTCTCGATGTCCAAAGTTTCGTCGGAGAAGTAATTTGTTAATGGGACTTCCGATGTAGGAATTAGGTACAACCCATCGCGTTCAATGTGATACATATCATCGGTAAGTTTTGGGATTTGGGCTGTTCCAATCATCGAAGATTCGTTAACAAGGAAAGGCGGGAACAGCTCCAAATAATTATGTTCGTTTATATGCTTTTCGAGCATAAAAGTGATCAAAGCCCGTTCGAGAGCTGCACCTTTCCCAACATAAAATGCAAAGCCAGAACCAGTTACTTTTGCACCTCTTTCAAAATCCAAAATCTTTAGTTCCTTTGCAATTTCTATATGCGAAGGTGTCCTTGTCCTTTTGGGTTCACCCCAAGTTCTGATAACAAGGTTCTTCGACGAATCTTCGCCGACTGGCACACTTTCGTGCAACATATTCGGGAGTGTTAAGAGAATTTGTTCAATTTCTTCTTCAATGCTCCGAAGTTCTTCGTCCCGTGCCTTAATTAAGTCCGAAACTTGTCGCATCTCTTCAATTAGGTTCGTAGCATCTTGCCTTTGCTTTTTCAACTTCGCTATTTCGTTTGAAACTACATTCCTTTTATGTTTCAAATTTTCGACATCTTGAATTATACTACGCCTTTTCCCATCCAAATCGAGCAATGCATCGAGATTTGCTTTTTCCCCTTTTAATTCGATATTTCTCCGAACTAAATCAACATTTTCGCGAATAAACTTAATATCCAACATTTTAATCAAAAAAAAGAATAAAATATACAAAATTAAGCAAAAAACAAATACCTTATTCGAGATAAATATAACTTATTGAAAAATAATTAAGTTGAAACAAGAAAGGAATGATATTCTAATAAGCACTAAATCAAAACCGCAAAAGATAAAAATGGTAAAAAATTTTACTTAAAAGAAAGAAATAACTCAACTAAAAATTAAATAATTTTTCATAACCAACCCCGTGCAAACCAGATTTATTTTAAGGTAATTGCTTATAAATTCCCTTAGTTATTTGCTTCCGTTTATCTTTTGTTGAAATTGCTCTTTTCATCTTCATCTCCAAGCGTATTCTTGGTTGTAATACATAAAATCATCTGAGCTCAGACCATAGCAGTTTATTAATCATTCCCTTGCATTTCACAATGTCTTTCTTTCAACTCTTATTAATCAATCAATGCCCAATCCCCACCGATTTTGTATATCTTGTGAAATGTGTTTTACGATTAGCCATTTTCATTGCTAAATCTTCCAGCTGAAATCCCAAAAGTTAAGAATGACATATCTATAAAAAGAAAACCTTATTTACTTCTCAATCAATCAAGAATAACATCTTTCTGC
>JAOADV010000001.1 GCA_026417135.1 Ignavibacteria bacterium
GTCATAACACCGGTCAATGTTCGTCCATTAGCTACTAATCGATAAATATAATTACCACTTGGAGCAAGATTACCATTCAAGTCAGTACCATCCCAAACGAAGGAGTTGTAGTTGCCAGCAGGTAAGTCCTCGTCGACAAGTGTTTTGACAACCTTGCCATAAACGTCAAGAATTTCGAGTCTAACCCTACTATCGACAGGGAGAGTGAATGGTATAGTTGTAGTTGTTGCAAATGGATTTGGTGCATTTTGGAAGAGTTCCAACTCCCCGATACCAAGATATTTGATTGTGATAATTTGAGAATGAGTGAAGTTTGCACCAGTTCCATCATTGTCAACTTGTCGCAGCCTATATTGATAAGTAGTGTTCGGTACTACGTTCTTATCGAAGAAAGAATACCGAGTTGGTGCAGTTGAAAAGCCAGCACCTTTGACAAAACCGATATCTTTAAATTCGGTAGTTTCGTCAGTTCCAACTCGTCTTTCGATAAAGAATCCGTAGTTATTCCTTTCCGAAGAAGTTTCCCAGAAGAGGTCAATTCCAGCGTCGCGAGCACGTCCATCAAAGGTAAGAAGTTCAACTGGGTCGTGTACCGCCTCGAGTCTTAGGAACCATCTGTTACCTAAGTATGGTCGAATGTAAGGTATCCAAGTTCCCCGGGAAAGCGTAGCAGTGTAGTTGTCAGCAGGTGTAATACCAAAATGATGTAGGTGCCCATAACCCGGATTGCCGATAGTTGGCATAAACTGTACCCAGTTTCCACTTCCACGTGTATTTTCATAAGCAAAGACATTGTCGTTCACTAAGTTCAGTGTTGGGCTAAGCTTACGAAAATCTTTCTCAATCATAAGATGATAGCCAGAACCACCTACTGGACCACCCGATGTTACTGGAGGTGGAATATAGATGGATGTTATTCTCATACCCATACGATATTTAGAAGCACCGAGTTCAATTGGGTCTTGCCCCAATTGGGATATAGAAACCCAATATGTACCAGATTGAAGAATAACAGGTTTCGTGAGTAAATAAGTTAGTATTTTATTAGGAGCAATGCTATCACCTTTGAAATCCCAGGCTCGAAGAGTATAGAGCAATGAACCACCTATCTTGGTACTTGGCTGGTCTGTTCCTCTGTAAACCTCGAAAGATATCATATCTGGGCTTTGGTTCTTTTCTCCAAATAAGGCTTGATAACCATACAAAGTATCTTGCTGATAAAGTGTAAAGCGCATAGCAATTTGCCCAGAACCAGAGCCAGCTAAAACTCCCGCAGCCCAATCGGTCGAATAACCAGAGGATGGACCGCTTAATCTTCCACTACCTCCTTCTGCGAATCCGAACAAATTCAAACCACGACCGATAACTCCAGTAAATTGATTATCAGGAACATCGTTACGAATATTAGTGGGATTATCATAAGCAAAGAATTCTCCAAAGTTGAGAGTAATATCGATATAATTTGTATCGTTTATTGGTTCGATATCACCGCCCGGAATAGTAACCCAAGCATAAATACGGTACTCGCCAGGTCCATAGAGTCGAGCATTGAAATCGGGCATTGCAAGTTCGTGAGTAGTAGCAGGCAACATACCGGGTAGCTGAGATGTTCGTTTGTAAACTGCAAGCCTTTCTCCGGGTCTATAAATCATAACTGTTACGAGGAATCCCGGTGCTGGAACCCCAGTATTATTACTCAATTTAACTCGCACAGGTACCTTTATAGCTTGCGAAGCAGGCACAACTTTGTAAGGCCAAACAGTTCTTACAGTGGTTAGTTCGATATCTGTAATTTCTGTTGGGAACAATAGTTTAACATTGTCAACGTAACAAACGTCATCGTCATCAGGAATACAGGTAATACATTTTCTGTTGTTTCTTGCATACATTTTGATTCGGAAGCGGAAGTTTTTCGCTCCTTCTTTTTGATATCTTAGCACTGTATCTGGAATTGTAACAAATGCTTTTACATAGTCAAAATCAATTCCGTCGTCAAATAATCTTGGACGAAGTCCATTAAGATTGGGTGCTGAGGGTTGGGAAAGAGCAGAATCCTTATCAGTTTCAAGATAACCAATTAAGTAGCCCCCTGCACCGAAGAGTGAATATGCTGGCATATCAGTTACAGGGCGTGCGCCACCGCGTCGAGGATGGTTTCGCCAACGTCTTTCATCTATGTTGCATATTTGGGTAATACCATCGTCACTTGGTAAAGCCCAATCAATGGCAATTTCGTCGGGGGGATTGGATGCTGCCCCGCCGTAACCAGTCCAGTTTGAGAAAACATCGCCGTTAACAACAGACCTTGGTTCCATCCCAACTAATTGGTTGTCGCACCAACCTCTATCCCAACTATCTTGTTTAGTCGCACGTTGGAAACCGACAGAAATAACAGCAGTTTTCTTATTAAGAAGATTAATTGGGAAGGAACGAATCTCGTCGCCACCGGGTGAAGTTGCTGGCTCTTGACGTTCCAAAGTTAAACGATTCATTCTAATAACTGGAGAGCGGAGTTTAAATTGTGTATAATCGGGTGTCTTTATGTTGAAATCAGGATTATTGGTAGCTGCATATTCACCTCTTGGAGGCAGTGGATAATAAGATACCTCATCTCCGGAAGCAACTTCAGCATCAATATTTACCCACTTCAGAGTAGATGGCATAGGTGTTCTTTCTGCAATATGAAACGAGGTTACATCATCACTGAAATCTTCCAAGCGTTTCATAACGAAAAGTCTGACGAAACCTGTATCATCAAACGGCCAAGTATCTCCCCAACTCTCTTGAGTTCTTGGATTTCGAGGTTCGGCAATTATGTATGCGCGCAAACGACCAATTTGGTTAACAGCCACGTCACTTGGTTCGAAAGGAGGAAATCTGACTTGAACAAAACCATAAGGTGGTATACCATTATAACGTTCAGTACCAGGGAAAGGCAAAGGTGTCACATTAATTGCGCCACCAGTTCCAGTAGTAACTCTAACATAAGTTACCTTTGCCATTGGGTCACCCATACACTGTTCGAGAAGTGTATCACGAAAACCTAGGGCAAGGCAAGTACTATCGATTGGAACGAGGTGATTATAAACTTTCCTATCACTTGCAACATTTACAATAAGGAACCGTGCAAAGAAAGTAAATTGTTGTGGCTGGTAGTTAACACCTTGTGGTCCTTGTATGTTATTTGAAAGATTTTGCAAAACAGCAACTGGTTGAATAGCACCTAATTTTTCGTCGCCCGCAAGCAATTCGTAGTTATTTACTTTGTCAGGTGGAACTCTCTCGGTAAATTCAATACCTGCTCGGGGGTCGGGTTTTCGAGTCAAGTACTCAATGAAAACAACACGGCAAGTATTTTTCCATTGTTTAAATTTGATTGCTAATGAATTTCTCGGATAGTCAACATTTGGATTAGATAAACGCATAAAGTAATGAGTATATTGCTGATATTCACCAGCCCAAGGATATGTGGGTCCGCCAGGTTGACCAAAATTAACGTGACGAGCAAAACCTGTAACTCCTACTGTGGTATTATAACGGAAAACAACATGCGATGGAACTGCACGACCCGAAACAACCGCAACACCATCGAACCGCTCGTAAATTATGGTTATACTACTATCTCTTTTATCTAA
The DNA here is from genome assembly GCA_026417135.1 of Ignavibacteria bacterium. Lineage (GTDB taxonomy): Bacteria > Bacteroidota > Ignavibacteria > Kapaibacteriales > UBA2268 > Naka2016. Next base: position 3,636 of record JAOADV010000001.1, read on the forward strand.
AATAACTTGAGCGTTTGCAGAAATATAATTTGATTCACCAAATCGACCATCAGTGGGTGCAGTAAAAGTACCAAGAGGTGTGCTCATACTTCCCAAAGGTGCCGCATTAACAAAATAAATGATTAAACGGTCGGCAGTTACAGTTCGTTTGAAATAAACTTTTCCATAATCTTCAGGCATTGCAACAGTTTTATTAAACTGAGAAAGATGGAGTTGTCCCCAGAAAGGTGCGATAAGTGCAGCTCTATAAGAAGAAATAAAGCCGGGTGCTGCCGAGCCACCTAAGGCACCTCCTCGCGAACGAATACCAGCTTGTGGACTAGTTCTATCATTACCAAGAGCAACAAATTGATAACCCCAATTATCTGCTGTTGCATCGGTCAATCCATCCCCAGTACGACCCCGTGTAAACCAATCCATACTCATTGGGTCGTAACAACTTGTAGCACCTGTTGGAATTGTCCTATTTCCAGCAGCATCGTAGAAATACCTTCGATTGGAAAGGGCTATTAATCCATTGGTAGTGACGTAGAAACTGTCGTATCGTATTCCGTTGAAGTAAAAATTAAATCCGATAGGTATAGGACCAGCAAATGCATCATCAGTAGAATCTGTTGCGCCCTCGAAGAAATTTCCATCGGATGGATAAGCTGGATTTCGGAAAAATCTCAAACCTTCCTCTGGATACTGGGACCAGTATGTTCTTGGTAATATTCTAGGACCAGGAACGATTCTCCGCCATAGCCCTGGCTCTTCGTTAGTGTCGTAGATAAAAACGCTGGGACGCCAATAGTCAGGAGCATCGTCATCGCTATCGACGAAGTAGTATCCAGTTGAAATTGATGGTTGCGTTATTGGATTATCCAAGGCTGAAAAGGGTCTTGGATAGCTCGAATTCTCATAAAAGGGACTCGGTTCGAAGAATTGACTTCTTCGGAGTGGCTCGTCTCCTTCATTTTTGTTGTCATCTGCTAAGGTATTAAAACCATAAAGCAGTATGGCAAACAAAATAGGCCAAAATAGAAAGCGTTGTTTCATTAGAAATCTCTCCTTTAATTGTTTAACATAACACATTTTAATTTAATAAAATTATCTTTTAAATCTCCAACCTTTGTCTTCGTTTTCGAAAATCCAAGCTATTAGCTTTCCCTCATTTATTTCATTGAAATAATTCCAATATTCGTTTGAGTAATTGTAACAACTACTTGTATCGTCTTTACCCTGAGATTCGACTTGCGAGATTATTTGCTGAATACGAAATTGCCATTTTTGGAAATTTTGGGGTCGGAGGTCAACCCAGCCTTCGTAGCACCACTTTTCTAAATTTTCATCGTTAAAATCCCATTCGCCTGAAAAATTCTGGACGGGAATTTTAACTTCTTTCCCCCTTAGATATGTTTTTCCATCGGGCAACAAAATAACCAACCCTATTGATAACATCTCGGAACGCAAATTAACATTTTCTTTAATAATTTCAAAAGAACGCAAAGAAAGTTCTTCGGGGGTCAATAGCAAAACCTTTTTCAAAGTTCCAGCTACCCTTTTAATCAAGTTTGCTTCGAAAAGCAACTTCGAAAGTCTTGGAGGTCCTAACAACTCGAAAGCAATGCTTTCAATTTGCATTTTCTCTTCAAGTCTCCTCAACATTTTCAAAGCATAATGTTGTAAAAAACCGCCACGGTATGTTGGTCCAAGAGTAAACGCATCCAAACCTTGAATTACATCTTTGCCAGTATTACCTCCAAGAATTTCGAAAATAGAATAAAGTGCAATTTCTTCTGGGGTTACAACTTCCATCTGTCCTAACGCACTAATTGCCTCGAACTCTGCACGAGAAAAAATACCATTTTCTCCGGTATCGATATAAACAGACCGAAAGTTGTCATTCAATTCGATTATTCCTTCAAAATCAGAAAATTTAAATTTTCCACCAATGGATTTAGCCTTTTCAACAGGCATATCTACTAATTGAATAGGCTTACCTTTCCTATAAACTTCGCCATAATCAATTTTTTTCCAAGCAATTACAGCAGTTGGTTTTATTTCTTTAATAATTGGCCCATTTGGAGACCTTGCCATTAAATATAGCAAAAGAGTCTGTGCTCCAGCAACTGCAGATTTAGCGAGAAGAACGCGAGAAGGTCTCTCTTCGCTATGAGTGTAAGGTATGTTCAAACCCATACCGCCAGTTCCGCTCGTTCCAATCTTCAAATACATTTTAGTTTCGGAATCAACAAGGGCACGATACAATATTTGTATATGCCTAATTAATTGCGGTATATAAATACTTGCAATCAATCGTTCTACATCCTCTACTTGAAGGTTTCCGTTCATTATTTCTGCACGAACAGAATTCACTCCTTTGTAAATATCTTGGTAAGCAAAGGCAGTAGCAGTGTTGATACAGTCAATGACTATATCTGGCTTTGTTTCATTAATTAAACTATAAAGAGCGGAATTTTCAAGTATTTCATTTGTCAAATCATCATAAATGTCCGATACAATCTGCTTTCTCCATATCGCGTTGGACAGAACTTCGTTCCAATCCATATCTTTCCACTCTGTTCGTGAAAAAATGTTGCCCCATCTTGCTTCCAAAATTTCTGGCGAAACTTCGGGAAAGTCTTTTAGCAATTGTTCGACAGCTTCTTTGGCTTCGGAGCTCCGAAGCGAGGAAATGACTAACTTCGCTGGGGAATGCTTTAACAATTCGCGACAAATGGCAAGTCCAACAAGTCCCCATCCTCCAAGAACAAGAATTCGTTTACCACGTATTTCCATCAAATATCTTTTTTTGTTTTTAACAAAAAATAAAGAACAAAATAATTAAATTTTTTTTCAAAACAAAAGATTTTTTCCCGACGATGCCCCCGATTTTCAAAGAACTTTCTCATATTGTTGTTTTTCTACGATTAAAGACACAAAATTTTAAAAAAAGTCTCACTTTCAAAGTAATTTTTCAAAACTTGACTAACTTTTTGATAAAAATCTTCATATCATTGTTAAGAATTAGTAAGCAGTAAACACCTTTGGGTAAATTTTCCAATATCTCTTCTTCGTTAAGACGAGAGTTAGGAAAAGAATACTCAAAAGTTTTTACCTTTTCACCTAAGATATTGAAAATTACAATTTTTCGCGGGATAGATTCAACATTAAAATCTCGTGGTTCGACATAAAGGAGATAATCTTTAAAATTTCTAAAAATCGCACCATCAACTCCAAAAGCATAAATTTCGAAGTTAAATTTCTTGTAATTCAATTCTTGACCCCCGTTCGAAAAAATAATCAAAGTTAGAAAAGAAAAAATCTCTGCATCAGAAAATTGATAAGTAGATTTGGGCGAGTAAACTGAATACTTTTTAGTTGAGTCATTGTAAAATAGTATTCTACCTTTATTATCCACAACACAAACCGCTTTGTCCTCTCCTACTGCAATAGCTAAAGGCTGATTGGTTATTTGTTCCAAGTAATGTGTTTCAAATGAATATGTCAAAGGGTCAAATTTCCAAATACATAAAGTATCGTCGTTTGTACCAACATAATACGATAATTGTGGAGTTAAAGTATCGAAAACATTAATAGAAAAATCGACCAAGTTTACCCCTTGCCCAAAATCTTTAAAGTCTTTCAGTAACTGCCAAGTTCGAAGGTTATCGTTCGAGAAAAAAACCTTAGTTTGAAGATTATACTTTTTGCCACCCAGAATATAAAAAAGTGCTTTTTCCTCTCCATCTTTAACAATAAAAGAAACTTTAATTTCCGAGAAGACTAAATTTGAATCTATCAATACCTTTTTCCAAGAATTTTCTTTTACAGAGTAGATGAAAACCGAGCCACCATATCCACAGAAATATAAATTCTCATAACTGTCTTCTTCGAAATCAAAGAAACTTTTACAATATGGAAGCAATTCACCATCGAAGAGAAAGTTTTTCAACTCATTGCCGTTTATATCAAGGAAAGAGACCTGGGCACAGTCGTAAGCAAAATTATATCCTGCAATGATAACTAAATTGTCATCTTTTCTTAGTGAAAACTTACCTTTAAATGGGAAAATATTTGATAGTTCGTAAGTTCTCCAAGTTCTGCCTTTGTTTGAGGAAAAGAAAACAGCACCGCCAGTGTAAGTTGAACCTACTGCTAAAAGGGAGTCGTCAGCCTCATAGACATTAGAAATTAAAGGGGCAAGGTCTATTGAATAAATTTTTTCCTTACGATTTTGTATAGAAATATTCTCCCACTCGGTTGCAAACATAACCGAGAAATTGAACAAAAAAAGAATAAAAATCAACATTTTGGGGTTGTCATTCTACATCAAAAATTTACTATGATATCAAAATGATTTTTTGAAATATTCTTTAGTATTTTTATTTCTGGACTCTTCTGCAAGTTTTACTTTATAATTTTCTAATTTCTGATTAATATCTTCATTGAACAATCCAATAATTTGTAGAGCTAAAAGACCTGCGTTTTTTGCTCCATTAATAGCTACACTGGCAACTGGTACACCGGGAGGCATTTGCACAATTGAAAGAAGAGAATCTAAGCCACCAAGCGACTTTGTTTGTATGGGAACACCAATTACTGGTAATGTAGTATAAGCAGCACAAACACCCGGAAGATGTGCGGCACCACCAGCCCCGGCTATTATCACCTTGATTCCATTTTGTTTTGCTTTTTTAATATAGTCTGCTACGTCGGTTGGGGTCCTATGTGCAGAGGCAACAAAAATATCATAAGAAACTCCAAACTCTTCAAGCACATCAGCTGCTTGCTTCATTATTTCATAATCAGAATCACTACCCATTATAATTGCAACCATAATTTTACCTTACTTTTTGAAAAAAAGCAAATTAATAATTTGCTAGGTAAAAAACCAAAATCAAGAAATTCGTAAAACTTCTCTCTAAAACAATTTTCTCACACAAATGAAGACTTGGCTAAAATCTTAAAAACATCAATTATCCATTAAGGCTGATTGTTAACCATTTTAAACTTAACAATTTGCAGAAGTAAAAAATGGACTTTCCCCAAGAAAATTTAATTTAGTTTTATTGGACAAGATACCTCAAAATAAAAAAAAGTGCAAACAATCCAGCAAAAGAAACTATTGCCCAAATTAGTAATTTCACTTCAATTCGAAGAAGAGGTTCGTATTTAAGCTTTTTGCTTTGTTTCTTGTTCATAAGGTAAAACAAATTTAAAAAAACAGATTACAATTAGCTTCAACATCTAAAGATACCCTATTCTAACTGATTTTTGACTATGAACAAAAAACCATAGAATTGCATTGAGGGGTTTCACAAATGAACACAATGGTTACGAAGTAACGCAGAATTAGTTATAAACAAAATTTGCTCATCCTGAAATTGAACCAAATTACCAACATACCAAATACAAAGAATATCGGTGTTATTTTATAAACCCGTGCTTCCAAAACCACCTTCGCCTCGTTCAGTTTGGGACAAGCTTTCAACTTCCTCCCACTCAACCTTTTCATATCGAGCAAAAACAAGCTGGGCAATTCGGTCGCCACGATGAATTTCGAAAGGTTTCTTCCCGAAATTCGCTAAAATAATTTTAATCTCACCTCTGTAATCATTATCAATCGTTCCAGGAGAGTTAAGAGCAAATACCCCGTGACGATAAGCCAATCCACTGCGTGTTCTAACTTGACATTCATAACCATCTGGTATTGCAATTGCTATGCCTGTGGGTACTAAACTAACTCCACCTGGCTCAATTATTAAAGTATCTTCGACTGCTGCATATACGTCCATTCCAACAGAACCCGCAGATTGATAGTTCGGCAATGGTATATCAGCAAATTTTTTGCTAAGCCTCGTTATTTGCACTTTCATAAGTAATTCTCTTTAAAACAACTTGAAATTTAATAAATTTAGAACTTAAACAAGTAATAAATCGTCTTTTAAAAATAAAATTTAGACTTCAATGTTGAATAATTATTACTTATTGTACCATCTACGAAAAGAATTTCTCTCAATTGTCGATGCAAAAATTGTCGATTGCTTTACCCAAACGAAAGGGATTCTTACATTAGTATTTAACAACGGAAATGAAGAATTCTGTCTTCAATTTTCCACATTGTCTGGTTTAGAATGCATTTTTTTAGCTCCAAGTTTTCCACGTGCAAAATCGAACACGAAAGATTTCTTTCCTGAAATCTTAGGTGAAAAGATTATTTCTATTAATCTCAAAGATAATGACAGAATTCTTCAATTCGAAACAAAAAGCTACGATATATATTTTGTCTTATTTGGTGGGTCGAAAACAAACGCTTTCCTTTCCGACAAAGCTGGAAAAATTCTCTCGTCGTTTAAAAGCGTTAAAGTAAATTTAATCGACAACATTAATGAAATAATAATAAAGAAGACAGACAAGGAAATTAAAACTTGTTTCGATTATCTTTCGAAAAACTTTGGTTTTGGCAAATTTTACTCAGAAATATTACTAACTCAAGCTGGGTTCGAAAAAAATTGTGAAATAAAAAGTTTAACATCAACCGATTACAATAAATTACTTTCTTTAGCAAAGGATTTTAAAGAAAACTTGTTAAATGCAAAGAATTTTTTTATTTATTTAAATAAGGAAGAACTACAGTTTTCCCTATTAGAGCTGACTAATTTTGTTACATATTATAAATCAGAGTCCCCTTCGGAAGCTGTACGAACATATTTTAGAACATTCCACCGTATTCAGAAAATGAATAATGAAATTGAGGGATACAAAAAATACTTGACAAACGAGTTAAAATATTGGAGTAGCTTGCAAAAGAAAATAAACGAGGTGGAAGAAGTAAAAAACAAAGTCGTAAAATACAAACACTTCGCTGATTTACTGATTTCATACCAAGAATTAAATCAAAGAGGATTAGATAAAATTTCCCTTGAAGATTTCGACGGCAACAATATAGAAATTCCACTTAAAAAAAGCAAAACGATAAAAGAAAATGCAATGGACTATTACGACAAAAGCCGCAAAGCGAAAGAAGCGGTTGAAAAACTTATTAATTCGAAGAAAGAAATTGAATCGAAAGTTCTCGAATTACAAAATGCTTTGCTAAATTTAGAGAAACTGGAAAACCCATTAAGTTTGGACGATTTTAGGAAGGATTTCTCGCACATTCTCCCACCAGAAAAAGTTAAGGTAACGAATACCGAAGAAGACATAAATTCGAAGTTCAGACGATTCGAAATTGATAAGAATATATATCTATATGTTGGAAAAAGTGCAGTAAATAACGAAGAATTGACATTTAAGTTTGCAAATCCAAACGATTTTTGGTTTCACGCAAAAAACTCTGCAGGTAGCCACTGCGTATTGAAATATCCAAAAGGGAAAGTTCCACCAAAAGAAATATTCGAAAAGGCAGCAAAAATTGCAGCTTATTTTTCAAAAGCAAAGAATTCAAAATATGTTCCTGTTTCAGTAACTCAAAAAAAATATATACGCAAGGCAAAGGGCACCACCCCTGGAACAGTTTTACTTATGCGTGAAGAAGTTATATTTGTTGAGCCGTTTACACAACACGAGATTAAGAACTTTATTTCCATTTCTTGATAAGTTCGATATAAACAGTTCTCGACAAAAATCGCTCGGCTGGTGTAAGATAAGATGTTATTCCTGGTGGAAATTGCGAAGAGCCTAATCCTTTAATATCAATTATTTCAATATTTGGGTCAATATTTTTTACCAGTTCCATAGTTTTCTCTGCCCTTTTTCGGGACAAAGAATAATTGAAATCCCTATCGCCTAAAATATCCGAAAACCCAAGTATTCTTGCTTGTGTCAGTTCAGAATTCACTGAAAGAAATTTGGTTATTTCATCTCTTGCAGCGGACGGAATTTCCGAACTCGAAACTTTAAAAAGTATTAAGGAAAGGCGTTGAATCTCAATTTCATTCGTGTCGTTAACTATCGCAATTTGCTTTTTGTCGATAGAAACATTTCCTTCATCATCCTCGAGTTTAAATTCAACATAAAGTGTCTGATTTTCTTTTAACAAACTTACAATCTTTTCGTTTATTTCTTCGCTGATTAACTTAGGTTCTCCAATTCCTTTATGCTCACTTAATATTGTTGTTTCAGTAGAAACTTTAAGAGACCAACTTTTAACTCCAATTGTTAAAGATTTGCTTGGGTCGAAATTCAAAACCTTGGGAGAAAAATCAAGAACTTCTAAAAAGCGTTTTTTGGATATTGGTTGTAAGACCTCTGGGTCATTCGAAATAATTTGAATTCGACGGTTTTCGGAAAACCCACTGTCATTTTGAGTGATGGTCCTATCTTTTGGATAACAATTCTTTTTTTCTGTATGTATTGCTATCCGCTCGGGCTCAATCTGCCAGACCCGTATCAAATAATTTTTTACAGAAGTTGCTCGTCGAAAAGCTAAGTTGCAATCTGCCATTTCTGACGTGGAATCGGAATATCCTATTATCTTTATTTTTGATTTGGGTTTCTCTTTTAATCTATATCCAATAATGTTCAGTATTTGTTTGTTCAATTCAAATGGATTAACTGGTAGCTTCTCATAATTGAAGTCAGTTGGATTTTCAATTTTGGAATAAATTTCCAAAATTTTTTCAGAATTATTTTCGAAAAAAACAATAGGCAACAATGGAAATGCTTGTGTTACAAACTGGGTCTCCAGTTTAATACTTGCTGTGTTAGTCTCAATAGTAGCAATTGGTTTTGGTTTTTTGAAAATTGTATCCGTACGGCGAATTTTTTCGATTATAGTTATTTTGTTTCCACCATCAGAAACAGTAGTGTCAATTTTCTCAATTCCTAAAACGAAGTGTGTCTTTTTGATATTTAAGTTTTCTATTACAATTGTATCAATCAAGTACCTTTTTAAATATTCTTTCTCGGGTGGTTTGGGCTTTTCAATCGTTTTTGGTACATATTTTATTGAAATAGCAAGTTGCAAAGTGTTGACTTTCCACTTAATTCCACGCACCAAATCGTTCAAACCAAAGCGAAAAGAAAACAAAGGCATTAAAAAGAAACTTTTGTTTCTATCCAAAGGAATATCGTAGCCCATTCCAAAATGGAAATCGGATTGGACTGGTTTAATTTCGGGAATATCACCAGAATATTTATTTCTAATCCTTGTTCGAGTATCGACAAAAACGCCTCTGTCTTTGGGTTCAACCAATTCCTCCCATTGATTATATTTCTTAGTTACAATCAATCCTACTTTACCACCAACAAAAAGATTAAACCTTTCGAAAACTTTGAACCTAAAATAAGGTTCTAAAGCAATAATATCGATTTGAGATTTCAAATTATGTTCAAATAAACCGGAAACATAGTTGTTGTTTAACCTAACCCAAGTGCTTTCGTGTTCTTTAAGCCAACCATTTAACTGAGAAAAAGATGTTCGCAGACCAGCAAAAAGATTGTATGGTAATGGCATTTCAATGAAAACACCAGCTGAAATACCTGTACCAAAACCGTTCGTAAAGCCTTGACAACAATTGGGAATGCCTGGTAGCTTTTGAAAATTTGGGTTGTGGTCATTGAAACCAAAACCAAGGAAAGCACCAAACTGACGAAGAGTGTCTTTGTTTTTAGCAAAAATGAAGAAATCCTCGAAAAATTGATTTTTTGATAGCAATTGAAAATTTGAAAAAGATAGTAGAATAAGCAAAAAAGGATAAATTTTTCGAGATTTTAATACTTTTCTAATGAATTTTTAACCCTTATTTCTTTTCATAAGAATTCAAATTTAAAAAAGTAAACACAAAAAATGTGCTTTTTTCAATTAACATATTCTAACGAAGCGAAAAATTTTTAACCAGAAACGCAAGATTTATATGCACCAGTCTAAAATTAAAGACAAAAGTTAAAATTTAAAAAAAACCAAAATATAACCCAATTCGATAGAATTTTTCGTTTGAATTGAGTCTAATAAATGAAAAAAACTAAATTTCCAAAATTGCAAAGAAAAGTTGCTACAAAGATTTAAAAATATTAATTTTTCATTTAGTTTTTTCTTAATTTTGTATTTTTATACTTTCAAAGCATTTCTAATTAGGTGAGCATATGGAACAAGACAAAACTAACGCTTCGACTAACATCGTAAACCCTTTCGAAGAGAAAGTTGAAAATCAAGAAAAAAATCTTTCCTCGAACACTCCAGAAGAAAGCATTTCATCTTTGAGCGAAACAGAAAAAGTTGAAGCTTCAATTAATCAGGAAACTGCACCAGTAGTAGAAGAAAACACAAGCCCGCCTTCTTTTGAACAACCTACAACCTCCTCCACAGAAACAACATCCCAAGCAACTTCGGTAGAAACAACATCAAGCGAAGCTACAATTTCTACCTCTGCTTTGGATGTCAAGGAAGCAATTGCAAGAGCACAAGAAGAAAGAGAACAAAGAAGAACCCGAAGGGCGCGAATAATTCAAGCTTTTGCAGAAGTAAAAAAGGCATACGAAGAACAAAAGCCTATCGAAGTTCTTGTTTACAGCCGTGTGCGTGGAGGCTTACGAGTTTTTTACAAAGGTGCTCCTTTATTCCTACCAGCTTCCCACTTCCATTTAAGTAAATCTCCGACCGACGATGAATTGGCCGAAGTTGTTAACAAGAATTTGTTAGTTATGGTCCACGAAATCCAAGAATATGATGAAGGCAGTATGGCGGTAATTGTAAGCCGAAAAAAATTACTCGAAGAAGAATTTTGGAACAACCTCCAAGTTGGGCAAATAGTCGAAGGTCCAATTAGTTCAATTGCCAGCTTCGGGGTTTTTATAAATTTGGGTGCTGCCGAAGGATTAATTCATATTTCTCGGCTCGCACCATACAGAATAGCAAATCTATTCGAATATTTTAAAATTGGCGATACCCTTAAAGCGCGTGTAATTGAAATAGATAAACAGAATAAAAGAATATCACTTAGTAGGAAAGAATTCGTAGAAACTGAGTGGCCCGCAAGCGAACAAAAGTATTCTATTGGTTCCCGACATTTTGGAATTGTTCGTAGAATGACCGACTTTGGAGCTTTTGTGGAGCTTGAACCTCTTGTCGAAGGTTTATTGAGAACTTCGGAAATTTCTTGGACTCGGAGGCTACGCCGTCCCCAAGAAGTTCTGAAAGTTGGCGATAAAATTGAGGTTGTAGTTACCTCGTTCAATGCAGAGAAAAAGACAATTGGGTTAAGCATTAAAAGATTAACTGAAAACCCTTGGCCAAAACTACACGAAAAATACCCTATTAATTCTGTTTACGAAGGAAAAATCGTCCAAGTTGTCCCGCAAGGCTGCGTAGTTTCTATTAGCCCAGAACTCGATGGATTCCTTCCCAGAAGCAAAATGAAAAAAACATTGCGAGCAAATAGAATTCCATTCAAGAGCGGCGACAAAATAAGGGTGTTCATAAGCGACATCGTCCCACAAGAAGAATCACTGATTCTTGGATATGCCGAAGAAGAGGAATTTACAAACCCCAAACCTCAACAACCCAAAAAAGCAAGCTTATCTGAAAAAAATATTGAAACCAAACCCTTAAGCTCCGGTATTTCGATAATGGATATGCTATCCGAAGAACAAAAAGAAAATCTTTTGAAATCGCTCAATAAATAATTGTTAAGTAAGAAAAAAAGGTTGAATTGTCGTACTTCGAGGTAGGACAAGCATCTTGCCTTTAAAAATAAATCTATGCAGTATAAATTAAAGATAATAAAACTTTATCAAGTGAATTTGAGTGGATGAATTACCAAAACTAAATAATCTCAGGAAATCGAGTAGAGATTTATGCAATAAAATTACACATTGACCTCATTTCCATCTTTATGAATTTTTTTAGTTTTCCTACCAAATAAAATGTAATTTGGGGTTATTTTAATTATTTCTCTTGATTTTGCAATTTCCAACAAAATTATCGTTGACGGAAATCTTACGCTGGAAACATAATAAACAATATATTTATCGGGAAAGGAATCTAATGCTCGAAGCTTCTCCAATCCTATTTGGGCATCTTGTAAAGGTAGAAAATATACCTTCCCTTTTTTTTTACTTTGCCCAAAAAATTTATTTCGAAAATGCCAAGCTAATTGTGGATTTAAAGTGTCCGAATCATTAACTTTATGGAAAACATAAACAAATGAATCTACATTGTGACTATTTAGAAAATCGACTATAATCTTTCCCCCGAAAACATTTCCAGCTGGTTTATGGCTTTCAAAAGTTATATTCAAAGCAACTAAATATACCGAAAAAAAGTAAACTATAACTTCGAGCGATAAGTAAAAAGTTTTACCTTCTTTTTTTCTTTCAAAAATTTCAATTATCACTAATAAAAATATCAAAACTAAAGCGACAAAAATGAAAATAGGAAAAACTTCGAAGGTGAAGTTGGAAAGAGATTTTCGAAATTGAGGGGATAAATACCAAGCTATTGAAAGCAGTAAAAAAGAAAAAACGAGTAGCTTCTCATTCGAAGACAATTTACCGTATTCGAACGAAAGAAAATGTAAAGACAGAATCATTGCTGGTAACAAAATATAAAGATTGTAATGTGGAAGTTTCGTTGGAGCTAATGAAAAAATCAAAAGAGCAAGAATGAACCAAGCAATAAAAAAATCAACCAAAAGAATGCCAGAAAAAAAGGATTTTGAAAATTTTATTTGCTTAATTCTATAGAAGATTGAAAAAAAAGCAAGTACAGCAATAGGGTTAGCAATTATCAATTGATTCACATAGTAGAAAACTCCAAGACTTTTCGTGTTTCCTTCGACAACATAAAATAAGTGCGGGGGAAATAAAGCACTTAAAAATTCGCTCCCATATTTAAAAGCCATCGTCAAATACCAAGGCAGAGCAAAAAACAATCCAATAAGAAAAAAAATCGTTAAAATCACTACTTCTTTTCGTCGACGGCACCTTAGAAAATTATATATAAGGAAAAGTATTGGTATAAGTGAAATTACAATTTTAGTCATTAAACATAATGCAAAGGAAATTGAAACAAGGAACCCCCAAAAAATTTTGCGATTCGAAGTTCGATTTTCTAAAAAAAAATATGAAGCAAGAATAGTAGAAAAGATGAAAAAAATTAATGGAATATCTGTCATTCCCTGACGAGAATAGAAAAACCAATGATATGAAAGTAAAAGATTTAGAGCAACAAGGAAAGTTTTTTGATAGTCATATATTTTTGAAAAAAACAAAAAAAACAAAGTAATTAACAGAACCGAACACACAACAGAAAAGAACCTAATAGAGAACAAATTTTCGCCAAATAATTTTATGTTCAAAGCAATAGCCCAAGGAACCAAAGGTGGATAGGTTGAAGAGTATAATCCTCCTAACGAAATTTGCGTTTGGTCCCACCAATTTCCAGATTCCAGAATACCACGGGCACGATACGCATATAAACCTTCATCCCAAGGCTGAATTTCTCCTTTTTGTATATTAAAAAGCAAAAGTAAAGAGGCAAGAATAAAAATAGCAAAGGTAACTGAAATGTTTATATCATTCCTCATCTACTCAATCAGCTTCTTTTCGTCAACTTGAATTATTTGAAACGAATTGTCTTTATCGTGAACAAAAGCAATTACTTTCAATTTCTCGGGCCGCCAATTTTTGTCTGAAGGAATTTTGTAAGTAAATTCTCTTTGTATAGTGGTTCCTTTTACAACATTATTAGCAGAAAGTTGAACTCCCCAAGTTGAAGTTATTCCATCGCGAAGTACATTATCGTGGACAAAGTCCTCGATATCTGGGGGTACTTTCCTATCGTCTCTTTGATACTGAACAATACTGTCTTCTGCTAAATAAACACACAAATGATAATTAGGAGATGAATCTTCGAGGTATTTTACAGTAACGTTAGCAAATATTTCCTTAGTCAGATTATTGTAAGCAACAGATAATCCAAGATGAATTTTTGGTTTTTGTTTCAAAAGCTGTTTAATAACCGGTTCCCATTGACCTTCTCGAAGAATATGAGTTTTATTCGGATATCCAAATCTGTTTACCATTCCATTTGGATTACCAGCCTTACTGCAACCAAAGAAAAGGTCAAGTTCGTCCCCAATTACGGTTCGAAAATCATAGGTTCTTGTCGAAGTAGGCCTCGCATAGCTACCCGAATGAACAGAAAGCAAAATCAAATTATTAGGATACTTTTTTCGCAGTGAATGGGCAATTTCAATTGCTTCGGGACAATTGCCACATCTGAATCCAGTAAATTCTTCCAAGAGAATTTTCTGAGAATATTTAGTAGTGTCATCAATTGTGTTATTTTCGATGTACGGGGGTTTTATTATATCACAGGAGTTTAAAAGTACAATGAAAACAATATATCCGACAAAAAACAAAATTCTCATAACTTACCTCTCAAAATGAAGTCATAACTGAAAAATTTAAACCATAAGATATTGGTAGATAGCGACAAATTCCTCCTATACAAACAATGCCACCAGCTTCCCGCCCAAAACCCAATGATAGTCTCGTCGATTTATGTGTATATGTAAAGATTAATTTCAAATAGTGTACACGAAATTTTGAATTTTGGTTCCCATAATTCCATTGGTCAGAAAATGTAATAAACCAATGTGGAGCAAAAGAATGTTCGATTAAAAAAGCAAACCAATTGCCATTTCTCCTATCGTCAGAACTCGCAGTGCTATCATTTTTCGACCACATATGTTGCAACTCGAGCCTGAGTGTATTTTTGGGGTCGAAAGAATAATAAATCTCCGAAGCGATAGTGGTTGACTTAACTTTTCCATATAAAGGTGAGCCTTGATTTTCCATTACATCCTTGTTATAAATTGAGTTAATCAAGCTTCCTTTTATTTCAATTGCCTTAGAAATCTTACGATGAAAATCCACAAAAAAATCTTGATAAAATATCTCTTTGCCAATTCCCGGAAACGGTGAACTATATGTAAATTCGTCGACACTCGTCGTATCGAGGGAGTTAATCCGAGAAAAACCTAAAGTTATGTTAGTTTCATATTCACCTAAAAGCGGAGTATTTGCGGGTATTGTATAGGTTAATTCGGTCTGAAATCCAATTTCACCATTGCCTTGCGTTGATGGAGAGTAAAACGCAGGTAAAGAATACGTATGCTGTTTGGTTAGAGGTGGAAGATAGTTTAAAAATAGTTCTAAGCCTTTAGCTTCTCGTTCGGCTCTAAATTCAATATTATCATAACGATGAGCATTAAGTAAAAATGAGAAACCCTCTGTAAATGTTGCCAAGTTAATATTTACTCCACTTCCACCGTTATACCTAAACTTATTTTGAAAATTAGGGTCGTTGTATTTATGAGCATATTCTAAAAAAACAGAAAGCCAAGAAAGTTCCGCCGAAACCCTTGTCGATAAAGCTAATACATTTTGAGGTAAACGAAATCGCGAATCCAAATCTGGTTGATATCTACTAACAAAACTATTCCCAAAAATCAAAGTAAAGTCATTGAAAATTTTTGGGAAAAGAGTAGATAGTTGAATTTCAAAATCTGCACCACGAACCAAGGACTTACTTTCGCCCCAAAAGAATCTTTGTTTTCCAAAAAGAGCTTTGAAATTGATTCCTTCTGCTGGTTTAAAATAGATTTTAATGCCATCAAAAGAATTATCTATCCCCAAATTTCTTTCTTCGAAACTTCTAAGAATCATTCCAGAACCAAACTGTTCATAAAAATTCCCAGCGGTGATATCGATAAAATCTGATTTATAGGAAAACCCACGAAAAGCTAGACCATTACCACTATATCTCGGGTCGAAACCAAGAATCGGATTGAAATAAGCTTCGTAGCGTAGGTCGAAAGTAAAATTACCAAAAGAAGCATTCAAAAAAAGGTAATTATTGCTCATTATTTTCTCGGGAGTTTGTGCAGATTCAATAACAGAATCTGGAAGGTAATAGTAAGAATCGGACTGAAAATTTCCGCCAATTTGAAAATTATTCAGAAAGTCCCCAGAAATAGAATCAAATATCGACAAAAAGAAAAAAATAAAAAAAAAGAGAAATTTCATTTTATTCCTCGGGCTGTTGAAGTATATTGATAAGTCGCTGAGTCTCGTTGGCAAGATTATCTTTATTACCGCTAATCTTCAAGTACTTGTCGAAGTCAGCAAGAGCCTTTTGCTTATTCTTAAGATGGTAGTAAACGGCACCTCGAGCATAGAAAGCGAGACCAAAATTAGGGTCGATTTCCAATGCTTTGGTAAAATCGTTTGCAGCTTGCTCCCATTTTTGTTGGAAATAATAAATCAAGCCTCTTGTATAATAGTACTCGGGTTTCGTTTTAATATTATCAATTGCAGTATTAATTGAAAGTAAAGCACTTTCGTTCAATCCCATCTTAATTTCGCACAAACATTTAGCGAAATACGCATCAATAACAGATTTGTCGAAAGAAATTGCTCGTTCGAAATCAGCTATCGCAGCTTTACAATTTTCTAACTTAGCATATGCTAATCCCCTTCCGTAATAAGCAGGAGCATACTTGCTATGTTTTTCTAAAATTTTTGAATACAACTCAATCGAAGTTTTGTAGTCTTTTTTATTGAATGCCTCGTATGCTTGCCGTATTATTCCTTGCTCTTGTGAGAATGTACAATAAATAATCAAAGAAAAAAGCAGAAAAATAATTTTTTTCATATTATCACCAAAATTTAAACAAAAAATTATAAAAAATTCCCCAAAGAATTATTAAGATTAAAAACTGTGTTCAATTTTTTTACTTCAAACAAAATTATTAATTTTGTAAACTAAATGGTGCCATGGCCGAGTGGTTAGGCTGAGGTCTGCAAAACCTCCTACGTCGGTTCGAATCCGGCTGGCACCTCTTTTTTATGTTGAATTTAAGATTAGGTTAAAAAAATGCCAATGGGAACAACTTCGGACCTAAGACCAGGGGCTGTTATTAATTTTAATGGTGAGTTGCATCTTGTTCTTGAATCTGAGCACCGTACTCCGGGCAACTTAAGAGCCTTTTACCAAGTAAAAATGCGTAATATGAAAACTGGGCGGTTGAGCGAATATCGTTTCCGTTCTGGGGAAACGATTGAATTTGTTTATGTTGAAAGAAAAGATTACCAATACCTTTATCGAGATGGCGATAATCTATACTTTATGGATACAGACACATACGAGCAGATTCCAATTGAGCTTCAACTTGTCGGTGATGCATTGGATTTCCTCATTGAAAACCAAGAAGTGCAAATTGCATTTGTTAATGGTCAACCGATAGGAGTTGAACTACCTGCTCACGTTAATCTACGAGTTGTCCATACAGAACCCGGTGTCAGAGGAGATACTGCCACTAATGTTATGAAACCAGCTGTCTTAGAAAGTGGAGCAACGATTCAAGTTCCACTTTTCATCAACGAAGGGGACCTCATACGCGTCGATACTCGCACTCACGAATATGTTGAACGTGTCAAAGAAAATTAATTTTTAGGCCATAAAATGGACTTAAATTATTTAAGAAAAATTTTGAAAATTTTCGACCAAAGCTCTCTAACAGACTTAACCATCGAAGAAGAAAATGTCAAGATTTCACTTTCACGTAAACCACCTCCATCTATGGACTCGATTTCTTTGGTCAAAAACCTTCATCCAGAAACCATTCCAACTTTAAAGATTGAACCTTCTCCAGAAAATAAAGAGAAATTACCCGAACCCGAAGAGCAAAAACCTTCGATAGCCACTACCTACCACAAAATTAATTCACCAATTGTTGGTACTTTCTATCGTGCTCCGTCGCCCGGTGCCGACCCATTTGTCGAAGTAGGAACTCACGTTGTTCCGGGGCAAACTCTTTGTATTGTCGAGGCAATGAAAGTTATGAATGAAATTGAAAGCGACGTCTCTGGAACAATTGTCGAAATCTTGGTTGAAAATGGGAAACCGGTAGAATACAACCAAACTCTTATGTTAGTCAAACCAGATTAGATGTTTAAACTTATGAGGAAAAATGGAAAAACTATCAGAGAAAATAGACAAAATTGTCTTGCAGAAAAGCCTTCTCAAACACCCTTTTTACCAGAAATGGAATGAAGGAATTCTTACTTTCGAAGCTCTTCGCGGATATTCAAAAGAGTATTTTACTTTTGTAAAATCTGTTCCACAACTTCTTTTGAAAATAAAAAGTTATTCTTCCGAAAGTTCCAATAACGGAATTGAACAAAATATTTCCGATGAAATAGAACATATATCTCTTTGGAAAGATTTTGCTTTTTCCTTGGGGGTGAAAGAAACTGAGCTTGAATCTTATCCAGGCTTACCCAAAACACAATTAGCCTTGAAAAAGCTCGATGAATTAATAACATCTTTAGAAACTGGCTCTGCATTAATGTATGCTGTCGAAAAAGAAATTCCAACCATAAGTCTAAGTAAAATTGATGGCTTAATTAAGTTTTACGATTTTAAACCAGATAAATCTATTCAATACTTTATCCGACACCTCGATGACGATGTGCGCCATTGCGAAACTTGGAAAACAATTCTAAATAAAATAAATGAAGAAAGACATCATAGCTTAAAGTTGGTAGCAAACGAAGCTCTCGATTCAATGAACCTATTGCTTGACGCTTGTTTAGAGGAATATTGTTAGTTTTCCAACATAATTTGTCTTTAATTTTACAATCAATTCAGGGCATTTTGTAATGTTTAATAAGATTTTAATTGCCAATCGAGGAGAGATTGCATTAAGAATAATTCGAGCTTGCAAAGAACTCGGTATTAAAACAGTTGTTGTTTATTCGGAAGCTGATATTTATTCTTTGCCTGTTAAATTTGCAGACGAAGCTGTGTGTATTGGCCCACCACCATCATCTAAAAGTTATCTTTATATACCCGCTATCATATCTGCCGCCCAAATAACTAATGTAGATGCTATTCATCCCGGTTACGGCTTTCTTGCAGAAAATGCAACATTTGCAGAAATTTGCGAAGCTTCTGGTTTTGTCTTTATTGGACCAAAACCAGATTCAATATCAAGAATGGGAAACAAATCTGTTGCGAAGGAAACAATGCAAAAGGCTGGTGTTCCAGTAATACCGGGAAGTCCGGGTGTCGTTCATTCCTTAGACGAAGCTGTTTCAGTTGCTGATTCAATAGGATATCCTATCATTATCAAGGCTTCGGCTGGGGGTGGGGGTCGCGGTATGCGTGTAGTTAACAACCGTGAAGAGCTAATTCGCTCCTTTGGAGTAGCTAAAGCCGAAGCTGGTAGTTTTTTTGGTAGTTCAGATGTTTACATAGAAAAGCTTCTTGGGAAATCGAGACACATTGAGTTTCAAGTTTTTGGGGACAAATATGGAAACGTTGTCCACTTAAACGAACGAGAATGTTCATTACAACGCCGCCATCAAAAACTAATCGAAGAAGCTCCGTCGCCAATTATGACTTCAGAGTTAAGAGCAAAAATGGGCGAATCTGCAATAAAAGGTGCAAAGGCAGTGAATTATTTAGGGGCTGGAACTATAGAATTTCTTGTTGACGAAAACTTTAATTATTACTTTATGGAAATGAACACACGTATCCAAGTTGAACATCCCGTTACAGAAGAGTCTTTGTGTGTCGATTTGGTCAAAGAACAAATCCGAGTCGCTGCTGGAGAACCCCTGTCTGTCCAAGTGCAAGAACCAAAGTTTTGGTCAATTGAATGTAGAATAATAGCGGAAGACCCATATAATGATTTTCGCCCCTCGCCCGGTAAAATTACCAGCCTTCATCTTCCAGGTGGATTTGGTGTCCGTGTCGATACACATATTTTTCAAGAATATCAAGTTCCACCATACTACGACTCTTTACTTGCAAAACTTATTACTTGGGGAATGAGCCGTGAAATTGCTATTTCGAAAATGAAACGTGCATTGGAGGAATTTGTAATCGAAGGTATAGCGACAACTATACCTTTTCATTTAAAAATGATGGATAATATAGATTTTCGAGCTGGTAATTTCGATACAAAATACCTCGAAAGGGTCGACTGGCGAAGTATTTGAAACAATTCCATCAAAATAAATTACCAAACAAAAAATTGAAACCTAAATTTGAAGTTTTGACAAAATCCATAATCTTATTAGATTAAACCTTGATTTCTCAAAAATTCTTCCTTTAATAAATCATTGGTGGAATTAGGAAATAGCACTATGACATATGGTCAATAAATCCAAATCCGGGAATTAAATAATTCCTAAAACAGTCCGCAGTCAAACAAGAATGAACTGGAAGTATTCCAATTAAATCCCCTACTTTGAATTTTTTTAATAAGCTGTAGTCTATTTTCACTAACGAATGCTCTTGATAAACTTCGCGAACATAAGAGTTTTCCAATGGCAAACCCCAAGTATTATTTTGTAATTCGACAATTAAACCATAAACTTTTGCCTCGCCGAGTGAAAAATGCTCTTTGGAAAGATGAACAGAACCAGCGTAACATACTATTTCACTTCGATTGTGATAGATAGCTACAATCGGAGCGGCGACACAAACAGCAATTTCATTAACAGAGCAAGAACCTATCTGCGTTTGCATTACATCGTAAAAGACAAAATTACCCGGACGAAGTTCGTCAACTGATGGAAATTCCTCGCAAATTGATATCGAAGGGGTATCCCCTACAGAAAGAATTACTTCGAAACCATTGTCAAGGAAGAAAGATTTCAACTCTGCTAATTTCGAAAGAAAAATATTATTGGATTTAATCACTCCTTCTTGGGAATTTTGTAAATATGTTTGATTATTGTGAGCAAGCAATCCAATAAGCACCAGGTTTGGATTTTTTTTAAATATCTTAATAGCCTTTTCAATTTCGAAATAGTTCTCAATGTCGAAACCGGAACGAGTGGCATTTACATCGATTTCTAAGTAAAACTTAATGGGAAAGTTCGTTACGTTATTTAGATATTCAAGAACAGATATATCTGATATCGTAAATTTTATTTCAATTAATTCGGAAAGCTGCAATGCTTCGTCGAATGAACGTAAATTTAATGGGAATGCAATGAGTATATCTTTCCAATTCGCTTGAGCAAAATACTTCGCCATTTTTAAAGACGAGACCGCAATCTTTTCGACACCAAATTCTTCAAACCAATTAGCAATATGTTTCGATTGATGTGTTTTGAAGTGGGGACGAAATTGAATTCCTAACGAATTAACTTTTTCAATAACTTTCTGAATGTTTGCTTTGCATTTCTTTTCGTCAAGTAGAAGAGTTGGTTCAGAAATTTCACTTAACGAATAGCTCATATTCAATACTCATCTAAAACTTTTAAACAATAATTTTTATATTCTGAATTTGGCATTGAGCTTATCCAGTCAAATAATTTATCCTTGGCTACATACCCTTGTGCTAAAGCAATTTCTTCGAGGCAGCCAATTTTTCTTCCTTGTCGTTGTTCAATTGCACGCAAGAAAAGCGCTGCTTCAACTAAATTATTAGGTGTTCCCGTATCTAACCAAGCAACTCCTCGACCAACCAGAACTACATCTAATTCAGAATTTTCAAGGTAAATTCTTAGTAGGTCTGTAATTTCTAACTCGCCACGTTCACTTGGAGTAAGAGATTTAGCATACTCAACAACACGCTCATCAAAAAGATAAAGTCCGGGTATAGCGTATTTTGAAATATGTTCCTGTGGCTTTTCGACAATTTTAATAGGCTTATTATTTTTATCTAACACTACAACTCCGTAATCCTTTGGATTATCAACTTCATATGCAAAGATTGTTGAACTTCGTAAATTCGACATTGCATTTCTAAAAAAATCTAACTTTCCATAAAAAAGATTATCACCAAGAATAAGGCAAACTTTCTTACCTTTGATAAACTTCTCTGCTATTAAAAATGCTTGTGCTATTCCATCGGGCTTTTCTTGAATTAAATAATTAAAAAATAACCCCCATTGCGAACCATCCAAAAGCAATTCTTTATACTGATTAAAATCTTCTGGTGTTGTAATAATGTTAATTTCTCTTATTCCACCC
Organism: Ignavibacteria bacterium; assembly: GCA_026417135.1. Classification (GTDB taxonomy): domain Bacteria; phylum Bacteroidota; class Ignavibacteria; order Kapaibacteriales; family UBA2268; genus Naka2016. Next base: position 25,621 of record JAOADV010000001.1, read on the forward strand.
AACATTAGGGTCGAAATTGGATAATATATCATTGGTTTATCGAAAATAGGCAAGAGCTGTTTGCTAATAACTTTTGTAGATGGATATAATCTTGTTCCTTTGCCACCAGAAAGAACTATTCCAACCATTTTCTTTGAAAAGAAAACTACAAAATTATAACAAACTTTTGGAAATTAATCTACGGGAAATCCAAAATTATTAAAATGCTTTATTCTTTCTCGAAGCTTTGGTTTTGTTTCTCGTCTTCTGGACCATACTTTCGTGAACTTTGTTCCCCATCGACTTTACAGCCACACAAAACAGAAAGGAAAAAATTTTCTGGATTAAATAAATCGAATTGTTCCTTCGTCTCGCAAGAACATTTATGTTTCTCCATTTTGCTTCTAAAGTTTGATGAAACAAAAAGCAAAATTAAAAAAAACTAAAAAAATAAAAACTAAGTGAGTTTTTCAAAAATTTCACTAAAGAACTTAACCACATTTGTGCGAAGATGAATAAAGTAATCCACACCTGCATCTTTATATTCTTCTTGAAGGTCTTTGGGCAAACCAGCAAGAACACATAAAATTGAAGGATTTTCTTTCTTGACTTTTTTTGCAAGCTCGGGTACAAAACTGGGATAAAGGTCGTCCGAAGAGCAAAAAACAACAATCTTTGGAGAATGATGAAGAATAAAATTAAAAGAATCTTCAAGGTCATTGAAGCCTATATTTGGAGCAATAACCTCAAACCCAACCAACAAAAAGAAATCTTTTGAAAACTCAACTCTTGGCATATATTCCGAAAGCTTTCCAAATGGCAAAAGCAAAACTTTTGGAACAATGTTCCGTTTGTTTAAATTTTTCGTTCTTTCTCTAAGATTTTCGAAAACTTCTGCTTCGCGATAAATTTTCAATTTCTTAACTTGTTTATTATAATCGGCATTAGATTCTTTAAACAAAAACAAAGGATGGCGCCTACGAATAAGCTCCAAAAGTTTATCTTTGGACTCTTCTTCGCCTTCTAAGTAACTTGAAATATCGATGTTTTCCGCCACAAAAGTGGAGAATAAATCCCTTTTTTCGCGAACAAGCCTATTAACTTTCTCTAAGTATAAATTAACATCGACATCCTCAATTTTGTCTTCAACATAAGGGAACTTGTTAACCCCAACTCGTATAGTTTTCCTTTCTGCCATATCTGATTCTCGCTTGGCAACGATATTGGCTATCTCATCTTGGACAATGCCATTAATTACCGATTTCAAAAAACCCCCGTTTTGTTCGAGTCTTTTAAAAACTTCGAGAGATTGCCTAGCCAATTCGAATGTTAAAGACTCCAAATACCAAGAACCTGCTACTGGGTCGATAGTATCAATTAAATTGTGCTCTTCGAGCAAAACTAATTGTGTGTTCCTTGCATTTCTTAAAGAAAATGGATTTAAAGGATTTACAAGATGGTCAAATGGAAGTACTTCGACATAATCTGCTTCGCCGACGACAGAAGCAAAAGTTTCGATAGTATTTCTTAGCATATTGACGTAAATGTCGAGTTTGCTTTTGTTCCTTTGTAAGGTTTGCGTGAAAATCGAGACTCGATACGAATCTGGTGCAAGATTAAATTCCTTTAGAATTCTTGCCCAAAGCAAGCGGACTGCTCTTAATTTGGCAATTTCAAAAAAAATCTCTGTCCCAATACTAAATTTAAAAATCAACTTAGAAACAACTTCTTCTGGTCTTATTCCCTTTTGCACAAGCAATTTCAAGTACTCCACTGCTTGGCTTAATGCAAATGCAATTTCTTGAACTGTATTCGAGCCTGCCTCGGCAAAAATTGAAGCATCGACATTTAGAAATTTACTATTTGGAAGAAGTTGAACAAGATTATAAAAAACTCTATAAATCTCTTTGTAAAAGTATTCCAAGTCGTTGGGAGCTTCGCCATTGATTAAGATTTTATTAAAAGGAGCATAAAAAAACACTATATCTAAATTCCTTGGGTTAATACCCTTTTCCGTTAAAAATTGATTTAGGAGTAAAGAGAATAAAACTGGCTGGTTTGTGTGGACGAACAATGAAATTTCCCCCAGATTGACTGTTTCAAGAAGTTGGTAGAAATCATCAATTGTTTCGATGATAATACCTGGATGTAAAGAAGGTTCATTACTATCGCAATGTTGAACGATTATACCATTTGCCCCATTTTCCAGCATTTGCTTAATTATTTTATTTGCCTCTTTTGGGTTTGGTTCTATTACCCTTTGGCAAATTTTCCAGGGTTGAAGAGTATATCCTGTTACCTTACTACTCCGCAAAAAATTAGGAAGGCCTGGGAACTCATTCTTAATAAATCCAATATTTTCCAAGTCGCTTATCGTATACAAAGGTCTAATCATAAATCCTTCGTATGTTGGAGTGAAAAGTTTGTCAAAAGGTTTACCTTTTAGAAAAACTTTCGCTTGCCTTTCCCATTCTTCATAAGAAATAGGCTCGAATTCAGAGAAAAACCTTTCCATTTTTTCTAAATGATATTTCAAAAAAGCAAAATTACCAAGAAAAATATTGACAATGGAAATATAAAATTATTTGCACCAACAATTTTTTTATCAAATTAATTAATTTTGTTTTTTTATCAACAAAGGTGTGTTATGATTCGTAAGTTTTTCCTTCTTTCTGCATTGTTTGTATTTTCTACATCTCTGCTATTTTCACAAGAAACCAAACCAAAAGTTCCAATTCAAACCTGGGGCATTGGTGTAGAAATCCAAACGAGAGACATTTTCGGCGGGACATTAGCTTTTGCTTTAAACGCAGATATGCACATTGGCTTAAACTTAGGATTATTATTCGACGACATCGCAAGTAGCTCAAGCAGCGGTGTTTCCACTTATTTAACTTTCGGTCCATTTCTTAAATACTTCATTTCTACAATGAGAGTTCGTTCATTTTACCCTTACATAAAGACCCAGTTTCTTGTATCGACTGAATCAATCGCCTATAAGGACCCGTTCACTTCTACCACCAAACGAAAAACCGAAACTGAAACCAAAGTTATTGGCTTCTTTGGTTCAGAATGGTTTCCTATCCCTTCGTTTGGAATTTATGGTGGATTAAGAGTTATTGAAATAAACCTCGACCCCTTTGCAATAGGCTTTGGAACTGGCGGTGTTACGATTGGCGTTGAATGGTTCTTTTAAAATATTTGATTGTCAATTCGACTTACAAAAAAATTTATCTCATTATCTCTTCGAACCTGAGAATAAACCACTGGTCATCTAACTGCTTAGTTAGAAAATAGTACTCGAAAATATAGTCAAATTCAACTAAAACTCTGTGCTCTGCTAAGCTGAGAGTATCAACTTTAAAATGTGTTATAGAACGAGACGAAATTAAGCTCGAAAGCCGTTTAAGTTTGTCTTCAAGTTCAAAATAATTATCGGTGCTTATATTCGTTGTATTGCTGAGAAATAATTTTGTCGCTCCTAAAAAGTTGTTTTTCTCCAATTCTTTCTTCAACAAAATTACAACTCCAATTGATTTTGCTGGGTCGGGACTATGATTTGTTGGAGCTTTTTCGGTTATCCTTATCAACTCGCATCCGATAAATAAAAGAAAGAGTAACGACATAAAAAATATTAAAAGAGTTCTCATCGAGTTAGGAATTCAATTGTTAATGAAATAACAAGTTCAAGCGATTCTGATGAAGTCCTAAATGGATGCTCAATCCCAAAAGTATGACCAGCGTTGGCTATTATATTAAGTTCTATCAAAGGGTTGATGGCAAGCGCAATAGCCTTTTGTATTTCTTTAAGAGGAACTGTCAAATCTTCGGAACCATGCACAAATAGAGTAGGAATAGAAATGTTTTGGAGAAAACGCTCGATGTAATATCCATTGTCAATTAAATCCTTATAGTAAGAAAAATTTAATTTTAATTCTTGACCAGTTCGGCTATTTTCGAAAGTTAATGCGCCTTTCGTTTCCCACTCAGCAATTTGTCTTTTTGTGTAACGAAAGAAAGTCCCAACAGCTCCAATAAGAACTAATTTAGTGATTTTAGGGTACTTAGCAGTATAAATTGACGAGATTCCACCACCAAGAGATTGTCCTATTAAGAACAACCTTTTTGAATCAACAAAAGAATATAAATCTACAGGGAAAATTTCTTTTGTTACAGTTTTAGTAATTAGAAAATTTAACTCTTCCAACGCACCAGAAATTGTAAAAGATGCGAATTTTTCTACGTTTGTAAACCATTCAGTTTGTGGGTCAACTTCATCAGTAGAAAAATTAAAAACAATTGAAATCATTTTCTGTAAAGCAATCCGTTCAGCGAAATATGGTAAAAATCCCCAGTTTTTATGCCCAGTGAATCCATGAACAAAAATTACTATTGGAAGAGCTTCGTCTAAAAAATTTGGACAGAAACGAATGTCCCCAATAATTTTTTTATTATTATCCGAAACTATCTCAAATTCGAATTGAGTAATTTGTGTTTCTACACGTGTTCTTGAATTAACGGGAGACAAGTTTGACCTTAAAAGAGATTTCCTTTCCATCTCGAATGACAATTACCTCAACTACATCATTAGGCTTAAACTCACGCAACAAATATGTTAAATCTTGCAAATTTTTTACATTTTTTCCACCAAATTTAGTAATTATATCGTCGCCTTTTAGACCAGCCTTTTCAGCTGGACTTCCGGGACTAACACCAGTAATTCTTAAGCCCAAGGGATTATCCTCGAAATTTGGAATAATACCAAACCAAACTTTAGCATAACCTGGGGCACCATTTCTATCGTTTTTTTTCTCGACAGGGACCACAATATAGTCTGGCTTTTCGTAAGAATTACCGTATCTTTCAAGTATTTTATAAGCAAAATTGACCACTTTTTCTATTCCGTCGCAATTAATTTTTTCTGCATCATCGGTAGGTAAATGATAATCGCTATGCGCACCAGTAAATAGGAACAAAACTGGAACTTTTGCAGCATAGAACGAGGCGTGGTCGCTTGGTCCATATCCTTCGGAACCTTTAGAAAGAAGAAGTGTATCTAATAATGCAAGGGAATCGATAACTTTATCGAATGTAGTTGAAGAACCAGTCCCAAAAACGTTAAGTTTATTCCCTTGCATTCTTCCCACCATATCAAAATTTATCATCAAGACGGTGCTTTCAATTGGTTTAAGAGAATTTTTTACATAATAAGACGAACCTCGCAGGCCTTCCTCTTCAGCATTAAAAGCAATAAAAATAACAGAACGTTTTAGCGGGTTCCTACTGACTTTCTCTGCCAAAGATAACAAAGCGGAAACTCCAGAAGCATTGTCGTCAGCACCATTGTGAATTTGTGGGACACGGCCCCGATAAAGACTATTCTCCGAGCCCCATCCAAGATGGTCAAAGTGAGCACCAACAACAATATACTCATTCTTTAACACTTGGTCAGTGCCATTCACCATCCCGACAATATTCGGTATTTCAACTGTTTCCTTCTCTAAACTTACAGAAATAGTAATTTTAGTATCGGGTATTAGAAAACTTTTGGGTTTTTTAGTTTTTTGCATTTCCATCTCTACTGGGTACAAGTTCGCATATTTAGGGAAAAATTTAGCGATTTCTGTTCGTTTTGCTTGAATTGCTAATATGCCCGAGGATTTAGTTAAAGATGATATTCGCAAAGGGTAAAAAACGTTTGCAGAATCACTTTGGACTTTTACGAAAATAATTCCAATCGCACCATGTTCTCTTGCATTCATTGCTTTGTAGCTTAATTTCGAGTATGGTAAAAATCTTTCATCTTTGGGTTGTCCCTCTGCCGAATCTGTCAGAACTATAACAATTTTCCCAGTAACATCTATACCCTCGTAGTCGTCGTAACCAATATCTTTTGCTGTAATTCCATAACCAGCAAAAACAACTTCTGCTGTGATGGTCCCATTCTCACTTAAAGGCATTGGTTGAAACTCTTCGCCTACATTCCACTTTTTGGGTATACTTTTCCACATTTCCCGAGGAATTCCCGGTCGTTCAATAAGTTTTTCCCAAATCACATAATTTTCGTCCTTAAGCTTGAATCGAACTGGAAACGAAAAATTCTGACGGTAAGAACCATTTTTTAAGGGGATTAGGCCAAAAGAACCAAATTTTTGCTCAATAAACTCAGCTGCTTTATAATTACCGGGTGTTCCGGGATATCTACCTTCTAACTCGTCGGAAGCAAGAAAGCGAATGTAGTTAGCGATTTTTAACGCTTCGTCTGTGGTTGCCAGTTGCGAAAAGGAGTAGCAAGAAAGAGAAATTAAAAAAACAGCATTTAGAAAAAATTTTATTGTTTTCATATTATTTACCCAAATTATTTTTTCGATTTAATATGTTATGCCACGGCGTTTTATAGTTAGGAGTTTTAGGATTTTCTGCAACAGAAATAAGAAAATCGCTTGTGTTGATAACAAGCCATTTATAATCTTCATCTGAAATACTATTTCTTTCGAGCCGTGGTGCAGTATTGTAGAAATTTATGACATAAACATCATTATTCTCTAAAATCCCAAAATCAATTGAATTAAAATCTAAGTCGAATGCATTACAAATTAACAAAGAAGTTTCTTCTAAATTTTTACGAAGTTCCGTGTCCAATTTAACTTCTTCTTTAGAATATCTTGAATTGAATGGTTTGTCTGGGTCGTAGGTAAAAATCTTGATGTACTTTTTTCCAATAACAAAAACACGATAGTACGATGAACAATCTAAGGATTGCTGCGCAATCATTTGATGTGAACCAGTTGCATCGTATGCTGAGAAAAATTCCATTGGATTATAAACTTTGTAAGAATACCCAAATGCGGAAACGGAATTTTGTCTTAAAAACATAGGAAAACCAATATGGTCGAATAACTGGCTCCAATTAAGAGGGTAAATTAAGTTTTTGTATGTTTCAGACGTTGTTCCTTCGGAATGTAGTTTTGTTGGGATTAAAGCTACATTAGGACACTTAACCCCCAATTTTTTTGCAACAGAGTACTGAAAAAACATATCTTCTAGACATTTCAAATATGGATTATTAATAACTGTAACGCCAGAAAGTGCAACGGTTTTTAAAATAGATTGATACATTGGAACTTCGTGGCTAACTCTATCGAAAATAATATCGTATTCTAAAGCCTCGTTCAGCTTAAAAAAACCAATTTTAATTAGTTCTGCTTTAATTTCTTTCTCCATTGCATTGATATAATCCATCAAAGAAAATGGAAAATCTGATTCACTTCCTAAAAGGATTCCAATTTTTTTCATCGAATTACCCTAATTATTTTTTCAAAATTAAAGAAGAAAATTCAAAATATTCTTATGAAAAGAAAAAAATAATGCTTTCCAAGTTCATATTCACTTTGGGAACATTTGATTGTTTTAAAATTGAAAAAATTTATATAATTTTGAATTTTAAAATAACGCGGAAAAAAATGATTTGGGCCCATAGCTCAGTTGGGAGAGCGCTTGAATGGCATTCAAGAGGTCAGGAGTTCGAATCTCCTTGGGTCCACTTTGGGGTCGTAGCTCAGTATGGTTAGAGCGCCAGTCTGTCACACTGGAGGTCGCGAGTTCGAGCCTCGTCGGCCCCGCTTCCATACAAATTACTTCCTAAGATTATTATTTCAAAGAATTTAGTTTCCTGCAATTTTTTAACTCAATAAATTTAGACTAACCTCTTCGAGAATTATGTTAAATTACTAAATGTAAAGTTTATTGCTATAAATTCACTTTGAAGGCAGATTCCTAAATATACAAAAAAAAATTGTTTCCAGACTCTTTTATGAATCAGCAACAAAATCCCTAAGTCTAAATTAAGCTTTTGCAACTTGAACAGAAGATAATTTGTTTGTAAACGAACTCGCTGTCTAAACCCTCAAAGCAAATTTTTAAACTAAGAATTGAATTTTTGAAAATTAATGAATAAGCTTCTAAATTACAGATGTATCCAGAAATCTGAATATCTGTTCAATGCTTTAAAAATATACTTACTGTAGTAAAATTGTTTCGAAAAATTTTATGTGATTCGATTTACCTATCTGTTTTCTTTTGTAAATTCTTCCATAAACTTTACTAAATCTTCAATCCATTCAATCGGACAAGCATTATAGGATGATACTCGAATTCCCCCAACACTTCTGTGACCTTTAAGATTTGTCATATTGTGTTTGCTTTTTGCCTCCTCGACAAATTTGTTTTCAAGTTCGGGCGTTGGTAAATTGACGACAATATTCATTAGCGAACGGTCTTCTTTATTTTTGACTGGGGTTATCCAAAAATCTGAATTAGCATCGAAGAAATCATACAAGAGATTAGCTTTTTTTAAATTAGTTTGATAAACGGCTTCGACTCCTCCTTGCTTTTTTATCCATTTTAATGTTCGGTTAACAACAAAAATATTTACACAAGGTGGAGTGTTGAACAGTGAATTTTCTTTGACGTGAGTAGAATAATTGAGCATAGTAGCAACATTAGGATTTCCTTTTTCCTCGAGCCATTTCCTTTTAATTACGACGACAGTAACACCAGCGGGACCAACGTTTTTTTGTGCCCCAGCATATATTAAACTAAAACGCTTGAAGTCACGGGTAATTCCAAGAAAATCACTAGACATATCTGCAACTAATGGAATATCTCCAGTGTCTGGAATTTCCTTCCATTGAGTTCCAAAGATTGTATTGTTTGTAGTTATATGAACATAATCGGCATTTGGAGTGAACTTTATATCTTTAGGAATGTAAGTGAAGTTAGCCTCCTCGCTCGAAGCAACAACATTGGTTTTTCCAACCCACTGAGCCTCCTTTATTGCTTTTTTCGACCAGTAACCAGTCGAAACATAATCAGCTTGCTCGCGTAGGAAGTTCAACGGCACCATAAGAAACTGCAAACTAGCGCCACCTCCTAAGAACAAGACAGCATAGTCATCGGACGACAAACCCATAAGCTCAAGAGTAAGCTGTTGTGTTTCTTTAATTAATGCATCGAAATCTTTCGAACGATGACTAATTTCCATTATAGAAATGCCCAAGTTGTTAAAATCCAAAACTGCTTTACTTGTTTCCTCCAAAACTTCAATTGGAAGAACTGCTGGACCCGGTGCAAAGTTATACGCTCTTTTCATAAATGACCAAAATAAATTAAGACAATATGCAACTTAATAAATCTACCACGAAAAACAAAGTGAATACAAAATCTCTACAAATATTGTATTTATTTTGTAGTTATCCCACTCTTTTCCATCTTCAATTGTATTTGAAATTTCCGTTCCGTTTATTATTTTGTATTTTATTTATTACCACAAATTTATTTTGGTAGAATTGGGTTCCAGTTTATTTTCACCAATTGAAAAGTATTGCCTACTTGAATCGGAGATTTTCGAAAACTACAACTTGGATAAAGCTTACAATTTTTGTGGAACAATTGCTAAAAAACACTACGAAAACTTTCCAATCGCCTCTTTTTTCCTTCCAAAAGTTGAAAGGCGTTTTTTGTATAGTGTATATTCTTTTGCGAGATTAGCAGACGATATCGCCGACGAGACTAATCTTATTTTTTCTAATCAAAGTAAACTTGAACTACTTAATAACTTGCGAGAAAATTTATTAGGAATAGAGGTTGCAAATAATATAAACAATCCAATTTTTTTAGCTTTAAAGGATACAATCGAAAAAAAAAATATACCAAAGGAACCCTTTTTAAAGCTAATCCACGCATTCGAACTGGATGTAATGTTCGTACAACCAGAAAGATTTACAGATTTGGAAGAATATTGCAAATATTCTGCAAATCCTATTGGAGAGTTAGTTCTTCATATTTTTGGTGAATTCGATGACAGAAAGTTACAATTTTCAAATTTAATTTGCACTGGGCTTCAGCTTGCAAATTTTTGGCAAGACCTTTCAATCGACATACCCCGAGGAAGAATATACATCCCATTAGAATTCATCGAAAACTTTAGATTCACAAACGACGACCTCATAAACTATCGAGAAAAGGAAAAGATTGAGGTTTGCATCCAGGAATTACTAAAATTAACAAAGAAATATTTTATTAATGGATGGCAACTGATTCTGTTCCTATCCAACCGCTTGTTAAGATTTCAAATTAATGCTACAATTGCTGGAGGATTAGCAATTTTAAGAAAGGCACACAATCTTGGTCATAAACTTCGAATTCGAAGACCTCGTTTGAATATTTTCGATTTTTTTTACATTTTTTTAAACTCTATTTCCTAATTAGAAAATGGAATACCTTAGTATCGAAAATTTAGCAGAATTTGAAAAAGTTAAGCCACCAAGGCTACGCAAGTCGAATTTCTCTTTTGCTTTTAGTCTTTTGCCTAAAGAAGAAAAACAAGCAATTAACTCAATCTATTCATTCTTTACTTATATAGATAATATTGTTGATTCTGAAGAAGAATCCAAAGAAAGCATTGCATTAAAAGAAAGAAGATTGAACTTTTGGACCGAAACAATAAACAAAATTTATCAGGATAATCTTCCAAGTCCAATTTTCTATCCATTATACTATACTATCAAACGTTTTATGTTACCACAGCAATACTTATTAACTTTAATTGAAGGATGTCGAAGCGACCTTTATGTAAAACGTTACAAAACTTTCGAAGAGCTTAAAAGTTATTGTTATAGCGTAGCAAGTATAGTAGGATTAATTGTTATAGAAATTTTTGGACATCGATACGAAGAAACTAAAAGTTACGCTATCAATTTAGGTTATGCAATGCAATTGACAAATATTTTAAGAGATATAAAAAAAGATAAAGACCGTGGTTATATCTACTTACCTCTCGAGGACTTAGAAAAATTTGGATATTCAGAAGAAGATTTGATAAACGAAGTTTACAACGACAATTTTTGCGAGCTAATGGAATTCGAAACGAAAAGAGCACGAGAATTTTTCCACCGTGCTAGAACATATTTGCATCCCGATGAAAGAGTTTTTGTTTACTCTGCTGGAGTTATGGATGAGATTTATTACCGACTTTTGGAAAAGATTGAATTAAAAAAATATCGTGTATTTGAATCAGAAATTAAAGTTTCTTGGGCACATAAACTTGTCATTGCTCTAAAACATTGGTTTTCGACACTCCTTTTTATTAAACCTTTTGCTAAATTTGATTGACCTTAAAATTTTTGTAAATTTGCTTTTTTCTTAACAAAAACAATTATGAAAGTCGAATTCAACGAGTATGAATTAGCAAAGGTCGAAGAGTTAAAAACAAAATATCCCGAAACCAAAGCTGCTTTGATGGGGGTTCTTTGGTTAGCTCAAAAAAAGTTTGGATGGTTATCCGAAGAGGTAAAAGAATATGTATCGCATCTGCTTGGTCTACCTCCCTCTCACGTCGATGGTGTGGTTAGTTTTTACACGATGTACTTCAAAAAGCCAATGGGTCGCTTCCACATCCAAGTTTGCACGAATGTCTCCTGCTTAATATGCGGAGGAGAAGAACTATTCAATCATATTTCGAAAAAGTTGGGGATTGGAAACGGTGAAGTTACTGCCGATGGAACCTTTTCGCTCGAAGAAGTTGAATGTATGGGCGCCTGTGGTGGTGCACCTATGATTGCTATCAATGAAGACTACTACGAAAACTTAACAATCGAAAAAGTTGACCAACTACTTTTGCAATTAGGCTTAAAAAATGGTTCACCAGCATAAAAAAATCTCACTTTCGAGGATATTTCTTTTTTTTATTTTGTTATCGCACATAGTATTATTTTTCCTTGGGACAAATATCAGCAATACTTTTGCCATAAATCCGCATCTGGTTATTTTTAAAATCGAACTCTGGCGTTTATTAAGTTTCCCACTTGTTTCACTATCAATAGCTGAATCTTTTTTGCTTATCTACGCTTTTTGGGTGCTTGGACCTAAAGTCGAATCTCTTTTTCGTAAGAACTATTTCACTATTTCATTGATTACATTCATTTTCCTACAAGGTTTGTTAACAACTGCTCTATTTGGAAGAGAAAATTTTTATCTTGTTGGTACCGAAGGGCTTTCTTTCTATATAATAACACTTTATTTCTTTATTTATTATAGAATAATAAGCCAATACGAGCCAGTCCCAATCCGAAGTATGATACAAACTGCATTAGTTATATTTTTTTGGATTATGGCTGCATCGCTCGATTCATTTATTTATAAACGCGATACATTGATAAATTCCTTTTCTTTTGCCCTTGTTGGAATTTTCCTCGGTTTTCTTTCATATTTGCAAAATCGCTCTTTCGCATTGGAGCTAATACAAGAAAAATATAAAGATTTCATTGCATTCCGAAAAAAAGTTCAAGAACTGGAAGAAGAAGATTTAGAGGAAATCGCAGAAATGTTTCTCGAACAAGCAAACAATTCCACCGCCTCACTCGAAGAAACAAAACATTATACCCTTCCATTTAACGAAGAAACCCTCAACAAAATATTAGATAAAATAAATGAAAAAGGGAAAGAATCCCTTACCCCCGAAGAAATTCAATTTTTAAAAGATTATTCTAAGAAAGTTAATTAGGAGAGAAAATGAACACGGAAAAAAGCAAATATCTCGACCCAACAAAAATTGTCGAACATATCGATATAACTCAATTCAACACCATTGACTTGATAGAAGCAATGGGTAAAATGGCGTTTCAAGCAAGGAATTTGTCGAGAGCAGCGAAAATTTACGATTTAATGCTTTCCGACGAAAAATGCTCGATTATTTTAACTCTTGCTGGTTCCATTTTTAGTGCTGGGTTAAAAAAAGTAGTTGTCGATTTGATTCGCCATAATATGGTCGATATAATTGTCTCTACTGGTGCAATTATTGTTGACCAGGATTTCTTCGAGGCTTTGGGTTTCAAACATTATCGCGGTACACCATTTGTCGACGATAATGAATTGAGAGAATTGCTAATTGATAGAATTTACGATACTTATATTGATGAAGAAGAACTTAGAATCTGCGATTTTACGATAACCGAGATTGCATCGAAACTTGAACCTAAACCCTATAGCTCAAGGGAATTTATAATTGAAATGGGCAAATATTTAGTTGAAAAGAGAATTGGAGAGGATTCGGTCGTACGAACTGCTTACGAAAACGATGTTCCTATTTTTGTACCAGCTTTTAGTGATTGCTCTGCAGGTTTCGGTTTAATTTATTATCAACACCATAAGGATGGAGAAAAAGTAACAATTGACTCTGTTAAAGACTTTTTAGAACTAACCAAATTAAAAATTATGTCGGATGAGACTGGGCTTGTTATGATTGGTGGGGGCGTACCCAAGAATTTCGCACAAGATGTAGCAGTTGGTATGGACCTTTTAGGTGGCGAAGTCAAAATGCACAAATATGCTATTCAAATTACAGTTGCCGACGAAAGGGACGGTGGTTTAAGTGGCTCTACTCTAAAAGAGGCTTGCTCGTGGGGAAAAGTTGACACCAGCTTTGAACAAATGGTTTTCTCTGAGGCTACTATCGCATTCCCTCTACTTGCTTCTTATGCATATCATAAGAGAAGTTGGGAAAATCGAGCAAGAAGACACTTTAATAAATTGCTTCTTCGGGAGGAGTTAACCGTCTCAAAAACCTAATAAATTACAAACAAACAAAATATAGGAAAATAAGAATTTGTGTAAAATTGCTTAAAATCAAAATATAAATTAAGCTCTACCACCAGCAACGTAGCTTTTAAGGTATTTGTTTTCTGTTTGACTTTCTTTCAATTGAAATTTAATTATATCACCTATCGAAATTAAACCAACAAGAACATCATTTTGTATAACCGGCAAATGACGACACCTATTCTGTGTCATAATCTGCTCGGCATACTCCAAGTCGTCCTCTGGTTCGACAACTAAAACTTGTTTTGTCATAACGTCTTTTACTTTTGCAGTTAAGCAACCCTCTGGGTCTGTTGCAAGCTTACGAATTATATCCCTTTCGCTTATAGTCCCGACAACTTTTGCTTCGAGAGAAAGAACTATCAACAAACCAATATTATTATGGGTAAACATTTTTATTGCGTCTGCAACAGTTTTTTCTTCATAAATGCTAAATACTTCTGGTCCTTTTTGTTTTAATACATCCTTTACTTTCATACTTCTAACACCATTTATCCCACAAACGACTATTATTTGGTGTCATCTTTTCTCACGAACTAAGGGTATGTTGTTTCTTATCCTTTCTAACATCTCTGTTTCAAGCATACCATTTGATTTCCAGAAATGAACTTGGTGAGTTACATGCTCTTCGAAGCCGCTTAATTGGCCGCGAAAAGACAAAAATACAGTCCCATCGGGATTTTCAACAACTTTGAAATTATATTGAATACGACCATTAATCCAAATTCCCCCTCGAATAAGTGGCATTTCGTAACTATACTTCTTTAGAAGCTTAAAGGTTGTATCCTTGCCAATCGAGAAAACGCAAAAGTCTGAACGTAATGAACCAGAAAATAATCCGTCGTCGTTTTGCTGAAATTTTTCGTAAGCAATCATACATCCAATATCTTCGAGCGATTTCTTTATTGCACGCCAGATAACATCAAAAGCATCGTTGAATGTATCTTCGTAGCGTTCTCGATAAAATCGAAGATGTTCGGGGACGTGTTCGATTGTATCTTGTGGCGTTTTGCCAAATTCCTCTTGAAACTGTACTGGTTCTTCTTCGTATTCCTTTTTTTGTTTTTCTTGTGCAAAGGTTAACACGAAGCCAAAAATAATTCCAAATAAGCAAATTGATAAATAGAAGAATGGCTTATAAACTTTCATCTCTTCCCTGCTTTAAGATGTATTTTCAAATTTACAAAAAAAATTAAAGAATAAAAAACTAAAACAATTTGAAGACGATAGCTAACAAAGCAAAATTCATTAATTTCGTTTTTTTACTTTTTATATGCTTTTGATTTGGGACACTCCTTTTATTGTTATAGATTTAGAAACTACTGGTTCAGACCCTAAAAAAAATAATATTATCGAAATAGCATATGTTTTGGTCCAAGGCGGTACCATTTTAGATGAATTTTCAACGTTAGTCAACCCTAAACAACATATTCCCTACTTTATTTCGAAAATGACTGGTATTACGAACGAAATGGCTTATTCTGCCCCAGAAATGAGTGAAATTCTGCCATTAATAAAGAAGCTTCTCGATAAACAAAACATAGTTTTCGTCGCTCACAACGCAAATTTCGACTACGAGTTTCTTAAATCTGCCTTCGAAAAAAATCGAGTTCCATTTCCCGCACTTCCAAAGTTATGCACTCTAAGGCTTGCTCGAAGATTAATCGGACCAGAGCAAAAGAAAAACCTTGGCTCGCTTGCAAATTACTTTCATATTGACTTAAACGAAAGACATCGTGCTTACGCTGATGCACGTGCAACCGCACAAGTCCTTGTTAAGTTATTAGAAGTTGCTGAATCTGAACATAGAATCACAACCACAGAAGAGATTCTATCATTTCAATACAAACCCTATTCAACATATTCACTTTCAAGAAGTCTTAACGAAAGGTTGATACCTTTTATCAACCAAGCACCGGATAAACCGGGGGTTTACTATTTCCTCGATAAAACCAATAATTATTTATACATAGGAAAGGCAGTTTCTTTAAAGAGAAGAATTGAAAGTTATTTGAGCTCGACAACTTCACTGCACATTCTTCGGCTTCTTCGTTCGACAAAAAAAATTACTTGGGTCGAAACAGAGTCGGAGCTTTCATCTTTAATACTTGAAAGTAGAGAAATAAAAAAATATCAACCAATTTTCAATGTTTTCAGCAGAAAATGGCGTTGTTTCCCTTTTATCCAAATTACAGAAGATAATGATTATCCTATTTTCGAAATTACTTACAGTCCCAGCTTTTCTTCATCTTTTTGTGTAGGTCCATTTAAAAATCGAGAAATTGCTGAAGTAATTATCGAACTAATTAACAAAAAGTTCAAACTAAGAAAATGTAAGAAAGAAGATTACAATCGGCAAGGATGTTTATATTCGCAAACTAAAAGTTGTATTGCACCTTGCAACAACACGAGCGAAACAAAAAACTTATATTTCGAAGAGCTTACAAAAGCAAAAAACTTCCTTCTAAACTTGGAAAATGGATTAATTAAACAACTCGAACTACAAATGAAATGTCTTTCAGAACAAGAGGAATTTGAATTAGCCATTCAAATAAAAAAAGAAATCTCCGAATTAAAAAAGACTTTATCTTATCCTTTTACTGAATTTGCCGATATAAACGAAAGAAACTTTATCATTGTCCATCCTTTACCAAATCAGCACAAAAACGAAGTAATTTTTATTAAGGACGGTTCTTTGGTGTGGGACAAACTTTTCGAAAATGAAATTGATGTAGATTTACTTAATCAAAAAATTTACGAGACATATTATAATGGCAAATCAAACAAGGTTGATTTTTCACCCGAATATATGGACGAGCTAAGAATAATTTCCAATTGGGTTGCACTCAAAAGGAACGAAATCAAGATTATCAAAGTATCTCCAAAATAGTTACTTTACTACATATTCTTTGAACAACTATTTTTTTATTTTTTGTAAATTTCTTAAACCATTTAAAAATTTACAAAATCAACTTTTTTATTTTAACAATGGGTTTAGGAAACAAATTGTAGTAAGCTTCTTTAAAATTCGAATATTGGTTGACTTAATTTACTCTACCAGCCCTTTGAAAATCTCGACCGAACGGCTGGTTCCAATTCTCGAAACCCCCATTTGTATGTAGCTTAATATTTCATTCAGAGTCTTAATACCTCCAGAAGCCTTTATTTTAGTTTCTCCCGAAAGATTTTCCTTAATAATTTCGATATCTTTTGGTATCACTCCTCGACTAATCACACCAGTTGAAGTTTTAACAAAGTCTGCGCCAGCTTGGCATACTAACTGGGTTGCTAAAGCTATTTCTTCGGGTATTAGCAAGCCAGTTTCAATAATAATTTTAATCTTTACATTATGTGAATGGCAAATTACGACTGAATTTCTTATTTCTCTTTGAACAAGTTCATAATCTTTATTTACAAAAGCTGGAACGTTCATTACCATATCAATTTCATCCACAGCCATTTTTACTAAATTTTCAACCAAAGCAAGTTTAACTAATTCTGGACTTGAACCATAGGGAAAATCAACAACACTGCATACCTTTACGTTCGTCCCTTTGAGTAAAACGAAAGCATCTGAAACATAATAGGGTTGAAGGCAAACAGAATAAAATCCAAAATCCGCAGCTTCTTTACAAAAAATCCGAAGCTCTTCCTTCGAGATATTATTGCGTAAATTTGTATGGTCGATAAATCTTTTCAAATTTTCAACTTCATTCATACTCAAACTCCTCTCCTAAAATTGATGGCAATTCAAACTTGTGAGATTTAAAAGCAGAAAACAATTGTTCGGAAGTAATAATTACCTCTGCAAATTTCATTTTGTCGAAGTTAAAAGCAAAGTCTATTCTAATTGTGCCAACCTTTCCACTTGTCTTATCATTATGTATTCTAATACCAAAACCAAGAGCATTATGCCATTTCGATTTTAAAACTTTTGTGTTTTGTTTCCAAACACACCCACCATCATAAAAAGCTACCGCAGAAAACGAAAAAATCCAGAAAGATAAATCTGGGAAAAAACGCAATTCCAAATTAGCATTTATCCTATTATCCCCACTTAAGTCGTTTAATCTATAACCTCGTAAAAAATACTCGTTATCGAGCAGTAATTGTCGAATACCATACCAATTCCAAACACTTTGTTGCCTAACTTGTGTTACAAATAATACATTTGGGTGAAATCGATAAAACATCAAGCTGGAAAATTCTTGATATGTATTGAATGCATTAGAACTTGCAAACGAGCTACCGCCAGCCAGACGTGCAAAAAGATACAGCTTATTGTCGGAAGAAAGGTAAGACTTTTCCCCTATTCCAGCTAAATAAAAAGAATTTACACCATCGGAGCTTATTTTGCGGGTAACCCCAAGAATTGCACTACCCCAACCACCCACAACAATATCTTCGACCGAAAATTTGTTAACTTTCACTAACTTATGATATTCTTCTGATATTGAAGAGAATGAAAGAAAGAAGCGAGCCGAATTGTCGAAAGCACGTGCAAATTTTTGGTCGCCACGCCAAATCTTTCGAATGTCCAACAATGCAGTTACAAAAAGCCTATCTTCCTTAAACCAAGAGTGTGAATACCAAATCTTTCCACCCTTCTCATAAAAATTCATAAGGTCGAAAGTATTTGCAGTGTGAAAATAAAAATCTTTCCCGAAATGATTAACAATGGTTATTCCATAAGAATTTTCAGTTCTTCTGGAAAAGTAAGGTTTCCAAAAGTTGATATTATGCTGAGTTCGAAACCTGTTAATAAAAAAATTGTATTTCAAAGAAAAAACAGAGCGAAAAAGCCTCCGTTGAAACAAGCTAACTTCAGTTTGAAGTCGTGTATCGTTTTCACTTCGATAAATAGTCTCCAATCCAAGATAAGTTCCAAAACCAAGAAAGTTAAATTCTTCGATACGGCCTCCAATTTGAAAAGCTTCGCCGCCAGTTCCAAAAAGTAAAGAAGGATTTGTTGACCATCGGTCTTTTGTTAAAACATAAATATCACAATTGATGGGGTCGAGCGAATCTAAGCTAATTTCTACTTTAGAGAAAATATCTAATGCACGAAGATTCTTTTCGGTTTCTAAAATTAAATTCTCGTCGATAATATCTCCTTTCTTGAAAAGCAATTCATCTTCGATGACAAATTCTCGCGTAACAAAGTGTAAAGAATTAGCAAGAGAAGCAGCAAAAAACCAATCATTACTTGTTGAATCAAATACGTTTAATCTTTGGATAAATATATTATTTACTCTAAATTCAGAGCAAATCAACAAAAAAGAAGAAAAAAACAAGATTAAGCAAGGGTAAGTAAATTTAAAAGGTGCGAACATTTAGCTTATTAACAAGATATTCCAACATTTTCGTTCCCTTGTTTTTGGGTAAATGCCCTAATGTACTCAAAGCTTGATTCGAAAAGCGGGTTACTTCTGCTCTGACTTTTTCATAAATATTATACTTTTTAAACAAAGCATCGTATTTGGGAATGTCACTATCAACAATTGCATCAGAAGAAAATAATTTATTTATTAATTCAACTTCTTTTTCATTAGATGCATATTTTTTTGCAAGGAGTACTAAAAGTGTCTTCTTTTTTTCAAGTATATCGTTCCCTTTTTTCTTCCCAAGCCTTACATCCGTACCATAAAGGTCTAATAAATCATCTTGAAGTTGGAAAGCAAGTCCAAGATTCAATCCAAATTCCCTTAAAGTGTTTAAATTACTTTCAATAGCACCAGCGCAAAGCCCCCCAATAACAAGGCTGGTTTGAATTACAGCGGCAGTTTTTTTCTTTATCATTAAGTAATAATCTTCTTCGCTGACCTCATCAATTGAATTGAAAAGCATATCCAAAGCTTGTCCTTCGCAAACTTCAATATAACCATAGGTTAGCTGCGAAATGAATTTACCGTAAGTAGTATAATTCGAATAGTAGGAAAGTAGATCCAAAGCAATTCCGACCATCACATCGCCAGACAATATAGCAGTTGGAATGTCCCATTTTGTATGAATAGTAGGTTTGCCTCGACGCAATGGGGAATTATCCATTATATCGTCGTGCACTAAAGTAAAATTGTGAAGCAATTCAATTGCAACAGCTGCATCGATAGCTTCGTAGTAACTTCCCCCACAAGCCTCGCAAGCAAGTAAGCAAAGCAGTGGGCGAATCCGTTTACCTCCGTCCAAAACTATATAAGTAACTGGTTCATATAGATTAGAAGGTTCCTTATTAGTAGTTACCTCTTTTAATCTTCCTTCGATAAGCTCCAAATAAGTATTAAATTGTGAGTCGTAATCTTCCATAATTATCCTTTTATATAGAATTTTCCAGGTAACTGTTTAACAAACCCTTGAAATTCAAGATTCAAAAGCCTAAATAAAAGCTCAGATATTTCGATTTGGACTTCATCGGCAATGATATCTATGTGCTTTGGTTCTAATGTTAAGGAATTCACTATCTTTGTATCGACTTCGTCTTCTAAAGCCACAGGTTTTTCTTGGCCATCGAACTCGAAAGTATCGGATATAAGACCTAAATCCAATAGAATTTCTTCTGGGGATGCAACCAGTTTAGCAATATCAGTTTTTATCAAATAGTTAGTCCCCCTACTTTTTGGTGAGTTAATATTTCCCGGAATAGCATAAACATATCGATTCTGGTCGAATGAAAATCTCGCAGTAATCATTGCTCCGCCTTTTATATCACTTTCGATTACAACAGTAGCAAGAGAAATTCCGCTAATTATTCTATTTCTTTGAGGAAAGTATATTGGTAAAGCCTTTACCCCAAACTTATGCTCTGTAATTACGGCGCCACCACTTTCGACTATTTTATCGACTATCTTTCTGGTAATACTCGAAGTTATGCAATCCAGCCCAGAAGCAAGAACTCCATAAGTCCTACCATTCACCTTAATCGCAGAAAGGTGTGCCAAAGTATCGACCCCATAAGCTAAACCACTGGTGATTACAATACCACGAGAGGCAATTTTTTCAGCGAAATTTTCAGTTGTCAATTTACCATAAGTAGTGCAATTTCTTGTTCCTACAATCGATATAGATTTTGCAGTTGGGTCGATATCTCCCATTACAAAAAGCACTAATGGTGGATATTGAATTTCCCTTAACAACTTTGGATAATCTTCATCCCAAAAAGTTATTATCGATACGCCCAGATGTTCAGCTTTCGAAAATTGTCTTTCAGATTCATCCTTAGCAAAAAGAAGTTTATCGAAAGAACCAACCATTTCGGGCAACAACTGAGAACTTTCATTCTGGCTTACAAACTTCAAAAAATTATCGAAAGTTTCAAAGTTTTCGACAATTTGTTTCAACTTTTGTTGATTTGCAATTTTTGAAATGCAAAGTGCAAGTATATCAGACTTGCTCCACATTTATTTTGCCCTCCGCTGTCTATTTATTTCGTTCAAAAAAACTGCACTGGATACAGCAACATTTAGCGATTCAGTTGGTAAGCTGATTGGAATTTTTACGACAAAATCGGACATATCCAAAATGCTTTTATCTATACCTTTCCCTTCGTTTCCAAAGATAAGAAGCACTTTTCGAGGAAACTTGAAACTATAAATATCTTTAGCAGTTTCCAAAATTTCACAAGAAATAATACAATAGCCATTCCGCTTTAAGGACAAAATGTCGTCGGCAAAATTTGGCGAATGTCTTACCTTAATGTAAAAAACATTACCCATTGAAACACGAACCGAGCGTCGAAGAAAAGGGCTTGTCGACCTTTCATCCACAAGGATTGAATCAATTCCAAATGCTCTGCAATTTCGGACAATTGAACCAACATTTTCAGAATTGTTAATTCCATTAAGTCCAACTACGACGTCCGAAAATTCCTCAATTTTTACATCTTTAGGCTGGTACCCAATAGCCATAATACCAGAGTGAAGATGAAAACCAACAATCTTTTCCATTATATGCTTATCGGCGTAAAATAATTTCTCGTTAGGTATATTTTTTTGCTTTAATAATGTGGCAAATTCATTGTAAAACTTAGGAACTGCGAAAATTGAATCCACTCTTAAGTCACTTTCCAAAAGTCTTTGAACAGGACGTGCCCCTTCGGCAACAAATACTTGCGATTCTATATGGGAAATTGGGGTATATCTTAAACTTTTATAAAGAACCACACGCGGGTCGTCGATATCTTTTATCTCAACCATCTCAAATTTTTATTTCGAAACTTTTCTAATAGTCATTTCGATTTTCTCAACCGGACTACTTACTTCAGAAGAATAAGGCTGTTTTTCTACTTTTACCTTTTCTACTTTGTCCAAAACCTCAAAACCTTCGATAACTTCTCCAAAGATAGAGTATTGGTGGTCGAGCCAGGGTGCCTCTTTGAAGCAAATAAAAAATTGTGAAGTTGCACTATTAGGGTCGTTAGTTCTTGCAGCAGAAATTGTGCCTCGCTTATGTTTCAAATCGCTAAATTCGGCGGGAATCTTTTTTTGGTTCGGCTGCCCCATCCCCCATTTGTCCTTGGGTAAATTCTTGGAGTTAGGACATCCACCTTGCATCATAAATCCCTTAACAACACGATGAAAAGCTGTTCCGTTGTAGAACCCAATAGAAACTAAACTATCGAAGTTTTTGCTATGTAACGGAGCAACATCGGGGAATAACCTAATTTTAATGTCGCCAAGGATGTTATTCCCAGATTTGACTGAAATTACATAAGTGTAAGAATTGTTTTTATCCTTTGTAAATAGATAGGAGTTCACATTCAATAGTGCAAAAATAAAGAACAATAACAAAATTCGAGTGACCATATAAAACACCAACTAATGTAAAAATGCAAAAATAAACCAAAAGAAAATAACAAAATGCTATAAGCGGAAAATTTTTTAATTTTGTGCTTTCGCGGATGTGGCGGAATAGGCAGACGCGCTAGACTTAGGATCTAGTGGGGTAACCCGTGGGAGTTCGACTCTCCCCATCCGCACTTTTTTTGTTTTTTACGAGGGGAAATTGGATTTTAAGATTAACGAAATTGATGGCGCCACAAGAGAAATTCATATCGACATTCCAAAAAACCTATATCAAGAAGAATTAGAAATCGCATTTAGAAATGCTCAAAGCAATATATCATTAAAAGGCTTTCGCAAAGGTAAAGTACCAATAAAATTAATAAAGCAGTATTACGGGAAAGAAATTGAAAGCGAGTTAATCAACAATTTGGCAAACAAATTTTTCGCAGATATTGTCGAAAAAAATAATATTGACTTCATTGGGAAAGCGATTTTAACAAAATACGAAATTTTAGATGACAAAGTTTTGCTTGTAATTTCTTACGAAGTAATACCAGAAGTGGAATTAAAAGACTACAAGGGGATACAAATATATGAACCAATCCATAGAGTAACCGATGATGAAATTGAAAAAGAAATTAGGAATCGACTCTTACAATTTGCAATTCCCAAAAAGGTCGATAAGATTGAAAATGAAAATACAATTATAGAAATTGAAATAACCGAACTGGAAAAGGATACGGGTTTGGAAATAAAAAACTCTAAACCGAAAAAATTTTCCATAAACCTTTTAGATTATGAATTGCCAGAAACCTTGAAGGTTCAGTTTTTAGGGAAAACTATTGGTGATGAATTTATTTATCAAGAAAACACATCGGACAGCCAAGCTACTAAAGTTATCAATAAAATTAAAATTCTCGACATTAAAGAATTAGAGCCTCCACAACTTGATGATGAGTTTGTTCGTGAATATACATTTGGTCGACTCTCTACCGTAGAAGAATTACGAAGAGAAATTGGCTATCAACTTCAAGAAAGGTGGGATATCCAAAGCAACAAAGAAATGGCAAAACAAATAATAAACGAACTAATCGAAATGCATAAATTTGACTTGCCAAAACGTTTTGTAATGGAAACCTCGATTAAACTCTACGAAAGTTTTATAAAGAAATATAAGGACAGCTCCACATCCAAACTTCAACTAAATGAAGAAATACTAAAGGAATTTATCCCAACAGCAGAATCTCGCGTTAAATGGTTAGTTTTAAAGCATAACATCGTCAAAAAAGAAAATATTAAAATCGAAGATTACGACCTCGACCAAATTATTTCCCAATACCAATTAAACACAAATTCAACAAACGAAGAAGAAATAAAGAAAAAAATTCTAAACAATGCAAATCTCTTAGAAAACTTACTTGAAAAAAAAGTTATCGACCTTTTAACAAGTTTCGCCGAAACATCTGAAATAGACTTCGAAGAGTACATCAAAATTTCATCCAAAAATGAGCAACAAATTCTAACCGACAGACATAACAACTTTGCCGATACGGGAATGCCCGAAAAAGAAATTAAAAAAGTAGGCTACGACGAAACAGTTGACTAAGAAATGTGATGATATAGTTTCGAAAATTTTGTAATTTTGTTTTTTTTGGTTCAGATATGGCAAAAAAAGAAGTTAGAATAATAGTAACACTCGAGTGCACCGAGGCAAAAAAAGAAGGGAAGCCAGCATCCCGCTACACAACAACAAAAAATAAAAATAACACATCCGAGCGTCTCGAATTGAAGAAATATAATCCATTCCTTCGTAGGCATACTATTCATAGGGAAGTTAAATAATCCTTTTGCTTTTTCTTTATATTTTAA
This sequence comes from Ignavibacteria bacterium, assembly GCA_026417135.1. Lineage (GTDB taxonomy): Bacteria > Bacteroidota > Ignavibacteria > Kapaibacteriales > UBA2268 > Naka2016. Next base: position 49,902 of record JAOADV010000001.1, read on the forward strand.
TAAATTTGCCTTGCCTTTATTTCCAACAACATAAAAGGTAAAATATGAAAATTTTGGTGTATTTTATCGTTTTACCATTGTTGGTCGTTTCTTTGCTGGCACAAGAAGAAGAGGATACGAAAAATTCTGAAAGTGGAACAGAGATAAACGAAGGAATATTTTCTAAGCGAATACTTAAAGTCAAAAACATTTTCAAACATCCCTCAATCTCGATTAGTTTCGGGCTAACTTCCCCTTCACACTATGATGTATCATCGGTAAATAATTTCAAAAACCTCAACTTTGCTTCCATTCGACTTGGCCATACTAGAATTAAAAGAGCTCGAACCGAAAATTCTGGAAGAATTAATCAAATCGATGCAAGTGGGGTATTTTTAGAAAATTCCTCGTCCAAATTTTTTGCTCCAAACACCAACGGGAATATTGATTTAAAAATCTGGCGTTTTGGCTACAAGGATGGAGACGACGGCTACGGGTATGATTTGGGTAAAAACAGTTTCTTATTTTTCACCCACGGTTCAACTTTAAATTGGTCGAAAATCGATGTAAGCAATTTAAACCAAATTATTGGAAAAGATAGTCTATTACTTTCTACTCTTGCTGAGCAAATAAGATTCGGAAACTCTTTCACTTCTGGAATAAGCTTAGTTTTACTCAATTCAATTTCTTTAGATTTTGTTTATGAGCGTTCAATTGTTTATCCCGGACATAAGTTTTGGTACTGGTGTGGTAGTATGTTGATTGAAGGTGTTGCCCAATTCCTAATGGATGAATTTATTAATAAAATAATAGAATCATCCCCAAATGCAGCACCAATTGTGAATGCTATCTTAAAAGGCGGCTTATCCTATGGTATTTACGAGTTGAGAAAATCGAATATGAATTGGCCCTTCAAGACCTCCGCACCATTTATGAACGATGGTTTTAAATTTGGCTTCACAATACTTTTCTAATATGAAGAAAGTTTTAATTGCTGGTGCTTCTGGTGGAATCGGAAAACACTTGTCAACTTATTTATCCGAAAAAAAATATTCTATAGTTACTCTCAGCAGAAACCCAAATAAAGTAAAATTAGTTATTCCATTTGCCGAAAAACATTTAAGCTGGGAAGACAACTTATTTAATGAACTCGACACAATCGACTCAATTATAAATCTCAGCGGTGCTTCAATCGGTAAAACTTGGACAAAGACTTATAAAAATGAAATACTGTTTAGTCGTATTCTAACAACCAGAAGAATCGTCGAATATCTCAACAATTATACCCAAAAACCGATAAAACTTATCAATGCTTCTGCCATTGGCTACTATCCAAGCTCAGAAGAAACAGAATTCGACGAGAGGAGCGAGCCGGGAAACTCTTTCCTATCGAAAGTTTGCATTGAATGGGAAGAAGAGGTAAAAAAACTCAATCCCCCACATTCGTTTGTCATTTGTAGGTTCGGGGTTGTTCTCCGAAAAGGCGACTTACTTTTGAAGAGGCTGCTTCTACCTTTTCGATTTGGATTTGGAATTGTAATAGGAACTGGACATCAATGGTTTTCTTGGATACATATCGACGATTTGGTGCGAGCTTTGGAGAAAGCAATTTCAGATGAAAACTTTACTGGCATTTACAATTTTGTCTCGCCTTCGCCAACTCGCTACTATGAATTGACAAATTCTATCGGAAAAATCTTAAATAAACCTTTTAAACTTAGTATTCCAGATTATTTGATTAAAATCTTGTTTGGAGAGCAATCATCTTTCATTTTAGCATCGCAAAAAGTTATCCCCAGAAGACTTATTCAAGAAAATTTTACTTTCATTTACGATACAATCGAAAAGGCAATGAAAAATCTTATTCATTCAACAAATCGGGCCTAAGTCTTTTAGTTTTTTTCAAAGCCTCTTGGAATCGCCATTCTTCAATTTTTTTGTGGTCGCCACTCAAAAGCACTTCGGGGACTTTAAGCCCTCTGAATTCTGCTGGTTTCGTATAAATTGGTGGTTCAAGCAAGCCAGATTGGAAGGAATCTTCGAAAATTGATTGCGAGTCCCCTAAAACCCCTGGTATAAGCCGAATAATTGAATCGAGAAACAACATTGCTGGAATTTCGCCTCCACTTAAGACAAAATCGCCAACTGATATTTCGCGAGTTACTAATACATCTCTTATTCTTTGGTCAACACCTTTATAGTGACCACACAGCAGAATTAAATTTTTCTTTTGGGAGAGTTCATTTGCAATGCTTTGATTATAAATTTCCCCATCAGCAGTAAAATATATAACCTCGTCATAATCTCTTTGAATTTTTAGTTCTTCTATGCATCGAAAAACTGGTTCGCATTGTATTACCATACCTGAACCACCACCATATGGTGTATCATCAATATGACCAAACTTGTCTGTTGAATATTTATGGAGATTATGGACATAAATTTCGACTATCCCCTTCTTTTGAGCGATTTTGGGAATACTAACAGAAAGAAAAGAATCGAATATTTCCGGAACAACACTAACAATATCAACTCGCATTTTCATATTTTCTTTCATTCAAGCAAACCAGGTATTGTCTTAATAAAAACAAATTTTTTGTTTTTATCAATTTTTTTAATATATTCTTTAACGAAAGGCACATAACTTGTACCTCTATTGGTTTGGATAAGAAGTAAATCATTCCCCGGATTTGTTTGAAAACCGATAACTTTCCCTAAATTTCGACCATCTGAAATGTTTAGAACTTCAAAATTCAAGAGACTGTTAGATAGAAACATACCATAACTGTCAAAATCACCGTAGAATTGAATAAAAACCCCTTGCTCAACTAATTTTTTTGCATTCTCGAGCGAGTTAATCTCGCTCACCTTGAAGTAATGATACCTTCCAGAGGTTACTTTATATTTCTCTAATGTATATTGGTATACAAAATTTGGGGAAAAGCCAATATAAATTTTTGAATTATTTTCTACATCGAAGTAAACTTCTTGGGGAAGCAACTTCAAGGTGCCATCTAAGCCTTTCGTGCCGACTATGACCCCAATTAAAACTAAATTTCTCATTGCAAGACTGTTTTCTCATTATAATTACGAAGTACAAAATCAACTATTACAATTGCAATTACGACCACAAAGTTAAAATCCCTTAGCAGGTAATACTCAAGTGTTGTTTGTGCTACAAAGGCCACAATAAATACCATAATAGAGAACAATACAAAAGGTTCGAACGGTTGTCCTCGAACTTTCAAGAGCAATTTTACTGAGAAAACAAAGTAAAAGACAAAAAACAAAACATATAGTAAAGCAAGTGGTATTCCAATACGATAAAGTATCGATAGAAAGCCGTTATGAATAACCAAAGCCTTCCAATTTGTAACAGATAAAGGGTCGCGAAACTGAATCTTTGAACCAATTCCAATACCAGTCATTGGATTATCGCGGATGCCTTCAAAAAGAACTGGATACTCTGCTACACGAGCAGAAAAAGATTTGTCTTCTACTCCTTTTGCAGAAGAAACTAAACGATACTCCATTAACTTTAAGACTACGGTAGAATTTGAACCAAAAACACTATATAAAATAGCCAAGGATAAGGAAAAAATAATTCCAAAGTAAAATAAGTATTGCAGACGTTTTTTCCAACCTATGTAAAGGAAAAGAAGTATCGAACACAAAAGTGTGGACAACCAAAAGGTTCTGCTGACGTTTATTACCAAAGCTCCAGCGGATAGAAGACCTGTAGCAATCATTAGTATTTTAAGCCAAAGACCCTTGCTATAAACAAAAAAAATAGTTGAAAAAATGAAAGCACAAGAAAAAACAATGTGATTAAATTTCGTTTTGGAGCTTGCGAGTTCCCAAGCATATTGTGCAACCTCAATTATGCCGCTTTTGTATTGAACAACAACGAATATCGAGCAAGCCAGGACAACTAAAAGACTTAAAAACAACAAAATTGCCAGGTCCTTTGAAGTTCTAATGAATTCCCTCATTGGAAAATACATTAGAAGCAACGATAAAATCGAAACGCCTCTAATCCAATAAAGCAAATCGACATTATTTAAATAAGCAAAAAGAGCATTAAAAGGGATAAAGAAAAAAAACATTAATATCAGCAAATCCGCAGTATGTTCAACTAATCGTCTTTTTTGAACCAAAACACTGTTGTAAAAGTATAGCAATAATCCCCCTACAACACTGATACCAAAAGCAATTTCAATTGGACTGACACCTTCGTCAACCAATATTAGCATTGCCCCAAGAAATAGAATTGAGAAATAAACCCAAATTTTAGGTCTGTAAATAAAAATGATAATAGATGGGATGGATATAAGTGCTACGAAAAAATATAATTCCAAACCAGCGGATAGAGAAAAATAGAACAAGGGGAAAAGTAAGAGCAAGGGTAAAAATACATATTGGACGATTGAACTAATCGGAAGAACAACTTGCAACCTCATTTTCCAAAGGTAAAGTTAATTATTTTAATAGAATGTTTTGGAAACAAATTATCAAAGTATCAATATCGTAAATCATTGTTCTTTTGCTAACGAAGTAAAATAATTTCTGGCAGAGTTCCCTACAAGCAAAAAAGTAAGTATCAAGACAAACGAACCAACAAATGAACCCAATATGATTAATGACCTTTTGGGCCAAGACTTTTGGTCCGGAGGAAGGGCTGGGTCGACAACGATTAAGTATCGCATTTGCCGATTTTCATTTATTCGGCTTTCTTCCAGATAAGGAATAAGCAAAGCTTTAACTTTCATTAAGGTTTCGAATTCTGCATAAAGACGAAGGAAATCTGCACCAACTTTTGTTAGCGATTTCAAGGGGAAATTGCCAAGAAATCCCGGTTTATTTTCAACTTCAGAAAGTTTTTTCTCCAAACCTTGAACCAACGTTTTTTGAGACAATGTAGTGGGGTCGCTTTCGCCATATTTCTGTTTCAATAACTCATAAAGAACTTCTTGGGTAATTTTAGTTGCTTTCAAATCGATATAGCTTGAACTAATTGCTTTAGCTTGTTCTTCGGGGGAAAATATCAAAGTCGATTGAGAAAATTTTTGCAAACCATTAATAACCTCAGAAAGTTGATTTTCGATACTTGCCAAACGTTTTTCTAAATATTCACGGTTAAATCTCGATTCTTCCTGCGAAATCTTTTGAGCTAAAAAGTTCGAAATTGCCACATAATCATTTGCCATTTGAGCAGCACGATAAGGGTCTTCGTCTGTAATAGAAATTACGTAATTTCCTTCTGGCTCCAAAATCACATCCAAATTACCTTCGAAGGTTTCTCTCAATTTTGTCATCCGACTAAACGGTACCTTATAGACAGTATCCAATCGATATTTAAATATTATGCTATCTTTAACGAAACGACTATCGAGTATAACCAAAAATGAATACGTTGTTTCGATTTTTGCTCCAAGCTTCGATAACCCAATATCTTTTAAAGATGAAGTCAAGCCAGAAAATAAATTTTCCATCGTAGAAGTCGAAAGTTTAGGTGGGACAGCACTAACCTTCGCTGTATAACGATTCGGTATCAAGAAAACGATAATAGTAGAACCAATTGTAAATGCAAGTACAAAAAAAACTATTAAAAGTTTATTTTTCAAAATAATTTTTCCAATATTTAGTTTGTTGTTGTAGCTTGCATCCATTGGTCAAATTTCAATTTTGCAACATCAAGGGATTTTTTAAATAAGATGGCTTTTGAAAATCGGACTCTACGGGTTTGAATTCAACATCTTCGAAAAGCAAATCGGGGCAAATAATTGAAGCACCTATCCACCGACTGCCATCAATTCCAGAAGAAATCGTTGAAACAAGGATATTTAATACATAAGGTTTATTTCCAACAAGGATGATATCTTTAAAAGACTGTGGTGTAATCCCTTTAAGTTCACCTCCCCGAATTGGTTCCTCTCTTCCGTTAGGATATAGCCGAACAGCTTCAATCACAGCAATATTTGCTTGGTCCCGAGAAAAAAATTTAAAATCTATTGGGGCAATACTTTGGATTACCGTGCTCATAATATTTTGATTCATAATCTTTTTTACAACGATTACGAATGGTAAATCCCTTTGTTTTGCAAGCTGAAGAGCCTTTTCTCTTAGTTTTTGATTCGATTGTGAATATTTCTTCGACGAATTAATTTCGATATTGCTAAACATAGCAGAACCTTCGCGATTACTCCCATTAGATGTGCTGACACGTTTAATAGGAGTTCTGCCAGCCAACAAGGTCTTTAGATATCCTTTTTCGACAAGAGTAATATTTCGAGCTGGAACACCTTCGTCATCAATTTCGTAACTTCCCAATAGTTTTATTCCATTGTAATCTTTCTTCAACGGAATAGAACGAAGAGATAAGAATTCTGGGAGAACCCTACCACCAATTTTTGTTTGAAAGGCATTAAATCGAGAAAGATTCTGGAAGCCTTGGTCGCTCAGTAGCATTCTTTGAGCAACTAAGTTAGGTGCAAAAACTTGAGCAAAAAGTTCACCAGCAGCTTGCCCTTCGAAAATTATTGGACCCGAATAGGAATCATCGAGTGGTTTAGCTTCTTTTAGAGCAATCGAATGTAATGTTATTTGTTTAACAGCACTTCTAAGCGAATCATAAGAAGGTAAATTCGAAGGAACATCAGCATACGAAGAGAAAAAGTTAGTTACTGGCATTCCATCATTTGATTGCAATGTAACAGCAGCCTCGACACCTGTAAAACTTTCGTATTTTATGTACTCAATTCCTTCTGAATTCACATAATAATTTTCATCCTGCAAAAATTCGAAACTTACACTTGAATTATCAATCTCGGGATAATTGCGAATTATACGAGACAAATCTTTTACCAAATCGCAATACTTCGTAAAGTCAATTTTTACAATTTTATAATTCGTATCGTAAAATTTATTGACTTCGACCTTCGAAAAATCTGGAATTGTATCTTTAATCAGTCTATTCTTTATCACTGCGAGTTTTTTAGAATACTTTTGAGTAGCCTCTTTGTACGCGAAATCAATTGCAAGCCAAAGTTCACGCCTTAATGAAAAATAATCAAAATCCTTGGGAACTTGCCTTCGATTACTACCTTCCCCAGAAAACCGCATAAAGAACGGAAAGGAGAAATCCAAAAAGTTTGTGTTATCAAGACTATAATCGCCTACTCGAACATTAACATTAACAAAAGCCTGTCGACCTTGTGAAGTATCAACCAAATTACCAAGAAATGCATATGCTCGATATGAATTTGTAACTTTGAGTTGAACCTCAATGTAATAAGGCTTGGGAAGTGTTTCAATAAATAAACTGTCCATAGAGCGTTTGACTTCGTCGCGTAATGCTTGCAATATCTCTTGATGAGACATAGAACCTAAGTCGTAAAATTTCAGTAACAACAAAAGAACAACCAAAACAAATTTTATCATAAAACTAACATTAATTTAATTCCTAAAATATTTTTCTGGTATATATTTGTTTAATATTTCCAAAACCATCTTGGGTTGCTTTATTCCAATCATTAATCTTTTTAAAGAATTCAATTCAATCTGCAATCCATTGCGTCCAGAAATTGTATAAGCGACGCCATTACGTCGAACACTATAACGAATACCCCAGCCCCCATATTCCAAGATTGGATGGAAAGTCCTAACGGTAAAAGACTTGATTTCGGAAAAACTAATTTTTCTAAATTTTTTGTGAAATGGAAACAATCTGAAATGAATTCCTTCTGAATTTATCCTTAGTTCTAATTTTATGCTAAGAAACAAGAAAATAATAAAAACTGAAACGAGGATACCAAAAAAACCAGCCAGAACGAAAACAAATCTGTCCTTATCTAACCAAAATTCAGAAGTCAAGGGAGGAAATGTAATGAACAAAAAGAAAAAAGAGGCTATCGGTGCGACCCCAGCAAAAAGAATTATTAGCCACATCAAGTATTTGTTTATTTTCTGAACTTCATAGTATTCGAGCATAATTATCCTTTGCTGAAAATGTTAAGGCGAAGACAAAATTGGTGGTTTTTCCTCCGATTTTGCCTTTTTTTGCACCTCGATTAGCGAAACTAACAAGCTCGGAGAGCAAGCCGAAACAGGAACCCCACCAGATTCTGCACCACATATACCATTAAATATTCCCATATCATCTCCAGTAGCAACGACATTTGCGAAAGTAGTAAGTGGAGTTCCAATTAAATCAACGCCACGAACCAATTCATCTGGACGACCATCAACATAAACTTTATAAACTATTAGTGGCAACACGTTAAAAGCATTGGGTATTGTCCTTCCTGTAAATGTAAAACCTCCTTCGACCTCAACAAAAAGAAGCCCGTACTCTTTACCTTGTCTTTTGCATTCTTCGATTAGCATTTCGCGAAGTTTTGGAAGACTAACTTGCCGTCTTGATTCAACTATTAGGTTTGATTGCCTTGAAACAGCCCGAAAACCAACTTGTTTACGCCCATGTCCATTAGAATTTTTAAACCCTTCGATTGGTGACCTTGACATTAAAAACCTACGGAAAATTCCACTATCGACGGATACGACACTTGATGCTTCGACACCTTCATCGTCATACTTATAGTAGCCAGATAAATCCAGGCCATTTAATTTCATCCTCGTCGGGTCGAACACAACATTTATAAAATCCGGTAAAACCCTTTTATTAATAAATGATTTAAAAGTTTGAGCTTCGCGTGGGTCCTTCATTCTATGGCCTTCCACTCTATGCCCAAAAATTTCGTGGAAAAATACACCCGCAGCTTCGCCAGCTAAAATCGCAGGTCCGGAATATGTATCCATCAAAGGAGCATCCTTCAGCGCTTTCAGAGATGAAACCAAGTCCAATATAGCCTTTCTTAACGTACTTTCGTCAGGTAGCCCTTCTTCGCTAAAAGAAAAGAAAGTCCTATTGAGATAAAGAACCATTCCATCTTCCGCTTTAGTTCGCGCAAAAGCTACTATTCGAAATTGGGGTTGGTTTTGGCTTATTTCAGAGCCTTCGGAATTCACAAAAATTTTATAATCATTTTTAAATGAAAAAGAAATATGAGCTTCCAACAACCATTTGTTATCCGAGAAAATCTTCGATACATTGTTTAAAATTCTTTCCCATTTGTCCAAATCCACATTATAGAAATTCCTTTTTTCAAAATACTTCGATGGTATTTCAATTGAAAAATCGGCAGAAGTATCTTCCTCCTTTACTTTTACCGCACGACTGGTAAGCACATTTCTATATTGTTTAACAGCTTCCTTATAAACTTGCTCCGTAGCGTTCCAAACCGCAGCTCGAATAGCTAATTCATCGTGTTCAATTGGTAGTTGCCTAAACGAAAAAGAACTACGTGTTAAAAAAGAACCCTCCGTTCGATGCGTGTTATCAAGCTGATAGTTTCCTACTCGCAAATCAATATCCAAAAAACGGGAAAATGAAGTTCCTTTCGATGAAGTCCTACCAAATACACTTGTTACACCTGCGCTTTGAACTTCTGTTACTTGGTATCCTATATAATAAGGTGGATATTGTTCAGAACTTAGCTCCTTCGTAAATCTTTCAATTTCTTTCTTTAAAGCGGAAATTATTACATTTTCGTCAGCCGAATAGGCGAAATGAGCAAACAGAAAGATTAAAAGACAATATTTTATTATTCTATTTTTCATAAAAATTCACTATATGAATTTAAAGTTGATTTTCTAAAATTTCTTTCTTGATAATATTTAAATCATTGTCAAGTTCATAAACATACGGGACTCCGGTTGGAATATTTAATTCGAGGACTTCTTCCTTCGATAAATTTTCCAAATACATCACGAGAGCTCGCAAAGAATTTCCGTGTGCAGAAATTAAAACATTTTTTCCTTCTCTTAGCAAGGGTTCTATATGTTTCTTATAATACGGCAAAACTCTTTCTTGTGTATCTTTCAAAGACTCACCACCCGGTGGAGCTACATCATAACTTCGACGCCAAATTTTTAGTTGGTCGAAACCGTATTTTTCCCCTATCTCTTGTTTATTGAGGCCTTGGAGCTGCCCATAATGTCTTTCATTCAAGGCTTGGTCCATCTCGTAATGTAGACCATCTAATCCCAATTCTTGCAAAATTATCTCGGTTGTTCTAATTGCCCTTTTCAAAACAGAGGTAAATACAGCGTCGATACGAAAATTTTGTTTTTTCAAGATTTTTCCAGCATTATGAGCTTCTTCGACACCTCTTTGAGAAAGGTCTACATCAATCCAGCCAGTAAATCTGTTTTGCAGATTCCATTCGGACTCACCGTGCCTAACTAAAATTAAAAGTGGCATAGCATCAATTTATTTTTTCAACATAACTACTTATGCTCACATAATTCGATTAAAACTCCATTTGTAGATTTTGGATGTAGGAAAGCAATTCTCATATCGTGAGCCCCATCGACTGGATGCTCATTAATTAGCGACACTCCATTGTTACGACAAATTTCAAGATGATTTTCAATGCCCTCGACCTCAAAAGCAATATGATGAATTCCTTCCCCACGTTTTTCCAAGAACCTACTAATCGGAGAATCATCAGATACTGGGGTAGTTAGCTCAATTGTAACATTCCCAACAACAAAAGAAGCCACACGGACTTTTTGCTCGGGTACTTCCTCGAAATGAACTTTATCCAATTCAAATATCTTTTTGAACAATTCAAGACTTGCATCCAGATTTTTAACCGCTATTCCTATATGACTAATACCCTTGAACATATCTCATTCTTTTAAAAATTAACAGAAGTTTCTAATTCTTTTTCAAGATTAGACAATTCCAAATATGTATTTATACCAACGAAGTTTCTGTAATTTTCAACAAAATAAGCTCCGACTTTCAAACCATTTGTGCGGTATATTTCAACCAAATCTGTAAGGTAATATTCACCTTGTGCATTTTTATTTTTTATTAGTTTTAACATATCGAAAACTTTTTCAGTTGAAACAATGTAAGTTCCAGTATTTATTTCGCTTAATTCATCTACCTCAGAATCAAGGTCCTTATCTTCGATTATCTTAACAAAATCGCCTTCCGAGTTACGAATTATCCGACCGTAACCTTTTGGATTGGGAACTTTAGTAGAAATTAAGGACAAGTCCAATTTATTTCCGAAATGATATTCTTTGAACTCAAGAAGCATATCTTTCGAAATAAGAGGAACATCCCCAGAAAGAATTAACAAATTTCCGATTGCGGACTCAAAATGTGGTTGTAGTTGCAAAATCGCATGTCCAGTTCCAAGCTGTTGGTTTTGTTCGACAAAAACAATTTCGCTACAATTATAGTGAGTTTGCACAAAATTTTTTACAAGCTCTTTTTTATAGCCTATTACTAAGTATATTTTATACGGGTTAAGCAAAAGGGCTGTATCCAAGACATAAGCCAAAAGTGGTTTATTTTGTAAGTGAACAAGCACTTTCGGAATCTCTGGATTCATCATCCTTTTTCCTTGCCCCGCAGCAAGAATAGCAACACCAAACTCCATTTTTAATTTCTTCCCACTACCTTTTTTGGCTCTGTCTTATTTGTGATTTCAACAACCTCATTATTTTTATCTAATATAACAATTCTGGGTGAATATTTTGGAAGTTCCTCTTCTGAAATCACTGTATAAGTTATAATTATTACTTCATCGCCAACAAGACCTTTTCTTGCAGCTGCACCATTTAGACAGAAATCCCTTTTCCCTCGTTCCCCGGGGATTACGTAAGTATCGAATCTTTCCCCGTTGTTGATATTAACCACACTAACTTTTTCATAAGGTAAAATATTAGCCACTTCAAGCAATTCCTCGTCGATTGTAAAACTTCCTTCATAATACAAATTTGTTTCGGTTATGCGTGCGCCGTGAATTTTTGACTTCAACAATATCCTTTGCATAATAAAAGTATTTTAACAACCAGTAAAGACACAATTAATAAAAAAATATTTGAATATTATTTTTCAGTCTTGAAAAGAATTATCTTTTTTTCACCAGTACTTTTAATGTAGCCCGAAGGCATACCAAGAGTGGTAAACTCCATAACTATATTACAATCCTTATCAATGCCAATAATTCCACCAGTAGCACCCATATCGAATATTTTTTTAAGAACTTCTTTGACACTGCTTTCCAAATTATAATTTTTGAACTCCATAAGTGCTGAAACTTGAAATGCAGCTGACTGACGAATGAAAAATTCACCCAACCCAGTACAAGAAATACCGCAAGTTGAGTTTTTTGCATAGGTACCAGCACCGATAACAGGAGAATCGCCGATTCTTCCGACCATTTTCCCGGCGTAACCACCAGTAGAAGTACCCGCTGCGATGTTGCCATACTTATCTAAGGCAACCGCACCAACAGTTCCTTTAGTTTTTGACTTCTGTTCGGACCATCTTTTCTTTTGCTCTGGGGTAATCAAAATCTCTGGATTGATGGTATCAAGGTTGAACTTTTTTATCAAATTATCAATACCCTCCCCAGCAAAGAACAGATGCGGTGTCTTTTCCATTACAAGTCTTGCCAAAATAATTGGATTCTTAAAATTTCTAACACCAGCAACAGCTCCAGCACGTAAGTCCTTTCCTTCCATAATAGATGCATCCATCTCGACAAATCCGCTGTCGTTTAAAGCAGAGCCTATACCCGCATTAAACAAAGGGCAATCTTCTAAAATTTTTATAGCCTCGACAACTGCGTCAATCGAGCTACCACCTTCCTCTAAAATTTTGTATCCCCTTTCTAAGGCTAAATTGATAGCCTGGTTAACTTCTTCAACATATTTCTTTTCTCGCGAATAAGTGCCTGCTCCTCCGTGTACTACTATTGCAAATGAATTAGCAGATTTTGACTCATTTTGTGAACTCATAGCAAAGAACTCACCAACTATTACAAGAAGAAAAAATAGCAAAACGACTTTTTTTAGCAAATTTGAACCCATAAAAATTAAAAATTTGTCAAATTTTTACTTAAAGTTTCTACCTGGACAATATATTTACCATTAGAATATTTCATTTTATATTCTTCCAAAAGTTTCCTTAAATCAAAATAATGCTTTAAGTCGTTATATATATTTATCTTTAACCAAAGCGCCTCTTCGGCATAATCGGTATCTTGAAACTCTTTCAAAACGATGTCAGCATAGATAATAGCAGATTTATAGCTCAACCACTTATAGTATAATTCGGCAATAAAATAATTACGATATGCAAGTTTGTTTCTTAATTCTTTTTTGTATTTTTCGGCTAATACCGAAAGTGAATCATTAGGATATAAATTAAGAAACTCCGAAAAGCTTTCGATTGCTTTAAAAGTATATTCTTGGTCTCTATCCGAAGGTGGAGAAAGATTATAATAGCACAAAGCAACCTTAAATGTTGCATCTTTAAAAAAAGTGGAGTTAGGATAAGACCGACGCAACCAATTATAATGAAAAGCTGCCATCAGAAATTCTCCTTTGGCAAAACTTATTTCAGCAAGGTAGTATTGAGCATCGATTGCATATTGACTTGCTGGATATTGGAGTTTGACCAAATCAAAGAATTTCGTTGCCTCTTCGTAATCTTTCTCTTCGAATTTTTTCTTAGCAGAAGTAAACAAATCGTAGGCTGTTTTTAATTCCTCAACTTTTGTAGTGGCACAGCCACTGAAAGCTAACACAAGGTTAACCAGAATAACAAAATAAATTTGAATCCTTAATAACATTAACGTATTCTTAAAATAAGTTATCTTTGTAATACGCAAAATTAAACTTTAAATTTTGAATTAACATTATGTTCGCAGAATACCTCGTCTTCGATATCGAAACAGTTCCTTTGGATTGGGATGCTTTTTCTCCGTCCCAACAAGAATATCTTTTAAGGAATTTGTCAACAGAAGAAGAAATTGAAAAAAGAAAATCTGAGCTTGGGTTATCGCCTTTAACTGCTCAAATCGCTTGCATTGGACTTTTGTTTATCGAAACTGATGGGGATGATGAAAAAACATATCTTCCAGTAGCCTATGCAGTAAACAATCATTTTAGTTATGAGCAGGAGGAACTTATCGAAACCGATAGCCGAAGAATTTACATTGTCTCCGAAAAAAAAGCTTTGGAACAATTTTGGAAAATACTGAAAAAACATTTAGATATTTGTTTAATATCTTTTAACGGGCGTAATTTCGATAGTCCATTTTTAATGCTTCGCTCTGCAATTTTGGGAATACATCCTTCGAGAAATCTTATGGATGGTACGAAATATAATTATAAATATCATATCGACCTGCTAGACCAATTCACCTTTTACCAGCCAACCAATTATTTCTCTCCTACTAAAAGATTCAATATGGATTTCTATGCACACTCATTTGGGGTGAAATCGCCCAAAACCGAAGAAATAAATGGCACGAAAGTAAAAGAATTCTTCAAAGAAGGGAAAATTATAGAAATAGCAAGATATTGCATAGATGATGTTGTTGCTACTTGGGAATTATTCAAAAAATGGAAAAAAACACTTCAATTTTGATTATTTCAACTTTAACAGCTTGACAACCTTTGTCCCTTTAGAAGTTAAAATTCTCAAAAAATACATTCCCGAAGGAAATTCATTCAATCCAAGATTAGTCTCGAAGACTTTAGTTCCTTTGTCTGTGTAGTCCATTGGAATAGTTGAAATTAATTTTCCAGTAATATCAAAAATTCGCAGTTCCATAGGTATATCTTCGAGAAAGGAAACCCTTACCAAAAAATCGTCTTGCGACGGATTTGGAAAAATTGAAACAGCATAATCGCTACCCGTGTAGCTCGGCTGTTTATTTATCCAGCCTTTTTCGTAAGCAAATTCTGCTGAACGAATGGAATTCTTACGAACCCCAGCAATTGAGTAATCTGAAACAATTGAAAACCCAACCAAAACCTTTTCTTTAGACTTTAAAGAAATCGGTCCAGCAGCAATCAACATAGACGCATCAGTTGAACGACTCTTGGAACGCAATATACCTCTGCTCATCATATTCCACTTTTCAGCTTTGCTAAAACCATCGTAAATTCCAACACTATCTTCGCCTTCTCCATCGTTATCAATCGCATAAAAATTCAGAGCTTGTTCAGTTAAGAGCCTAATCCCAACAAAAGGTAATGTGTCTGAATCGGTGTTGAAAGCAATAGCAATATCATACTCAAAATCATAAACTACTCGGTCTTGTTTACCGTTGAAACCGATATCCCAATCGAAAAATAGCCCTAAAAATAATGAATCAAAATTTCTCTCGCTTAGATTCTCAATTTCATAAAAAATTAGAATGAAGTTCGAATCTTTTGAAGAAAATGGTTGGATAACTCTTTGCTTGATTTTAAACTCATTGAAATTCAAGGAATCTGGTAGTGTTACAAAAGTTGTGGTTCCTAAATAAAAATCAGGAAAAGGAGATATCGAAAAGAGTGTATCTATAACAAAATTCTTGCTTTGATGCATTTGATTACTACTCCTTACACAATCATAGACTTTTCCACCTTCATAACCAAGCAACAATCCACCTTCGAAAAGTATATTTCTACTTGTTTTAAAATGAAAACCTATTCCTTGCTTGTTTTGAGGATAATCGTTAAAACCAATATTACCTTGACTATTAAAAGTTGTTCCTATGTTATTAAAATTCATTGTCCGATATGACGGATTTACCGAAAGTTCAACATTAAACTTATTAACATAGCCAATGCTATCGAAGACAGAAATAGGGAACCTCAGAAGAAAATCAATGGGGACTTTTTCGGATAAAGTAAAATCAAAAGAGTTCAGAGATTTAGCAATATTTTTTCGCAGTAAATTTCCCAAAAAAGCCGAATCTTTACTAATATAACCAATATTTGGTATTGGAGCTAAAATTTTAGCGTAAACATTTTTCAAGTCCGATAAATAACTAATTACTGAAAGGTTCAACCTTATCAATTCACCCGGCAGAAGGATGCCATCATTATCTTCATCTTCAACAAAGTAACTAATCAATTCAACATAACGAATAGTATCTGGATTACAACTTAAACTTTTAAATGCATTCACTCTCCCTTCGCCAATCAAGCCAGAAAAAAGTGGATTAAGACTATCGATTTTATCCGATTGAGATTTAACTAAAGAGTAAACCTGATTGTGGTCCAAGTATGGAAACTTTTGTCTAACCAAAGACAAAACGCCAGCAGCAACTGGAGAAGCCATAGATGTTCCATCCCACGATGCATAACCATTATTAGGAACTGTGGACATAACTTTTACACCTGGGGCTGACACATCGACACGAGAGCCAAAATTTGAAAAACCAGCTTTAACATCAACCGAATCGACAGCTGCGACAGACAATACCCCATCGAAAGATGCGGGCGAAAAATCTGAATATCTACCATTATTCCCAGCAGCTGCAACAACACAAGCTCCCAATAAGTTTACAGCTTTAATAACATCATTTTCGAGATTCGAGGCAGATTCACTTCCCCAAGAGCAATTAATAACCTTTGCTCCCATAACACCAGCATAAAAAATTGCTTCGTACCCAAATGAAATATATGTGTTGAAGATATTATCCGATGCAGCTTTCAAAGCCATAATCTTAACTTTTGGATTAACTCCAGCTATTCCTAATCCATTATTAACTACTGCGCCGATTATTCCAGCAACGTGTGTTCCATGACCATTTCCCGGAATAGGATTGTTATCTGGGGTTTTGTTGTCCACCCCGGCAAAATCCCATCCAACAAAATCATCAATATATCCATTATTATCGTCGTCTAATTTATTTGTTCTTTTGTCCTTTCCTAAAGAATCAAGTCCAATCTCTCCATAATTAAAAAAAATACTACTTTGTAAGTCTTCGTGTTCAATGTCCACCCCAGTGTCGACCACAGCAAGTATTATCGAATCGACATCCTTCGGAAGCAGTTCCCAAGATTCAAAAGCCTTTATATTTTTTAAATAATATTGTTGGGGAACGAGCGAATCATTCGGAATGAAAGAAACTCTTCGAACATAAAGTGGCTCTACATACTCAAGTAAAAAATCGTTCTTAATCTTGCTCGAAACTATGAAAGGGTCGATTTTTTTATCAAAACTCAAAATAAATATTCTTTTCAACGATTCAAAAAAATCTGTCCCAACTGCTTTAAAAGAATTAAAGTATTTCCTTTTAGCATAATCTAAGAGTTTCGGATTAAGCCCGGGAGAATAGGAAAATTCACCAAGAAAATCTGTCAAAAGGCTACGAGCTCTACTATCCTTTTTCTGAAAATCTTCATAACCGATTTCAGAAAATTTCACAACAATTTTGCCTTGAATAAAATTTTCGGAATAAGCAATGTTAATAATTGCAAAAAAGAAAAAGACAACAAATTTTATCATAGAAAAAGCAAAATATATTAACCAAAAAATTCAAAATAAGAATATATCGCTCATTAAACAATTCATATTGGTTATTTAGACATTATTATATAACTTTGATTTTTTATAATATTTGCAAGATGGAAATGGAAAAAATGTATCAATTTGTCAGGAATTCCGACCCCGAAGTTTATCAAGCTTTACTGAATGAATACAAAAGGCAACACGAAAAAATCGAGTTAATCGCCAGCGAAAACTATGTTTCTCCTGCTGTACTCGAAGCACAAGGTTCTGTTTTGACAAATAAGTATGCAGAGGGCTATCCCGGCGCTCGTTACTACGGTGGTTGTGAATGGGTCGATGTTGCAGAAAATCTCGCTCGGGAAAGAGTAAAAAAACTTTTTGGTGCAGAATATGCCAATGTCCAACCTCATAGTGGTAGCAGTGCCAATATGGCAGTTTACTTTAGTTTTCTAAAGCCGGGCGATACTGTTTTGGGAATGAGTTTGTCTCACGGAGGCCACCTAACACACGGTTCACCAGTTAATTTCTCTGGTCGTCTTTTCAACTTCATTCCATACGAACTAAGTAAGGAAACTGGTCTAATAGATTTAAATATGGTCGAAGATTTAGCACTGAAACACAAACCTAAAATGATAACAGTTGGAGCATCGGCATATCCAAGAGACATTGACTTTAAAAGTTTCCGTGAAATCGCCGATAAAGTGGGAGCATTCCTTTTTGCTGACATCGCACACCCAGCCGGTATTATTGCCAAGGGTTATCTACAAAGCCCTATCCCTTATTGTCACGTTGTCTCCAGCACAACCCACAAAACCTTACGAGGACCAAGAGGTGGTCTAATATTAGTTGGAAAAGACTACGAAAACCCATTTGGAATTGTTGCCCCAAAATCTGGGAGAGTGAAAAAAATTGGGGAAATCATAGACTCTTGGGTTATGCCCGGAATTCAAGGTGGACCATTGATGCACGTAATAGCAGCAAAAGCAGTTGCTTTTGGCGAATGCCTTACTGAATCTTTCGACAAATATATTCAGCAAGTTTTAAAAAATGCAAAAGTTTTAGCAAACGAATTAATTGTTAAAGGCTACAATCTCGTCAGTGGTGGCACTGATAACCACTTAATGTTAATCGACTTACGAAATAAAGGTGTAACAGGACGCCAAGCTGAAAATGCTCTCGACAAGGCTGGAATCACTGTTAATAAAAATGCTGTACCATTCGACACTCAACCACCTTTGATAACATCTGGCATAAGAATCGGTACACCAGCAATAACAACAAGAGGTATGAAAGAAGACGATATGAAAATCATAGCTGAATTTATCGACAAGGTCATTTCTAATATAGACAAAGAAGATGTCATTAACAGCGTTAAACAGGAAGTCTTCGAATTTACTTCAAAATTTCCATTATTTGCATTGTACAATTAAGTACTCATTGATTTAGAAATTCTCGATACCGATAAATTTCCTATAAAAACGAAAAAGTATAAATCAGTAATTACAATTACTGCTAAAGATGTTGTAAAAATTCAATTCCCGATGAAAGACAAAATATTAGATTTTGTATGTATATTTTTTTGAATATCATTTAAAAACAAATAAAGTATCTCACTCGATGAAGAGTTTAAATCTTAAAAATCCCCATAATCAAAGAAAAAAAAGTTTTTTGGGGAACTATACTTTTAACTGGGGACTTCCATTCTTACTAACTTTTGCTTTTCGACTTGAAGTTTGTAAAGTTTTGAGTAAATTCCATTTAATTTCATCAGCTCAGTATGAGTACCAATTTCCCGAAGTTCACCTTTATGTAAGACAACAATACGATTAGCACGGTTAATGGTTGTAAACCTATGTGCAATTACTATCGAGGTTCTTCCAGCAAACAATGTGTTTAAAGATTGTTCTATAATTTTTTCCGTTTCTGGGTCTATATTAGAAGTCGCCTCGTCTAAAATCAAAATTTCGGGGTCACGAACCAATGCACGAGCAAAAGCCAAAAGTTGCCGTTGCCCAGCAGATAGATTAATTCCCCGTTCAAGAATATTAGTATCATACTTGGTTGGTAAATTCTCGACAAATTTCGATAAACCAATCGTCTCCGATACTTCAACAATCTTTTGAAAGTCAATTTTTTCATCTCCAAGCGAAATATTTTCTACAACCGTGCGCGCAAATAAAAACACATCCTGTGTGATATAAGCAATTTTGGAACGAAGGTCATTTATATCATACCTTCTTAGGTCAACCCCGTCAATCAAAATTTCCCCAGATTGTGGTTCATAAAACCTACAAAGCAAGTTTACTATAGTTGTTTTCCCAGCACCAGTATGACCCACAATTGCTATAATCTCGCCTTTTTCTACTTCAAAAGATACATCTTTCAAAACATTATTATTTCCATCATAACTAAATGTGATGTTTCTGAATTCAATCGACTTTCGAAAACCAGAAAACGAGATGCAATTTGTTTCGACTACTATTTTAGGCTGGGTATCCAGAACTTGAAATATTCTTTCAGACGAAGCCATTGCATTTTGTAGGTTTGTGAATTTTTCCGTCAAATCCCTTATGGGCCTAAAAAACATTTCTGAATACTGAATAAATGCAAAAAATGTCCCTAAAGTCATAAGTTTCGACAAGACACTTTCTGCGGTAAACCAAATTATTAATGCTAAAGCAAGAGAACCAAGAAATTCGATTGTTGGAAAAAAAATCGAATAATAATGCACGGTTTTTATCCACAAATTCCTATTCTCTTCGTTAATTTTCCGAAATCTTTGCTTAAAATAATTTTCCCTATTAAATACCTTTATAGTCAAAACTCCAGTAAAAAATTCATTTAAGAAAGCGTTTATATTAGCAATACTTTTCCTTATTTCTCGAAAGATTTCCCGAATTCGATTTCGAAAAATCCAAGTAATTAAGAAAAGAATAGGTAAAATTGACAACGTAATCAAAGTTAGTTTTATATTCAAATAAAGCATAAAGGCAATTATTGCAAGTATTAGTATAAAATCGGTCAATATAATTATGAAACCACCGGACAAAAAATCGGAAATTGTCTCTATGTCGTTTGTAACTCTGGTAACTAAACGGCCAACTGGATTTTTATCAAAATAACTCACATCCAGTCCTTGTAAATGCTGAAAAACTTTAGTTCTAATTATAAAAAGTGCTTTCTGTCCTAACCACTTCATACTATAAGTTGCCAGAAATTGTAATATACTGTGGCTAATTAGAACCAAAAAGATAAGGAGAATTAGGGTAAAAAAGCCAGTGGTATTTGATTGCAAGATATAGTCGTCAATAATAACTTTGGAAAGATAGGGTCTTAAAGGTGCAAGAATCGTTGTAATAAGCATTAACAACAAAGCAAAGTAAAAATAACGGGCAAAAGGTTTCACGAAAGAAAGTAACCTTTTTGTTAACTTCCAGTCGAACTCTTTTGATTCAGTTTCTTCGAAATGCGTTTTATCCATTTCGGCTTTGGTGTTTTAAAAAGCTTGAAATTTCAATAAAATCCATAGGAGTAAGTTCATCACTTCGACAATTAGAATATTTTGAGAGGAGTGATGAAGAAACAACTTCATCGTCTAAACCAATTCTTTTAAAGAGCGAATTGGCAAGTTTCTTTCTTCTTTGATTAAAAGCGATTCTAACAATATTCTTAAACTCTTCGTAATCGATATTTTCAATTTTTGCAGTGCTTTCATTCAGAATAATTTCCACCAAAGAGGAATCAACTTTCGGTTTTGGAACAAAGCAGGTTCGAGCAACATCAAAATGCTTTTTTACTTGCGCAAATACTTGAAGAAGCACAGAAAGTATCCCATATTCTTTGCATCCAGGTGCCGCAACGAATCTATCGGCTACCTCTTTTTGGACTAAAAGAACAGCTCGAGAATAGTAATCCAAGTTGTCGAGAATTTTAAATATTATCCGACTGGTTATGTTATACGGAATATTTCCTACCAATAGAATCTTTTTCCCAAACTTTACAGAAAGTTGGGCTTCGGAAATTGTTAGAAAATCTTGGAAATGAATTGCGAAATATTTTGCAAAACTTTCCGAAGAAAAATTTTGAAGATATTCCTTTAAATCTTCGTCAATTTCGTAGCCGAGATAGAAAACTGGAAATTGAATTAAATACTTGGTTAAGACACCTTTACCAACACCAACTTCAACAACAAAGTCATCCTCTGCAAGCGATATAGCATCGACGATTTTCTTTGCAACGTTTAAATCCCAAAGGAAATTTTGGCCTAAGTGTCTTT
This sequence comes from Ignavibacteria bacterium, assembly GCA_026417135.1. GTDB lineage: Bacteria > Bacteroidota > Ignavibacteria > Kapaibacteriales > UBA2268 > Naka2016. Next base: position 71,537 of record JAOADV010000001.1, read on the forward strand.
TGAATTTGAATTCAGAAAATTTAGTCATTAACTGATTTCGTCGAAGGCTTTTACAAGCATATTATAAATCTCATCCATCGCTTGGGAAACTACCTTTGTATCTGAAACTAAGGTAATAAAAGAAGTATCTCCATTCCATCGTGGAATAATATGGAAATGAACGTGTTCTGGCAAACCAGCTCCCGCTACACGACCAATGTTTACCCCGATATTAAATCCGTGGGGTTTTAAGGATTTATTTAAAACATTAAGCGATTTCCTAATAGATTGAAATAAATCGAGAAGTTCAGATTCGCTTAGCTCATCGAAAATTGGAATATGCTTAACTGGGCAAACCAAAAGATGCCCAGCGTTGTAGGGAAATTTATTCATCAATACTATCGAAGAATGTGAAGAAAAGACTACAAGTCGAGATACCTTTTCTGTTGGATTGTTAATTGCTTCGCAAATAAAACAAGTTTGATTTTGCTCTTCGTCCTTAAATGATTTTATGTATTCAGAGCGCCAAGGTGACCAGAGAATTTCCACATCAATAAGAAGATAAAAATTTCGACCTAAAAAGTATGCTACAATGGTACGATAATAGCCTTACAAAGTAAATCTTATATCTACCCCAGCTTGAATAGAACTAACTTTCCAAGACTCGACATTATTAACGTTAGTTACACCAAGATTGTAGAAAATGCCAGGGATAATGTCTATCTTTGTTCCTGTGATAATTTCATACTGAATACCAAACTTCAAAGAAAATCGAAAAGCAGTGGATTTAACATCAGGATTTCTTGAAGTTGGTCTCGCTGGAGCTCCATCCCAAGCTACTATTGTTCTATCATTATTTTCATATCGAACAATTCCTTTTTCTTTCCATTGGTCACGGGGCACCATTTTAAACTTTACATTTGCAGGTTCAACAATTTCCATTTTTTGCAAAAGGTTACTTTGAAGAACGAAATCAAAAGTGGGACCACCAGTTACAACCAACCCATAAGCTATGTTAAATTTATACATTGCTTCAACGGTCAGCATACTATAAGTAACATTCAATGTATGTCTAGTCGAAGAAAGGACAGTTGTAAATCCACCTCGGCCATCGTCAACAAGGGACGGATAGGTATCCCCTTCCTTTTCGAAAACTGCAGGCATTGTATTAAAAATAATCCTTCCAACAAGGGAATGCTTAGAAACAACTCCACCCAGAATCTGTTCGTAAAAACCACCAACGTAAAATCCATTTGAACTTCCATTAGTAAAGAAGGGGCACAGTGGGTCATCCGCAAACGAAGCAAGATTCGCAGAATGCACGGCGCGGTTAAAACCAGCAACAGGACCTAAATAAATCGCTGCAGTCCCTCGACCCGGTCCGAGAGGTGTTGGTCCTTCCTCTTCAACTTGGGCAAAAACATCAATGAAAGTAATAGAGAAGCAAACCAAAAGCATTAAATAAAATTTCATATAACACCTACTTCATTTTAAAAACTACTATATGATTTAATCGATTTTCAAATTGCAATTTTACAAAATAAATTCCATTTTCTAAAAAAGAAAAATTAATTTCTTTCCTGTTCAAACCAAATCCAATATCAAATACAATTTTTTCCATAATTCGGTTGCCTAAATTATCAAAAATTTCACCATATACCAAAAAGTTCTTTTTGGAATTTGACAAAAACTCCAAAGACAGAATATCTTCGACAGGATTAGGATAAAAGTTAATTAGTATTGGCTCTTCAATAATTTCAACATTGCGAAGAGGCACAATACAAACTGGCTCAACGAGGAATTTAAGATTCGTTTCATTTGAATTATAACAAATCGATTCCATTAGTTTAACTTTAAATTCTCCCTCTAAATGCTCGGTCAAAAATAAATCGAAAGGAACTTTAACATTCCAATTTCCGTATTCCCCGTATAATGTAACATTTCTTGCTGTTAGCTTAACTCTGTTCGGTTTTGGCTGAATAACTTCGAATAGTTTATAAATTGTATGATTTGGCGTAAGGATTGAAAGGACAACATTTCGTGGCGAAAACATAATTTGGCGAGAATCGTTCGATTCAATCCAAAGTTCAAAATCAAAATTCAGATTAGCTGGCTGTGGAAAATCGCCTCTAATTATCAAATCGTACCTTTTCCCTATTCTTAAAGATTTTTCTTCCAAACCTACAAATAAATTCGGCTTCGATTTATAAACCTCGAAAGCAATAGTTTCGAAAAGTAAAGAATCGACTTCCGTTGTCCCATATTTAATAGTAAGTGCTACCGTAACATATCCTTCATTAATTGGATACCCATAAAAACTACCTTTTAAGCTCTTTCCTACGTCTATTGTTTTTTCAGTAAGATTAGTATCACCTCGACTAAATTCGAAGTTGGAGAAGTTGAAGATGCTTTGTTTTAACTGAATAGGTACATTCCCAGTGTTAGTTATCTCAAAATCAATTCTAATTTCATTACATACCAACCCATTAGTTAAATAACTTATTTTCATTTTGGCATTTGCAGTATCACGAGATTTAGCAAAACCTTCTATTTTTACGTAATTCAAAGCAAAAGTATCTTCAATTGAAGCATCACTTTTAACGAGTAAAATCAAAGAATGCTGTCCAACAAATTCGGGTTTAAAAATTATTGGAATTTCAAGATAGTTATCAACTGGTAATATAATATTCTCTAACAATGAGTAATCTATTTCAAATGAGCTAAAATTCCCAGTTAATGGGAGAATCTCCCTTATAAAAAGATTTTCATTTCCGGTGGACAGAGCGATTTTAGCAGTTTTAGCCAACTTATCGAATACAAAAATTGTATCGAAATGGACATTGTAGGTTTCAAGTTTTGGAATAACCCCAAAACCGACTGCTTCGATACTAATTGGTGGGTGGAACTTCCAATCCACTGAATAATTCGCTACAATCCTTTGCTCGCCTACTTCCAAAGGTGTAAAAATCACTCGAATAGGTAGGGAATCGACAATAGAATTTGAGAATTTAAACAACGAGGTATCGAAATTGCTGTTGTAAATGCCAAAATGAGAAAAAGAAACTACTCCAGAAAAATTTCCAGTATTTCTTAAGTAAATTAAAGTATCTTTGCTTTTCCCTAAACGAACACGGCCAAAATCTACAAAAATCGATTTTAATTCTGGAGCAACTCCCCTACCAGTAATTTCTGCTTTCGGTTTTGTTCTAAATTCATCGAAATAAACCACAAAACTTTGATAAACTCTCCTTTCACGAGGAATAAATAATATATCGAAAAATAAAGTATCCCCGGGGTTTAAAGTAAATCTTTTTGTGTCCTCGACTTTATGAAAAACATTAAGAAAAGAAACAATCGACAAAGAGTCGAACCTAACGGTTGTTTCCCCCAAATTAGCTATTCCGACTTTTCCCCTTGCAGTATCTCCAATGAGAACATCCCCAAAGTCATATCCGATGGCAATTAGTTTAGACTCAACTATGGTGGTCTTTATTGGGATTTTAAACACAAGATTACAATCAGTTCGAATTATCAAAGTATCGAACAAATCTTCAAGCTTACCATTTGGAACAACCGTAATCAAAATAGATATCGAGTCCAAAGCCTTTAACTCGATAGGAAAGCGCCTATCCACATAAAATTTAAACCTTTGGTCCGAACGAACAAACGAAATACCTAAAACATTAATAGTTCCTGAATTATTTTGAAACTTTATGGGCTTACTTAGAGAATCATAAGGCTTAACCCTTTCGAAAAGCAGTTCTTTTGTATAGGAAACATTAGGTGGTTGATAATTATATGAAAATTTTGTACTATTTCCATTTTTGTCACGCACTTCGATAACAATCTTCGCCTTGTTGTATGGGTCGATTACTTTAGCGGAAAAATTTACAATCTTAGTTGTATCACTTGTTTGCCCTAAAATATATGAGTAGTTATAAGTGCTGTCTGTAACAACATAAATATAACTTATACCAGAGCTAATGCTACTATCTTGCTCAAAAAAAGTGCCTTGAATATTTCCACATTCAACCGAATACGAAAGCAAAGGTGGCAACGAATCCTTTAAGAAAGGATTGAATAAACTAGACCCAAGAACAAGCGCATAGGCATCTGCACGTCCTACCCCAAAAACTGTACCAGCAAACTTACCTTGCTTAGAATAAACTCGGTATTTCCCGTAGGGTATATTAATATTAGCCCAAAAATATTTGTTATCGAAAATTCTAAAAAGGTTAATGTTTCGATTTAAATCTATAATACGAACATCATTAAGATAAATAGAATCCAACGCCGAAATGTCCCCTATTATGTTGACATAGTGAGCTACAAACTGTCCTGAATTCCAATCAATGTTTTGAGGAGTTTGAAAAGTTATATTCGAAACAAATTGTTCAATCGGTGGAACTAAAGTCATAGCTGGGTCGTAATTCGGTGAATCACCATCCAACCCAGAATGCATTAGAAACTGAGCCACTTGTATGGGCTTGTCCGATATCCATCTGACCGGTTCTTTTACAAAAGGAATTGTTAGCACATCATATGCGTTATTTAGATAATAAGTCGTTGTTTGATTGCCTATAATGGCTCGAATTGTCGTACCAGCATAATAGGAAACAATCTTGATTAAGTCGCCGTAGGGACTTACTAAAAAAGGAACGGTGATAAATTCTCTACCCCAAGAACTTGTAGGCATAAGCATTTCGACAAGATGATTTTTAGAATCCCAACGCGGGACTAAATCTTGCGGGATTGCAGTTCGAACATGCCCGGAAAGTACACCAAAAGGTTTTGTTCCTTTAATCAAAGTGCCCGAAAGGTCGCCTTGCCCACGCGGGAAAGGGAAAGACTTCACAAGATAAGTTTGACCGCGATTTAAAATAATCGTTTTTGAACTTCCAACTTGAACCCCCTTTTCAGTAATTGAACGAGGATAAAATGTAATTTGAGTAGAATCGTGAGCAGAGATAATTAAAAACTCACTTTGGCGAGGAGTTGAATAATAAATAGAATCTGCCAAAGAATACTGGGCATCGGGCAACATTTTATATTGGTCGTTAGGATAAGACATTACAACATATTCTTTGCCCCATTTATCCACGGGAACAGCTGTATATGCATCGGAAGTTAAGTATTGGGTTGAAAAACCATAGACAATAATTGGCTGTTGACTTATTATTTCGATAGCTTTTTTTCTTGCAACTTCGGATTCAAAATTTTCGAATGCATTTGGAACTTTAACAACTAAATGAGAAGTAGGTCTTACATTACTATACGTTACGCTACTGTCGTTCGGGAAATTTATTTGTATGTCGGTAGTGGACGAAGGAAAAATAAAAAGCATAAGATGTAACCCACCAAAGCGTGGGTCGATAGAGATTTCATTTTGCATAAAACCAATAAAGAAATGGGTGCCTTCGAAAGCAGAATATTGAGTATCGGCACTTGTTATATTGGGAAGGAAAAAAAGAAATAAAGCAACAATATATTTTAAAAAAGCTTTCATAATATTTTTATAAACAAACAAATATAACAAAAAAAATCAAAACAAAATTTTCTTAGGCTTTCTGTAAAAAAAATCTTTTGGATAGGTGTAAAATTTTTCGAGATTCTTTTCGAAAATTATATCTGGAATTACCTCTCCCAAAACATTACCATACCATACAACATTCTCTACTTCATTCTCCCTAAAAAAGATTTTGATACTATCCGACTCATAATTAACAAGCAAAATTTCTCCAGAGTCTTCATTTTTAATAAAATAGGCTGTTTTGGAGTTGGATTTCCCTATCAAAGTTCTAATTTCATTGTTGTAAAAACTAATTGCAATAGTATCAGAAAATATCTTGTTGATATAGGCACTATCGAAGTTCGAAGGTGATAGAACAAAAGCATTTTTGATTAATTCTATGTAGTCGATTCTTCTATCGTTAATTGTAAAAAAAATTGAATCACCACGAAATTCAGTTGAATCGTACCAAAATTTCGGGTTACCATTCAATCTGCCGTAATTTTTTGATTTATTTATCTCTCCATCTTCACCAATTGCGGACAACCTATTTTTGAATATCTTGACATTCCCAAAGAAATTAAATCTTTCGTCATCAGTGGATGAAAAACTAATAGTATCTGATTGTATGAACATCGTGTCAATTTTTATGATAGAAGAATCCTCCTTCATTTCGGAAATCGTATCTTTAATAATAATAAATGGATTACCATAGGACAAAGAGAATTTATCATTTCGATTATAAAACAAATAATTTGAAAAAAGTTCAAATGGTTCGCTCTTCGAAATTAACTTAACATTAGAAAATGCAAAGTATTTTCCATCCTTACGGTTATTTATCAAAGAATCACAAATTAAAACAAGTGTATCTGTTTCCAAACGAACTTGCTTCAATGCTTTTACAACATTTGTTTTGCGATTAAATTCTATTGCACTTGCTTCCAATTTAGACTTTTCGTCTTGAAAAGTAACACTATCAAAAAACTCGGCTATATTTGAGCGAAAGTTGTAAATTCCTCGTTTTGCCCGAAGTTTACTCGTATAATCACTTATAACAATTTCAGACCAAGAATTAGCAATCGAAGTATTGCCATCGAATTCAATAAATTCAGAACTTAAAACTAAACTATCCCTAACAATAGAAACTCTACCTATTAATTGCGCCTTGTTATAGTCAACGAAGTGGATAGCCTTATTGCAATGGATAGTAATATCGTTGTGTTGAAGGCGAACGTTTCCAATAAAATCCCTTATATGTTTATTTTCGAGCTTGTAACCAACTATACTATCCGAGTGGAGAAGAATTATAGTATTTTGCGCAAAAGTAAAGCTGTAATAAAGAAAAAGGAAACTAAACAGAGTAAAAAAGAATTTACTCATTTGTTAGGTATTTTTGATAGATTTCATAATTTTCTTGGTCGTAGCAAACGAAAATCACACGCTCAATTTCTGGATTTTGTAATAGAAATTCCTTTACAGCCGAAACTGCAATTTCGCAAGCTAATTTTTTGGGAAAACCGTACGCACCAGTGGAAATGTTAGGAAAAGCAATAACTTTAAGCGAATATTCTTTTGCAAGTTTCAAAGAATTTATGTAAGAAATTCTCAATAGAAATTCTTCACCGTAAGACCCACCTTTCCAAATAGGACCAACTGTGTGAATAACATACTTACATTTTAAATTTCCTGCACCAGTAATTACAGCTTCGCCAGTAGGACAGTAGCCAATTTTTTCTGTAATTTGAAGACACTCTTCCAACAATTTGGGACCAGCAGCTCTGTGAATTGCCCCATCGACACCCCCGCCACCTCGGAGAGTAGAATTGGCAGCATTTACTATAGCGTCGACTTCAAGCTGTGTAATGTCCCCTTTTATTAATTCGATTTTTCCCACAGAAAAAAAAAGAAACGAATTTTTAACTTAAAAAAAATTATCGAAACTAATTTACTTCACGAAAATGTTTGCGGAAAAATTTGCCCAGTTTATGATTGGTGAGAAATAAATTCCAAAAACTAAAGTAAAAATCGACAAAAGGAATATTACCACTAAATTTAAAGCTGGAAAAGTTATAGGCTCTTTTTCTACTTCAATCCCACGAATAAACATATTTCGCATAATTTTTACATAATAGTATAAAGAAATTACGCTATTAACAACCCCAGCAACAGCAAGCCAAATCAGACCAGCATCGATAACAGCCGAAAAGACATAAAATTTAGCAATAAAACCTGCGGTCGGGGGCAACCCAATTAGTGAAAATAGAAATATTGAAAAAATTGCAGAAAGAACTGGTGCCCTATAACCAAGACCTTCGATATCGTTGATATCTTCACTATTAATTTCATTTGCAATCAACATAGCACAGATGAAAGCCCCTAAATTCATTATCATATAGATAAATGAATAGATTAAAACGGAAGCAACCCCAGTTTGATTCATCACCGCAACACCCATCAAGATATAACCAGCGTGTGCTATACTTGAGTATGCAAGCAACCGTTTTAAATTGTTTTGCCAGAGTGCGATAATGTTTCCTACTGTCATACTTAAAAATGAAAGAATCGAAATAACAAACGTCCAATCAATAGAAGAAATCAAAGTCCATATTTCTTGTTGAGCTGATGTTTCGGCAACTAAAGTGCTACGAACAAATCGTATTAGAACAGCAAAGCCAGCAACTTTCGAGGCGACAGATAAATATGCAGTAATTGTTATAGGAGCACCTTCATAGACGTCGGGGGTCCAAAAATGAAAAGGCACTGCCGAAATTTTATATGCAAAACCCATTAATATCAAAATTATCGAGATGAAAAATGCAAGGGACGGAATTGGACTTGTTTGCAAAATTTTATTTATTTCAACTATATTTAAACTTCCGGTTAACCCAAAAAGCAAGGATATACCATAAATCATAAGCCCAGAGGAAACAGCCCCAAAAATCACATACTTCAACGACGCCTCGCTCGACCTTTTGATTTCTTTTGTATAACCAGCAAGAATATACGAAGAAATACTCATCGTTTCGACTGCAAGGTATATTAATATCAAGTTCAAAGAGCCAGTAACAAGAAACATTCCAAAGGTCATTCCGATGAGGAAAGTATAAAATTCTCCAAGCGATAATTTGTTGTGTGTTAACTCCTTGCTATTGAAAGACATCAAAATTATTATCACATTGGTGAGAAGTATAATTAATTTGATGAAAATTGAAAAATTATCTACAACAAAAGAGTTAAGGAAGCCAACTTGGTCTTTAGGAATATAAAATAGCGAAATTCCAGCTGCAAAAAAACCAACAAGAGCAACGTAAGCATTAAAAAATTTCAATCTTTTAAAAAATAAGTCGCTTAAAATTGCTAAGATGAGCGAAACAACTAAGAAAACTTCGGGAAGGAAAAGGAACAAACTTTTTTGAATATCTTCAACAAAACCTAAAATTTCCAACATCGGCGCCACACTAATTAATCTTACATTCCAGAAAGAAAACTACCTATAAAAACATACGGCTTCAAGATTTCAACGAAATGGTTTACAGAAGCATTCATCAATTGCAACATAGGATTTGGATAGATACCTAAAAAGATGATTATTAAGGCTAATGGTACAAAAGCCACATACTCGCGAGCAATTAGGTCGTCGCCGGGAAACTCTTTACCAGTTGGGTCCCAAGGCTTATTCCATCGTTCTGGTAATTTTCCAAAGAACACTCTTTGCAAAGCCCAAAGCATATAAGCAGCTCCGAGAATAATTCCCAAACCGGAAGCAATTGCAAGATATGGATATGTGTTGAAAGCCCCAAGAAAAACTAAAACTTCCGAAATAAAACTGCTTAAACCGGGAAGGCCAATTGCAGCGAAAAATGCAACCATCATAATTCCTGTATATACTGGCATTTTAGTTGCAAGCCCACCAAATTCGTCGAGCCCCCTTGTATGGGTACGGTCGTATATAACTCCAACAATCATAAACAACATAGAAGTAATTGTTCCGTGGTTGAACATCTGAAATATTGCACCAGTTACACCTTCGGGTCGCATTGCAGCAATTCCAAGAACAACAAACCCCATATGGCTCACACTTGAATAAGCAATGAGCTTCTTGAAATCTTTTTGTCCAACTTTGTGCTGTCCAAGAGCACAAAGTGCCCCATAAATGATACTTATCATACCGACCCAAGCAATTAGAGTTTGAAAGTACCCTGCAGCATCGGGGAAAATTGGAAAAGCTATACGAATTATTCCATAAGTCCCCATTTTCAAAAGAATACCTGCAAGTATGACACTTATCGGAGTTGGTGCTTCGACGTGAGCATCGGGTAGCCAAGTATGGAATGGCACTGTTGGAACTTTAATTGCAAAGCAAATAAACAACGCCATAAAAGCGATATACCGAATTGTCGTATGCATTCCAGCAAATATCGAATCGGGTTTGTAATTTTCTGGATTCATCATCTCGAGCATATTGAAAGAGCCAACGCTGAAGTAAAGCCCAATTATCACAAGCAACATAAAAACACTACCAACGAGAGTATATATAAAGAACTTTATGGCAGCATATTCTTTACGTGGGCCGCCCCAAATTCCAATCAGAAAATACATTGGGAGTAGCATAACTTCCCAAAAAACATAGAAAAGGAAGAAATCTAAGGCAACAAAGACACCCATCATACCAGTATCTAATAGCAGATACATAGCAAAGTAACCTTTGACCCCTTTATGTATTACGAAAGAGGGGAAGACCGCAATAAAACAAACAAGGGCAGTCAAAAGAACCATTGGTAAACTGATGCCATCGACACCAAGAAAATATTCAATTTTTATTTGCCCAACAATAGGAAAGTTAGCATTAATCCAAGTAATTTTCTCGACAAATTGAAAACTTGAAATATCGTTAACACCGGGCAGAGTTTTATCGAAATTAATATATAACAGAACTGCTAAAATAACTTGGAAAAAAGTAAAAACAACAGTTATCCAGCGCATTATAGTATGCGACAATTCTCTGCCTTCTTTAGATTTAAATACAGGAACAAGGAGCACTAAAAGCATTCCAACTATTGGAAGAAATGTAATCAATGTTAGTATCGGAAATCCCAAATTGCTTTGCATCTTTGACCTACCCGTTATTTATTCATACAAATCTTTAAATCAAAAAGTAAATCAACAATATCAAACCAAAAACAGCAAAGGCAACATAGGTTTGAACCCTTCCTGTTTGTATATGCCTCAGAACAGAACCAAAAAATCCTGTTACATTTGCGATAAGGTTGACCAACCCATCAATTACAAAATTGTCGAAATGCCCAATGAAATGACCAAAGTTTCTGGTTACCCAAGCCCAAGCATTTACGATTCCATCAACAATGTATAAATCAAAAAGAGCAGATATTCTAGCAAAAAGTACTGTTCCACCAGCTACTATGGCATTGTACACCTCATCGAAATACCACTTTCTAAAAGATAATGAATACAAAAATGGAAATTGCTTTTTAAATGTCTCTGGATTTAAAATCTTAAATTGAAAGAAAAGAAAAGCAAATAATATTCCACTGCCAGCAATAACCAATGATAAAATCATTGCTGGGTAATGCAAATGATGCATCACCTCTTCGAAATGGTTGAGATATTTATGAGCCTCTTTTCCAATTGAACTATGAGATTCTCCCAGAAAGGAGTGAGTAATCAAAAAGTCCCATTGTGTTTCTGTTGGAACAACAGTTTTTGGTTGAACTATGATTTTAGGGAACCAACCGGATTGGGCATCAAGTGGATTTGGAGAATAAAAGAACCATAAAGAAAGTATAGAAAAAACAAATAAAGGAAGCAAAATAATCCAGTTGTTTTCCTTTGTGTGTTCTGCAACTTTTGTCCTTGGTTCCCCGTGAAAAGAAACAATTAAGAGACGAAACATATAGAATGCAGTTAAGCCAGCAGACGCAAAAGCTATTATAGGTATAAACCAACGCCAACCACCTGTCAATTGTGCATAAGCCAGAGTACCAGCAAGAATACCGTCTTTGCTAAGAAATCCAGAAGTAAGTGGTACACCAGAAATTGCGAGTGTAACTAAAAGAAAAGTCCGATAGGTCCAAGGCATCGTACGCCGTAAGCCGCCCATATTGCGTATATCCTGAGGGTCGGTATGATGGTCGCCAAGATGATGAGCAGAATGGTGCATAGCGTGAATTACAGAACCAGAGCAAAGGAATAATGCTGCTTTGAACCAAGCGTGGGTCACTAAATGAAAAACACCCATTGTGAAAGCGCCAACACCAAGAGCCATTATCATATACCCCAACTGGCTAACGGTAGAGTATGCCAAAACCCTTTTAAAGTCGTATTGAGTAATCGCAATTGTAGCTGAGATAAATGCTGTAATTGCACCTATAACAGCAATGAATGTCAGTGCATCAGCAGTAAACATTGCATAAACACGAGCAGTCAAATAAACCCCAGCAGCAACCATTGTCGCAGCGTGAATTAAAGCACTTACTGGGGTGGGTCCTTCCATTGCATCAGGTAGCCAGACGTGAAGAGGAAACTGTGCAGACTTGCCTATTGCTCCACAAAATATTAATATTCCAGCAAGAGTAAGAATAGCTTCACTGTTGAATGGGAGCTTACCTTGAGCAATGCTACCGAAAATATCATCGAAGAGCACGGTACCAAAACTGAAATAAAGAATCATAATTCCGACGAAGAAACCTAAGTCCCCTACTCTATTTACTATGAAGGCTTTTTTACCAGCATCGGCAGCCGATTTCTTTTCGAACCAAAAACCAATCAACAAATATGAACTAATCCCGACGAGCTCCCAAAATACATACATAAACAAAAAATTGTTTGCAAGGACGATTCCGTTCATCGAGAAGGTGAAAAGCCCAAGATATGCAAAATATCGGGAGAATCTTGGGTCGCCAGCCATATATTCGATGGAAAACAAATGAACTAAAAAGCTAACCATTGCGACAACAACCAGCATAGTCGCCGATAGATTGTCGATAGCAATCCCGACTTTAATTTGTAGCGAGCCGAGGTCTATCCAAGTGAACTTTAATTGCAAAATCTCGTTTGAGAATTCATAGAGAAAATAATTTACTATTACTTTAGAATCAAAGTGAGCAAACAATTTGAAATAAAATATCACAAAAGAACCCAGCAAAACCAACCCTAAAATAGAAGTTGCTACAATTGAACTTGCTTTGCCTAACTTCTTGCCGAAAAAAATATTTACAACAAAACTTAAAAAAGGTAATAGTAAAGTAAGAACAGACACAAGTAACAAACTTTCGGGTTGCATACTTCTTAACTCTTAATCATTAAACTTACTCTTTAAGTGTATCGACTTCGTCAACATTTATATGCTTGTAATTTTGATATATGTTTAGAACTATTGCCAAAGCAACTGCTACTTCGATTGCTGCTAACATAATTACAAAAAGGGCTGCTATATGTCCATCGATATTTAATTTATTGAACTTAGAAAAAGCAACAAAGTTTATATTAGCAGAATTCAGCACAAGTTCTACTCCAATAAGAACCAGAACAGCATTTTTTCGTGTAATAATTGCAAACAAACCCAATCCAAAAAGTATAGCACTAAGAACTAAATAATGTGTTAGACCAATTCCCATATTATTTTCTCCTAGCTATGAGTGCGGCACCAATTATAGCAATAAGCAAAAGAACAGAGGACGATTCAAAGGCAAGAAGATAATTAGTTAGCAAAGAGTTACCAATGGTTTCGATGGTCGCTTTTTGTTCCGAATGCGAACTCGATGTAGCCCAATTGGTAGAAAGTGCTATATAAGAGATTCCAGCAATAACCAAAAGGGATATTAAACCAGCCCAAAAGGTATGAAATACACCTATTTGTCCACTTCTGATATCGACGCTGGTAATGTTGCTTGTCAACATCACGCCGAAAATTAATAGTACAAGAATTCCACCAATATAAATCAAGATTTGTGTGATAGCAATAAAATCTGCGTTCAAAAGAACATAGATACCAGCAACTCCAAAAAAAGTAAATAAAAGTGCAAATACTGAGTAGATAACATTTTTACTTAGAACTGCAACTAAAGCCGATAAAACAATTAAAACAGCAAATGTCCAAAAAACGATTTCAACAAGCATAGTATTTATGTTTTAATTTTCACCTTTTTCAACTGAACTTGGTTCTGCCACTTTCCCTGCTTTCGCAGCTTTTTCTTTCGCCGACCATTCTTCGAATAGTTTCTTCTTTTGTTCGACTTGTTCACTGCTCATCGCAGAAAAGTGATAGATTAAACCTTCGCGAGTATATGAACTATACTCAAAGTCCGTTGTATGTTTTATAGCTTCTGTGGGACAAACCGTGGTACATAAACCGCAAAAACAGCATTTTGCAAAATCAATATCGTAAACACTCACCCATAGCTTGCGCTGAGTTCCATCGCCCATAACTGGTTTATCGGGGTCAGTCGGAACGACACGGATAGTTTCGACATCAATACATTGAACTGGACAAACTCGAGCACACTGCATACAACCATTACACAAATCGGGGTATAGCTGGAGTCGGTTTTTCGCATTGTGGGGTATAGGGTAACGTTCGTTAGGATATTGTATAGTTACCTTTTTCGAAAAGAGATGAGTAAATGTAATTTTCATCCCGATAAGGATTGTATGGAACCAAGCCCAAACACTTTTAAAGTAATCTATCACAGCGAACCTCCAACTTTGTTAGAATAACAAGATTAATATAAAATCCTATATAAACTTAATACAATAAAGCAAACAAGAGCAAATGGAAGAAGAACTTTCCATCCCAAGAACATAAGTTGGTCGACACGGACACGTGGAAGTGTCCAACGCAACCAAATTTGAAGAAAAACAATAAACATTGCCTTCGAGGTAAACCAAAAAACACCCCAGAAATAGCCAGACATAAACTCCCCAAAAGGCGAGTTCCATCCACCAAGAAAAACAATAGTTAAAACAGAAGCCACAATGAACATATTCGCATATTCAGCAAAGAAAAACATTGCAAACTTCATCCCCGAATATTCTGTGTGATAGCCACCGACAAGTTCCGATTCCCCTTCGGGTATGTCGAACGGGGTACGATTAGTTTCGGCAAGAGATGTAATCATAAAAATTAAACTCAATAACAAAGTAAAAGGGATAACCCAAATCTTTGTCCAAGGACCCGGTCCACCAAATAGAAACCAATTCCAAAACGGACCAGATTGGGCTAAGCTTATTTCTTGTAAATCTAAGGAATTGGCTAAAACAGCCGCAGTTAAAACTACCAAAGCGCCAGGAATTTCGTAACTAATCATTTGCGAAGCGGAACGCATTGCCCCAAGCAAAGAGTATTTATTGTTTGAAGCCCAGCCACCCATAACAATTCCAATCACAGCGAATGCACCGACAGCGAAGATATAATATAAACCCAAATTTATATGAGCTGGTGCAAATGCTGGACTAAAAGGGATTACAGCAAATCCAGCAAAAGCTCCAGTAAACATCACAAAAGGTGCTAAATTAAATAGTAGCCGATTAGCATTTGTTGGCACGATGTCTTCTTTTTGCAGCAATTTTACAACTTCGGCAATAGGTTGAAGAATACCATACGGTCCAGTTCTCATCGGTCCAAGCCGCTCTTGAATCCAAGCAGAAATCTTTAATTCCCCAAGAATAGCTATCAAAGCATAGACAATCAAAAAAATTAATGGTAAAAGAGCGCTTAAAACTGCACTCAAAATACTTTCGCCTATTATCTTATCAAGAAAGTTAAATGTTTCCATATCAAAATATTATTCTTACCTATCAACCTCACCAAGAACGATATCTATACTACCAAGGATAACAATTAAATCGGCAAATAAATATCCACGAGAAATTTCTGGAAGAACACTCAAATTAACAAAACTTGGCGCACGAGCTTTGACACGATAAGGTTTATCTTTTCCGTCGGAGATGATATAAAAACCTAATTCTCCTTTCGGATTTTCGCAACGAAAGTAAATTTCACCCTTTGGTGGTCTAACTTTTTTAGGGATTGCTTGTTGAACATCCCCTTCGTTTGGCATTTGTTCGACCGCTTGCTCAATAATTCTACAACTTTGTTCAATTTCTCTCATTCGGACAATATTTCTGTCCCAAGAATCACCAACAGTGCCTACTTCACCCTTCCCGACTGGAATTTCAAAATCGAACCTATCGTAAATTGAATAAGGTTCATTTTTTCGCAAGTCGAACTGAACTCCAGAACCCCGCAGAACTGGACCACTACAAGCATAATTTATCGCAACATCGGCCGGAAGGATTCCTACATTAGCTGTTCTGTCTATAAAAATTTTGTTATAAATTAATAGCCTTTCAATCTCTTGATTGGTTTTCCTAACTTGTTTGACTATATTCAAAACATCTTCTTTAAATGTTGGATAAACATCGTTGGCTAGGCCGCCAATCCAAAAATAGTTAAAAAGTAGTCGGGCACCACTAGCTTTTTCAAATATCCAAAGAATGTATTCTCGGTCTCGAAAAAGATACAAAAAGGGAGTAAATGCCCCAGCATCTAGACCAAAAGTTGCAATTGCAATTTGATGATTTGCAATTCGGTTAAGCTCCGACATTATAACTCGAATATACTCTACCTTATCTGGAACCTTTATCCCCATCAATTTTTCCACTGCCATTACGTAAGGTAGTTCATTATTCATCGAGGAAACATAATCCATTCGGTCGACGTAAGGTATTACTTGTGGATAAGTTACATTTTCGGCAATCTTTTCGAAACAACGGTGTAGATAGCCAATATGTGGTATTACATCCGTTACAACCTCTCCATCGAGTTCCACTTCGAGACGTAATACCCCGTGAGTCGAAGGATGTTGCGGTCCAACATTAAGCCGCATTCTATCCGACTCAATTCTACTAAAATCAATATCGATAAACTTCCTCGTGGTCATTTTGTCTCCAAATCAATATGGTACTTTCATACCGTGGTAAGTCTCTGGCTCTTTGTAATCCTTTCGTAAGGGGTGCCCTTCCCAATCATAAGGCAACAAAATTCTAATTAAATTATGGTGCCCTTCGAAGACCACGCCCAACAAATCGTAAGCTTCACGCTCGTGCCAGTCGGCTGAGCGCCAAATTCTTTCAATCGATGGCACAACGGGGTTTTCTTTGGGCACAGAAACTTTCAAAATAACTTTATGCTTCTTGTTCATTGAATAAATATGATAAACTACTTCCAAATTTTCACTGAAATCCACTGCACTAATACACATCAAGTAATCGAAATCGAATTCTGGATTATCGCGTAGCTCAAGGCATATATCAAAAAGCTTATCGGATGCTATTGCAATAAACGCATCCGAAGGGGGAGAAATAATTAGGTCTTTAACAGAATCCCCAAATTTATCTTTTAATTTATTGTAAATTTCGGTAATTTCCATACATTCTCCCTTACTTTTCCTTCAATGCTTCTTCTTCGGCAAGTCGTTGCCTTTTTCGAAAAATTGCTTGCTGGTCAATCAACTTTTGCAATTTCATCATACCCTCTTCCATAGCTTCGGGTCGGGGCGGACAACCGGGAACATAAACGTGAACAGGGATAATTCTGTCGACCCCTTTTAAAACGTGATAACCATATTGCCAATATGGACCCCCGCAATTAGCACAAGAGCCCACAGAAATACAATACTTAGGTTCTGCCATCTGTTCCCAAAGAACCTTAATTCTTTCTGCCATTTTCAAAGTTACGGTGCCAGTAATCATAATAAAATCAGCCTGCCGCGGGGTAGCACGAGGAATTATACCGAACCTCATAAAATCGAAATGCGAGGCATTCATTGCCATAAACTCTATCGCACAACAAGCCAAACCAAAGTGTAGATACCAATCCGACCTACTCCTACCCCAATTAAGGACATCTTCTATCGTACCCAGAATTATTCCGCCAGCTTCATACGGATTATCTAATCTATCGAGTAAACCCATCTTTTCCCTCTTTAATTGATAAACTTCTATTTTCTATATAGCAAAGTATCAAGTTTAGGTATAACGGGCTTCGAACGTTCCCAATCTAAATCGCCTTTTGCCCAAACATAAATAAACCCGAACAACAAAATCAAAACAAATATTAGCATTTCTACGAAAATAAATAAACCTAACCCAAGTCCCTTGAAATGGTCAATTACAACAGCCCAGGGAAGCAAAAAAACTATTTCTACATCGAAAAGCAAAAAGACCAATGCAACAACATAGAACCTAACATTAAATCGTATCCAAGGTGTACCAATCGGTTGTTCGCCACACTCGTAAGTTGAAAGTTTTAAAGGATTAGGCTTGTTTGGTCGAATAATCGCAGCAACAAATAGCCCAAGAGCAACAAAAAGAACTCCAAAAATGAAAAAGATTAAAACAACACCAAATTCACTAAGCATATAAAATAATTTTAAAAATTTCAAAATTAATAAAAAGTCGGTAATATAGTTTTAAGCAAATAAAGGTAACGAAAGTATAAAAAAACGAAAAAAAAAACTATATGTCCATAAAAAATAATAAATTAACAAAATCATCGGGGGAAATAAAATTTTATATAAAATAGAAATAATTCCTTAAAAATAATTAAGATAAGAAATTATTGCAACACATCCTTTACAAAGATGAGAAATCACCTTTCCTTTAAAAGCTCCTTAGAAAGTGGGGTTTTAAACCAACTATCAATGAAAATTTTAAATTTATTCAAGTATTCAACTAAACTAATTGTCCTTTGTGAAAGAGCAAATAGGTTATCTAAAAGAAGAAGATACATTGTGGCTCTTTTTAAATTAGCTTCCGGTCTTCTTATCGCTTTGAAATAGTATTCCTTTATCCTATTTATCTCCTTCAAAAATTCATCTTCTTGGAGTTTAATGTCCGAGGGAATAATTGTCAAATTGGAATCCAAAAACGCAAAAAGCTTATTATAAAGAGCATTGAAATGTTTAGTAACCACTTTTAGTTCGCTTAATTGATTATTAGTCAATGGTCGTTGAGAATTATCAACATAAGCCATACACTTTGTTGACATTGTATTTAAGTGGAAGGCTATTAAATTTAAGTCATTAACAATAGGAACAAAAGAATGAAGATTTTCAAATGTTCCGTCGTCCAAGTTTTTGAAGTTCCTCGCAAAGTCAATATATAAATATTCTGTCTTTTTTGCTAACTCATCACTAATTTTCTTTGCTTTTTTAAGTTCCTTTAGTTTGTACTTACTAATTCCTTGTACACACAATTCCAAACAACTACGAACATCTTTAAGAAATGCAACTATATCCGAGACAAACAAAGCTAAACTTTCTCGGACATTTAATTGTTGGATTCGTATTTTTTCTTCGGCGAGTTTTCTCTGTTTTTCACGCTTTCGATGAATCAGAGCTGAACGGGTAAAAATAAATATAAAGACTACCAAAAAGGCTAAAACACCATAAACGCTCGTATGATATATAATCAATGCAATAATTCCAGATGTAATGCTACAAATTATTGCGGTTAAAAACCATCCTCCAATAACAGCTAAAATACCAGATACACGATAAACAGCATATTCTCGCCCCCAAGCACGGTCGGCAAGCGCAGTTGCCATTGCAACGATGAATGTTACATAAGTTGTAGATAAAGGTAATTTCAGAGCTGTTCCAAGAGAAATCAAACCGGCAGATATTGTAAGATTCACAGTGGCTCTGATTAAATCGAAAGATGCTCGGTCGCCACTTCCATCTGTTAGAAGATGCATCTTACTTGTGTCGAACCTCTTATTGACCTTTTCTTTGATAGATTGAGGAATTAGCCCCAAAATAAAACTTGTAGTGGAAGATATTGCTCTCACCAAAGAACGTGCTAATGGAAAAGGTTCAAATGCCTCGTAACCTTCGTGTTGCCTCCCAAGGTTAACTTCTGTTGAAGTAACTGTCCTAGCCTTTTTAGATAAATAAAGAGTTAACACCATTATTAGACCGCAAAGCAATAAAATCGAAGTTTGAGCTTTGATTGGCTCGGAAAGAGGAGACATATTTGCGGTCAAACCAGATTGACTATTTAAAGCAATTTCATAAGCATTTAAAGAAGCAAAGGCAGGTCCAACGAAATTAACTAAATCATTTGAAGCAAAGGACATAGCAAGTGCACTTGTCCCTATTAAAACTATTATCTTTAATATGTTGGTTTTTACAAGATAAGTAAGAATGTAGAATATAGCTGAAGTTCCTAGGAAAGCAACAAGCAACAACCACCACAAGTGAGACTTTACAAAAAGTTCAACCGAAGGGGTTACAAAAACAGAACCTTCCAAACCCTTAATCGAAATAAAAAATAGAATAAATGTAACGGAAAAACCAGCCCAAAGCGGACCAATTTTTTTGAAAATATTTACAAAATCAAATGTGAAAATAAGACGGGAAAGAAATTGCCCCCAAAAACCGAAAATAAAAGCTAATATTATCGAAGCAACTATAGATATGAAAATTGTTGTTATCTTACTTAAATTAAGATAATAATCAATTCCTTGAGCACTATTATCACCAGAAAGGATGTAAATTAGAGAAATTACAAGTGCTCCACCAGTAATAGAGGAAACTAAGGACACAGTAGTGGAAGTTGGTATGCCATAGGTGTTGAAAAAGTCGAGCAATAGGATATCGGTAAAAACGTAGGCAACGAAAATCACCAAGACATCGTAAAGAGTAAAAGCATAGGGGTTAAAAATTCCCTTGCGAGCAATCTCCATCATCCCACTTGAAAACAAAACTCCAAGTAAAATCCCAATTGAGGCAAAAAATAATGCCTTCTTTAAAGTTGTTACCTTTGAACCAACTGCACTATTAAGGAAATTTACAGCGTCGTTTGCAACTCCAACGATTAGGTCAACAATAGATAGACTAACAACAACAATAACAAAGATTAAAGCAATTTCCAAAACAAAATTTGTATTGTTAAACAAAAATAAAACTAAATTAGCAAAAAATTAAATCAAAATCTGTTAAGAAAATATTAAGCAAATTCTTCAAGCATAAAAGAATAATTATTTTAGGTAATTTTGTTTTTTTTGAGGATTTATGATAGAAAGGTACACTCTTCCAGAAATTGGCAAAATTTGGTCGGACTTCAACAAATTCTCTATATGGCTCGAAATTGAGATTTTAGCTTGCGAGGCCCTCGCCGAACTGGGCTGGATACCTAAAACTATTCCGCAAGAAATTCGCGAAAATGCAAAATTTAATGTTGAAAGAATCGCTGAAATTGAAAAAACGGTTAAACACGACGTCATTGCATTTCTAACAAATGTTGAAGAATCCATAGGCGAATTAGCTAAGTACTTACATTTTGGTATGACTTCGAGCGATGTATTAGACACTTGTTTAGCAGTTCAAGCTAAGCAAGCAGGAGAGTTAATTTTAGAAAAATTATTAGAACTTTCAGAAATTCTCAAACAACAAGCAAATAAATTCAAATACACAATTTGTATAGGTAGGTCCCACGGGGTACACGCTGAACCTACTACCTTCGGGCTCAAATTTGCTTTGTGGTATGATGAATGCCAGAGAAATATTTCGCGATTAAAAAACGCAATCGAAGAAATTTCAGTTGGTAAGATTAGTGGCGCTGTTGGCACTTTTGAACATATCCCACCATTCGTCGAAGAATATGTATGTAGCAAGCTTGGATTGAAACCAGCCTTAATCTCGACCCAAGTTGTTCAACGCGATAGACATTCCTACTATATTTCAACACTTGGAATAATTGCATCGATGCTTGAAAAAATAGCAACAGAAATTCGACATTTACAAAGAACCGAAGTACTCGAAGCCGAAGAGTACTTTTCAAAAGGGCAAAAAGGAAGTTCAGCAATGCCCCACAAGCGAAATCCGATTGTTAGCGAAAACATTTGTGGACAAGCTAGGCTCCTTCGTTCATACATCATCCCTGCTATTGAAAATAATACACTTTGGCACGAACGGGATATTTCGCACAGCAGTGTAGAAAGAATAATTTTCCCCGATGCAACCATATCGCTCTACTATATTTTGACTCGTTCGGTTGAACTTGTAAAAAATCTTGTCGTTTATCCTGAACGGATGAAAGAAAACCTAAATCTGACAAAAGGGTTGATATTCTCCGAGAAAATACTTTTAGCACTAATGAAAAAAGGTTTAAAACGACAAGATGCATATAAATTGGTTCAAGAAGCTTCTATGAATTCATGGGAAAAACAAATTGATTTTTTCGATTCACTTACACAAAACCCTATTATTCTAAATTACCTAACAATTAGCGAAATAAAGTCCCTTTTTAGCTACGAAGAGATTTTCAACAACGTGGATTACATTTTCAGACGCCTAAGCATTTGATGAAGATATTCTATCAGAAAACTTTTTTCAAGCTTCTTTTAATTCAATTTTTGGAAAGGTTGGGTTATACCATTGTCTTAATTCAACTTCCAATTTATATTGCACAAAAAGACGTCGAAGATGGCCTTGGTTGGGAGCAAGATGTAAAGGGAATAATTTTTTTTATTTGGGCAATGGTCCAAAATCTTACCCCAATTTTTGCAGGTAATATAGCAGACCGCACCGATAAGAAAATTATGTTAAGTCTTTCTCTCATTTCTATTGGGGTCGGTTTCTTTTTTATGCTTATTGCAAAAAACATTCCACTGATGATACTGGCAACAATACTGCTCGGGTTGGGTTCCGGTGCATTTAAACCAACTATACAAGGAGAGATTGCAAAACAAAAAAATAGTGGAACTCTCCATTGGGCAGCTTACATTTTTGTAACTAACCTTGCCTTTTTCACAGCAGGACCAATTTCGAAAATGCTACGAGAAATAGATTGGAAATTTATTTTTCTTACAAGTTTCTTTCTCACACTGTTAAATTTAATAATCGTAATTTTGACTTTACAAAGGGAAGGAACAGAAAGAACCAAAACTATTTTGCATCGAAAAAGCATTTTAGACTTTAAAACTTTGTTCTCAAAACTAAAATATAAAGAGCTTTACATAATAGTAATTATAACAGCGTGTTTTTCAACAATTTATATGCAATTTTATGAAACGCTACCTAATTTTATTTACGACTGGTCGGACACGTCCTCAATTGTTAAACATTTGAAACTGCCTAATGAATTTACAATGCTTACCGACCGTGGAATACAAATAAGCTACGAATGGTTATTTAACATTAATCCTTTTTTGATACTTCTCTTTGCAATTCCAATTGGTAAATTCTGTGCTAAATTCAAAATAATGAAATCCATATCCTTAGGCCTATTTCTAACGGTGCTTGGATTTTCCCTAAGTGGTTTTACGATGAAAGGTGAACTTTTAATTTTAGGTATAGCAATCTATACCTTTGGCGAAATGATGTTCAATATTAATGCTTACAAATATATCGGGGAAATTGCAACAGATAAAGAAAAGGCAACATTCTATGGTTTACTTAACATAAGCTACGCTTTCGGCTTTGGTGCTGGTGCGTTAGCAGGTGGAGTTTTCTACAAACACTTTGGCGAGAAAATAACTTTAGCCGAAAAATTTGCTTCCCAATTTGAGCATTTAAAAATTGAAAATCCACTTATTTGGATAAAAAGTAAATTCGAAATTACAAATGTTACCGAGTTCCTTTGGTCAAATTTTCATCCATATCTTTTTTGGCTTCCGTTTATTTTTGTCGGAATATTTGGTTTAGCAATATCATTAATCCACCAAAATATAAAGTTCCCAAAATAGTCAATATGAAAGGTAAAAAATGAAAAAAATTTCGCGGAGATTTTCTTCTTATGAATTGGCTTAAAGAGCAAAGTCTCGAAGACCAAGAAATTCAAAATAATCTGCTTGCGACGTGTAAAATCCCCAAACACATTGGAATCATTATGGACGGAAATGGACGATGGGCACTCGAACGTGGACTTTCCCGTACTGAAGGACATAAACAAGGGATTGAAAGTGTTAGGGATATCGTTAAAGCTTCGGCTCAGCTAAAAATTGGTTACCTAACACTTTACGCTTTTTCAATAGAAAATTGGAACCGACCTTTAACTGAGGTAGGAATTCTAATGAAACTTCTTGAACACTACCTAAAATCTGAAATTGACGAAATCGACGAAAACAACATTAGACTTTACTCTATTGGAAAACTTAGCTCTTTACCCAAAAAAGTTCAAAGATTACTTTTCGAAGCGGTAGAAAGGACAGCAAAAAATACTGGACTTACCCTAACATTAGCTTTGAGTTATAGTGGAAGGTGGGATATCGTTCGTGCAGTTCAAATGCTTGTACACGACGTCCGCCGCAGCAAATTAGCTCCCGAAGATATAACTGAAGAAACTTTTTCTTCGTATTTGCAAACGAATATATTGCCAGACCCAGACCTTATTATTCGAACAAGTGGGGAAATGCGACTAAGCAATTTTTTACTTTGGGAATCAGCCTATTCAGAAATTTACATTTCTAACAAATATTGGCCCGAGTTCCGTCGAACCGACCTTTACGAAGCTATTATCGATTATTCTCGTCGCGAAAGAAGATTTGGGAGAACTTCCGAGCAAGTTGTTTCCCAATCCAAAACAATTGAATTTCAATCCGAGAAAAGTTTGAATACAAGATGATTCGAAAACAATTTCCATTTTTTGTCATTCTATTCTTGTCGTTTCAAATCTTGACTTTACATTCCCAAAGCTCTAAAAGGTATTTTATTGCAAGTGTTAACGTTGAAGGACACAAATTTGCCGACCCTCAAACAATAATAACAATCTCTGGATTAAATATTGGAGACTCAATAAGATACCCCAACGACCCCAAAATTAGCAAAGCAATAATCAATTTATGGCAAAGGCAACAATTTTCTGATGTTCAAATTCTCGCCGATAATATAATTGGCGACAATATCTTCCTTACAATCAAAGTCGAAGAGCTCCCAAGAATCAATTCTATCAGAATTGAAAACAATAAGGAAGTGTCCACTGAAGCACTTTTAAAAGCTATCAACAAAAATATTGGGGACTTAATCTCGCCTTACGAAATTTTCCTAATCAAAGAGAGGATAAGAAAAAAATATAAAGACGAGGGGAGACATTTTGTTCGAGTCGAAGTAGAAAGGGTTCCAACCTATGCAACGAACTATTACGACCTTGTAATAAAAATTGATGAGGGAATAAAATACAGAGTAAAATCTATTTCATTTTTTGGGAATAATAGTTTCGACGATGAAAGATTAAAAGGTACATTCGAAGAAACCAAAACCAAACACTGGTGGCAATTTTGGACCTCCGATAAATTCGAGCCAAATAATTATGAGAAGGATAAAGAACTTTTAATAAAGTTTTACCGTAATAACGGTTTCGTTGACTTCGAAATATTAAAAGACACAATAATATATGATGACCAAAAAGAACAGGTTCACATACACATTTTTGTCCACGAAGGGAAAAAATTTTATGTACGAAATATTTACTTCATAGGAGCGACTGTTTTCCCTTCCGAGCTACTTCAAAAACGATTGGACATATCAAAAGGCGATGTGTACAACCACGAAAAATTTCAACAAAATCTTTATGGCAATAAGGAAAATACAGACGCAATGAGTTTGTATTTCGATAATGGATACTTATTCGCAAGGAATGAAATTCAAGAAATCCGCATCGGTCCAGATTCGCTTGATATTTACATACGGGTTTACGAAGGGAACAGAGTAACCATAAACAAAGTTGACATAGTTGGAAATACCAAAACTAAAGATAAGGTTATACGCAGAGAACTTTTTACCTATCCGGGCGACCGATTCAGCAGGGCTGCAATAATCAATAGTATAAGGGCTTTGGGAAGACTTAATTACTTCAATCCCGAAAACTTGCGACCAGAAATTAAAATGGTCGACAACACCAAAGTCGATGTTATTTATAAGGTAGAAGAACGTTCGACCGATACATTTAATGCCTCTGTCGGATTTGCTGGCAGTTTAGGTCTTACTGGTGCAATTGGATTTTCTTTCAACAATTTCTCCATTTCTGAACCATTAAAAGGTGGTGCTGGACAAATCTTGAACTTGACATTGGAGTTTGGTCAAGCTTATAAGCATAGAACATTTTCATTAGGTTTTACTGAACCTTGGCTTTTCGATACTCCTACAACTATTGGTTTCAACATCTTCGACCAAAGAATACTGCATTCGCCAATAGACCTACAAAGAAGGGGAATTGGCGTAAACCTTGGTCGAAGGCTTCGCTGGCCAGACGACTACTTCAGAATCGATGGTGGCTTACGCTTCCAAAAAAACAAAATTGGTAGTGCTGGTTATTCTCAATATTACCGACAAGGGACAACTACTGAGTTAACTCTAAACGCTGCTATATCGAGAATAAGCTTGGATAACCTTTTCTTCCCGACAAGTGGTTCTCGTTTTACAATCTCCACAGATTTTTCGACTGGTGCTTTAGGAATTGGCAACACAGACTTTCTAAAATCTGAGATGCATTTTGAAATTAATCAAACTTTGTTCAAAATAAATGAAATTCCTCGAATTGTTCTAAATATGACTTCAAAGTGGGGATATATTGCTGGAATAAAATCTGACACGAACATAAACCCCATTGAGCTATTTTATATGGGTGGCACAGGACTTAGCAGTGGTTTTCCAATTACTCCACTGCGAGGTTACCCCGACCAATCTATTGGACCACGCGGCGGTGGGAAAATACTTGCAAGACACTTTGCCGAGCTTCGTTTTGCCCTTAGTTTAGACCCTATGCCAATTTATTTTTATGGCTTTGTTGAAGCAGGCAATGTTTGGAGCGAACCTAAAAGAACAGACCCATTTAATCTAAAACGCTCCGCAGGCGTTGGAGTCCAAATCTTTTTGCAAGCATTAGGTATTATTGGCTTCAGCTACGGGTTCGGTTTCGACAAAACCGACGACACTGGACAGCTTTCGGGCTGGCGATTTCTTTTTCACATTGGTCAATAAATTAGTAATTTTGTATTTTTTATTAATAATTATTTTAGGTTAGATATGCCATTAAAATATTTTGCTTGGTTCCTTACCTTTATTTTTCTTTTGAGTTCACAAGTTGTTTTTTCACAGAAATCTTCGGCACCAGCCGGAATTGCATTTGGAGTTGTTGACGTCGAGACAATCGTTAAACAATTACCCGAGGCTCAAGACGCCGATAGTAAGCTCCGAGAAATGCAAAAACAATTGCAAGACACAATTACTAAAATGCAAGAATCTCTACAAAAAAAGGTCGACACATACCTTAGACAAAAAAATCTTATGCCAGCAGAACAGCAACAAAAGCAAGAACAAGCTCTTCAAGAAGAGCAACAAAAAATTCAATCTTTTTACAATGAAAAGGTCAACGAAATTCAAAACAAGCGAGATGAATTTCTTGAACCAATACGCAATAAAGTAAAAAGTGCAATCCAATCCGTTGCAAAAGAGGAAAATTTAACCATTGTGTTTGAAAAGGGGAATTTGCTATATTCCGAGGATAGGTTCGACATCACATTCAAAGTACTTGATAAAATCAAACGAGGAATTGACAAAAAATAATATTCGATAAAATTCTTATGATAAAAAAAATTTTTTTCTTAGTCGTTGTTGGGATTATTGTCCTTTCAAATTATCCCTACGCCCAAAGAGTGGGATTTATCGCAAGTAACATTATTCGCGAAAAATTCCCCGAAGCCATACAAGCTGAACAAAGAATTCGTTCGATTGTCGAGGAATGGAAAAGAGAAATCGAAGAAATGGAAAGAGCCATAGAAAATTTAAAATTTGAAATAAACAAGAACCGATTGATTTGGACTGATGAAGAGAAAAAACAGAAAGAGAAGGATTTAGAAGATTTAATAACCCAAAAGCTGAGTTTTTCGAGAAAAAAATTTGAACCCGGTGGTGAATACGATATGATTGTGAAAACAATAATGCAACCAATTGAAGATAAAATATACGCTGCGGTTCAAAAAGTTTCTGCCGAAAATGGTTTCGACATTATTTGGGATAAAAGTACTCAACCACTGGCTTATGTTAATTATAAGTATGATTTGACATTAAAAGTCTTAAGGGAATTAGGAGTAGATGTAACACAAATGGAAAAAGAGTTACAAGAAAAAATATCAAAAGACCCAAGAAACGTTATCAAAGTCGAAAGCCCCGCAGCTACTCGAAGAAAACAAAGAACACCAACAAAAAGAGAAGTCGAACAAAAGGAAGTTCCTCAACCATCTCCGGAACTCGAAGAAACTGAACAAAAAAACAAATAAAATGGATTTAGACTCTCCCAAAACTTGCGATGAAATTGCCGCCTTACTCGAAGGACAACTCCTTGGAGCCCCTAACTTAACAATATACCGATTAAACCGAATTGAGTATGCACAACCCGGCGATTTAACCTTCTATGCAAATAAAAAATATCAATCATTTCTGAAGAATACAAAAGCAACTTGCATTCTTGTGCCTAAAGGGTTCAAAGATAAACAACCATCGCAAAACCAAACTTTTATTGAAGTGGAAAACCCATACAATTCATTTTTAAAATTACTTGTTCTCAACGATACATATTATCAAAATTTTAATTCTTTCATACATCCAACTGCAATCGTAGGCGAAGGTTCTTTTATCGACCCAACTGTTTATTTAGGTCCTTTGGTAGTTGTTGGAAAGAACTGTTACATTGGGAAAAATACTAAAATTATGCCAAATGTAACATTATATGACAATGTAAAAATCGGAGAAAACTGCCTAATTCATTCAAATGTCGTTTGCTACCATAAAACAATCATTGGAAATAATTGCATTATTCACGCTGGTGCAATAATAGGTTCGGACGGATTCGGCTTCGTAGAAAATAAAGATGGTTCATACACCAAAATCCCTCAGCTTGGAAATGTTATCATTGGAAACAATGTGGAAATTGGGGCCAACACGACTATCGACCGAGCTATTGTTGGTAGTACCATTATCGAAGATGGAGTCAAAATTGATAATTTGGTTCAAATTGCCCACAATGTTCATATTGGCGAAAATACCGCAATGGCAGCACAAGTTGGAATCTCGGGAAGTACAAAAATTGGAAAAAGAAATAGACTTGCTGGGCAAGTTGGTATTGCTGGACATATCGAATTAGCCGACGACGTCGTATTAGAAGCCAAATCTGGCGTTCCAAAATCTATCACCGAAAGCGGTGTTTACTTTGGTGCCCCACCACAAAAGAAAATCGAAGCTTTTAAAATACTTTTATCGCAAAATGAATTGCCGCAACTTATAGTAGAATTCAAAAAACTAAAAGCCCTTCTGAAAGATAAATTTGGCTTAGAAATCTAATTATTTTACGATAGTCAAAGCAATTTTTGTCCCCTTAGGAACTAACGACCCAGCCTTTAAACTTTGTTGAAGAACTGTATTTGGAAGATATGTTTGACTTTCAACATAAGATAATTCCCCAACTTCGAGTTCCGATTCAAAAAGTAACTTGCTCGCAGCATCCAAGTTCAACCCTTCGAGATACGGGACCTTTACAAGATTTACAGAACCCCGACTAACTACAACATCAATTTGTGTTCCATAGGGCACCTTTGTGCCATATTGGGGGCTTTGAGCGACAATAGAATCGACCCCAAAATTTTCACTATTTACGTAGGAAAGATTGCCTATATCGAGACCAATATTTTTCAAAATGATACGGGAATCCCTAATATGTTTACCAATCAAATTTGGAACGACAACTTCTTCCCTGCCTTGGCTTATTGTGATGAATACTTCTCGCCCTTTTTTAATTACTTGTCCAGCGCGAGGACTTTGATTAATGACAGTTCCGGGAGGATAATTTGCACTAAAAAGTTCGTTCACCCGAGCCAATTTCAAATCTAAGGATTTCAAAAGATTCTCGGCATCAGAAATTTTCATACCTATTAAATTTGGCATTTTAACAGTGTCCCCGCTGTGAATCAACAAAGGAAAGACAATCTTATCGAGTACGATAATAGAAATTATTAAAATCGCAAAAAAGCCAATCAAAACATAAAAATAAGGAAGTAGCCCTTTTATTCTTTCGCCCACGAAAATAAGGAAATAATGAACTACAAAATTAGAGAAATCGAGCAAATATTTCCAAAATCATCAGCGTTTAAAAATATTCCTCGATTAGAGAAAAAGCATTATCGAAGCTTCGCTATATGTATAAGAATATAGAACAGAATTAGAGTTTCCCTTAACACAATTGAATGTTCGAGTTCTTCTATATTCTTTGTTTGAAATCAGTATTGAGAAAGAAAATAAAAATTAACTTTGTTATTCCTAATATCCTTTAATTTTTACTGTCTTTTTTGCTCTTTTTCTTAAAAATAAATGAAATAGGGGTCCCTTCGAAACCAAAATTTCGACGGATGATACGCTCGATAAATCGCTTATAACTATCGGGCAATAATTCTGGAAAATTGCAGAAAAAAGCAAAGACGGGAGGTTCAATTCCAACTTGGGTAATGTAATTTATTCTTAAATCCCGACCACGTACGGCTGGAGGAGGGAACTTTTCCAACTCGGGCAAAATAATACTATTTAATTCGGAAGTAGTAATTCGACTTGAACGATGTTCTTTTATTTCAACAGCAGTTTCAAGCAATTTATTTAAACGCAATCGTTTAGTGGCACTTACAAATAGTATGGGCACAAAATAATACGAAGGCAGCTCTTCATATATCTTTTTTCTAAATGAATCGGCAACTTTTGGGTCCTTGTCTTGAATTAAGTCCCATTTGTTCACTGCAACAATTATTCCCTTCCTAGCTTCATCAACTTGATTGATAATTTTTTTGTCTTGTTCTTCAAGCCCTCGCAACGCATCGATAACAACAATGCCAACATCGCATCTTTCGATTGCTTTTATTGTTCGAACAGCACTATAGAATTCTATACTTTCTCGGATTTTGCTTTGTTTTCTTAACCCAGCAGTGTCTATCAGGATAACATCTTCATTATGAAACTTAATAACTGAATCAATTGAATCCCGTGTAGTTCCCGGAATATCTGTAACGATTGAACGTTGCTTACCAATTAGTGCATTAGCAATCGAAGACTTGCCAACGTTCGGTCTTCCAACAATTGCAATTTTAAGTCTTGCATCAATTGATTCCGATTCATCTTGAGGTAGCAAAGCAATCAGCTCGTCGAGAAAATCACCAGTGTTTCGTCCAATTAAAGCAGATATTGGATGTGGTTCACCAAGTCCAAGTCTATGAAATTCATAAGCATTAAGGTCCTGTTTGGGATTATCGCATTTGTTTACTAATAACAAAACCTTGACCTGCTTGCTTCTTAAAATGTTGGCTATTTCAATATCGTACGATGTAATTCCTTCTCGCCCATCGCAAACAAAAAGAACAGCATTGGCTTCGTCTAATGCAATTTGGATTTGTTCGCGAACTGCCAACTCTATTTCATTTTCAGTTTTTGGAAGAAAACCACCAGTATCAACAATAGTAAATGTTTTACCACCCCACTCAACTTTTCCATAAATTCTGTCCCTTGTTACTCCGGGAGTATCTTCTACTATTGCTGAACGCTTTCCAACTAATCGGTTGAACAAGGTTGACTTTCCAACATTAGGCCTACCAACTATTGCTACAACACCCATTTGTAGTAGTAATTATAAAACTTCGCCAATATATTGTCAAGTCGATTTATGTTCATAAATAGTCTTAATTTGGAGAATTATTAAAGTTGCAAATTATGAAAAGTATGACTGGATATGCTAAGGCAGAAAAGAAAGAAGGTGGAATACGAACCATAATCGAGATTAAAAGCTTAAACAATAGGTATTGCGAAATTAACTGCAAAATACCAAAGACATTAAGTTCAAAAGAAATTGAAGTGCGCAACTTAATAAGGGAAAATATATCAAGAGGCTCGCTAACCGTTACTATCACTATTGAATACGAGGATGAACCTCTTCCATTTTCGTTAAATGAACAAGTAGCAGAAAAAATTTACGAATCACTTTCAAATCTTTCGAAAAAACTAAATATTGAAGAAAAGGTAACCATTAGCGACATACTCTCTTTTCCGAATTACTTATTGTTTAATGAAATCAGAACAAACGAAAGCGAAGCCGAATGGAAAATTGTAAAAAAAGGCCTAATTGAAGCACTGAAAAAGTTGAATGAATACCGAAGAGCTGAAGGTAAAGCTATCTACAAGGATATAACAAATCGAGTAAAAAAATTATCCGGAATCTTGAAAAAAATAAAAGGACTCAGCCAAAGCAAACTTGAAATTGAAATACAAAAACTACGAGAGAAAGTAAAAAAAATAATTAACAATCAAGAGATAGATGAACAAAGAATGCATCTCGAAATTGCACTTTTAGCTAACAAATTCGACATCAGCGAAGAATGCCTAAGATTAGAATCGCATTTAAATTTTCTGGAAGAGACGATAAAATCGAAAGAGCCAGTTGGTCAAAAAATCAATTTTATACTGCAAGAAATAAGTCGAGAGTTCAACACTGTCAGTTCAAAATCCGACGATGCTGAAATTTCCAAATTAATTGTTAATGCAAAAGAAGAAGTTGAAAAAATTAGGGAACAAGTTCAAAACATCGAATAATGATTATTGCTCCAGAGAGGGGATTCGAACCCCTGACCCCCTGATTAACAGTCAGGTGCTCTAACCAGCTGAGCTACTCTGGAATGCAAACGCAAAATTAATTCAAATTTACCAAATAACCAAAAATTTACATTAAAAAGTTCAAAAAAACTATTGCAAAATATTTTCGTCTAATAAAATTTTAATAAAGAGTAATTTATGAACGACCAGTTAATTCCAATCGTAATCGAGCAGACCCCTCGGGGCGAACGCGCTTTTGATATTTACTCTCGTTTACTTAAAGAAAGGATAATATTCATAGGAACACCTATCGACGATAACGTAGCAAGTCTTGTTATTGCCCAATTGCTTTTCTTGCAAAGCGAAGACCCAAACAAAGATATTCACATCTACATCAATTCGCCGGGCGGAAGTGTAACTGCTGGGCTTGCTATTTACGACACTATGCAGTATGTTTCGCCAGATGTTGTAACGATTTGTATCGGCTTGGCTGCATCGATGGCACAAGTCCTTCTTTGTGCTGGAACTCCCGGTAAGCGTTTTGCTCTACCACACTCACGAATTTTGCTACACCAACCTACCGGGGGAACACAAGGTCAATCGGTCGATATCGAAATTTACACTAAAGAAATGATTAGGATTCGCGATATGTTGTATGAAATAATTGCAAAACACACAAACAAGGATGTAGAAAAAATACGAAAAGATGCCGACCGAGATTATTATATGTCCGCAGAGGAAGCATTGGAATATGGTATAATTGATAAAATTCTCGCAAAAGCCCCCAAAGTAAAGCAGGAAGAAAACAAAGAAAAGGAAGAAAAATAATGCCCCAAAGAAAAACTACGACACGCGAAATACACTATTGCTCATTTTGTGGGCGAAGTCAATACACAGTCGAAGGCTTCTTCGAAGGCAAGGATAAAGTCTTAATTTGTAACTTCTGCATCGAAGAAAGTTATGAAATTATTAAGAATAAGAGGTTCGAACGTTTTTTAGTAGAAAGTCAATTGCAAAGACTTCCCACCCCAAGGCAAATAAAAGAAAAGCTCGATGAATACGTAATCGGGCAAGAGTACCCCAAACAAATCATATCTGTCGCTGTTTACAACCATTACAAACGTATTTTATTAAATTTTTCGGAATCCAACGACGTTGAAGTCGATAAAAGCAATATATTATTAATTGGTCCAACAGGAACAGGAAAAACATTATTAGCCCAAACACTTGCAAAAATCCTTAGAGTTCCTTTTGCTATAGCAGACGCAACGACTATTACCGAAGCTGGATACGTTGGCGACGATGTTGAAACGGTAATCGTAAGGTTGCTTCAAAATGCCAACTACAACATCGGTCTGGCAGAAATTGGTATCGTTTATATCGATGAAATAGATAAAATTTCGCGTAAAAGTGATTCGCCCTCTATAACCAGAGACGTCTCTGGCGAAGGGGTACAGCAAGCTCTATTGAAAATTCTCGAAGGAACAATTGCGGGGGTTCCACCGCAAGGTGGAAGAAAGCATCCAGAACAAAGTTTACTTTATGTTAATACCAAAAATATTTTGTTTATTTGTGGAGGAGCCTTCGTAGGACTTGAACAGATTATCGCCCAAAGATTGCGAAAAACAAGAATTGGATTTAACACCGAACCAACACAACCAAATTATGCTTCTTTGGAGCTCTTGAAAAAAGTTGAACCAGACGACTTAATTAAATTTGGGTTTATTCCAGAACTTGTAGGTCGATTACCCGTCATCGCCCCATTCGAAGAACTTTCCAGCAGTGCATTGAAAAAAATCCTCACCGAACCAAAAAATGCCATAG
The DNA here is from genome assembly GCA_026417135.1 of Ignavibacteria bacterium. Classification (GTDB taxonomy): domain Bacteria; phylum Bacteroidota; class Ignavibacteria; order Kapaibacteriales; family UBA2268; genus Naka2016. Next base: position 105,485 of record JAOADV010000001.1, read on the forward strand.
TAAAGCAATACAAAAAACTATTCGAGATGGAAGGAGTCGAATTGGAATTTAATAATGATGCACTGGATGCAATTGTTAACAAAGCAATAGAGTTGAAGACTGGGGCAAGGAGCCTTCGCTCGATAGTAGAGGAAATAATGCTACCAATTCAGTTCAAGGTGCCAGATTTAAGTAACCTACAAAAGTGCATAATTACAAAAGATGTAGTCGAAAAAGGAGTAGAACCGCTCTACCACTTTAAAAAAGACGCCGCTTGATTTATTAGATTAAGCAATCGATGTATATTTAGAATATTGTGGTCTAAATATTAAAAAACTCAAAAACTCTTCGAATCTTGACTTTTTAAACTGGATTAACGAAAATCCATACGAATTTAAAATTAATTAAAGAGTTGAGTATAGAAAATATTTATTTTTTAAACTTTGCCAAAATTTCCTTAACAGCGTCTTTGTGAATAGTTACGATTAGCATTTTTAGCTTCAGATAATCTTCGTGGTAGAAGTAGTAGCCTTTATTTGGTCCATTGAAAGAACCACTTCCCGAATCTTTTATAAGAAACCAAAAAACTCCATTTGTTTCTTTATAACCAACAAGATGTACGCCGTGGTCGTCTTGTGTAGTGTTATTAGAAAAGCGAAATTGCCTTGAATACTCATCGATAAAAGCAGAGGGGATATCAAAAGATGGAACAATTGCAACTTCATAATGGGATTCGATACCCGGTTCGGTAACATCCCCTCCGATTACAAAAGTAAAGCCTTTTTTTATTGAACTTTTTATGATATCCATAAAAACATCGAGTGGGACATTGTAATAGCTGGAATCATTCCACCAATTGTCTGGGACATCGAACTCTACTTGTTGCCAATATGGTTTTTCCATTAATGACAGAAAATCAACATAATCGTCCAAATTCAATTTTAAACGTTCTTTGATAAAAGATTTCGGAGTGTAAGTATTATTTTGATAAACAAATTTTTGTGGGGGTTCTCCAATGTACAAATTAAGAATTGATTTAACAGTCGAAATCACGAAATCTTCGTTCCAAAGACTTTTTTCCTTTACATAATCAAGAAATTTTTTAAATTCTGAAAAAAGTTTGCTATGGTCGAAATGTTTTTGTCCTTCAAGTTTGCCCGGAAAAACCTCGTAAGGTACGCAACCATAGGTTTTCCATATTCTAATAACAGCGTTTGGTTCGCTGCCTTCTCCCAAAAAAGATTCCCCACGTGTTTTGACAAAATATCGTGCTTTTTCGATATATTCCCAATAAACCGTGTGCATTTCGGAAATTTTCACCTTTTCCCCAGTCAACCTGTAAATCTCAGATTCAAGGAACGATGTAGTTGCAAAACTCCAACAAGTTCCTGTTGCCCCTTGAGGAATAGGTTCATTATGCCAAAAATATTTAAATTCTTCCTTCGACTTCGGTAACTGCATACCTTCGAAATCGACAATGAAACGCATCTTTTTCTTTTCAGGTTTTTTCCAATAATCTTGTGTGGACTTATGAATTTCCTCCCAAAACTCATTTTTTGGCTCGATGAATTTGCCTTTGTGACGTGGTTGCTCCTGAGAAAAAACCGATATACTACTAAATAAAACTAAAAACAACAAAACCTTTACCATACTCCCTCCAAAAAAATGCAATTTAGGAATAACTACACAAATCCTCAGACTTGTTTAATTTTGCATTTTTTAAATAAATAATGAACGAAAGTAATAAAAAATTACCCATTTGCGTAGATTTAGATTACACAGTAATTAATAGCGATATACTAATTGAATCGATACTACTGTTTATTAAGCAAAACCCTTTACATATTTTCTTATTATTTTTTTGGTTTTTGAAAGGGAAAACTTATTTAAAACGACAATTACATAGAAAGGTTAAAATAGATATTGCAAATCTTCCCTACAACGAAAACATACTGAATTTTTTACGAAAGAAAAAAAAGGAGGGACACAAATTAATTCTTGTTACTGCTTCTTTACAAGAAATTGCTGACGAAATCAACAAAAATTTACAACTTTTCGACGAAGTTTTTGGAACACAAAATAGCTATAATCTCAAAAGTAAGAACAAGGCGTTATTTTTGAAAGATAAATTTGGGTTAAAAGGCTTCGATTATTTAGGAGATTCTATTTTCGATTTGCCAGTTTGGAAAATTGCAAACAAAGCTTTTGTAACTTCAGATTTCAAATTCGTCATCAAAAAAGTATCCAAGTTAAAAAACTTTGCAGAAAACTTAGGACAAGTTGCAACATTCAAAGACTTTATCAAATCAATTCGAATTCATCAATGGATAAAAAACATATTAATTTTTGCGCCTTTACTACTGGCTCACAGGTTCGACGATACATTGTTATTCGTCCAATGCCTTATTGCTTTCGTCTCTTTCTCACTCGTTGCATCATCTTGTTACATTATCAATGATATATTCGATATTGCAAACGATAGAATTCATCCTCAGAAAAAAAATCGCCCGATTGCCTCGGGGAAAATCTCTGTTTACAAGGCAATGTTCTATTCCTTTTCAATTTTATCATTAGGCTTGTTCCTTTCAAGTTGGGTGAATTTCAATTTTTTCTTGTTACTCTTGTTCTATTCTTTTATTAATTTAACATATACCAACTATTTCAAGTATATTTTCATTATAGACTTTTTCACACTTGCAAGCTTATATGTCGTTAGAATTTATGCCGGAAGCATTGCTTCTTCTGTTGAAGTTTCAAACTGGCTTTTGGCTTTTTCTATGTTCTTTTTTATTTCTCTTGCTGTGCTCAAAAGATATTCCGACCTAATTCAGAACGAAAACAATTCAAATCTTACTGGAAGACCTTATAATGTACAATCTTCAATAATGTTGTTAACAATTGGATTATCGAGTGTTTTCGCATCAACAATAATCCTAATTCTTTACATCAATACTCAGAAAGTTTTGCAATTTTACAAAAGTCCGAACTTCCTTTGGCTCGATGCTTTTCTTGTGCTCCTTTGGTCCTTGCTTCTTTGGAATGACGCTAACCAAAGAAAAATAGCATACGACCCAGTAACCTATGCTTTAAAAGACCCTAAAACCTTATTCATCGCTTGTTTAATTATAGCTATTTGGATTTTGGCGATTATAGTGTAATGAAAAATTATCAATCTTGGGGACTTTATCCAAAATCAGAATTCAAAGAAATTATTCACCTCGACTGGCGGCACGAAACAATTGACTTTACAAATTTTTCACCTCATTGCCTTGTATATGGTTTAGGTAGAAGCTACGGAGACGTTTGTTTAAACAATGGTGGCATACTTTTAGATGCTTCCTCATTAAATCATTTTATCGATTTCGACCCAAACAATGGAATTTTAAAGTGCGAAGGTGGAGTAACTTTATCGGAAATTTTAAACTTTGTGGTTCCAAAAGGCTGGTTTTTACCAATAATACCGGGAACAAAATTTGTAACTGTTGGTGGAGCAATTGCAAATGATATCCACGGAAAAAACCATCATAAAAAAGGCTCATTTGGACACTTCGTCAACAAATTTGAGCTTATACGGTCGAATGGCGAAAGATTAATTTGCTCGAGAAATACAAATAAAGAACTTTTCTTCGCTACTATTGGTGGTTTAGGTTTGACTGGAATTATACTCTGGGCAGAATTGCAATTAAAACCAATTTCATCTTCATACATTTATGTCGAATCTATTAAGTTTTCGTCAATAGAAGAATTTTTCTCAATAAATGAGAACTCGGAACAAGAATTTGAATACACAGTCGCTTGGCTTGATTTTTCAGTCCCATCACTCAACAACTGTCGAGGAATTTATCAAAGGGGAAACCATTACGAAAAAGACATCGCAAAGGCCAAACGAAAAACAAAGTTCGCAATTCCTTTCGTTGCTCCATTTTCCCTAATTAACAAATGCTCGATTACCACCTTCAACTTTTTATATTATATCAAAGAACAAGAAAAAATTTCAAAATCCATTGTCCATTTCGAAAAATTCTTTTTTCCGTTGGACAACTTAGAAAACTGGAATTATCTATACGGAAAAAATGGTTTTTTTCAATATCAATTTGTAATACCAAAAAGCGACGGACCCTACAAATTGAAGGCTTTTATCAATGAATGTAAAAAACTCAATCTTCTTTCATTCCTAACCGTAATAAAAACATTTGGAAAATTTGAAAATTCTGGATTACTTTCTTTTCCACGAGAAGGGATAACATTAGCTGTCGATTTCCCATTCCACAAAGAAATTTTCGTGAAACTCAACAAATTAGACGATTTGATAATGGAATTCGGTGGTGCACTCTATCCAGCAAAAGATTCGAGAATGAGTCCTAAAATGTTTCTTCAATCTTTTCCAAATCTTAATGAATTTTTAAAATTCAAGGACCCACTATTTAGCTCATCATTTTGGAGACGAGTAGCAAAGTCAGTGTAATTATTTTATTTTAGTACTCGTTCCCCTACACATCGTCTCAAAGCATCCTTTGAAGCTAGCGTAATACCAAAAGTAAATCTAATATAATAAATATAAATTCGCTATTACAAATTCTCCTTAAGTTGAAAAATTTAGAATTAATAACAAGTTGTTTACATATTTCTTTTCGCTTTATTACTTATTCGAATTTTCTTTTGAAAAATAGAGCAGCATTAACTAATCCTATTAAAACTGGAACTTCTACAAGTGGACCAATAACAGTTGCAAAAGCAACTTGTGAATTTATCCCGAAAACTGCTACGGCAACAGCAATGGCAAGTTCAAAGTCGTTACTTCCAGCGGTAAAAGCAACCGTTGTTGTTTTCTCATACGAAATACCTTGTCTTTTCACAAAGAAAAAAGTTGCAAAGAACATTATTGCAAAGTAAAAGGTATAAGGGATTGCCACTCTTATTACATCCAAAGGTAGTTCTACGATTTTTTCACCCTTTAAAGAAAACATTACAAAGATTGTGAAAAGAAGAGCAATGGGTGTAAGAATCGATATTTTAGGTATGAATTCTTTATGATACCATACTTTCCCTTTATACTTAACAAGGATTAAACGCGTCAGCAATCCACTTGTAAAAGGAATCCCTAGATATATGATGACCGTTGAAGCGATTTCCCAGATAGAAACATTCACCAATGTTCCACTCATACCAAATATTGGTGGCAAAACTGTTATAAAAATATATGCATAGATTGAATAAGTCAGTACTTGAAACAATGCATTGAATGCAACTAACCCAGCAGCCAGTTCAGAATCACCTTGAGCTAAATCGTTCCAAACTAATACCATTGCTATGCAACGGGCTAACCCAACAAGAATAACACCGAAAGCCATTTCAGGTTTATCTGGGAGAAAAATTAAAGCAAGAGTAAACATAACAATTGGTCCTATAATCCAATTTTGAATTAGCGATATTGTGAGGAGTTTGATGTTGCTAAAAACAATTGGCAGTTCTTCATATTTTACCTTGGCTAAAGGTGGATACATCATAAGAATCAATCCAATTGCAATAGGATAATTTGTTGTTCCAATGCTTAAAGAGTCCCAGAATAAGGCAATATTTGGGAACATTGAACCAACCAAAACCCCCAAAAACATCGTGATAAATATCCATAAAGTCAAATACTTGTCGAAAAACGAAAGTTGTTTAACTAACTTGCTCACTTGTGCCCTCTCGAATTATTAATTGTAGTTAAGAAATAAATCTGCAACTTTAAAAAGAAAAATGGATATACAAAACAATTCAAAAAATTTTGATAAAAGAAATTCAAGTGGTGTCGCAAATCGTTAAATATTAATAAATAATAAATCGAGTATTCTGGTGAACATAGAACTGAAGAAAAATTTTTTAAAAAAAATTAGTTTTTTGGGCTATTGAAAAGAGAATCGTCTTAATAAAAATTAGAGACCCAATACTATATATTTGAATTAATTTTTAATATTGGCTATTATAAGTTTTATTAAACATCATTGACCATAATCAAAATAGTTTTTTCGCATAAATGACAAGAGTAACATAATAAAGGTAAAGCTAAAGAAACACTAAATGAAATTTAACTTTACTTTGACCAAAATTAAAAGATGTTAGAAAAAAATTTAAAGATAAAATTAAATTTGACAAAAATTTACAAGGCAAATATTATTCTTCGATTATTTCTTTTTCCTTAGATACAGTCAATTCATCAATTTTTTTGATAAACTCATCTGTTACTTTTTGTATTTTTTCTTCTCCCCAATGCCTTTGGTCTTCACTGATTGACTTATCCTTTTCTGCTTTTCGTAGAACTTCGATTTGGTCCCTCCGAATATTCCGAATTGCAATTTTAGCGTCTTCGGACAGCTTTTTGGTAAACTTGACCAATTCTTTTCTTCTTTCTTGAGTAAGCGGTGGAACTGGTATCCTTAAAACTTTCCCATCGCTGACGGGGTTAAAACCCAAATCGGATTTCTTAATTGCTTTTTCTATCGAAGAAACAGTCGAAATATCCCAAGGTTGCACTATTATGGTTTTAGCATCTGGTATATTAATTGTTGCAATTTGTGGTATTGGAGTTAAAGTTCCGTAGTAATCCACTTTGATGTTTTCCAAAAGGCTTGCATTAGCACGTCCAGTTCTAACTTTCGCAATTTGTTCTTTGAAATGCATTAGGGATTTCTCCATCTGCTCTTTTGCCTTGGAGACAACTTGTTCTACATCCATATCTACCTCGCTTTTATTAACTTGTAACTAAGGAACCAATAGACTCCCCTTGAACGAGTTTAAGCAAGTTCCCTTGTTTATTGATATTTAACACTACAATAGGAATTTTATGGTCGCGACATAGTGTAAAAGCAGTTTGGTCCATTACTGCCAAATTGTGAATAATAGCATCGTTAAAAGTAAGTAGTTTCAAAAGTTTCGCTTCGGGGTTTTTCATTGGGTCAGAATCGAAAATCCCATCAACTTTTGTCCCCTTAACAATTAAATCCGCACCGATATCGATTGCACGAAGTACAGCAGTTGTATCGGTAGTAAAATTAGGCAAACCAGTACCCCCACCAAAAATAACAACTCTCCCTTTTTCGAGATGACGAATGGCTTTCCTTCGAATGTAAGGTTCTGCGACACTTGTCATCGTAATTGCAGTTTGAAGGCGTGTCTCGAGCCCCAAAGCTTCGAGAGCGCATTGAAAAGCTAAAGAATTGATTACCGTTGCAAGCATACCCATATAATCGCCGGAGACTTTATCAATACCTTTCGCAGCAGATTGAATGCCACGAAAAATATTCCCCCCCCCGATTACGATACCAACTTGAACACCTAAATCGTGGATTGCTTTTACTTCGAATGCAAAAAAATTTAAAGCCGATGGGTCAATTCCAAACTGACCACTTCCCATCAAGGCTTCGCCACTCAATTTCAAAAGAATTCGCCGATAAATCGGCTTATTTTCCATTTCGTGCCTTAAACTTCCCCAAGAAAATATCTGATAAATTGCGAAATTTCTACTTTACAGCCAACTAACGACTCTATTTTGTTTAAAACATCGCGGACAGAAAGGCTACCATCTTTGATAAATGTTTGCTCCAGCAAACATTGTTCGCTGTAAAACTTTTCAAGCTTTCCTTGTGCGATTTTTTCGGCAATTTCGGGTTTCTTACCTTCACTAATTGCAAGTTCTTTGTATATTTCTATCTCTTTGGAAATCACTTCGGGAGGCACAAAATTCCTGCTTAGATAAGAAGGATTCATTGCTGCAACTTGCATTGCTATATCCCGTAGAAATTGCTTAGCTTCGTCGCTCACCCCGTTACTAAGTTGAAATTCATAGGTTACAAGAACACCAAGTTTGCTCCCAGCGTGAACATAATTACCAACAAATCCAGTTGCAGATACTTTTACAAATCTTCTAATTTTAATATTCTCTTGGAACTTTAGAAGAATCTCATTATGCAAACTTTCGAGCGTTTCTCCATTATATTCACATTTCAATAATTCATCGACAGTATTGACTGAATTGTTTAAAATAATATTTGCAACAATCGAAGAATAATTTACAAAGTTTTCGTTCCGTGCGACAAAATCAGTTTCACAATTAATTTCAACCATAGCGGCTGTTTTTTCATCGGAAGATACTGCTATTGCAACAATACCTTCATTAGCTTCTCTTTCGCTACGTTTAGCAGCAGAAGCAGCACCCTTTTTTCGTAGTATTTCGATAGCAAGATTAAAGTCGCCATCAGCTTCGAGAAGCGCCTTTTTGCACTCCGACATTCCAGCCCCAGTTTTTTCACGCAATGAAAGAACCATTTTTGTTGTTATTTCTGCCATATCTATCCATTAATTTAACAAAATTACTCAATCGAAGTAGGTTCCTCTTCTTCGAGCGATTCAATTTTTGGGGTTATACCCCCAGTTCCAACTCCAATATCCGCCTTTTTCGCTTTTCGTGGTCTTAGCTTTGTTTTTACTGTGGACAACTCGGAAGGTATTTCTTCAATTTCTCCAACGACAACTTCCGGAGTAGTCTCACGAGTTTTCTCTGCAAAAACTTGTTTACCTTCGTTATATGCATCGGCAATAACACTTGTAATTAAATCAATTGTTTTCTGGGAGTCGTCGTTGGCTGGTATAACATAATCAACTAACTCGGGGTCGCAATTTGTATCGACAATTGCAACAACGGGGATATTCAAAATTTGAGCTTCTTTGACAGCAATATGCTCCTTCTTTATATCTACGACATAAAGCATAGACGGTAGAACTATCATTTCTTCGATTCCACCAAAAAACTTTCGCAACCTTTCTCTTTCACGAACCAAATGCAAACGTTCCTTTTTAGTTAATTTGTCGAAAGTTCCGTCGAGTTCCATCTTATCGATTGTATTCAATCGCTTGATACTTTTACGAATAGTAGTAAAATTTGTTAACATTCCACCAAGCCATCGCTCTGTTACATAAAATGCTCCGCACCGCTTTGCAGCTCTTTCGACTGGCAACTGAGCTTGTGGTTTAGTTCCAACCATAAGTAAACTCTTGCCCTGCAACGCAAGATTGTAAACAGCATCCCGAGCATAATCAATTAATATTTGTGTTTTCCGAAGGTCTATTAAATGAATACCATTTTTCTCTCCGAAAATGAACTTATCCATCTTCGGATTCCAGCGACGAGTCAAGTGCCCAAAATGAGCACCACTTTCAAGTAATTGTTCAATCGACAAATAGTGTTTCATAAATTCTCCTTTGTGTTAAACATCTGTTCCGTTCAACTTGCTTGCTCAAGGGTAAAAAAGACTTCATATATCACCCCCACACACAAGCAATCCCGAAACATAGTAAAAAAATTATCTTTTAGAAAATTGAAAACGTTTTCGTGCTTTCTTTTGTCCATATTTTTTTCTTTCGACCATTCTAGGGTCGCGAGTAAGCAACCCAAACTCCTTTAAAGTGGATTTAAATGATTCTTCATAAGAAACCAAAGCACGGGCGATGCCAAGTGTAACAGCTCCGCATTGACCACTTATGCCACCTCCAATTGCTTTAACTCGTACATCAAATTTCCCTAAGGTTTTAGTTAATTCAAAAGGCTTAAGTATTTGAAGTCTATGGCTTTCTATCGGAAAGTATTTTTCGAAATCTAGTCCGTTAACGACAATTTTACCAGTTCCAGGTGTAATAGAAACTTTAGAAACAGCAGTTTTTCGCCTTCCAGTTGCTATAGACATTCTCATTTAACTCTCCAAAATATTTTCTAATATTTCAATGTCATAATTTCTGGTTTTTGTGCAATATGGGGATGACTTTCACCACGATAGACCTTCAACTTCTTGATTATTTTGCGACCCAATCTGTTTTTAGGAAGCATACCCCAAACTGCTTTTCGAATAACAAACTCGGGTTTCGTTTTCACTAAATCCTTAAACCTTTGAAAGATTTCACCACCGGGATATCCTGTATAATGAAAATATTCTTTTAGTTCGAAACGTTTTCCTTCGACAATAACTTTTTCTGCATTTAAAACAATAACATAATCACCACAGTCAATATGTGGAGTAAAATAAGTTTTATTTTTCCCCCGAAGTAACGATGCTATTTGAGTCGCAAGACGACCCAAAGTTTTACCATTAGCATCGACTATCCACCACTTCTTAGTTACCTCTATATCTTTCACAGACTTAGTAATCCTGCCAGATAATTCAGTTTTCATTTTATCCTCAAAAAAACAATTTTAACTTAATAAAGAAAGGCAACTTAATAAAAATTTTTTTTTTATCCAAATAAGAAAATTAAAGCAAAAAGGCTCGTAATTGCCTACAACGATGGTCAACAACCCAAAAGTATTTATAGTTACTAAAAGTAAATGCCAAAAAGAAGTAAAAGTAAATGCAGAAACTTGTGGGCTCTACAGGAGTCGAACCTGTGACCTCTTCCGCGTCAAGGAAGCGCTCTAGACCAACTGAGCTAAGAGCCCTATCTGAATACAAAATTGCAAAAAAATTAGCAAAAAACAAAAAATTTTTTCCCTTTTTTTTCTTCTTTACACATTGAATTTTGCGAAACCAAAAAATGATTAAGCAAGTAATTCTTATTTTGTTTGCTTCGATATTAACTTTTAATAATTTACTTGCTGAATACAGATTCACTGCCTCCGCCAGCAGCACAACCGTTAGAGTTGGTGAGCAAATTCAAATAACTTTTACATTGAACACAACTAATGGCAGGAACTTCCAAGCCCCAAGCTTTAAAGGGTTTTCCGTTCTTGCTGGTCCAAGTCAATCTATGCGAACTCAAATTGTTAATGGACAGATTTCGAGTTCGCTTTCGTTTACTTACATTCTCTTGGCCGACGCCGAAGGTACTTTCACAATCGAACCCGCTAAAATTAATGTTGAAGGTAGCACATTGAGCTCTAATCCACTAACGATAAAAGTTTTGAAAGCCGACGAAAAATCGAAATCCGAAAAAGAAGAATCAACCGAAAGTGGAAAGACTATTTCACAACAAGCTGACGAAATTTTACGAAACAATCTTTTTATTAAACTTTTTACTGATAAGAATCAAGTTTATCTTGGCGAAACTATTGTCGCTACGTATAAGTTGTATGTTCATAAAGATTTAAACATTGTCAACATATCCGTCCCCAAAATGCCTACTTTCAATGGGTTTTGGGCTCAAGATTTTGAAATTAAACAGTTGAATTTTACTACCGAAGTAATTAACGGCACCCCTTTCAAAGTAGCAGATTTAAAACAAGTTGTTTTAATCCCCCAACAAAGTGGAAATTTAACCATTGAGTCAATGGAAATCGACTTTGTCGTCCGTTTATTAATTCAACAACAAAAGAAGCGTTATCGGGACCCCTTTGATATTCTTTTTGACGACCCATTTTTCAATGACCCTTTCTTTACAAATAGATATAAGGATTTCCCTTTTACGGTTAAATCCAAACCCACTACAATTAAGGTCCTACCATTACCCACCCCTCAACCTCCAGAATTCACTGGTGCTGTCGGGTCACTGCAAATGAAAGCTTGGCTCGACAAAGATAAGGTTAGAACCGGAGATATTGTTACCTTAAAAGTTCAACTAATCGGAAAAGGGAACTTAAAACTTCTAAATCCACCACCTTTGAACATACCAGCCGATTTCGATTTATATGAACCAAAAATTATAGACAACACTAATGTTACACCTTCTGGAATTAGTGGAAACATTACATTTGAATATTATTTGATACCAAAAAATCCCGGTCAATTCAAAATTGAGCCTTTTAAATATGCCTATTTCGACCCAAAAATGAGCAAATACATAAACCTTACTTCAAACCATTTTATTCTAAATGTCGAAGGAAACCCAACTGCACAAGCTTTTGTTACAAACGTTCGAAAAGAAGAAATTAAGTATTTGGGCCAAGACATCCGATATATCAAAACTAATGCCCCAAACTTTAACAGGGCGTCCGAAAGTTTCCTGATAAGTCCATTATTTTTCATCTTAATTCTTCTTCCTACTGGATTTTGGTTTGGTTTTTTCTACTATGTTCGTAAAAGAAATTCACTTGAAAACAACGCCGCTTTATTCAAGCAAAAGAAAGCAATGAAAATCGCAAAAAAATACTTACAAAAAGCGAAAGACTTAATTAGTGAAAATTCAAAGGATAGGTTTTACGAAGAAACTTCGAAAGCTTTATGGTCTTTTGTTTCTAACAAATTAAACATACCTCCAACTGAATTGACAAAAGAAAACATACGCGAACGACTAATTCAAGCAGTAAAAGATGAAGAACTTGTCGAGAAATTTATAGCCTTACTTATGCACTGCGAAGAAGCAAGGTATTCACCAAATTCGAATTCACAGCCTTTACAAGATGTCTATGAATATTCAATAGACATTTTATCGAATATAAGCAAAAAAACAATATGAGAATAGAAAAGCATTTTTCAGTCTTACTTCTAACTCTTGCTTTGTTTTCCATTTGTTATGCAAAAGGAAAACCAATCGACCCCGCCTTAACTTTCACCGAAGCAAACGAATCATATAGACATGGAAAATTCGAAAAAGCTATAGAGCTTTACCATAAGATTTTAGATAGTGGGTACAAAAGTAAAGAAATTTTCTACAATCTTGGAAATGCTTATTATCGACTCAAAGAATATCATCAAAGTATTCTTTTTTACGAAAGGGCTTTGAAAATCGACCCAACAGATGAGGATATAATTTATAACCTTCAAGTCGCACGACTACAAAACATCGATAAAATTGATGAGTTACCCAAGTTTTTTCTTCAAAGTTGGTGGGAAACTGTTCGAGACCTATTCAATTCATCTACTTGGGGTTTGTTGACATTAATAGTTTTCTGGCTTTCGGTTCTCAACTTTTCCCTTTTTCTAATAGTTCGTTCAATTACAGCAAAAAAAGTTGTTTTTCTAATTGGCTCTGTTTTCATTCTTATTTCACTCCTTTTTGCTACTTTAGGTTATTCTCGTTTTGATACGGAAACTAATAGTAAACACGGGATAATTTTTTCATTGACTTCTTACATAAAAAGTTCCCCCGAAGAAAATTCAACAGACTTGTTTATTTTACATAGAGGGACAAAAGTCGAAATTTTAGATGAAATAGGAAACTGGTTCAAAATTAAAATTCCAAATGGAAACATTGGATGGATCCCTAAAAAAGATATTGAAATTATATGAAAAAAAATATATACTTCAAGGTCTTGAATTAAAGTTAACATTATAGACTTATGTTGGGAACAAATGAAATCGAAACTATCCGCAAAATTCTTTCAAACGATGGCGTAATTGCATTCCCTACGGAAACCGTATACGGAATTGGTTGCGATATTTTTAGCCAAAAAGGAGTCGAAAGAATTTTCGCTTTAAAGAAAAGAGAAGCAAAAAAACCGCTTGCTGCTCACGTTGGAAGTTTTGAGCAAATAAGACAAGTCGGAAACACTTCGGTAAAATACTTCGACATTTTAGCAAACAAATTTCTGCCCGGACCCTTAGCCATAATTATTCCAAAACTCGAAACTGTTAGCAATAGTGTAACTTGCAATTTTCCTTCAATCTCAATTCGCTTTCCAGATTGCGAAGAATTCATCCAACTTGCTCTATCATTTGGTCGACCTATTGCTGCAACTTCTGCAAACTTTTCAGGCGAACCATCTTCAATTCATCATTCACAAGTCAAGACATATTTCGAAGGAAAAATCGACTATATTGTTGAAGGTGGAGATACCAAGTATCGCAAAGAGTCAACAATAATTGATTTAACAAAAGAAAAACCAACTATTTTAAGAATTGGTGTAATACAACCCGAAGAATTAGAAGAAGTCCTTAAAATGAAACTTTCCTAATTAGAATTGATAATGCCTCGTTAGCAATTTAAAACTCAAATTACAATCTTTCTGTGGTAATGTTTTGAATTGTAGGAATCCATTTCATAGATTGATGAATTGGAAGAACACACATTTTTAAAAAAGGATTCCTTCGAATTTCAAATCTACATTCAAGAAGAGTGAATTAACCTGCTGAAAATTATGCACTTCCTTTGTGATTCTTAAAAAACTAAAAATCAGAATTTTTTTCATTTGACACAGCCAAGCAACTGTTTTGCTTTATCGAATACCATATCTGTTGATATTCTATCCATACATTTATGATGTCGAAGTGGGCACGACTGGTATCCGTGAATGGAACAAGGCCTACAAATTTCATCAACTTCAATAATTGCACTATTAGTGGAAAGAGGATAGAAACCAAACTCTGGAATTGTCGGACCGAAAATTGTCAAACAAGGAGTGCCAACCAAGGTAGCAAGATGTGTGGGGGCACTATCGTTTGTAACTAAAAGAGCTGATTTTCTGATTAAAAAAGTCGTTTCCAAAAGTGTTGTTTTCCCCGCAAGATTTAAGACATTGGAATTCGATGAAATTCGATTACAGATTTCAAAATCTTCGGTGCTTCCAAGAAGCACTGGTAACCAACCTTCATCATATAGATACCTACATAATTCAATAAAGCCATCTTCTTTCCATCTTTTAGTGCCCCAGACCGAACCCGGAGCCACAGAAACAATATATCTCGCTTCATTTTTGGAAAAGTTTCCGAAAAAACTTTCGAATTTAACGACTACACTTTCTGGAAATTGAATTTTAACTTTTGGAAGTTTTTCGGGAATATTAACATCTTCAAAAATACTTAACAATTCCAAATTTCTTTCGACTTCGTGTTTGTTAAAGAAATATTTGACTGTTTTTGAATATAAAAATTTAAAAGATGAGGTAGAATAAGAAACAGAAAATTTGGGGTTTACAAGAAAAGCAAGTAACGAGGTTCTCGACGAACGATGTGGAGCTAAAATTAAATCGACCTTCTCAAATCGCAAGTTTTCGGCAATTTTAATTATTCCTTTTAAGCCTTTGTGGTCTAAGTTTTTATCGAAAGCAACAAAAAAGTCTATCGACTCAATCGATTCGACTAAGTCCTTCAATCTACTTGCAGTAACAAAAATAATCCTGGCACCACGATGATTTTGTTTAATTACCTCTGCCAAATAAAAAGAAAGGACAACATCGCCGATAAATGCTGTATTTATAATAGCAATATTTTTGTAATTCGTAATTTTGTTTTTTTCTTTCAACTTTTAGTATTTTATTTTATGTTAAAATTCAAATTTAACTATAACATATCCAATGAGTAAATCACAAGAAAAAAGCCCAGCAAATCCTTTATTTTCAAAGAAATTGTTACCAATAAGCGAAAAAACTCCAACCAAAACTCCTTTAAGAAATAAAATAGCGGTATCGATAGCAACACTTCTTATTTGTACATTTTTACATAATTATAGATTAAACGAAGAAAGCCAGATTCCTTCCTTTTCCTTACAAGTCGGTAGCGTATGGCCAAACAACACAGTAATAGCCGAATATACTTTCCCAATTTATAAAGAACGCAATCAGTATTTACAAGAAGTTGAGCAAGCCAAAAAAGGAATTCTTCCAGTTTTTATCAAAATCACCGAAAACGAAAAAGAAACATTCCGCAATTTCGATAGCTTGTTTAAAAGATTCTCCAACCTAAATTTTTCTGAAAATATTTTCAATGAACTTAACTTTAATTTTCCCTCCAAAGAGCTTTTATTTAATCCTAAACCAGAGAAGCTTAATGAAATACAAAAAGCCAAAGTCCAAACACAAAAAATTCTTAACTCAATATTTCTTCAAGGGGTAACTGATGTAAACTTAAGTAATATCAATTCAACTGAAATTTCGTTGGTCGATAATAACACAAACAAAGAATTTATTATCCCTAAAAGAATTCTTTTCGATAAAGATGGTGCACTTTCACAATTAAAAGTTAGGCTTCAAAATGAGTTTCCGACAGAAATTGTCCAATTCTATGCATTCATAATTTCCAAGTCCTTAATTCCAAACGTCTTTTTCTCGAGCGAATTGACAGAGAAGAGATTACAACTTGCAGAAAAATCCGTACCAAAAACCATTGGGCTTGTTAAAAGTGGGGAAACCATTGTTGAAAAGGGAAGCATCCTAACCGAAGAGACAGTCCTAAAATTAAAATCTTACGAGAAAGTTAAATTATATTCTTCCCCCGAAAAAATTTCATTCACTGCAACTTTAGCTTCTTTTTTAAACATTTTCTCGATATACCTTATCATCTTAATTTATTTAATAATTCTCCGCAAAAGAATTTTCGCCGACGACTTTCAATTTGGTATCATAAATTTTTCTCTCGTCTTAGTGGCATTGATAAGCTGGATAACCATTACAATTCCGTCCAATCTACCATTACAATATGTAATTATTCTACCTTCTCTTTCGATTTTAACTGCAATCGTATTCGATTCACGCACAGCCTTTTACTCCACGGTTACTATGGCTATGCTTGTAGCCTCGATTCGAGGCAACGACTTTGAAACAGCAACCTCTTTAATGCTTGCAGGAGTGATTGGTGCTTATTCGGTCCGCGATATTCAAAGCCGTACACAAATGTTTCGTTCAATGATTTTTATTTTCATAGGATTTACTATCCCAATAACCGCTTTCTCTCTTGCCAAATCTGTCGAAGCACATACCCTTTTTGAATCCTTTGGTTTTGCAATTCTAAATTCTATGCTTTCCCCTGTACTCACTTATGCTCTATTGTTCTTTTTAGAAAAAGTTTCGAATATCACTACCGATTTGAAATTGAAAGAATTCGACGACGTCAATCATCCTTTGCTTCAAAAGCTACGAGAAGTTGCCCCAGGTACTTACCAACATACACTTTCGGTGGCCGTCCTGGCTGAATCTTGTGCAGAAGCTATCGGAGCAAATCGACTTCTTACAAGAGTAGGAGCATATTTTCACGATATAGGGAAGATTACAAGACCGGAGTATTTCGCTGAAAACCAAATTGATATAGAGGACAAACACGAATTCCTTTCGCCTAAGCGGAGTGCGGAAATTATTCGGGAACACGTGCTTAATGGAATTGAAATAGCCAAAAAATACGGGCTCCCCCCAAGAATCAGCGATTTTATACCAATGCATCACGGCACATCGCTAATACAACATTTTTACGCTAAAGCATTAGAACAAGCCAACGACGAAGAAGTGGACGAGAAAGATTTTCGTTATCCCGGACCAAAACCTAACAATAGAGAGACAGTAATTCTAATGATTTGCGACTCTGCAGAAGCCCTATCCCGACTGCATTTTAAAACAAAGGAAGAGCTTGCAAATTCTATTGAAAAACTTATAACAAACAAATTACTTGATGGGCAATTCGACGAAGCCGATATTTCAATTAAGGAATTAAAACGAATTGAAGAAATCTGTGTTCAACACCTTTATGGAATAATTCATCACCGAGTAGAGTATAAAGAAATTCCTCAAAACAAATTGAAGAATGAAAACCAAAATAATAAATAAAGAACTTATCTTAAACGAGTTTTTGTTCTATTTGCAAGTAGAAAAGGGATTGTCGAACAATACAATACAATCTTATAAAAATGACATTAATAAATTTTTTTCCTTCATCTCAAAAAAAAGTCTCGAAAACTTCAGTGAGGTCGACCCGTTGGTCCTTTCAAAATTTTTGGAGCATTTGACTAGTGAAAATATTTCTCCACGCTCGCAAGCTCGTTACATTTCAACTCTCCGACACTTTTTTAAGTATTTAACAGAGAACAACTTGGTCGACGCGAATCCGCTCGAAAAGATTGACTCCCCCAAGTTAGCCACAAAATTACCGAATGTCCTTTCAATCGAAGAAGTTTTGTATCTACTCAATTCGATAAACATTGAAACTCACTTGGATATACGCAACAAAGCAATCTTGGAAGTCTTATATGCTTGCGGATTAAGGGTTTCCGAATTAATCAATTTAAGGCAAAGAGATGTTTATCCAAATGAAGAAATCCTAATTATTTTTGGTAAAGGTTCCAAAGAAAGAATTGTACCAATAGGAACGACAGCATTGTTTTGGATACTGGAATATCAAAAAAAATCAAGAATATATCTGGTAAAGGATAATAAAGACACCAAAGACATTCTCTTTTTGAATTCACGAGGCGAAAAATTTTCGAGAATGGGAATTTGGAAAATCATCCATCATTATGCAAAACTATCGGGTTTAGAGAATAAAGTTCACCCACATATCTTTCGGCATTCTTTTGCCACGCATCTTCTCGAAGGTGGGGCTGATATTCGTGTGGTTCAGGAATTACTTGGACATTCAGACATTTCTACAACCCAAATTTATACTCACATAACTAAAGAGCATTTAATCGAGGTTCATCGAAAATATCACCCAAGAAGTTAGGTTTGATATGTCGTTTATTGTACACAATGATTACTTCACACAATATTCGCAAGTACTAACTTTCGAAGAGTTTAAGAATAAAATCATTAACGAAGGAAATGTAGAGGATATCTATTTTATATCGGCTACAAACCAATTGGCACTTAATTTTAAGCAAACATTTTCCGAAGATTACTTTGCGAAAAAAAGTTTACCTTTAACAAACTTTTCGATATCGAACCTCGAAGGTATCGTTCGCCAAGCTTATGAATACTTCAAACCTAAGTTTGGCAAGTCAATCATTTCTGATGCATATAGGTTTTTACTTTTCAAAGAAGCATTCGACAATGCCAATCTAAAATTTTTTCGAAGAAATAATGAAAAGGTATCTTTATTTGTTATTAAGTGGCTTTCGCAAATTATTTTTGGGCTAAAAGAAGATGGTATTACGGTTGAAACCTTCGACAAAGAGTTTACAGATGGAAATTCTAACATTGTTAATTATGCCAAATTCGAGGACACCCGAAATCTCTTCCAATCTTATCAGCAACTTTTAACCAAAAGTGGATTTGTCGATATAATCGAAGCCTTTTATTTTGTAACCGAAGTTCTGGAAAATCTAATCGAAAAAAACTCCCAAAAGGATAGTTTATATTTACCATTTTTATCGGGAAAAAAATGTTTGATACTATTTGGATTTTTTGATTTTAAAATTCCAGAAATCAATTTTATTTCTACTCTATCAAAATTTAAAAATCCAGTTGCAATATACCTGGATTTCGACGAAACGAATGGGCCTCTTTTTGGAAATTATATCGATTTAATAATAAAGTTTAAAGAAAGGGGTTTAAAAGTTTCGGGGACAAAAGTAGAGCCTTCCGAAACAAACACAAATTTTTTAAAAAAATATTTATTCAACAACATAGCAAAAAAACAATGTAAATCGCTAAAAGAAACGATTAGAATATGTGAAACTGAAAATAGATATACAGAAGCAAAAGAAATTGCTAAGCTTTGTAAATATCTTATTTTAAGAATGGGATATAAACCAAACGAAATTTGCATCACAACGAAGAATCCCCAAACATACGCCGAGCTATTTAGAGAAACTTTTGCAGATGCTAATATACCTGTCAATATAACTGAACGCTTTCGGTTGAGTTCTTCCCCGCTCATCATTGCGATTATTTCTGCTCTGGAAGTTGTTTCGAAAGGTTTTCGGTTTAAAGATTTACGCAAAGTTTTGCTCAGTTTCTACTTTCGTTTCGAAAAAAAATTGGAACAAGAAGGGAAGACACAACCCATCGATAGTGAAAATTTTCTACACACAGCTTTGAAGATGAAAGCAATCGGTGGAAACGAACTTGGCGGAGTGAGGTATTGGCAAACTCGTTTCGAAAATAGAATCAAGATAATCCGCAATAGAATAACTTCGTTGGAAAATTTACCATATTCCGACCAAACTGAAATAATAAATTTGAAATCTGAACTGATTTCACTCGAGAAAGCCTACGAAGATTTTAAAGTATTAGCTGGCTACTTTAATTTTTTGAAACCAACATTAACTCCACAAGAATTCCAAAACATCATCATAGACGACATAATAAACAAGTTTGGGGTTCTTAGAACTTTGCAAGAAGTGGTCGATGGTACTTTAAAAGATATCGAAACATCGAACTATTATGACAAAATCAGCCGAATTGAAGAACTCGAGCGGGATACACGCGCACTCTCTCGATTTCTCCAGCTTCTCGAAGAATTTACATTTATCACCTATATCAGAAATAAAAACAAGAAATTCACATTTACAGAACTCTTAGAGCTTCTCCGGGTCGTAATATTTGAAGAAAGATACCAAATATCCCGTAAGTCGAACTACGGAGTAAATATAACTTCAATCGAACAAACACGAGGAATACCTTACAAAGTAATGATTCTTTGCGGTGCAGTCGATGGCGAATTTCCCAAGAAGTATTCCCCGCAAAAGTTTTTAGGAAAAGAATTGGGTAAAAGCGAAAGACGACATTATGAAAATGAAAGATTAGAGTTCTTTTTCTTTTTAACGAATAATTCTACACTTTTCGATAAAAACAAAAGGTTAACTTATATTTTCTATCCCAAACAAGATTCAAAACGAGAATTTGTCCCAAGCCCTTTCATCGCTTCCCTTCTCGACTTATTCGAAAGAGATACCCAAGGAGTATTCTTTAATTTACGGTATTTAGATAAGTTACGAAATCTTCCCACGGATATGCTTTGGGTCTTCGCAGTCGTTACAAAAATGGATGCTTATGAATACGAAACTTTGAACGAATCTCAAGCCAATCAAACATTCCAGCACAATTTGATTTCGCAGATTTACTACGACAACTTTAAAGAAAATATACTAAATAGAGATGAGTTTACAGAAAATTCATTATTACTTCTAAACAAGCAAATTGCAAATCCAATTTCAATTTCCTATTTAGAAGAATATATACGTTGCCCCTTCAAATTCTTCGTCGAAAAGCTTCTAAAAATATCGAAAAAAGAGCCCGAATTCAACATTTTTCTTACAAACTTAGAAAAAGGAGAAATTTTGCATATCATCGTCTCAAATTTTTACAAGATTCTCGCTAAAAACGAATTACAAAAAAATGCAAGCTTTTTGTATGACAAAAAGAACCAAATAATTTACCCCAAGGTAAAACTTTTGCAAGAAAACAAAGAATTGTATTATAAACTGTTACGGGATATTACAGAAGAAATACTTCATAAATTCGATACCGAACTATCTCTTTTCGAAATAGACATTGAAGAATTCTTTTCGCGAAGTCCCGAACGAATTGGATTAGCGGAGCTTTGGTTGAAATACGAATTGGATAGGTCCAACTGGGAATACCAACCTACTTTTTTTGAATTAAGTTTTGGTTTATACGTCAAAAATTCCCTACAACCAGTAGAAATCGGTGAATTCAAGGGGAAAAAGTTAAAAATGCAAGGTAAAATCGATAGAATTGATATTGTCGAAACTGAGAATGGATTTGATTTCCTACTCATCGACTACAAATTGAAGAAAGCCGAAATCAGAACAATAGGAGATGCTTTAAGAGGAAACTTCTTCCAAATGCCACTTCTTGGGTTGGCTTTCGAGAAAATTGCTTACGAACTTTTCGCCCCGCATTCAGTTAATATTAACTTGTCCTATCAAATTTTCGACTATAAAATCGATGAAATAGACAAATCGAGATTTATTTTAAATTATACCCCATTTTTAGTTGGGAGAGATTCGCATTTCGAAAAAATTATTAAAGAAAGGCAAAAGAATTGGAAGCCCAAGAAACTTACTTTTGATGAACTAAAAGAAATTTCAGTGGAAAAGGCGATAGAAATAATTGAAAAAATTGTTGAATCCAATGAATTCCCAGTAAGTCCATTTCCAAATAATCGTATCTGTAATTACTGCTCGTTTGCCCCAATATGCAAGATAGAAATATTTTAGATTTACTCTAACAACTTTTCGATGTCCTTTTCTAATTTTTCGGGTGTTGTTTGCGGGGCATATCTATCGACAACGTTGCCTTCTTTGTCAACTAAAAACTTAGTAAAATTCCACTTGATATCTTTTGAACCCATAATTCCGGGCTTAGCATCTTTAAGAAATTTATACAAAGGATGAGCATTATCGCCATTAACATCAATTTTATCGAACAAAAGAAAGGAAACGTCGTAATTGGTTTTGCAAAAGTTTTTGATTTCTTCGTTTGTTCCGGGCTCTTGATTTCCAAATTGATTGCATGGGAAAGCCAAAATTTCGAATCCACGATTCTTGTATTTTCGATACAATTTCTCTAAGCCCTCGTATTGTGGAGTGAACCCACACTTACTTGCAACATTGACAATTAAGAGAACTTTTCCTTTGAACTTTGCAAGTGGTACTTCTTTTTTATCGATATCAACGAGAGTAAGATTCAAAGAATAAATCGTTTTATTTGCATTGTTTTTTTCCATACCGAAAATTTCATAATTAAACAAACCGAAATAAAACACAAAAGCTAAAAAAACTAAGTATTTCATCTTTGCCTCGGATAAAAAAATATTTAACGAAATTAAAATGTAAATATTGAAAAATTAATAAGTATTACAAAGGCAAATCTTTGAATGATTTGAAGGGCTACTTTTTACTTTAAAAAATTATTTTAGATTTACTGGCGTTTCTATTGTAATTCTAACAGTTCGGCAATAGAAACGTCCTTCTGGCAATCTGTTATCGTAAAGCAAATATGATTCTCCAACTCCAATTGTTCGAGCAAATTCAAGGCCAAGCCATTTTGCAACTTCTTTTGCCCTCTTTTCGGATATTCTTTTATTTACCTTCTCGTCGCCCATACTATCGGTAAAGCCCTCAATAGTTATTATCGATTGAGAAGTTACCCTACGACTAATGAAATCAATTACACTTTTATGTTCGCGTTCTAATTTCGATTTAGCGAAGTCAAAAAGTATAAGGCTATAATACTCATATTCTTTGTCGGAGACACCTTCGAGTCTCTTTTTGTCGACGGTTATTTTTTGCACAGCTAAAGGTTCAGCTTTTGCAAATCCGACTTGGTCGAGCAAATTGACAGCAAAATATTCAAATTCGAGTTTTCCACTAAATACATCCTTGCCAAAACCATTTTCATTTATTTGCCAAACAAGCTCTTTTGGTGGCTCATCTTTTCCTTTAAATTCTTTTACAATAGATTGATTTTGTCGAACACGAAGCGACCATTCACGAATAGGAACATTAGATGAATAATTTAGATTGAATATAATACGGGAATTATCTACTTTTCGTAAAGTATCTACAGAAAGTATTGGTTCTAAAATTCGGATATCGTCTGTGAGAATTTCAACTCTACGATTTTCTTCATCACCTTCGGGTTCATTTGGATTCGATGGTTCTTTTGGCAAATTCCTTGCATCGACGTCAATCCTATTGGGCGAAATTTTCCAAACATCGACAAAATACTTTTTTACAGCTTCAGCCCGCCGTAATGAAAGCTCACGATTGTTCTTTTCCTCTCCTTTTCCAGAATTAGTTCCAACAAGTTTAACCTTTGAATCTGGATTTTCTTTTAATTTTTTCCCAATAATATTCAAAACATAGTAATAAGTCTCCATAGTATTTTTGTCAGCAATCGATTCTAAACTGAAATTCTTTGCTTCTTCGGGGGTAAACTTTACATATCTACTTGGAATTTCGTCCGAGTTATGTTCAAAAAAAATGTAATTCAGCAAGGGCTTCATATTTAGCGAGACAAAATCCTCAATTTTCAAAGGTAAATTATTTAATTCTACCCCACTTGAATCCAAAAACTTGTAAGTCAAGCTAACTTTGATTTGAGGAGGTTCCGCTTGTTTTGGGAAATCGGGCAAAGGAGGCTCAATAGGCGGTGGAGGTGGGGGCGGTGGGGGTATGGGTTCTCTAAACTTAATTGCTAAGCCAAGACGTGTTTGAAAACTACTCCAAGAAAGACCCCGAACTTGATTAACAAAATAGAACTTGAAAGAAATTTCTGGATAGAAAAAAAACAGTCCTTGTTTATGCCCTATAAACTCTCTTGAAATATTTACGGACAAGAAAGGTACAACTTTCCTAACATCACCAATTGCACCAGAGGTATCGTTGCGTACTCTTAAACCATTATTAAAAGTTCCCCTATCGCGTGGCTCTACAATAATTTCCTTTTGACTGAAATCAGCATTGGTATTTATGCTTAACCCAAGCCCACCTGAAAACCAATAATGATAATCAAAGGTATAATTTCCAATTATTTGAAGAAGGAGATTGTTAAACTCAGTCCGGAGTTGGTGTTCAAAAGTTCCGTTCCGGGATTTACCATCGACAATGACAACTGTTTCTTCACGCTTGGAAAAATAAGCATCGTTAGATGAAAGAGAAATTTTACCAGACAAAAAAAGATTATCTTCTACAAACATATCTCCTAATAGACCAAACTCAAAGCCCCATCCAAAGCCACTACCAAAATTTGGAGAACAACAAGGAACATTTGGCAGCTTATTGAAGTTTGTAATATGGAGATTCGTGCCATAGTTTGCAAAGATACCTATCTTAGGCTTTAAAGAATACACAGCCCACAAACTGTCGAAATTGTATTCTTCATCTACTTGTGCTATTGCACTTTTAAGCACTAAAAAAAGAATAAAAATACATTTAACAAAGGAGATTCTCAAAGTTTTGAAACTGTGACTATGTCTAAAATTACGCATTTCCATAGAATTCATTAGGTTTTATTATTTTGCTCAACATAAATACTAAAAGGTTCACTGGGTCAATAGTTGATGATTTAAGCAAAAAATCTGCTTGAACAATGTAATTTATTGCCTTTTCTGCTTCCTTTTTGGAATAATTCTGAATTCCTTCAAAATAATCGTTCATAAAGTAAGGTTGAACTCCTATCGATTTGGCAAGTAAAGTTCGGTCTCTTGTTGTTTTAATCTCATCGAATAAAAAAAGTAAGTTCTTAAAGAATTTTAACAATAATGAAAGCAAAAGGAGTTCTTGATGGGACTTCTTTATGACTAACTGGACAAGTTTAATAGAGTTATCCAAGTCTTTTTGGGCAACGAAGGATATGATTTCAAAAACATTTGTTTCTTTTGTATTTGAATGAATTTTTGTTAACTCTGAAATCGACAAATTTTTCTTTTCCCCTAAATAAGACTTAATTTTTTCAAGTTCAGAATTTAGTTCCCAAAGGTTAAAATTTGAATTCTCTAAAAGAAAATCTACAACGGCGGGTTCAGCTACGATATCCCTTCTTGCTAATTCTTTGGATAGCCAACTGCGGATTTGCTGTTGGGAAAGCTTAGGAAATTCAAACCAAGCACCTCCCCCAAACAAAAAGTCGAAAGGGAAAGCAAAATTTTCACAAGCATTTTTATTTTTCGAAAGTTCCTTTGCCAAACCAGACAATTTATCATCGTACGAAAGAACAACAATAAAATTCCCAAATACTTTTGTTTCTAATACTTCTGCAAACACTAAATCAAAATTATCGAGCTTTTTTTTCTTAGATTGAATTGGATAAATTTTTTCAATATTTTTTATAACCAAAAGCTTTTTACTTAGAAAAAAATCTTCATCTCGTAGAAAAAGTAAGGAATCTATAAGTTTTTCTTTACTCTTCTCTTCTTCGGCATCAAATACCAAAATCTCAACTTTGTATTCCTTAACCAATCGATTTCTGACTTGTTGGTATGCATCAAATACTAAAAACTGTTCGTTGCCAAAAAAGAAAAACAAATTATTTGTAAAGTTTCCTCGAGATATAAATTTATTAAATTCAATCATTGCTCTTTGGAATCATCTTTACTTTCTTTTTGCAAATTTTGTCTCGAAATATTCATTACTTTTTTCACCTTATCAATTAAAATTCGGTCAGTGGTAGGCTTTAAGATGTAATCACTAATATTTAGTTTAAGAAGAGATGCGAATAATTCCTTCGAGGCAAAAGCGGTGCAAGGGATAACAGGTACTTCTTGCAAACTTTCGATGCCACGAATTTTTTTTAAAAAAGTGTAACCATCCATCTCTGGTAAACCCATATCAAGCAAAATCAAATCTGGAACCTTTGTGCTCAAAAAGTCGAGAGCTTCATTGGGGTATTTGATACTTACAACATCGATATCGAGGTATTTTTTTAATATAAATTCAGTATAATGCCTAAACAAATCGTCATCGTCAACTAACAATACTAAAAATTTTTGTTCTTCCATAGAATTTTATAGAAACAAAAAGTCACTTCAATACAAGAATATTGCTTGGTATTGCCCCAAATTCAGCAAGTCGAATCAAGGCTCTTTTAGCTTCTATATCGATAACATCTCCACTTGCTGCTACCAATAACCCAGACTTTGTAAAATAATTCTGATAGATTATCATTCCGGGTTCAAGTTTTTGAACTGGCACTCGAACTATAATCTTTTGACCCAAGGATTTCCTTTCTTCCTCAATTATTTCAAGAAATGTTTCAACAAATTCACGAGAGTAGTGAAGACCAGAACGCTGGAGCAAGCTTGCTACTGCAGTCAAATAATTGCTGCCTCCAACTTCTACTTTCTTTGGGGGTAATGTGGTCTGTGCGGTTAAATTAACTGTTCGAGGGTCAACTTCCTTTCGAACCTTATATATTTGATTATGAAAATAATTAACTATACCAATAATTTGTGCAGAAGGGTGTATTTGATTTCCCCGAAGACCTTCTGGGAAACCAGAGCCATCGAGAAGTTCGTGATGTTGATACACAATTTCAGCAATAAAACTAAATTCACTGAACTTTTTCAATATATCTCGTCCCAGTTCGCAATGAGTTTGGTAATATAAAGTTTCGCGTTCATTTAGCTCTTGAGGGAATTTAGCTAGTATAGCATCCTTAAACCCAACCTTCCCAATATCGTGCAGTAAACCAGCAACTTCAGTTATCCATACATCTTCCTTGCTCATCTTCAAGGCTTTTGCGACAGCTCCAGCTTTTTTGGAAACATATCTTGAATGGGAACCTTCATAATATTTCTCTTGAAAAGCTACAATTGAAGATAAAATTGATATAAATTCATAAATACTATTGGCATATTTCGTGGTTATATTGTCCAAAATTGCTTGAAGCTCTTCAATTTTTTCTTGCTTTT
Organism: Ignavibacteria bacterium; assembly: GCA_026417135.1. Classification (GTDB taxonomy): domain Bacteria; phylum Bacteroidota; class Ignavibacteria; order Kapaibacteriales; family UBA2268; genus Naka2016. The sequence continues at coordinate 132,445 of JAOADV010000001.1, forward strand.
CTTTAAGTTCTAAATTTAATTCCTTAATATCAATATTAAATTCGTTGTTATTATCAACATTTTCCATACTTTAATGTTCCAAATTAACTATTTTAACCTCCTCGATATCGAAACCTAAAAAGTTTTTAGCAATTTCACGGAAATTGTATGGATAATCAGTTAAAAAGAATTCAATATCTGGACTGAGTTTAGCATTATGTTCAACTGACCGTAGTAAATCCCTTTCCTTCAGCAATTTTACAGAATATTTTGCGGACTCTTCCCCAGAATCAACTAAGAAAGTAGATGGAAGAACCTTCGAAATTACCCCAGAAAGCATCGGGTAATGTGTGCATCCAAGTATAAGAGTATCGACCGAGGCTTGCCTAAGTTCAGCAAGATATTCTTCGGCTATCAGCTCTGTCGAAGGATGCGAAACCATACCTTCTTCCACAAGTGGGACAAATAAAGGGCAGGGCTTCGCAAAGATTTCGATAGAATTATAAGAAGAAGCCTCCTTCAAAGCATTTTGATACGAGTGGCTAAGAATTGTTGCCCTTGTTCCAATAACCCCTATTCTTTTTGTTTTCGAAAAAGCTAAGGCAGTATTAATGGTTGGAGTTATCATACCAACAATTGGTACATTTGAAATCTCTTCGACCAAATCTAATGCGACCGATGAAACTGTATTACAAGCAACAACTATTAATTTAACTTTTTGAGAAAGCAAAAAATTAGTAGATTGACGAGCGTAATTTCGAATTGTCTCTCTCGATTTATTGCCATAAGGAACTCTTGCAGTATCGCCAAGATACACATATCTTTCGTGTGGAAGGTATCGAAGAAAATGCTTTAAAACACTTAATCCACCAACCCCAGAATCGAATATGCCTATTTTAGCAAATCTTGAATCCAAATTTGTTTCATCAAAAAGTACAAATTGTAAAATTAAACAAATTTTAAGTAATTTTCGTTTTAAAAATAAACAAACATCTGAATTTTATGGAATTTAAGGATTATTATAAAATTCTTGGGGTAGAACGAACTGCAAGCTTAGAAGAAATAAAAAAAGCATATAGAAAATTAGCCCAGAAATATCATCCCGACAAGAATCCAGGAAACAAACAAGCAGAGGAAAAATTTAAAGAGATAAACGAAGCTTACGAAGTTCTTTCCGACCCCGAAAAGCGCCAAAAATACGATAATTTAGGTAATTCTTGGTTTAATTTTCAACGGCAAGGAGGAACCTCCGACCAATTCAACTGGTCCGAGTGGTTTGCATACGAACCAGTCGGTAGCCGTCCTTCGAGTAAAACTGGGTTTTCATACCTTGACGATTTACTTGGCGCAAGCAGTTTTTCCGACTTTTTCGAAAAAATTTTCGGCTCCAACTTTACTTTCCGAAGAGAAGGCAAATCATCGTCGCACAAATCAACATCGAAAGATACCAAAAAGGAAATTTATATAACTTTGGAAGAGGCATTCAAAGGAACTACAAAAATTATTGAAGCGGAAGGGAAAAAAATTGAAATAAACATCAAACCGGGTATTCAAGACGGACAAGTATTGAAAATCCCTCTCAACAGATTTACAAATAAGAATATCGATTTATTTATTACCATAAAGGTCAAACCTCACAAGAAAGTAGAACGAAAAGGCGATGACCTCTATGTTGATGTTCCAATTGATATTTTCAAAATGATACTCGGTGGAGAGTCAAAAATTAGAACTTTTGGTGGAACAATTAAGTTTAAAATTCCAGCAAAATCACAAAACGGTACAGTCCTTCGTCTAAAAGGTCAAGGTATGCCAAACTATTACGACCCAACTCGAAGAGGTGATTTATATATAAAACTCGTTGCTCACATTCCAGAAAATCTTTCAGAAAGAGACTTAAATTTGATTAGAGAAATCCAAAAATCTGGAGGAAAATAATGCTTTTTTCTTTATTTTTGAATTTTTATTTTCTTTCTAATTTGCTCACTTTTTGGGGGGAATAGTGTTTAGATTAATTTCCTTCTTTGCTCTTTATCTGCTTTTTATACCCTTATCTTCTAAGACTCAATTAATTAATTTAGATTTTTACAATAAAGAAAACGGCTCATTTATTGAATTTCTATGTTTGGACTCATCTTCGAATATCAATTTGAACTTAAAAAAGGAACATTTTCGTATCCTCGAAAATCACATCAAAATCACAAAGTTTAATTTTGTTCCACCCAAACCAATATCCGACAGCCTTTCTTCGGTAATTTTCCTTTTCGACCTATCTATTGGAAACTTAGACCAAACCAAACACAAATTGGAGTTAGTCAAACAGCTTCTGACAAGCATCGTTAGAAATCTTAGAAATACAGAAATTGCTCTAATCGCATTCGACAACCAAAACTTTTTACTTTCTGATTTTACATCCGAAAAAGGCAAAATAATTTCTCAAATAAATAAAATAACAACCACCAAATCTGCTTCTAATTTCGACACTGCTTTTCTTGGGAATTATCTTGGCGCCATAGATTATAGTAAGAAAGCAAGATATCCAACCTCGATTGTTTTAATCACAGACAAAAATAGACAAATAAGCCTTCCCAAAATCGAAAACCTTACGAAAAATAACAATCTCAAGGTATATGTTCTTTCACTAAGCAAGTATCTTTCGCAAGAATTAACCGATTTGTCTCGAAAAACCAACGGATTTACCTTTAACGTAAGTTCGGTAAAAGATAGCGTTAAAATAGCACAGTCCCTTAACTTTTTAACCCATAATGGAAAGCCAGCTAATTTAAGCTGGGAGAACTTACCACTTTGTTTTAAGGAAAGACTCGCTAATATTATCTATAAAGATTTCGACACTATTTCAATCAATTTTAATGTAGAAAATATAAACTATCCTCAAATAGTCGCAAAACCACCATTCCTTCGATATAGCTCGGTCATTCCATCACATTACAAAGACTTAGACCTTTATCTAATTGCCAAAAACTATTCAATTAAAATTGATAGTATAAAGTTAAAAAATCCGAATTTCAGTATTGTTTCCGGTGATATAAAAGCACCTCTTATACTGCAAAAAGATTCAGCCCATAAATTGACTATCAGATTTACCCCAAGCGATTCAGCAATTGTTTTCGACAGTTTGATCATTTACTCCGATGCTTGTTCAATAAAGAAAGTCAACTTAACTGGTGGATTCCCAAATAAGAAACCAAAGGAAAAAACTTTGACAATCATTTCTCCTAAATGCGAAGACCACTTCATCATTGGAGATACTGTAAAAATAAAATGGGAAGGGTTATTGCCCGCTGATGTTGTACAACTACAATACACTACAAATAATGGAACAAGTTGGGATACTCTTGCTGTAAATGTTCTTGGATTAGAATATTCGTGGTGGCTCGACCCCTCGAAATTTTCTGAAAGCGACTCTTGCTGGATTCGCATCATTCAAATTTGGCCGAATAATGCTGGCGAAACAATAGAACTAAGACATCCCAGCTCGGTTAATTCAGCCAACTTTAACCGAGACGCTTCGCTAATCGTTACCTCGTCATATTCTTCAAATGGGTTTGCTAATGTATGGAATCCCGGTACGGGTGGAAAAATATTCTCTCTGCAAGGACATACACGAAATGTAAATTGGGCTTCGTTCGACAATCAAGACCGATACATAATAACTGCTTCCGACGATTCGACCGCAATCCTTTGGGATGTTAAAAACGGGGACTCCCTTTTTACATTCGTTGGCCACAACGGAAAAGTAACTTCCGCAAATTTCAGCCCCGACGGAAACTATGCTGTTACTTCGGGAACCGACGGTAAGAGCATCGTTTGGGATCTAAGAACCAAGAAATTAATATACACCTTGCCCATCGACCAAAATCCAATTTACTTCGCCTCGTTTACTCCCGATTCTTTATTCATTGCCTACGCTTCATACGATGGAAATATTTACCTATTCGACATCTCTAAGCTCAAAGTAACTAAAATTTTTCAAACAAATTTCAGTAATAACAGAATTAACCATTTCTCAATCCATTTAGGAGCAAAAAAACTTGCTGCAGCTTCCCATTTAGGCTTATTTTTTGTTTGGAATTACAATTTAGAAGACACAGCAAAAAAAGTAGACCCTTTATACCTACGCTCACACGACTCAATAAGTTTTCCAGCCATTAACACTTGTTATTTTAATTCTACAGGAAACTGGTTAATTACTGCTGGAAGCGACTTCCGTGTACTTCGATGGAACCCACAAACAGGCGAATTGATTGACTCAATCGCGATTGGCGAGCATAATAATGCTATTACCTCCGCTTTATTTAGTTTCGACGACGCTATGTTGTTGACTTCAAGTTGGGATAGTACTGTTAAAATATTTAATCGAACAAAATTAGGACTACAAATTGACACAAACGATTGTGCTTTTTCTATTCTGCAATCGAAGTTGGCATCTTACAATGTTGATTTTGGTCGTCTTCCGTTAGGTAAATCTTTCGACACCCTTGTTAGCCCTGTAATTGTAAATAACTCTCGAATCCCTATTAAGTTCCAAAATATAGAAATCATTGGGGTTCACTCCAATGATTTTAAAATTTTAGATGTAGGAGAAAATCTTGTTCTTAACCCAAATGATAGTTTAAAAATACTTTTCAACTTTACGCCAACGGACACTGGCGAAAGAGTAGCAAAAATTCTCCTCAAACACAAAGGTGGAAACGAAGAAATCAATTTGAAAGGATATAGTTACCTACCTTCTTTAGTGGTACACCCAAAAATCATAGATATGGGCATCGTTGAAGTTGGAGAGTATAAGGATACTTTATTAGCATTCGTAATCAAAAATATGAGTATTAAACCAGTAGTTATTTCATCTATTAGAAATATCGGACCGGATTCGCTATATTTTACGATAATCAGTGGCAAAATTTCCGAACTTCTACCTCCAAATGGAACTATATCAATGACAATTCGCTTTACGCCAGATACAGTAGGCCGAAAAAATTCCATTATTTTGATTGAAAACAATACCGAAGTCCCACTGGAATTTATTCAAGTTCTTGCAGAAGGAATATACCCCGTTTTCGACTCGCTCACAATTTTTACTGAAAATCATAAAGGGAAACCCGGTGATATTATTGAAATACCGATAAAAACAAAAAACAAAAAATTCCAACATCCTTACTCGTTTTATGAAGGAATCGCATTCGACCTAACTTTTAACAAAACCTTACTTGAGCCAATCGAAAATGATTTTGAATCCATTTTCGATGGAAATTATAGAACTTTGAAAGTTTTCGCCCGCTCTAATATTTTGAAAGACTCTACGCTTATAAAATTAAAATTCAAAGTTGGATTAGGTAACGACACGATAACTACTCTGCAAATATCTAATAGTTATCCGTTAGGAAGTGGAAAGATTGTTTTAAAAGAAGAATCCAGTATTTTTAAACTTGAGAATGTATGTCTTGAAGGAGGTGTTCGTTTATTCGAGCCTGACGGTCTAATATGGTTGGGCGAACCCAACCCAAACCCAAATACTGGTAACTTTTTTGTAGATTTCGAAACAATTGAAAGAGGTCCGACCAAAATTCTGCTTTATGATTACAAAGGTGAACTATTGGGAACAATCTTAGAAAAAAATCTTTCCCCAGGAAGATACCGATATGAATTCACTTTCCGTAATCTTTCCGAAGGAATTTATTTCCTTTCACTTCAAACCCCTACTCAAAAATTATTTAAAACAATAATAATAATAAAATGAGATATTTTATTGTTATCTTAATTTTCTTTTTCAACATACATCCGGAATTATCCTCTCAAAATTTATTTAATTCTGCAAGTAAGCATAATTCGAATATATGTGAACCGCACAATTTTAAACTAAATTATATAATCGAAGTCCCCAAGTTGAATTTCTTTGAGAAAAACTTTACTAATATTTTTAGTGAATTCAAAGAATCTTCCATATTACTTTTCGACGATTTTTTCAATTCAACACAAAGCATCGAACCAATACGATTTTATTATGTTCAAGTTGGCTCGTCCAGAACAAAAGGATTTTACATAGAAAATATCGGGAATGTTTCGTACACAATAAATAGAATATATTACCAAAATGGAGGTAAAGGGGTATTTAATTATATTTCTAATCCCCCAACCCCTGTTACTATAATTCCAAAACAAGCCATCTATGTATCTTTAATTTTCCAGCCCAATAAAGTTGGCTCTTTTTTCGACACCTTAATTATGGAATTTACCGAGCCGTTTAATTTTAACTACTTCGTCCCCGTCGAAGGGGTTTCCGAATTAAAAATCAAAATAGAAATACCCGACACCAACGGAATTGTCGGAACCGATAACTTTTCGGTTCCTATATATCTCGTCGGGGATTCAAACTTAGTCGAACCAGCTACTGCTAATATTTCGTTTTCAATAACCACAAATGCAAAAGTTTTTTTAATCAAAAGCATATCAAATGCAAAAATTCTCTCAAGCTCAATAATGAATTCTTATATTACTTACAATATATTTATTGACAATTTGACCATAGATTCGAGGTCAAAACCAATCTGCTATCTTATTGGCAGAATACATCTTTCCGAAGAAGACACTACCCAACTAACAATCTCTAACTTTTCTGTCGATAATCCAGCTATTATGATTTCATCAAAAAATGGAACTTTAGAATTGCTTGGTTTTTGTGCCTCGGATTTATCGATAATTAATTTAGATGAAAACTTCGTGAACTTTTATATCGAATCTAACCCCGTAAAAGAAATTATTAAAATACGAACAGAAACAACAGAGAAAAACAAAAAACAAACTGCACAAATTTATCTTACAAACATTCTCGGAGAGATAATTTACTCGAATATGCATAGCATCGAAAATTTAGTTGAAATACCAATCCCGCAAATTAGTTCTGGTATATACCAATTAGTCATAGTTCGGGAAACACAAAAATATTCTTACTTATTAAGAGTCCTTAAATGATAAACTGCTCGACTTAAATGATTTCATCGATAAGAGGAACGAAAGACATTTTACCAGAAGAAATTCCCGTTTGGCACTTTGTAGAAAAAAAACTTCACGAAGTTTCTAACCTTTTTGGTTTTAGTGAAATCCGACTACCCATCTTCGAGAAAACAGAAGTTTTTTCGCGTACAATTGGTGCAGATACCGACTTAGTAAACAAGGAAATGTATACGTTTTTCGATAAAGGCGGCGATTCTATAACTTTAAGGCCCGAAATGACAGCATCTGTTGTTAGAGCTGTAATTCAAAATAATCTATTGCAACAAAGTTCGATTCTCCGCATATGGTATCTTGGTCCATTATTTCGCTATGAACGACCCCAAAAAGGTCGATTACGCCAATTCCACCAATATGGAGCAGAATTAATTGGAACCAACGAACCAGAAGCTGACGCAGAAATTATTTTACTTGCCAAAGAAATTTTTGATAAGCTTGGTATTAATGATTACAATATTATCATCAACACTTTGGGTAACACTTTTTCCCGAATGCGATATAAGGAAATCCTCGTAGAATACCTTCGAAATCACATTGCCAAACTTTCGCCCGAAAGTCAAGTGCGTTTCGGGAAAAACCCATTAAGAATTCTTGATTCAAAAGACCCGAGAGATTTAGAGATAGTCTCTGAATGTCCGCGAATACTTAACTATTTAGATAAACCCAGCCTTGAACACTATGAAAAAACAAAAAAAATTCTTGAAAAAAATGGAATAACTTTCATAGAAAATCCCTTCTTGGTTCGTGGATTAGACTATTATTCGCATACTGTTTTTGAATTTCAAAGCCCTTATTTGGGAGCTCAAAACTCCTTTGGCGGCGGTGGAAGATACAATGAACTTTTTGAGCAATTCAATTATCCGAAGCAAGTCCCCGCGATAGGTTTTGCTCTTGGAATTGAAAGGATAATCATTATCCTTGAAGAACAAGGTCTAAAACTTGATAATTACTATCCAACAGCCTATGTTGCAACGACTAAACCAGAATACTTAGATATGGTTGTCGAAATCACTCAACTGCTTCGAAAGAATAATATTTCGGCAATTTATGAATTACAGAAACGCTCGCTTAAAGCTCAACTTAAAGAAGCAAATAGGCAAAAAGTGCTTTTTACTATAATAATTGGGGACGAAGAATACCAAAATGGCTTCGTTACGTTGAAAAATATGAAAGATGGTACGCAAAGAACATTAACTCTAAACGACACTTTAACTTACATTCAAAATTATCAAGGACAAATATAATGTCCATTTTCAAAATTACAACCACTAATAAATGGAAAATTAAGCTGTTTCTACTCGCATTTGCGTTAATAATAGTTACTTTAGTAATGTTTTATTCAAACCTATTAGTATCGGAGTTAATAGAAAGGGAAAAGAAATCTATTGAATTTTATGCAGACGTCTATCGTCGCTACACCAATCCAAATGCAAACATCGAGGAATTAGACCTACTTGTAAGCAATTTATCTAACCTTATTCAATTTCCAATAATAATGACCGACGAAAACGACAATCCTATCTACCCTTTCGATTCATACACTTTGAATATCAAATTTAATAAAAAGTGGGGGATCGAAGAGAAAAGAAATTATTTAAAAAATCTCATCAATAAAATGAAAAATGAGTATCCCCCGATTGTTATTTTCGATTACAACGGTCAAGTTTTCGCTAAATTTTATTATTCACATTCATCCTTAATAGAAAGACTAAAATTTTTCCCTTTAATAGAAATTGTAATCTCTATTGCTTTTATTACTTTTGCTTACATTGCCTACAAAAACTTAAAGAAAAGCGAAGAATCAAAACTTTGGTTTGGTATGGCACGCGAAGCTGCCCACCAGTTGGGAACCCCCCTATCATCGTTACTTGCGTGGTTAGAATTACTAAAGGACAAGAAAGGAAACATACTCTCCCAAGAAGAAGTCATAGACGAAATGGAGCAAGATATTCAGCGATTGCAAACGATTTCCGAAAGATTTGCCAAAATTGGTTCACAACCAGAAAGAAAACGCGAAAATTTAGTTGAATTAATCAATAATGTAATAAATTACTTTGAAAAGCGAGTCCCACAAAAAGATAAAAAAATTTCCATTTTTCGACAATTTCCCACAGACATTGTACTTGCCGATGTTAACACCGTTCTTTTTACTTGGGTTATCGAAAACCTCTTAAAGAATGCAATTGAATCCATAGATTCTAAAGAAGGTTGGGTGAAAATTACAATTAAAACTACAAAGAGAAAAGTAATAATCTTAGTTTCGGATAACGGACGAGGAATGAATTTGCAACAGAAAAGACTTGCATTTCAACCAGGTTACACAACCAAAAGAAGAGGCTGGGGAATTGGTCTAACTTTTTGCAAAAGAATAGTCGAAGATTACCACGATAGCAAAATATACATAAAAGAAACTTCGCCGGGCAAAGGAACAACTTTTGCTATTGAACTTCCCAATAAATTTCCTAATATTACCTAATCGACTTTTAGGACAATTTTACCTATGTGTTGACCCAATTCCATATAGGAATGCGAATCACGAGCATCTTTTAAACGGAATACATTATCAATTCTCGGCTTAATTTTATTGGAAACAAAAAGTTCAACTAACTCTTTGAAGGAATTAAATGAACCCAAATAAAACCCAGACAAATTAAGATGTCGCAAATAAAACTGTTGGAAATTAAACATTACTTGATTTCCAGTCATTATTCCACACACCATCATCTTACCGTTTTTTCGTAGTAAGGACAGAGATGTATCAAAAGTTGAAGTTCCAACAAAGTCCAACACGTAATCGACCCCGTTAGGATAAAGTTTTCTAACTTCCGTTGCAACATCGTCATTAAAATGATTAAAGACAAAATCGGCACCATAAGATTTAACAATTTCTTTCTTAAAATCCTTCCCTACGGTTGTAATAACACTAACACCAGCAAGCTTTGCAAGTTGAATTGCTAATATACCCAAACCGCTTGCTCCACCCCAAAAGAAGAAAATGTCGCCTTCCTTCATTTGTGCTATCTTATAAATACATTGGTAAGCGGTAAGCCCAGCAATAGGTAAAGTTGCTGCCTCATCAATATTAACATTATCCGGAAGAACAATCAGATTTTCGGAGGGCAAAGCAATGAATTCAGAATAAGAGCCATTGATATGCATTCCAAAAAATCTCCAACCATCGTTTAAATGTTCAAAATCCTTGTAGCGCGGGTTCCTTTGCTCGGGCAAAACAATAGGATAAGCAACAACTTTATCTCCAATCCTAACATTTGTTACTTCCTCACCAATAGCGTAAACTTCGCCAGCAATATCTCCCCCAAGAATGTGGGGAAAATTAAGTTTCAAACCGGGATAGCCACGTCGAAGAATTAAATCGACATTATTTAAGGAAGTAGCTGAAATTCGAACTAAAACTTCATTTGGTTTAAGTACTGGCTCGGGGAAATTTTCGACGAATTCGAGAACCTCTGGTCCACCGTTTTCTTTTAAAATAACTGCTTTCATAATAATTTTTATTTAATTAACAATTTTTTTAGCTAAATAAAAAAAAGAAACAATTAAAAAGCACACCCGGAGGGACTCGAACCCCCAACCCTCTGATCCGAAGTCAGATGCTCTATCCTATTGAGCTACGGGTGCTTGAGCTTTCAATTTATTCAAGAAAAGGGATAATTTCGATTTTTTGTTACTTGCATTATTTTTATGAACAATGCCACGAGCTGCTATACGGTCCAATACACTATAAGCCTTTCTCAAAAGTTCAAGACCTTCTTCATACGAGCGAGCTTTTTTGACTGCCTTAATAGCATCTTTTGCCAATTTTTTGTTAAGCCTATTATATAGGCGCCGCTTTTTGCTTTGCCTTATTCTTTTAAGAGCCGACTTGTGATGAGCCATAAATTCCTTAAAATACTTAAAAAAGAGTTACAAAATTAATAAAACTAAAAAATAGAACAAAATGTTGAGCGTGGAAAATTCTTAGTTTATTAAATTTTTTGTAATTTTGCATAAGTTTTTGCTCGGATGGCGGAATAGGTAGACGCACAGGACTTAAAATCCTGTGGGCATTCGTGCCCGTGTGGGTTCGAGTCCCACTCCGAGCACTTTTTCTACTCGATTTGTTTCCCGTCTAGCATAAAATTGCATAAGTAATGATTGAAAAAAATCGAGATTGAACCAAAGACATATTCAGAGAATAAAACAAGAAAAACAATTCTAATCACTGAGATTAGCAATTAGTTCAATTATTCGGAGACACATACAAAGATAAATTCATTCCAACTTGTCTTTATGCAATTTATTTGAATGAAATTCTAGAATACTTTACTCCTACATAATGACCATAATAGTTCAAGACAAAGAAAACAAAAGCAAGATTCATCCATAGTAGAAAGTAAACAAGAATGTTTGCGGTAAAACTGCAACGAAAAATTTCGTAAGCAATTATGTATGGTGCAATCCCTATCAACTTTCTTTCTTGTAAAGACAACGAAATATCGTCGCGAACTCGGCGATACAGCTTTAAAGAAGCAAAGAATAATGAAAACATCATAGCATTGAACAGCAGAAAATTAAATATACCGGCTTCGGCAAGAATGGACAAAGAAGTGGTATCGCTAAAAAGGTCGACAAATTCCTTTTGATAACCAATTAACCCAAGCCCAACTCCTAACACAGGAGCAGTGGTCCAAATGTGAATCGAGGAGAGTGCATTTTTAAATCGCCCAGAAAAGCTTTCACCCCCCATTTCATTTTCGCCTAAAGTAAGTATGTTTTCTATTCTAACTGTAAACATTTTTAAAAGGTCAAAATCAAAAACTTGGGCAACGAAAAAATTTGTAATCAAGATAGGAACAATAGCTATTAAAATAATTCTAAACAAGAATTTGTATGACTGAAAATATTCAATTAGAAAAATCACTAAAAGAACCACAAAAGCCCCGAAGATTCCAGTAAGAGAAAAGGTCAAAAACAAGGTAACTAAATTAATAATTATAAGCAATAATAAAAGCTTATTGTTTTTTACGAAACCCTCTCGAAACTGAATCCAAGGTATCATAAGAAAAATTAGAAGATAAACATTGTAGCTTGCTAAAACGGTAGGTTCGGTAAAAATTGAGGTTGCCCGAACAAATGCACCAAAAGCAAGCGAAGCTTGACTAACCCCACCAATTATATCTAACCGTGAGAAGATACCTCTATTGGAATACTCTACCCAAGCGAATGGCAAGCCGAAGGCACGAGCAAATAACTGGTAAATACCAAATAGATTAAAAATTAGCATCAAAACAATAAACCATTTCACTACCCAAAGAAAACTTTTCGGCTCGAGATATTCTGAAAATAGAAGAAGAATAAAAGCCACAATATAATAATAATGAAAAGTGGTTTTTATATTCTGTATTATTTCAGACGATGACCCAAAAATCAGAGGACCAAGTATGGTGAAAAGCATCATAAAATTGAAAGCAAAAAACAGCATATTCGGATAATTGATAGCAATTATTAGCTTTCTGTTTAAGAGGAAAAATGAAATTAGAAGTAAAATGTATGCAAAAATAATGTTTAAGTCGTGCGCAGTAATTCCATAATTAAAAAAATAAAAGAATGCATAACCAAATAGGAATTGGGTGAAATAGGTCAATGCAAAAGATATGTTATAAACTTTTTTCATACCTTCAAAAGCTCAAAAATCAAAATTAAACAAATAAAAAAAAAGCACGTGGCAAATTCTTCCACGTGCCTTTTGTATTAAATTAACAATTATATTTTCAATAAACCGTTACTTTTACATTCCAAACTTTTTGACCGATTATTAAGTTAATGAAATACAACCCAGAATTTAGGTTCTCGAGGTCAAGAACAGTTGTTTTTTCTCCATTAATAGGTTTCAAAGTAATTGTCCGCCCAAGAATGTCGGTTAAAGCAATTTTACCCGATTCTACATTTTCTCCAAAATGTATAGTTAATAATTGCCCCACACGTGAAATCGAAAAGGGTGGCTCTTCGATTCCTTCAACTTCAAGAAACTCAGATTCAAGAGCAAAAGCCATATCGATATTAAAATTGCTTACATAATCACTGTAAAACGATTCTACGTAGTCTTTAAATCCAAATTTAGTGGCATATAAGACCATTCTCGTTGGTGGAAGTTCGTCTATTACAAACTTACCGGAAGCGTCTGTTAAAGAATAATTCAAAAAATCACCGTTGACGTCGGTAACGTAGACTAAAACTTCCGATAGTGGGTCACCATAGTCACATTGAGGTTGATTATTAGACTTAAATAAATTAACTCCAGTATAAACTTTCCCAGCGACTTGAACTAAACCACGGAAACCAGTGCGAGTTCGATGTTTAATTTCATAGACAATTGTTATCATATTGTCGTTAACGGAAATCCTTGTAGCTTCACGCCATTTCAACGTGGCAAAATCGCCCATTTTATAATATCCGGGAACGTAGGCTTTATCCTTTGGAACAGATAAAAGAACATATTCACCGTAGGGTAAATTCTTAAAAATAAACAAGCCTTCTGCATCTGTTTCGACAACTTGTGAATGATAAGGTTTAAAGTATTTTGAATTTGGGGAAGGTTTAGTCATTAATGCAAATACAAACGATTCGATTGGATTTCTATCTTTATCCATCACAATGCCAGTAATTGAATTTGTGCGTCTTTCGGGCGACTTCAAGTAAAAATTGATGTTTTCTAAATCTTTTTTAAGCTCCAAAATGTCGGCTTGATACGGTGAACTAACCTCTTTGTAATATTGGTCCAAATAATTCTCTTTATCCAAGGGAATTGCGTGTGCAATGTAGGTAAAATTGTTTGTTAAGGGTATGGAATAGAAACCATTCTGGTCTGTTTTGGCAATATTTTTGGAAATTACACCATATTTATCTTTATTCTCTTTGTTGTAAAAAAGTTCAAGTGGAATAAATTCAACAATTGCCATCACTGGAGTATTATCAATTGCCGAAAGAACATATCCAGATACATTAAAAACTTCGGGCTCGGGTAGTTTACGAACGACCATTTGGATTTCGCAAACTTGGACTGTAGTATCTTCACAAACAAATTTCAAACGAGTAGCATCGATAGGTCGAGTTCCGTTCGTATAGAACATTCGCTCGAATTTTTCGCCATAGAACTCCATAATGTATGTTCCTTCGGGTAAGTAGAAATCAAATTGTCCATTCTTGATATATGTCTTAAAATAAACATTCGTTTGCTTGTCGTTAATGTCGAGCTTCCAAGCAACTGCAACTCCATTTTCCACTGGTGTATCATCATCGAAAACTGCTGTACCTTTGATGTGAACACAATATTTCATAGGTTGGGGATTATCAACTACTCCAATGCAGATTCTTTGCAAAGCTCGAACATTTGTATCGCAAGTCAAAATGGCTTCGACAATTCCTGCAAATTGACCTTTTTCTTTGGGTAACCAATAAACGGTACTCTCATCTGGTTTGAATATGGCTCCATCCATATTTATCGATTGAAATCGAATTTCTACTGGACACCTTATGTTAGATTCAGTAACAACTCGATAAATCCAAGGAACTCCGACCATTGCAGTGGTTGGGGGTTGACTAACAATTCTGACGAATGGTTTATTACTATGGGTATCGGGTCGAACCACGTGAATTCTAAACGTCTGGATGGCTGGTTCAACATTTATTTTACACGATGTACCAGCTTTGATAGAAACCTCGTAAATACCTTCGGAAGTAGGAATCCACTCGAGCAAGCCCTTGTTTGATATTTTCATACCTTCGGGACGTGTGTTGGATAACTCAAAAATATCGACAGGGCAATTAATATTAGTTTGCACATAAACTTGATAAACATATTTGACCCCAACGTAAGCAAAAACTGGTGGTTGCGAAACAATTCGAATAAATAACTTTTGATTTGTCAAGTCAATTCGAACAATATTGCTCGGTTTACTCTCTAAAACTTTCCCATCTGGATGAGTAATATACGATGTTACATAAAATTCATATACTCCGGGCAAAACATTTGGTATGGTGTAATGATATTCGTATTTGCCTTGAATTGCCTTTAAAATTCCTACAATTGAAGTTTTTGATGTCCCAAAATGAATAGTTTTCTGATAAATGTTAAAACCTTTTGGAAAAGTACCTTGATTATCGATGTTCCAAGTTAAATTAACTTGGTAAGAACCATTCAACTCTGTGCAAGTTATATTCAAATTATGCGGTGGGTTGAGCGTTTGAGCGTAAGCACCCAAACCAAGTAAAAAAACTGCTAAAACTGACAAAGAAACAAGGAATTTTTTCATTATTCCTCCAAAAATTTATTGGAAAATTAATATCTCATTTTAAATCTAAAATTAACAAACAAAGAATCTGGATAACTTGTAATCTCTTCGATTCTAAGCTTAATTTCGTTTTTTTCCCAATATTCAATTTCTTTTATTATTCTTTCAGTTCCAACCCAGATAGTATCGTATTTAATCTTTTTTACTGAATCAATTACAGTAGTGTCGCGAAAAACCACGGTGAACCTTTTATCGTAAATCTTCGTATAACCACGAGCCCACACTTCACGTTGTGCCTTGTTTAAAATAAAGTCTATTTCGAAGCTGTTTGGGGGAAGCGTTGGGTCAATTATTGTATCGAAATTAT
Organism: Ignavibacteria bacterium; assembly: GCA_026417135.1. GTDB lineage: Bacteria > Bacteroidota > Ignavibacteria > Kapaibacteriales > UBA2268 > Naka2016. The sequence continues at coordinate 148,108 of JAOADV010000001.1, forward strand.
CTTTTCTACCACGATTTAGCAAAAACTTAACCCAAGATGTCTTACTTTTTCCATTTGTAAAGGAGATTGGAACTCCAGTAATCGGTAGAGAATCAAAATTAAAATTCATACCATATATGGTCAATCTTTGATTCCTTGAAAGCTTCTTCTTATCAATATGTTCTACTATGTATCTAAACCAAATTCTTGAAGGAGATACCAAAGTGTCGACCAAAATCTCGTGCTTTTTTATTAAAAGGTCCCTTTGCTTTTCCGGTTCAGCGAAAGAAAAATAGGGATTAGGAGCACCATTTTCGTCGAAAACAATCATTGTAATACGGGGTCGAATAAAAGCTTGATTTCTGTCAACAGGCGTAACACGACGTGGCGTTTCAATATCCACTGGTCCAGAGCAGCCGAAACCGAATGCGACAAATATAACCATCGTTAGTAATTGTTTCGCTCTTCTTATTTCTTTCATTTCAACCTAAAAAATAATACACATACCATAAGTTAGACCAAACTTTTGAGTTGAATAGAATCTCCCTTGGTTTTGATAAAACAATAAAGACCCTTCGAGCCCTAAAAAGAAATCGAATGGTGAATTAGCTGGTTTAAACCTAATTCCACTTAGTCCTTTAATCAATGGTCCACCAACTTGGGACCCACCAGCAAGAAATGTAATATAAGGTCGCAAATAATTTTGTTTTAAAAGATTGTAAGGAAATGTATAATCAAAAGCAACACCAGCCCAATATATCGTTGGTTTCTGTTCATACAACAATTCCACCCCTTCTTCAATGTTTTTGAACCTTTGTCCGAATGGTTCTTTACCAATCTCAATCCCAAACCGAACATTATCCCATTGAGAAAAATATATTCCTAAACTTACATTAGACAAACCCGAACCAAGAGTTGATGGGACATCGGGGTCTGGGAAAGACCAGCTTGTTAAATGACGAACGAGAACCCCAAAGCTTTGTTCAGATTTAGAAGTAACAAAATTTGACATAAATGGTGAATAAGGTAAAGATTCCAAAGGTATTAAATCGGAGCTTTGTTTATTATTTAATAAAGTTCTAACCGAAAGGTCATTTCCTCTGTTAACATTAGTTGAATGATCCAAAATTAATCCATAGTTAGTAGAAGTAGGATTTTCTGCTAACAGATTAGAGGACTTAGTATCTTCCTTAACAATTTGAATATTGTTCGAAACTTTCGTAGATTCTAATGGACGAGGTTTTTCGTCTGACTCTGAAATTACAACAATTTTTGGTGGAGTTTGGACAATCGCTTGAACTTTCTCAACTTTCGATGTATTCAAAGAATTCAATATAAAATAAGTAGCAAAAAATGTAAGAACCGCTGAAACAAAGCTAAAGAATAAAGGTAATTTAACTTTTTGCCAAAGTGAGACATTTCCCTCTTTTATGTTGGGAAAAGCGGTGCTGGATTTAGAAATAGGTAGAGTTGAAGTAAAACCAAGAGAATTGAAAATATGATGCGTAGCCGACTCTGGGGGTTGATAAGACTGTAAGTCAGTTTTTATTGAACGACTAAGAGTTAAATGCTCGCGCATTAAATTTCGGAATTCCTCGTTATCAGAAAGAACAGCAAACAAGTAATGTTCCTCGTTGGGAGGTAGTTCACCATCAAGATATTCAATTATCATCTGAGCAACATCCTTTTCAGCCATATAATTCCCCTTCTAAAGTTTAGACAATTCAGAAATATAGGGTTGAAGAATTTCCCGTAACTTTTCTTTTGCACGGAAAATTCTTATTTTCACATTTGACATAGAGATACCCAAAAATTCGGCAATTTCTTGATAACTCATACCTTGATATTCTCGAAGAATGAATATTTCACGAAGTTCAGTTGGCAAATTTGTCAGTGCATTCTGAATCAGATTAAGCAATTCCGTCTGCTCACGAATTTCGTTAGCATTTTCGATTTTCATATAATCTTTTAACTCGACCGAATTTTTCCGCAACCGCAAAGAGTTCAAACACAGATTTCTTGCAATTCGTAGCAAAAAAGCAGGCAAATTTGTCATTTCCCTTTCTTGCTTGGAACTCTCGTAAAATTTAATAAATGTATCTTGAAAAACATCCATAGCATCTTCACGGTTACCTAAAAATTTGCGACAGTAAGTGTAAACCCTCCCGGAATAACGTCTATAAATCTCTTTAAAAACATATTCGCTTTCCCTACCATTCGAAAGCAATTTAAATAATTCATAATCACTATATTTTTCTAAATCGTTATTCATTAATAACTTTTTAACACTGCAAAATAAAAAATGTTACAACAAATTCGCTCTTAGTTGTAAAGACTAAGTCGTTGTGTTACTATTATATTCTTAATTTTGCATTTTTTTAGATTTCAGTGAAAAAAATTAAGATAATCTCGGTAGTTGGCGCCCGACCAAATTTTATGAAGGTTGCCCCTCTCGAGCGGGAATTTGCAAAACTTCCTCATATCTTCGAGCATTTAATATGCCACACAGGTCAACATTATGACTACGAGATGTCACAATCCTTTTTCGACGATTTGGGACTTTCCAAACCAAGCTTCTACTTGGGTGCTGGTTCTGGTTCACACGGAGAACAAACGGGCAAAATATTGATAGAATTTGAAAAGGTTTGTCAAACAGCCAAACCCGACCTTGTTATCGTTGTTGGAGATGTTAATTCAACTATTGCTGCAACTTTGGTCGCAGTAAAAATGGGAATTAAAACAGCACATATAGAGGCGGGACTTAGAAGTTTCGATAGAACAATGCCCGAAGAAATTAACAGAATCGCCACCGATTCAATCTGCGACTATTTCTTCGTAACAGAAGAAAGTGGCGTCAAAAACCTTCTTCGCGAAGGACGAAGTCCCGAAAAAATATTCTTTGTAGGCAACACAATGATTGATTCATTAATTGGTATTTTACCTAAAATTGACAAAAGCAAAATACTTGAAAATTTAAATATTAGCCCTAAGACTTTTGCTTTGATGACTTTGCATCGTCCGAGTAATGTCGATTCCAAAAAACAACTTTCCAAAATCGTGGAAATTATAAGATTTATAGCAGAGAAAATTACAATAGTATTTCCAATACATCCACGAACAAAAAAAAATCTCGAAAAACTTAGCTTACTGTCCGAACTTGAAGAAATCCCAAACTTAATACAAACGGAACCACTGGGCTACATCGACTTTATCAAGCTAATGAAAAATTCACGCTTTGTTATCACAGACTCGGGTGGCATCCAAGAAGAGACCACTTTTTTACAAATACCTTGTCTAACTTTAAGAACTACAACAGAGCGACCAATAACAACCGAAATTGGCACGAACAGATTAGTTCCGCCCGTTAAAGAAAAAATAATCGAAGCAATTATTGAAACATTAAACCAACCAAATGTAGAATCTGCAATTCCACCTTTATGGGATGGAAAAACAGCAGAGCGAATCGTTAATATTATAGCAAATGTAATTTTTAAAAATAGGATAAATAAATGAAAATTCTTGTAACTGGTGGAGCCGGATTTATTGGTTCCCATATCGTTGATGCTTACATCAATTTAGGTTACGATGTTACCATTGTCGATAATCTTTCGACAGGCTCCCAGAAAAACCTAAATAGTAAAGCAAGATTTATCAAGATGGATATAAACGATTCAATCATCGAGGAGCTTATCTGCGATGAAAAATTCGATATTATTAATCATCACGCAGCCCAAATTGATGTCCGAATATCAGTCGAAAATCCATTTTTCGACGCACAAACAAACATACTCGCAAGCCTTAGAATTTATGAATCCGCAAAGAAATCAAATGTAAAAAAAATAATTTTTGCTTCTTCTGGCGGAACAGTCTACGGCGAACAGATTTACTTCCCCGCAGATGAAAATCACCCATTACTACCTTGCTCCCCTTATGGTATTTCCAAGCTCGCCAACGAAAAATACCTCTTCTATTACAAAACCATACATAATTTAGATTATGTAGCCTTGCGATACAGCAATGTTTATGGTCCACGACAAAATCCTTATGGAGAAGCTGGAGTCGTAGCGATTTTTACTAAAAAATTCTTAATTGGCGAGCAACCAATAATTAACGGAGACGGTTTTAACACACGCGACTATGTTTACATTTCCGATGTTGTTCGAGCAAACGTTTTAGCATTAAAAGAAAATGTAAATGGTTCATTCAATATTGGAACTGGAAAAGAACACGATGTAAACTACATCTTTCAAAAGTTAAAGGAAATAACGGGCTCAAATCTACCAAAAATTCACGGACCTGCGAAACCCGGCGAGCAAAGAAGAAATTCCTTATCTTACGAGAAATTCTACCTTGCAACTGGATGGAAACCCGAAATAGATTTCGACGAAGGCCTTAAAAAAACAGTAGAATTCTTTAAAAACAACCCTGACTTTTAAGGTAGGGAAAAACTTCCCTCATTAAAATATCTAAGCAATGCTGAATTCATCGTTCCCTTGAATCAAAATCGGAAGCGTCTCGTATTTCCAAATAAGGGCGAAAGTAAAAAACTTACACCAGTGTTTTTAAAGACTTAGTACTTGAAAAAGAAGTAAAAATCACTTTACCAGAATACAGCATCGATAAAAAATTATATCTGAATTTTCCTATTACGAAAAAGGCGGAGACTTGATTTCTCCGCCTTTCCTTATACAACAGCCTGAAATTAAAGCTTATTTGACGTAAATCATCTTCTTAGTATAACGCTTACCTTCTACTTGTAAAGTGTAGAAATAAACACCCGGAACAAGATTCAAATCTTCGGCACTAATATTAATCGTATTCAATCCAGAAGTGAATTCCCCTTTTAAAATTGCGATAAGTTCACCATAAGGATTTGTAATCTTTATTTCTCCAATCATAGACTCCGGCAATGTAAATTCTATTTTTGTATGCGAATCAAAGGGATTCGGAACGTTCTGAAATAGCTCAATATTGAAATCTTGTACTTCCTTCTTTAGAATTGTTTTCATCGTTACAGTAACTTGGCATTCATTGCTCCAAACTTCACCACATTGATTATAAACTTTCACCTTGTAAGTACCAGCGTCTTCGGCTCTGGCACTCGAAATTTCCAAGATACTTGTAACATAAGGAAGTTCGGTATCGTTTTTATACCATAAATAGCTCAAATTATCACCAGAAGCAACGATTTCGAGCCTAATTGGTTTTCCAGTTTCAACATTTAACGAAGTTGGAAGTCCTTTTTCTATCTTTGGAGGTGCATAAACAACTAAATTAGCTCCGTTGGAAATAACCTCGTCGAAACCGGGGATTCTAATCACACAATCATATCTTCCTCCATCGGAAAATTCGAGATTGCTTATGGTTAAAGTCGCTGTGTTTGTCCCTTGATATTTATTATTATCTGTGATTGGAGTGCCATTGAAACGCCATTGGTAAACTAAATTGTATCCGGGAACTGTTGATGTAGCTGTAATTGAAATAGAAGTCGTGGCACCTTTACAAGCTTCTAAATCATTCAATAGAGTGAATACTACTTTGGGTTTTTCGGCAAGTGTTATTGGCTTAGAGGTATCGGCTCCACACAAGCCGCGAACTATGACATAATAATTTGTTGCATAGTCAATGTGTTTTACATCCTTTATAGTCAAAATCGAAGAGTTCGAGCCAGCAATTCGGTCGTTATCTCGTAATGGAGTATTACCTCGGTACCATTGTATCATTGGTTCACCAACTTCTTCTTTCTCCTCTGGTGTGATATGCATATCGATTTGGAAGGTTGCAACTTCCCCGGGAAGTAAATAAGTAGTTGTTGGCTGACGAGTTATTTTTGTTGGCATCAAAGCATACAACAAAGCATCCTTGGAACGAACTGGTTCGGCTTCGCCAGTACCAGAAACGAGGCAGTAATAAATTCCTGCCATATCGTGCCTTAAAGTGGGAAGCATCAGTATTGGCTGAGTAGCTCCAACAACTGGTTGGCCATTAAAATACCATTGGAATGAAAGCTCACCGCCAAAATCGATTTCGGCAAGTACCGATAGAAAGTGTCCATTGTGACCCACGCAACCAACAACTTTTTTGGGCTGTTCAAGAATGCGAATCTCGGGATTAAGTGTGTTTACACCCATATAAAAGGCTTTATAACGCCGTGTTCCATCAATATCAGCGTTTTCTACCTCGTCTTGCCAAACTGTTCCCATCAATTCGGGTAAAGGATATCTCAAATATAGGCGACCATCAATTTTGTTTATTCTTGGATTATCGTCAGAAATAAATTGAGGAACAACAGACGATGAATTCATATCTCTGCCAGTAGCCGAACGCCAAGCTGCAAGAGTAGCTCCAAGGTTAGAAAGGGATGTGCCACTTGTGTAAAGATTGTTCTCATCCATAATTAAATCGGTGGGAATTGTACCCGAAACCTGAACCGCAAAGCCCGTTCCTTTATTAAAGAAAATATTTCTTTTGAAAATATTGGTTGTTCTTAAAGTTGAGAATAAAGCTGTAGGACCAGATGTATTCGAAAACAGCGTATTATAAAGCAACATCGTCCCAGATAGGTTATTCAATTGCAAAGCACTTGCATTTAATGTGGTAATAAGATTATTAGCAATTAGGCTGGGTGAATTGATAATAAACAATCCATATTTGTTGTTGCCGCTTAATTTAACATAGTTTCGATAGAACTTAATACTACGACTACCACTTGCATATATACCGTGTGTGTTAGTACCAAAAATGCTATTTTTAGAAACAAACGAACCAGCTTGATAATTTGTAAATTCAAAGCCAGAATTGATTAAAACGATTCCGGACTTATCGAAAGTCCCAGTAGTACTTAAGGTTATGCTATTATTCACAATATTAAATGCATTCACCCCACTTAAATAAATTCCATTTGAATTCGTCGTCATTACTACATTATCCTCGACATTAGCCCCTTCAAATCCAGTTGTAGTATGAATTACACAGATACCACCCATATTGTCTGTCAACGAAGTTGAAGTCGATGGACCAACACCATTTACCCTATTCCCACGAATTAACGAGCCATTTTGAACGAAAATCCCATTAATTAAATTTGTTCCAGAGACACTATTATTGGTAACTAAACAGCCTTGGACGTCTTCAATTCGGATACCTTGCCAATTTTGCCCAACAAAAATATTATTATCGATGCTAAAAGTTTGGGATAATTGACCAGAAGGCGACTTGTGCCATATACCAACGGAGCCATTACGGAAGGTAGAATTCATAATGTTAAGTCCAAGGACTCTATTGTTATCGGAAAATAACAATGCAAAGTCAGTTGTCTTTGCGGGATTTAAACAACCAATTAACTCGCAGTTGTCGAGAGTTATATTCGAATTACCGCCTCGTAAAACAAGAACACGACCAAAGGTGCAGCTGTTATTTCTCAAAGTTACATTTCTGAAAATAACATCATTGTATCGATTAATTTCAATAACAAAATTTCCAGCGGCAGAAGTTGGGGAAGCACTAATGATAACATCTTCTTTTCTTCCAGTTTGGGATTCAAAAGTAAGTGGATACTGCCTTACACCGACTGGACTTAAACTGAAGTTAGCGGAGTATGTTCCCGGTCTTATAAGTAAAGTAACAGGACCGGCCATTCCCCAGTAACCAACAAAGCTTACAAAATCAATTAAATTAGCGAAGTCTGGTTCTCTTCCGCCAACTGTATAAATTCCGGGAGCAAGTGCTTTATAAACTTGTGTAGATAAAGTGTCGTTCGCTGTATTTTCATCTGGATAACCATTCGGATAGGAAGTCCAAGCAACTATTGGGACTGGAATATTAGCGGTCCCAAAGTCGTATGCTCCGACGGTAACATCTATTGAATCTCTCGAAGCCAAATTTCCGGTCCAATAATATGGGGTTTGGAACTGACCGTAGACGCTCCAATTAATATAAACCGAGTTCAAAGGTCTCGGAGCATAATTGTAAATTCTTAACCTAACTGGATTTATTCCTGGGTTAAGTGGAAGCATTGGAGCAGCACTAATCACACCAGCATCGTGAAGAATACAAGGAATATTTTTTGAGTAGCTATCATTAGTTGGGTCGGTGTCGGGCTGAGCATTTGCAGCGGCATCAGGACCTCTCGGATTAGATGTCCAGGCTCTTATAGTGAAGGGATTCCAAGGAGGTTGTGGATTGAAACGGAATCCAGAATGAATCTCGACAACTGTTGTTGCACCCGTGTCGAGATAACCAGACCAATTGAACGGGGTTTGCGAAACCCCATCAACCGACCAATTAATTGTAACACTTGTCAATGGGAAATATTTCCCGAAATTTTTCAGAACAACGCGAACAGGTTGGTTCTGGTAGGAATTAAACTTGCTTTGTGGACTTACAATGTCCGCTATTCCAGCGTCGTTACCACGAGCACCAATTACAATTGTATAATCTTCCCATTCCATATAGTAATACGAATAGCAAGCACCGTAGTAAACAAGAGGTTGTGCGTAATAATGGTGTCCAGTATAAGCTACTCTCATCCTCGTTTCACCCAATCGAGCATTGGAAGGAATACGAATAGTTCCAGTATATGTCTTCGTCCAACTTCCGCCGTATCTTGCCCTACAAGATTCCCACTTATAGGCTACCAATTCATCGGTATTGTTAAAGGAGCGGTCTTGATTCCAGTCTATCCAGATTACATAACCAGTACAATTCCACCAAGAATATCCGTCAACAGTAAAAGAATATGATTGACCCGGCAAGCAAGGGTTGGACCTAACAGATGTAAAATCGCTATAACCAGAAGAAGCATAAGTGCTTCGGTTATTAATTCCATTGAAAACGAACTGGGTCATATAACCACCTTGGGGGTAGTAACCCGTTACACTGCAGTATTGTGCAAACGAATCGATAGTTGTAAGAAAAGCAAAAACAATTGCAAATGAGGAAAATATCGTAGCAAAGCGTCTCATTTTTATTTCTCCAAAGTTCAACATCAAAATTTATTTTCTTAACAAAATATTTAACTAATTGTTACAATATTTTAATTAAACCTCCTTAGGCATTATAAAAGTAAGGAAAAAAGTAAAAATAAATTGTAAAGCATTTCAAAGGTTTCGATGTAAATTATTTTTGAATTATATTGTAGTAATTTTTTTTACATTGTAAAGAAAAACTTTTTTCAGTTCATTCAAATATTTACTTTATGTTCTATTTTTATCATCTTTAAATGCTCGGAGGCGATTCTGTAATTTTTTTACTTCATTCAAGTCGTAACAAAGGTCTATTATATTTCTTCGTGCACCTAATGTATGCGATAAATATACCTTTTCGACCCGACTAAAAAAACTTTCATCAGAAAACTGAATCACTTCGATTAATAATTTTGAAAATTTATCAAAAAGGTTTTCAAGCTCATTAGTTAAATTCTCCGAAATTTCCTTGTCTGAATGTGTTTTCAACGACCGGTACGTTGACCAAAGAGAAGAGCCAACGAAAATCAACTCGTTGGCTAACTCTGGCAAATTTCTTTGAGCAAGCAATTCTAATAATGACCCCAAATCCTCTCTTTTTCTCAAAGAATTTCCGGAAGTGTAATCTAAAAAGGTTAAAACTTCCTTTGTATCTTTGGATAGTTCCACACTAATATTTAATTGTTGCTAATACAGATAAGAATATTTTATCGAACTCTTCATCGGAAATCGGTTCTTTCATCCTAAAATCTAACTGGAACAAAGAATACTCATAAACCTCATTCAGAGGAGTTATAAATACTGCGGACTTTCCAACTGTAGATTTTGAAGTATTAATATATTTATAAACAAAAAACTTTTGGTAACTATTTTTTAAATTTTCAATGTTGCCAATAAGTCGAAGTCGATGAAGACTTTTAGACGATTTGAGTTCGAAACTTTTCATTGCTAAACCAACTGGACCAGATTCTTTTAAAATCTGACCAACATTGATTTTATTTGTTAGCCGGGAAAAAACGAGACACAAGGTATAATTACTATTAACGGCAATAGAAAAAATCGTCGACGGTGCTTTTTCCTCTGTATCAATGAAAAACCAATTTTCTGGAAGAAAAGCTATCATATCGCCGCGTGGCGACCTAATAGAAACATCCGATATCGGGACTTGTGGCGCTGGTAACAAAGAAAATTCCGAACTTAACTCTTGCTCGGTAAAAACTTTTTCTTTTACAATTATGCAAGAAGGAAAGATAAAAAGCAACCCAAGAAAAAAAAGAAATTTAATATTCTTCGACATGAAGCGAGCCCGGCCTAGTTTTTGTATGACGAATGTAATTAAATTGTTTTAAAAAGTTAGAAACGGATTCTACCATTTTTGGATTGCCACAAACATAAATGTGAGTTTTGTTTGGGTCTATTTCGATTCCAGCTTCTTTCTGCAATAAGTCATTCTGTAAATGTTCCTCAATATAGCCTCGCAAACCTGTCCACTCTTTGTCGGCGTGAATTAGAGTTGGGAAATAATAGAAATTATTAAAAGTAAATTTAAGAAAAGTGAGCTCACTAAAATAGCCTAAATCCCAAGGATAAGATGCACCGTGTATCACGGCAAGTTTCCTATGTTGGTTCTCTAATATGTGGGACCGAAGGAAACTGATATATGGAGCAAGACCTGTACCCGTAGCTATCATTACAATGTCGCATTCTTTCGGGGTTTCATTCAATTTGAAAAGACCTATGATACGAGTATCTACCCAAATCCTACTTCCAAGCGATAGATTGAACAACCTCGGAGTAAGTTGACCAGATTTGACTTGGCTAATGTAAAATTCAAAATTTTGAGTTTCGTGGTTTGCCGAAGCTATCGAGTAAGGTCTTTTAATAATTTTACCGGGAGCTATGTCTTCGCGGATAGGAACAGAATTTGCTGAACGCGGCTCGCTCGACAATAAACCTATTTGAGTGAATTGCCCAGCTTCGAATTTTGGCCGGGGTTCGTCAGTATGAATTCTTAAAATCATTAAGTCTGGAGTAAGTAATATTTTCCCAACAACTGTGCTATTATATTCCGATGTTTCCATAAAAATTGAAATTCTGAATTAGCAAAATTATTAAATTCTTACGGATTATTTAGTTCTCGTTTTGATTTAAAGTTTGCTGGGTCATAAATCTTTTCATTCTTTCTTCTCGATACTTTTTGGCTACTTGGCGGAGGTCGATGTATTTATCTGCTTCGTCGACAATTTCTTCGCCAAGTATAGTCTCAATTAAATCTTCCATTGTAAGAAGACCCGTAATATTACCAAATTCGTCCACTACAAGAAAGATATGTTGTCTTTTCGTCAGAAACTGATTCAAGGCATCGTCGAGAGTAACATTTTCAGGAACATAATGGATTTCACGCGCCAGTTCTTTTAATTTTGTGTCCCAATTTTGGTTTAATGCAAATTGTAAAACATCTTTTGTAACAACATACCCTACAATTTTATCATCCAAAGATTCGCCATCGTAAATGGGGAACCTTGAAAAAACTTTAAGCTCCGCCAACTTTATTGCTTCTTTCACGGTCAATTCAGCATTGCAACTAAATATAACTGTTCTTGGGGTCATAACATCAGAAACTGGTACTTGATTAAACTTGATTAGATTGGAAAATATTTTATATTCGCCAGTTTGAATGGCCCCCTCGTCGAGCGCTGTTTCAACAACTTCTTGAATATCCTCAAGTAAAACTTCCTCTTTGGGCGGGTTTATTTTTTTTAACATAAATTGATGAAAAAAACCAGCAAACTTTATAATACCATACACAAAATTTACGATTGGGAAAAAGAAGTTAAGCAGTTGCTTACTATACTTGCTACTGTATGCGAAAATTATGGTACGAAGAATATATAAAGAAAAACCTAAAAAAATCAAAAACAAGAAAACTATATACCAAGAGTTCAAAAGTGCAGCAAGAAACGATAAAATCGAAATTATATAGAAAGAAAGGAAATAAAATAACAGCTCAAAAAATAAAAACGCAGTTCGTGCTATATTTTGGTCAATAAAGATACCACTCTTTTGTGCCTTAACTTGATTCTGCTCATTTAAATCCGAGAGTTCACCACCAACCAAAATTCCTTGAAAAAAAGAAAAAGTCAAACTCGATAGGATAAGAAAAAAAGAAAACCAGAAAGCTTCCATAATAAACTAATTAAAACTTTCACTTGTTATTTTAATTTTAGGGGATTGAAAATCTCCAAAGGGAGTAGAAAAAGTAGGCTCTGCTTCAATTGTTATAATAGAAGGATTAGAGTTGAAACCACCTAATTTCAATGCAAGATTCATAAGTCCTTCGTAACCACGATTGCCAAAGAATTGAAACAAATCCATTTTAACTTCCAAAGGCAAATGGCTCGGTTCGCTGGACGAGGGGAAATGGTATTCTTTTGCCAAACCACCAGAAACTGTTTGAATTCCATCTATAAACAAAGTCCATTTAAATTGGCTAAGTTTTACTGGTATAGGTTTTGTTCCACCAAAGCCAGTGTTGGGGTTTTTCACAGCAACATTAATAACAAAAGAAACTGGAAGTCGATTTCCTGCAATCTCTTGACCAATTTTTAGTGCATCAACTGCTGTAAAATCATTTAAGGAAGATTTAGTTGCAAGATTAATACCAGCAAGTGAAAATTGCGTTATGCTTTCTATTTTAAAACGCAACGCAGTAAACGAACCAAGCTTATGTGTTATGTTCCTGATTTGTTGACAAGAGGACGACAACAAAGCAAACAGTAACATTGCATAATATAAAATAGTTCTGCTACTAAAATTCATACACGCCACAAAAATTAATAAAGTTAATAAATAAAGACGATTAAGTGCATAATTATTAAAATTATTGTTTCACAAAATTAATTAGCAAGAAAATACAAAAAATCATACTTCCTTTCGTTAACGCTGTGTTTTTTATCTTGCTAACAAATCTGATTTTTGTAAATTATTATTTTTAAATATTAGGGGAAATTATGAAAGTATTGCTTTTTTTGTTACAAGTATATCTAATTTTAACTAACTACCAGATATTCGCTTGTACAAATATCTTAGTTACCAAAGGTGCTTCTGTCGATGGTTCTGTTATGATTTCATATAATGCCGACGCTGGTGGTTTTATGGAACCTTTATACTTTTCACCAGCAAGAAGTTGGGGCGAAAATGATTCAATAGAAATCTACGATTGGGATACACATAAATACCTTGGAAAAATAAAACAAGTCCCACAAACATTCCAAGTTGTTGGACTCATCAACGAGTACCAAGTTTCGATTGGCGAAACAACATTTGGCGGCAGACCAGAACTTAGAGACACAACTGGAATTATGGATTACGGAAGTTTAATGTTCGTTGCTTTGCAAAGAGCTAAAACTGCTCGCGAAGCAATCAAAGTTATGACCTCTCTCGTAGCGGAGTATGGTTATTATTCAACTGGGGAATCCTTTTCCATAGCAGACCCAAACGAAGTTTGGATAATGGAAATGATTGGTAAAGGTGTTGGCAACAAAGGTGCTGTTTGGGTTGCCCTACGAATTCCAGACGGGTATATTTGTGCACATGCGAATAAGGCCCGAATACGGGAGTTCCCATTAAACGACCCACAAAATTGTATGTATGCTCCCGATGTAATTGATTTTGCAATTAAAAAAGGATACTATAAACTCAACGATGGTCCTTTTTCATTTTCGGATGTTTATGACCCACCTACTCCTGCTTCATTAATGTTTTGCGAAGGCAGAGTATGGAGTATCTTTCGGCGTGCAGCTCCTTCTCAAAATTTTTCGGATAACTACTGGCGTGCGGTTAAAGGTTCAAAACCCTATCCACTTTGGATTAAACCCGACAAAAAGCTTAGCGTAAGAGATGTTATTGCTCTTATGAGAGATTATTTCGACGGAACACCATATGATTTACGAAAAGGGCTCGCAGCTGAACCCTATGGTTGCCCAGTTCGCTGGAAACCCCTTGTTTGGAAAGTCGAAGGAGATACAACAGAATATGCTTGGGAAAGACCAATTTCAACTCAGCAAACAGCTTTTACTTTCGTTTCGCAACTTCGCTCTTGGTTGCCAAGACAAATTGGTGGCGTTCACTGGTATGGAGTCGACGATACATACTCAAATGTCTATATTCCAATTTATTGCTCAATCAAAACACCACCAGAATGTTTCCGCGTTGGTAGTATTAGCAACTTTACACTCGAATCTGCTTTTTGGATTTTCAATTTAGTTTCAAATTGGGCATATACAAAATATTCATATATGTACGAAGATATACGAAAAGTTCAAAAAGAACTCGAAGATAAGTTTTTCGACTACCAATCTGCTATCGAAAAAGTTGCTCTCGAATTAAATAAGGAAAGCACCGAAAAAGCAGTGAATTTCCTTACCGACTACTCTATTTCTCAATCTATGCTTGTAATGCGAAGATGGAGAGAGCTTTGGGAATTCCTCGTTATGAAATATAACGATGGCTATGTAAATGATGTAACAAAAAATTTTGGAAGAACTCCAAAAGGAGTTGGCTATGGAAATCACTTCTTTAAAATGCTTTTAAAAGAAAGACCCGGTTATTACGATGTCAAATGGAGAGAACACCCAGAGACACACCAAAGAGAATCTCCATTAAAAGGTGCTCCCGATACTCAATAAAAACTCGTTACTTTGATTACACACTTTTTTTACAATTTTTAATTATTAACCATTTAGATGCATTTTTTCCTTTTCAATTACATAATTTGCATTTTTTGGGAATTTAATTCCCGGAGTTTTTGTTAAAATAAAGGAGAAAATACAATGTCTGGGCAAGGTTTTAATCCATTTCAGATGGCTCAACAGCAATTTGATGCTGTAGCAGAAAAGTTAGGTCTTGAACAAGCAGTCAGAGACTTGCTACGCTGGCCCGAACGCGAATATCAATTTAACATACCAATTCGAATGGATGATGGAACATATCGAGTATTTCGTGGGTTTCGCGTACAACATAACGATGCGCGTGGACCAGCCAAAGGTGGAATTAGGTTCCATCCACAAGAGACACTCGATACAGTTCGTGCATTAGCTATGTGGATGACTTGGAAAACAGCTGTGGTAGATATACCACTCGGTGGTGGCAAAGGTGGTGTTGTTTGCGACCCACATAATTTATCTATGAGAGAACAAGAACAAATCTGCCGAGGTTGGGTTCGACAAATTGTTAGGAACATTGGTCCTTATCAAGACGTACCTGCTCCCGACGTTATGACAACAAGCCAACATATGATTTGGATGTTAGATGAATACGAAAAAATTACAGGGATAAAAGCGCCCGGAGTCATAACCGGTAAGCCAATTGGCTTAGGTGGTTCGCTTGGTCGCACCGAAGCAACTGGATATGGAGTGGTATATACCATTCGAGAGGCATTAAAGTACCTCGGACTCGACATTACAAAAACCTCGGCTTCGTTTCAAGGTTTCGGAAATGTTTCGCAATACGCACTTCAACTTTACAATCAACTTGGTGGAACATCAATTGCAGTTTCTACTTGGAATCACAAAGAACAAAAATCTTTCACATTTAGAAAAAAGAATGGAATTCAATTTGATGAATTAATAACAATCACAAACAAATTTGGCGAAATAGACAAAGACAAAGCTCAAGAGCTTGGCTACGAAATCCTTCCCGGCAACGCTTGGTTAGAAGAAGAAGTAGATATACTTGTTCCCGCTGCAATTGAAAATCAAATCAATAAAGATACAGTAAGTTTAATAAAACCAACAGTAAAAATAATTGCCGAAGGCGCCAATGGTCCAACAACCCCCGAAGCGGATGAGGTTTTAAAAGCGCGTAACATACACGTTATACCCGATTTTCTTGCTAATGCTGGAGGAGTTACTTGCTCCTATTTCGAGCAAGTACAATCAAATACTAATTATTATTGGACAAAAGAAGAAGTATTGAGCAAGCTCGACCAGAAAATGACAAGCGCCTACTTATCTGTTCTCGAGCTAGCTAACAAAGAGGGCGTATATATGCGCGACGCAGCGTATATGATTTCAATTTCAAGAGTTTCCGAAGCTGTCAAACTTCGTGGCTGGGTTTAAAAAATAAAATTAAACAACAAAGAACAAGGGGCTTAAACCCTTTGTTCTTTATTTCTGTTTTTCGAATATAAAGTAAAATTTGCTAAGAAAGGTCTTAATTCTTATCTTGGGGAATTTCGTATTTGATTTTATCCTCGTACATCTCCAACATTGCAAGTATGGTTGGTTTAGGGATATTGTCGAACTCCCGGCTTATTGCAAGTTGGTCGAAATTTGGTTCATCTGTGTCAACAGAACTTTGAACTTCGGCAAGCCGTTCGGTAAGTTCTTGTCGAAGCTCGTCGTTTATTTGTCGGGCTCGCTTTCCCATAGCAACAATAGATTCGTATAATACTCCCTTTTCTGTTTCTTTCATTCGAACTAAAATTGGATTAATATTAACTTTTTGCTTCATATTCATTTTTGACTTTTTATAGATTACAAAATTATGAAAAAAATTAATTTTATAAATTAAATAATATAAATTCTGTATGATAATATTTATTGATAATCAAATTTATCTACTAGATGAAATTTTATCGGGAGTTGGTCGAGTATATTCTTTCGAAGGTAGAAAATTAACTAATAAAGAATTAAAAGAAAAGCGGTGCGAGTTTCTGTTTGTAAGGTCGACAACAAAAGTAAATCAAATATTACTCGAAGAAACAAGTGTTCGTTTTGTGGGAACTGCAACATCTGGTATCGACCATATCGATACCGATTATTTAAAAAAAAGAAACATAGCTTTTGCTGAAGCAAAAGGTTGTAATGCGAATTCTGTCGCCGAATATGTTATTTATTCAATACTCAGTTGGTTAAAAACCAATAACCTACAGCTTTCCGAGCAAACAATTGGAATAATAGGATTCGGAAATATTGGTACCCTTGTTGCAAAATATTCGTATC
The DNA here is from genome assembly GCA_026417135.1 of Ignavibacteria bacterium. Taxonomy (GTDB): domain Bacteria; phylum Bacteroidota; class Ignavibacteria; order Kapaibacteriales; family UBA2268; genus Naka2016. The sequence continues at coordinate 165,053 of JAOADV010000001.1, forward strand.
TTTTAGGACTTAAAATTTTAGTAAATGACCCGCCGCTTTTAGAAAAAATGCAAGAATCATCAACTAATCCATTTCCTAATTATACAAACTACTGTGAGCTCGAAAAACTACTTTCAGAAGCAACTATTATTACAAACCACGTCCCACTCACTGAAACTGGTAAATACCCAACAAAAAATTTGCTTAACAAGGAGAATCTAAAACTTTTGCAAAACAACGCACTTTTTATCCATACTTCGCGTGGAGGTGTTGTCGACGAAGACGTTCTTTTAGAAATGAAAAGAGAGAAAAAATTAACTCTTGTCGTAGATGTGTGGAAAAACGAACCATTTATAAATTGTAAATTACTCGAAAGTTCGTATATTGCAACCCCGCATATCGCTGGATATTCTTACGATGGAAAGATTCGGGGTACTAAACTTATGGTCGATGCATTTAACAAATTTACTGGACTTTCAATACGGTCAAATTTATTGGAAAATGAACTGAATTCATATAAACCTCTGCAAGAAATATATTACAAAAAGCCACAATTAATTTTCGAGAAATTAAATGAAAGCAGAAAAATTATGGAAGATTTCGAGCAATTTAAAAAAATCCTAAAAATAAAAAACGAAATCGAACGAGGTAAATATTTCGATTTTTTAAGAATTAACTACCCCATTCGAAGAGAAATTCTATAATATTATGAACAAGGAATTACTCGACAAATTATTTTCACTTCGCCGATTCGGTATAAAACCGGGACTTGAAAGAATCAAACACCTTGTCGAGACGACAGGAAGTCCTCACAAAAAAATTAGGGCTATACATATTGCAGGTACAAACGGGAAAGGGAGCACAGCTGGACTTATCGCTTCGATACTTATGGAAGGTGGCTACAAAGTCGGACTTTATACTTCACCACATTTCTATTCCTTTAACGAAAGAATAAAAATTAATGGAGAAAACATTAGCGACGATGAACTAACACCTTTGCTACAAAAATACATTGCATTAGGAATTGGTATAAACGCAACCTTTTTCGAAATAACAACAGCAATTGCTTTCGAATACTTTGCCAACTCGAATACAGATGTTGTTGTGATTGAAACTGGAATGGGAGGTCGTTATGATGCTACAAATATAATCGACCCTCTTCTTTCAATAATAACAAAAATAGATTTCGACCACGAAAAGTTTCTTGGAACAACAATAAAGGAAATTACAGTAGAAAAGGCAGGAATTATAAAACCGGGAAAGCCAGCAATAATTTCACACAATACAGAAGAAGTTTACGAAACTATCATTGAAGAAAAAGGAGACGTCGCTCGGCTCATTTTTGCCGAAATGGTTGCAAAGATTGAAAGAATTGATATAAACCCAGATAAAATGGTAATTGATTGCCATACGCCAAAAGAATCATATAATTCCTTGGTAACTCCTTTAATTGGGAAACAGCAAGCAGAAAATCTTGTAACTTCAATTCTTGCCGTCGAAACTTTGTTCGACCTTTTCCCAATTTCAAAAGAATGTATTTATTATGGAATTAACAGGGTGCGCCAAAATTCAGGTTTATTTGGAAGATTTGAACTGTTAAAGACAGAGCCACCGTTAGTTATTGATGTCGCTCATAATCCTAATTCTATCAAAAATGTAGTAAATCTTATTGAAGAATTATTTCCAAATTCCTCTTGGTCGGTGGTTTTCGCGGTTATGGCAGATAAGAACTATATAGAAATGCTTAAAGACTTGCAACGCATAACTAAAACTTTCCTCTTGCCAAATTTAAAGTATGAAAGAGCAGAAAGTAACAAAACCTTATCGGATGTGATTTGCAAATTGAACGAAGAAAATCGAAGTCAGAAAGAACCCACCGTTGTCTATACTTTTGACAATCCCATTGATGCTTTACAAACTGCATTATCGAAGGAAGAACCAATCTTTATAACAGGTTCGTTTTATCTAATAAATGAACTCACACCTTTTTTGATTAACAATCTTGGTTGGAAATACAAGATGAATTCAGATAGGTTGGTAATTTAAAAGATATTGAGGATTGTAATTTTACCCTATTTATGGAAAAAGATTGACAAAACAAATGTTGTTAAATTCTTAAATTTGGTTTTTTTCAACTTTATATGTTTGAATTAATCGATGTAGAGAAAAACTGCTTTGTCCAAGTTTATAAAAGATTTCCTTTTGTTGTCAGTCGAGCCGAAGGAGCAAGAATTTACGACACAAATGGAAATTCTTATTTAGATTTCCTAAGTGGATTAGCGGTAAATATCTTAGGGCACTCCCACCCTATTGTCATTGCAGCTATTGAAAAACAAGCAAAAAGGTATCTGCACCTATCAAACTTTTTTTATCAAGACATCCAGATTTTATATGCTGAAAAAATTCTAAAAATTGCGAGATACGACAAAATCTTTTTTGTAAACACTGGTGCCGAAGGAATCGAAAATGCTTTGAAAGCAGTTAGACTTTGGGGTAACAAAAGAAAGAAAAAAAACGTTATAGCTTTTGGCAATTCATTTCACGGACGGACCTATGGTTGCCTCTCGTTGATGAACAAACCACTTTACAAAAACGGGATGGAACCTTTCTTACCCAACATTACGATTTTACCTTTTAACGATATTGAAAGCTTGGTAAACCATATCGATGAGCAAGTCGCTGGTATTTTTCTCGAAAGTATTCTTGGCGAAGGTGGATTAGATACTATCTCGCAAAAGTTTGCCGATACTTTAATGGATTTAAAAGAAAAGTACGACTTCTTGATTGTAGCAGACGAAATTCAATCTGGCTTGTTTCGTACAGGTTCATTCTTCGCTTTCGACCACTTCGGCATTAAACCAGATATTGTAGCCTTAGCAAAAGGTTTAGGAGGTGGTCTGCCATTAGGGGCTGTGTTGTTTTCGGAAAGATTTTCAGATTTTTTCAATAAGGGAACGCTGGGAACTACTTTCGGCGGGAATCCCTTGTCTTGTGCTGCTGGTTTTGCCACTTTAGATTTTATTCATCCAAATTTATTACCACATATTAATTATATATCTTCGTACTTAGATGGTAAATTAAAAGAGCTGCAAAGCAAGTTTAGTGATTCCATCGTATCTTTGAAGGGGTTAGGTCTGATGAGAGGTATTTCTCTAAAATTCGACGCATCCATACTTGTCGATAAACTTTTCGAGCAAAAGATTATTTCTAATGCAACTTCTTCGAATGTTTTAAGAATTTTACCACCTTTCATAATAAACAAAGCTGAGGTCGATGAATTTATCGAAGGAATTAAAAATGCTTTGGAAAATATTTAGACTAAATACAACTTTTCTTTTAATCTTTTTATTGACATACTGCACAAAAAACATTACCCCTACTGAAACACTCGGACCAGTCAAAATAGAAAAAATCACACCAGAAATAATTCATCCTTTCGATATAATTACTATTTACGGTAGCAGCTTTGGAATAAAAAGCGATTCTACCTTCTTACTTCTTGATAGTTTGAAAATACCATCTCTTTCTTGCATTAAATGGAACAATAGCTTTATACAGCTCCGGGCAGAGAAAAACTTTAAGAAAGGAAATTTGAGAGTCGTCAACGGAAGTGATACATCAAAACCTTATGTTTTCCAATTTTACTCATACCCAAAAATCGAATTTGTAAATATTCCATCTGGGACCTTTTATATGGGTTCAAATACTGGGCTCGGATACGAACAGCCAGTACACAAAGTAACTATAACTTACAATTTTCTAATTTCTATACACGAAATAACTCAAAAACAATGGCTTACAGTTATGGATACAAACCCAAGCCCTTTTGTTGGACTGAACTTGCCCGTTTCTAATGTTGATTGGTTCGATGCAATTTTATTTTGCAATAAGTTATCTAAAATTCGAGGCTTAGATACTTGTTACATAATTCTCGACTCAAATACTGTCGTTTTCGATACTATTGCAAAGGGCTTTCGACTCCCAACAGAAGCGGAATGGGAATATGCTTGCCGTGCTGGAACAACTGGCGACTTTTCTGGTACTGGAAATCCTTACGATATGGGATGGTTCGATGTCAACTCGGGTATGAAACCTCACCCAGTTGGACAGAAGCAAGCAAATAATTGGGGTATTTACGATATGCACGGAAATGTATGGGAATGGTGTTGGGATTGGTTCGACCCATTTTACTACGAAAAGTCTCCGAGCGTCAACCCTCGTGGTCCGAATGATGGAATGAATAGAGTTGTCCGTGGTGGCTCCTGGCAAAGAGGTACAATTTTCGGTAGAAGCAGCAGTCGTCAATTCCCAGAAGACCAAAAACTAAACTTTGGATTTAGAATCGTGCGAACTATTTAAATTATTTCACCTAAAACTTTTATTCTTTATTTTCGCATAACTTTTAGAGCTTTCGTATCAAGTAGAAAGCTCTAAAACACTATAGGAAAATTGAAAAAAATTGTTTTTTTTCTTTTCGAGATTTTTCAGATAAGGTTATGTTCCAAATAAAGGTAAATTCAAAAAAATAATTTGAAGGCTTAAAATTTATAAAAGGGTAATTAATCGAATACGAAGTCAAATTACCAAAATTTAAAGAATTTTATTAAAAGTCAAATAAACAAAATTAAATTATACCAAGTTCCTTGCCTACTTTAGCAAAAACTTCTAAAATTTTCTCAAGGTGTTCATCTTCGTGAGTGGCCATATAAGATGTTCTCATCATACTCATATTTGGTGGAACACCAGGAGGTATGAAAGCATTGACAAAAACCCCATTGTCGAAAAGCTTACGCCAGAAAATAAATGCCTTTTCAACATCACCTACAATAACTGGAACAATAGCGGATTCATTCTCAACGATATTAAATCCCAAATCTTTAAAACCTTTCCTCATTTTGTCAGCATTCTTCCGAAGTTTTTCCACAAGTTCGGGGCACTCTTCGAGTATATCGAGTGCAGCAAGAGCAGCAGCACAAGACGCAGGAGTTGGACTTGCACTGAAAATAATCGCTGGAGAATGATGTTTCAGATAATTAACAACTCTTTCTGGTCCACAAACAAAACCACCAAGAGCAGCAAATGTTTTAGAAAAAGTTGACATTGTCAAGTCTGTATCTTCAACACAGTTCCAATAATGAGCAGTTCCTTTGCCTCCGGGACCTATAACGCCAATGGCGTGAGCATCGTCAACAAGAACCCGTGCATTATATTTTTTTGCAATCTCGAGAAGAGGTGGAAGTTCAACAACTTCACCAGTTACAGAGAAGACACCATCTGTAACCACAAGTTTATTTACGTCCTCTGGTAAAGAAGAAAGAACACGGTCTAAATCCTCGAAGTCGCTATGACGATATCTTAAAAATTCAGCATATCCACCTTTTGCAAGAAGACAGCCAGCAACAATACTCGCGTGATTTTCCTTGTCGGATATTACATAATCACCCTTTTGAACCAAGGTTGAAATGACCCCCAAATTAGTTTGGAATCCAGTAGAAAACAAAAGGCAAGCCTCGTAATTTAGGAATTTAGCAAGACGCTCTTCCAATTGAATATGTAAATCCAAAGTTCCAGTGAGATAGCGGGAACCCGAACAACCAGTCCCATATTTTTGAATTGCTTTTATTGCCGCTTCTTTCACTTTTGGGTGGGCTGTCAGTCCAAGATAATTATTCGAACCCGCCATAATAATTTTTCGACCATCGATTTGAACCACGGGACCTTCATTTTCTTCTATTGGGTGAAAATAAGGATAAAGGCCCATTCTTTTCACTTCGTCGGCGCGAGTAAATGCGTAGCACTTATAGAAAAGGTCGTTTTCTTTTAGCTTTGTAGATAAATTAATTTCCATAAAATTTTCAAATATGTTAGTTATAAATTTCGAACAAAAATTAACTACTTTATGGTGGAAAAAATTCTTCCCCAGCGAATAGAGCGAACTTTATCGACAATGTTAAACAACGGAATATCAGTATCCCAAGACATATAAATAAATAATGGCGCACCAACTACATTTTCATAAGGAACAAAACCCCAATATCTACTATCGGAACTGTGGTCTTGGTTATCACCCATTGCAAAACAATAATCCCGCTTAACAATGTAATAATTACTGGGCTTACCGTCGACTATTAAGTTAACGCCATCGAAATACACATCCTGATTTTCTTTCTTAATAAAGTATTCCCACTCTCTCCAATTTTTCGAATTAATGTAGATTGTATCGCCCGCTTTGGGCACGCGTAGAGGTCCATAATTGTCTCTGGTAAAGCCACGTCCGGGAGGGAAGGTTTCCCACTTATTAAAAGGTGAAAGCGGTTCGCTTGGGTCTAATTTACCAGTAGAAGGTAAAGGTCGCTCCACCCCATTTACAAAAATTTTCTTGTTAACTATTTGTATTGTATCGCCAGCAATTGCTACACACCTTTTCAAGTAATATTGAAATTCTCTCGGTTTAATTTCATCACGGTCCCCGGGGTAAACAAAAACAATTACGTCGCCGCGCTCGGGTTCTTTTATTCCCGGGAATTTTATGTATGGTAAAGGAATATTAAGAAAAGGTATTATCTGGGGAGTGGTTGGCCCGTAAATAAATTTATTAACAAAGAGGAAATCGCCAGTCATTACAGTGTTTTCCATAGAACCGGTTGGTACAACAAACGAAGCAACTAAAAGACCATTTATGAACATAACAATAATCAAAGCTCCAAGAATTGTTTTCACCCAAGATAGAACAGCTTCGCCAAAGGTTTTTGGTTTCTTTCTCTTTTCCTTGGCAATCCTTCTTCTTTCTTTATACCAATGCCAAAGTTGCTTGAAAAAATTATCCTTTACGTTAACTTTTGTTTTACCTTGCTTTTCCATATAAAAAATACAAAATTAATCATTTTCGCCAATAGTAAGCACAGCAAGAAATGCCTCTTGAGGCACTTCTACTCGTCCAACTTGTTTCATACGCTTTTTACCTTCTTTCTGTTTTTCCAGTAATTTACGTTTACGAGTAACATCACCACCATAACATTTTGCTAAGACGTTTTTTCGTAAAGGCTTAATTGAGGACCTTGCAATAACTTTCGAACCAATAGCTGCTTGGATAACAACTTCAAAAAGGTGTCTTGGTATAATTTCCCTTAATTTTGAACAGATTTTTTGTCCCCATCGATAAGCTTTTGTTCTATGAACGATTGTCGAAAGAGCATCGACTGGCTCGCCATTAAGTAGAATATCCAACTTTACCAAATCTTCTGTTCGATACTCGCTAAATTCATAATCCAAGGACGCATAACCTTTAGAAACAGACTTGAGCTTGTCGAAGAAATCGAAAATTACTTCGGCGAGAGGTAATTCAAATTCTAAATCGACCCTCGTTTGCGAAAGGTAAGTTGTATTAAGATGTCGCCCTCTACGTTCCATACATAACTGCATTATCGAGCCGACATATTCATCGGGCGTGATTATTTGTGCCTTGACAAAAGGTTCTTGTATCTCGCGAATTTGAACAGGTGGGGGCAATTGCACTGGATTTTCAATAAAGACTTCTTCTCCATTTGTTTTAATCACTTTATAACGAACGTTCGGGACAGTTGTAACAATATTTTGATGAAATTCTCTTTCAAGCCTTTCTTGGAAAATTTCCATATGGAGAAGACCAAGGAATCCACAGCGGAAGCCAAAACCTAATGCAGAAGATGTTTCAGGCTCGTAAGTAATTGCAGCATCATTCAACGACAATTTAGCAAGTGCGTCCCTAAGATTTTCGAAGTCATCTGGGTCGGCTGGGTAAACCCCACTGAACACCATTGGCTTTACAATACGAAATCCAGCTATCGGCTCCGAGCAAGGCTTATCCAAATGCGTTATTGTATCTCCAACCTTTGTGTCGTGTAAATTTCGAATATTTGCTATCAAGTAGCCTACATTTCCAGCTTCGAGTATACCAGTTCGGTGACGCTTTAAGTACAATACGCCAACCTCTTCGACTTCATACGTTTGCCCCGTTGCCATAAGTAAAATTTTATCTCCTTCTCTCAGCACTCCATCGAAAATCCTAACATTAACCACAACCCCACGATAATTGTCAAATAAGGAGTCGTAAATTAATGCACGGAGCGGTAAATTAACATCTCCTTTCGGAGGAGGTATCCGTTGTACAATCGCTTCTAATATTTCATCAATACCAATTCCCAACTTCGCTGAACAGAAAAGTATTTCATCCCGGCGGCAACCAATTAAATCGACTATCTGATTTACAACATTCTCTAAGTTTGTTTGTGAACTTGGCAAGTCAATCTTATTTATGATTGGGATAATCTCTATATCCGACTCTATTGCCATATACAAGTTACTAATCGTTTGAGCTTCGACCCCTTGGGTTGCATCAACAACAAGTAGGGCTCCTTCCCCAGCAGCAAGAGACCGAGATACCTCGTATGAAAAATCAACGTGGCCCGGAGTATCGATTAAATTTAATATATACTGATTACCGTCGGAGGCTTTGTATTCCATCTGTATTGCGTGCAACTTTATCGTAATTCCCCTCTCTTGTTCTAAAGGGTTATCATCCAAAATTTGGTCGTAAACCATTTCTCTCGGGCTGACACGACCGGTCTTTTCAAGAAGTCTATCGGCAAGCGTAGATTTGCCGTGGTCTATATGAGCAATAATGCAAAAATTTCTAATATTTTTCATCAAGCTAACTTATAAATTCTACAAAATTACCAATTTCAGCTAATTAATTCATTATTGACAAAACTACATATAGTTGGAACTATTTTCCTTCCGTAACTCCATTATTTCTAGAAGATTTTGTAGAACGATTTCAGGAGTTATATCATCGAAATTTTTCAAGTTCTTCGAAATTAATAATTTATATTCAACATTATTTGGCAACCATTCGTTAATATTTGAACCAGTTCTTGAATACAACAACACCATTGGTTTTCGGAAAACATTTGCAAAATGAACTACCGATGTATCTGGGGTGAAAACAAAATCCACTATATGGACAAGTGCAATCACATCATAAATTGTTGTTTTTTCTGGCAAAGTAAAAATACCAGACGAGAACTTAGAAATTGTTTTTATTTTTTTGTAATCTTTAGGATGACCAACAAATATAATCCCAAGGCTCGGAATTTTTGATTTTATCAGTTCAACAAGCCGAATATAATTCAAAACCGACCATTGCTTTCCAGCCGAGATATTGACCAATAGAACTTTTTCCGAAGGAATTTCGTTTCGAAATATTATTGCTCTTTTCCTAAAATCTTCTGGAACAGGAATTGAATACTTTGATAAATATTCATAGTCGAAATTTTTCCCGAAAAGTAATCCAATATAGTAACAAAGGAATTCGCTCATTGGGACTTTCCCGTGGAGTTCGTGGTGAAGCTGGATATTAAACAATTTCGAGTATAAATTATATCTTTTTTCGTGTGCCAAATTTACCTTTACAGCCTTATGATTTATCAAATTAGCCAACAATCCAGCTTTGGTAGTTCGATAAAAGACAAAATTTATTATTAAATCGAATTTTTCCTTTCTTAAATTTAAAATAGTTCTTAACTTCCCCATAAAACTTTTAGGCAAGACTATTTGATGGTCAATTAAACAAAAATTTTCTAAAAGAAAAGCGTTAGTTGGAGATGAAAGAACGCAAATGTAAGTCTCGGGCAAAATATCTCTCAACATAGCAAAACTTGGTTGCGAAACTACCATATCTCCAATCTTATCGTATCGAAACACAAGAACCTTTTCTATATTTTTAGGATTTAATGGATATTTTATCGGTCGATTTTTGAAGAGGAAACCAAAGAATAAATAGACAATGAATTTAATAGCTTCGCTTATTTTTCTCATTAAGTTTCCGCTCATAATTCTTTTCCCAAAGGAAAGAATATTTCAAGAATGAAGATACGAAAGCACTAACCCCAGCAAATAACCCACGAACACCATCGAGAAATCCAAGATTGATAAAGTACAATTTGACAAAGGCAAAAATAGGGCTAAAGAAGAGCTTGAAAAAACTAAATTTTCTCCCACTTTGAAAATATACTTTTGCAGAGGTTTTAGAATAAAATAATGTTTTTTCGTAATGATGTTCCAAATTCTTAAAGGGATAATGAAGTAATTTCCCTTTTAGTTTCTTTTGTGGGCAATCGGCTATTAAACCTTCGTGAAGATAATTTCCAACCCATCGTGGATTGCAATCCTTTCGCACCAATCTTAATTTCCAATCTGGACGCCAAGAATATCTCAATTCTTTACCAAGATAAACCGTCCTCCTATCCAACAGATAAGCATATTTGATATTCTCATAAACAGCAGAGACAATTTCTTCTGCTAAACTTACTGTAACAACCTCATCACAATCGAGAAACAATATCCAATTATGAGTGCATTTTTTTAGAGCAGAATTTTTCTGCTCAACAAAGCCTTTCCATTCTTCTTGGAAAACCTTCGCCCCAAAGTCTTTAGCAATTTCGACGGTCTTATCTACTGAAAATGAATCTACAACCACAATTTCTTCGGCAAACCCCGAAATAGCGCTAAGTGTCCTTGCTATATTCTCCTCTTCGTTATAGGCTACTAATGCAACCGACAGAGAAATTTTTGTACTCACAGAATAAAATAATTAAAATTAGCTTACAAAATTATGCAGTTTCTCCAATGTATAAGATATTTTTATGAGAAATTTATAAATCACTAAACACTCAAAAGGTCTCGAACAGTATATTAACTTTTCTTGAAAAGAGAGATTTATTGGAGAATTCTAACTTATTATACATTTTAAACAAGGGAAGGATATTTAAAACCAATTATCGTTCTTTGCTAAAGGAAAATATTAATTAAAATCTTTGGAACCTCGAAGAAAAGTCGAACCAAAACAAAAAGTGCGATTTAGATAAAAATTGGAACAAATCACTTACTTTTTGGCAGTTATTCTTGGAGCTAAGCAAGCAACAATTACGGTTTCTGGCGATAGCTCGAATTCAATTCCTTCGGCGTGTATATCGCTGATGTGAATTGCACGACCAATTTTTAAATTTGAAATATCAATCTCGAAATGCGTAGGTATTTTATCGGGCAAACACTTTATTTTGACTTTTGAAAGATTTTGTTGCAAGGTACCACCTTCCCTTACCCCAACAGCAAAACCTTTCAAAACTATTGGTACCTCAACTGTTAGTTTAGTTCCTTCTGCTATGCCAAACAAATCGAAATGGGAAATAGTGTCTTTAATAGGGTCTATTTGAACATCCTTCAAAATGCATTTAAATTCTGCATCTTCACCTTCAATTCTCAATGAAATTATCTTTGTTTCAGTTGTATGAACTAAAGGTTTTAAAGGTTTCAATTCAACTTGAATTGGTATAGGATTTAAACCTTTTGCATAAAAAATACCTGGTACTAAACCTTTTTCACGCAAATGCTTTGCAGAGCTCTTGCCTACTAATCTCCTTTTTACATTTAAAATTACTTCACCCATTTTAACACCTTACACAAGTTTATCTTTCAATTTCAAATAAAGAACTTATAGAACGATTATCATAGGTTCTTATTATTGCCTCGGCAAATAGTTCAGCAACAGATACGATTTCTATCTTGTTGGATTTACCTTTAAAAGGAATGGTATCGGTAATGTAAAGATATTTTATCGCTTGAGAATTATTGATTTTTTCGAGGGCATTACCAGAAAACACTGGATGAACACAAACTCCATAAATATCGAGAGCACCATTTTCCTTCAAAACTTCTGCACATTGAGTAAACGTTGTAGCAGTATCTATTAGATCATCGACGATAACCACATTTTTGCCCTTTGGGTCGCCAATTAAATTAACAATCTCAGCCTGATTGTGTTCGGAGCGTCGTTTATCTACTAAAACCAAATCTGCATCAAGTCTTTTAGCATAAGCGCGGGCTGTTCTTACACCACCAAAGTCGGGGGCAGAAACAACAAAATTTCCCAAGTTTAGTTGGAGAATCTTTTTGATTAGCACTGGCGAAGCGTAAAGATGGTCCAATGGAATGTCGAAAAATCCTTGAATCTGCGAACTATGAAGGTCTATCGTAATGACTCTGTCGGCCCCAGCGCGTGTTATTAAATTTGCAACAAGTTTGGCACTTATTGAAACTCTCGGTTGGTCTTTTCTATCCTGACGAGCGTAGGCAAAATAAGGAATAACTGCTGTAACCCTTCGGGCGGAAGCTCGTTTTGCTGCATCAATAAGCAAGAGAAGTTCCAATAGATTATCTGCGGGAGCAAAGGTAGATTGGACAATGAATAAGTCGACACCTCGGATATTTTCCTCGTATTTGACCCAAATTTCACCATCGCTGAAATTCTTAATGGTCACTGGTGTAAGTTGAATACCAATGTATTCAGCAATTTTCTGAGCTATTTCCCTATTCGCACGACCCGAAATAATTTTAAAATCGAGCATAAAAAAGGCAAAAAAATAGCAGGGATGGCAGGATTCGAACCTGCGAATGTCGGCTCCAAAGGCCGATGCCTTACCGCTTGGCTACATCCCTGTATTGAAAGTTCAATACAAAATTACATAAATTTCGTTTTATAACCAAATTTCTATTTTAAAAAATTTATTTGTAATTTTGTAACTCTTTTTTATAAGGCTCGAGGAAAAGATGAATAAATTTTTGTTTGCCCAAAATTTCATTAGCGAGAAAGCTGAACAAATCAAAAAAGAGCAAATTAAAGAAAACTATTCCAATTTACCCGATTTTAAAGCTGGAGATATTGTAAATGTTGCTGTGCGTGTTGTCGAAGGCGAAAAAGAACGGATTCAGAACTTTAAAGGAATTGTCCTTTACAGGCGGGGAACTGGACCCAACCAAACATTTTGTGTTAGAAAAGTATCCAACGGGATAGGCGTAGAGAGGATTTTTCCCCTTTATTCCCCTATGATACAAAGTATTTCTATTGTTCAATCCAGTAAAGTTCGGCGCGCACGTCTTTATTACCTTCGTGGGATGACCGAAAAGAAAATCCGACAAAAACTTTCCTAATTTTTATGAAAAAATCTTGGAAAGCCAAACTTTTAGATAAGGAAGGTCTACCTAAAATAGTCGAACTTAGCGAAGAGTCTGCTAAGAAATGGGGAGGCAAAACTATGGTTGTTCCTCACCCCCGCGATATCTACAATTTCGTAGATAAAATTCCCTACGGTAAAGTTGTAACTTTGCCAACTATTCGCCAATTTTTAGCCAAAAAATACGAAACAGAAATTGCTTGCCCTTTGACAACGGGTATTTTTGTTTCCCTTTTAGCCCGTGCGTCGGTCGAAGAGCCAGAGAACTTTAATCAAATACCATTTTGGCGAGTTTTAATGCCAAATGGAATTTTAAACGATAAATTTCCGGGCGGACTAGAGTTCCAAAAATTAAAACTCGAAAAAGAAGGATTTACGATTCATAAAATGGGTAAAAAGCTTGCAGTCGTTAATTATCAAAACCATCTTTTCACGCCAAATTCCGATTAACTTATCTTCATCAATTTATATAGACCTCGTCGCAATATTAAAGACCCAAATTTCTAAACGAAGTAGTAAAATCTATCAAAAAATTTTAAGAGACAGTAAATGAAATTTTCACTAAAAACCAAAAATTTTCGTTATCTAATTCGATTTTAATTTCTTAAGATAGCAGTTTTGTATAACATAAATAAAAATAATAATTTTGATTTCGATGTTAAACAAATTTGAATGATTTATTGAGCCTTTGATACACTTTTACAATTTTACGATTAATTTTTTAATTCATTGATTAAATTAGTATTTGCCGAAAGTCTAATGAGGTTTAGTCTTTGGGAATGAAAGTGTATCGAAGGTCAATTAAATTTAAAGATTTCTATATTCTATTTTTTTTCCTCTTTTTCTTTTCCTTAAATCAATTTGCCAAAGGTCAAGAATTAGATACATCTTTATTAAATCTAAAAGTTCCTGAGTTTGCCAAATCAAAAATCCCAAGTAAAAGATTATTCTTGATAAATAATTTATATCGTTATCCAGATATGGATAACCCTCGTTTTAAGTATATTCACGAGGGAATGTTTAAATACTTCGATATCGACCCAGATGTTTCCAAACTGCATTTTAGATATGCATTTTGGAACGACCCCATTACTTACGACTATACATTAGACCTTGAAGATTACCTTGTTATACGGAAAGAAGCTATTCAGAAAGAAATTTGGGATTCACTTTCGAACTCATACGATTTAAAGGTAGCTTTAAGTGGGGGTGATATTGCCAGAATACTCAGCCAAGCAACTGGTCTGACTATTCCAATACCATCGAACCCTTTAATCACGATATTTGGGAAGCCCGAAATAAGTCTGAATGTAAATGGAGAAGTCAACATTCGGTTAGGTTGGCGATGGGATATTCAAAATCTTGGAAGCACTTCTGCTTTTGGTCAAACACAATCTTCCCCTATGTTCAGCCAAGACATACGGGTAAATGTAACTGGAAAGATTGGGGACAAACTTGCCATAGGTACAGATTGGAACACAAGAAGACAACTTGATTTCGACAATAAGTTTAAAATTGGATACCAAGGCGAAGACGACGATATTATAAAGCTTTTGGAAGTCGGTAACGTTACTATGCCCATACCTTCAACCTTAATTGGAGGTGGACAATCACTTTTCGGGGTTCGTGCCGATTTCCAATTTGGACCTTTATTCCTCAAAACTATCGCATCACAAAAACGTGGAGAGCGTCGTTTCGTCGATGTTCGTGGTGGAACGAGCAAACAATATTTTGCTCTCCGTGCTTATGACTACGCAAAAAATCATTTCTTCCTCGATACAGCCTATCGAAGCATTTATAGAGAATATTTTAAAAATTCCACACCCGTCATTCCAGTATCATCATCTTATTACAGAGTAAAGGAACTTGAAGTATACGAATCAACAACAGATGTTCGGGATAATGCTTACGGAGGCAACGCAGTCGCTTTTGCCGACTTGGAACCCAAAAGAATGCGACAAAATGAACTTTACGACCCACAGCTTAAATTCACTCCAATACAAACTGGCGTAGTAGAACGTGGGACTTTTATGCGATTGGATTCAACTCGATATAAAATTGATTACAATCTTGGTACTCTTTCAATTCTTAGTATGCGACAAGACCGCTATTATGCAGTTGCCTATCGAATCGAAGGTCCCACACCAGATTCGACCGACGACCTTTACTATGGCACACTTTCTACGATTCAAAGCGAAAGAGATACTCTAATTTTGAAATTAATTTTTCGCCCCAATCTGCTCCCAGCTTACAAATCGCTTTGGGCTCGGCAGATGAAAAACATTTACCAAATAAACGCTACAAATGTTTCGGTCAACGAAACCAAAATTAATCTGTGGTATATCAATCAAAACAATGATTCTTCGGATGTTCTGCCAGGTGTCCCCGACAAACTTGTTACTATACTTCAAGTCGACCAAGTTAACAATTCAACAGGTGCACCACCGAGCGATGGACAATTCGATTTAAGGCCTCCTTTCTTCAATCCTATTTACGGAGAAATTACTTTCCCGAGCTTGGAACCATTCCGCGAAGGTATTCGAAGTTATTTCGAACGAGTTGGAACACCCCAACTAGCTGAACAATATGTTTATGGCGAAGTTTACGACACAACATACGAAACAGCAAGACGAAACACTGCTCGGGATAGATTTCTAATTTCTGGAGAAGTTTCTGGTCGCTTAACAGATAGAATATCGCTTGGGGCTTTCAACTTGAGCCCAAATAGTGTAAGAGTTACTCTCGACGGAGTCCCACTTCGAGAATACGACGATTACATAATAGACTATTATTCTGGAACATTAACTCTTCGAAATCCAAGAGCTTCGCTTCCAAATGCTAATCTTAAAATCGAATACGAACAGCAAGATATTTTTAGCATTACTACAAAAACACTTTTAGGTTTACGAGCCGATTATCAACTTTTTAAAACGCGAAGTAGCGACGCAAGCATTGGTTTTACTTCGATGTATTACCAACAATCCTTAGTTACTGACCGTGTTCGTTTAGGGGATGAACCAGTTAGTAATGCAATGTTTGGATTCGACGCAAAAATGAATTTGGATTTACCTTGGCTCACTAAAATTGTAGATTTACTTCCATTTCACGATACCAAAGCCAATTCATCATTTAACATTCGGGGCGAATGGGCTATGATTTCACCTAACCCCAATCGTCGTAGGTCCGATGTCATCAGCGATAGAAATGAACCAGTTGTTTATATCGACGATTTCGAAGGCGCACAGCGATATATCTCGTTGAGCTTAACACCTTCCCTATGGACACATAGTAGCCCACCACAAGATGAATCCATCGGACCAGACGATAGCACACGTGCTAAATATCGTGGCCGATTATTTTGGTGGCAATATGCCCTCCCAAGAATTCCCATAAGAGATGTCTATCCAAATAGGGACTACATTCCGGGCCAAGCAAATCTTTCAGCTCTATTTATTGATTTCGACCCACTTTACAGAGGGATTTATAATAAAAATCCAGAGTATTTAGACCCGCTAAATCCACTTTTTGATTCAACTAACATTTTTGCCAACGACCCATTCAACCGAGAAAGAATTTGGGGAGGAATGACCAAACTTATTTCGACTTTCAATACGAACTTCGACAATGAAAACATAGAATTTATCGAAATAATGATGAAAATTGAATCGTACGAACCGGGCAAAACAAAAATGTTCTTGGAATTGGGTCAAATTAGCGAAGATATTATTCCAAATCAACGACTCGACACAGAAGATGGCATAACGAAAGCAAGTCCAATGCCTAACGGTATAATTGACATAGACGAAGATGTTGGTATCGACGCGTTAAATGATGATAAGGAAAAAATTGTTTATCCATATCCACTCAATCTTGAAAAGGACCCAGCACGCGATAATTTTAAATTTGACTTCGGAAAAGACGATGCTACTCGGCAACCATCAGATTTCATCCAATTTAACAACTACGAAGGTAACGCAATATCAGAAATGGGGCAATACCCAGACCTTGAAGTATTAAATCGAAATAACGGACAAACAATTTCCTTAGCAAACGACTATTTTCTTTATGAAATACAACTTAACCCAGACCAAAACACGAATCCACAGATAGTTGGTGGTAATCCAGAAAAGGGCTGGTTACTGTATAGAATACCTGTACGAAAGCCTAACCGAATAGTTGGTAATCCAACTTTTGCAAATATTCAATATTCAAGAGTTTGGTTCAAAGGTGGACACATTAAACTTGCTATTGTTGAATGGAGACTTGTCGGTGCACATTGGCAAAGGAGCAATAATATCCAAAGTAACGTAAACCCTAACGACAGTGTGCTACAAGTAGCTTTTGTAAATCTCGAAGAAAACAAGTACGCTCCCGATTTCTATACTATGCCACCCGGAGTTCAAGCACCGAGGAGACTGGACAATCCCGACCCAACTCGAATAATTAGAATGAATGAACAATCGCTTTCAATTTCTGTAAGAAACCTTCGATACGGCGAAGAACGACTTGCAGTCCGATATTTTAGAAATTTAGATATATTCTATTACAAAAAACTGAAATTTTTTGTTCACGGCGATGGAACAATGCCCGAAAATATCGTTCCCGGGGTAATCCCACCTGCTTACGCTTTTATTCGCTTCGGTATTGATTCTTTAAACTACTACGAATATCGTGTACCATTGCTCCGAGGCTGGCAAGACATCGAAATAAACTTGAGCGATTTAACCAGCATAAAGCAAATACGGGACAGCACAAGAATTTACGAAAGGCAAGTTTTTCCTGTTGCAAACAACCCACTTGCTCTTTACGTAATAAGAGGGAATCCCATTCTAACGAGAGTTCTCTTTTTCGGCTTCGGTATTGCTAACCCAAACGAACGATATCCAAATGAACTAACAACAACTATGTGGATTAATGAATTAAGACTAATTTCACCCGAAAACCGAAATGATTGGTCAGCTATTGCTTCTTCCGAGCTAAAATTAGCAGATTTTGCCACAATTAATACATCTTTCAATCATTCTCGACCAAATTTCCACAGATTAGAAGAAAGATTTGGAAATCGAATTACATCATCAAATTATTCTATCAACACCCTTGCAAGTTTGGAAAAGCTTTTACCAAAATTTTTACAAAAATTTAAAATCCCATTCACTTTTACCCACAGCGAGCAATTCGAAAATCCAGAGTTTGTAGCTAATAACGATATTAATTTGCTCGACGCTGCCGACGCAGCAAAAAGAAGTGCACTTGAATCTGGTGCAACAGACGCAGAAGCAAAAAAGATTCGAGATGAAGTCATACTCAAATCGCAAACGTTAAGAATACAAGACAGTTGGGCAATAACTGGAATGAGATTGGGGTTACCAATAGAACATTGGTTGATTAACGAAACTTTCAATAAAGTAGCAATTGGTTACTCGTATTCACAAGAATATGAACGCTCGCCGATTTATGTACAAAGATTTAATTGGATTTGGAACTTAACCCTACAATATTCAAACTCAATACCCGAAATTCTTGCGTTTCGGCCATTATCTTTTGTAAAAGCTGGCTTCTTTTCAATTTATACGGATTGGAAAATCAATCTCCTTCCTAACAACATTAGTCTTGGTTTGAATATGATGAGACGGCGACAAACTGAACAGTCTCGATTTCTCGATTTTCCAAGCCCAGTTATTAGAAATTTTTCCGCTGTGAGAAATGCACAATTTTCTTGGAAACTATCTGAAAACGGTCTTTTGAGTCCAATTATAGACTATTCTTTTAGCACTACAAGTACCCTTGTTCCATTTGAAATCGATGAATATGGAAGGCAAAGAAGTAGCAGTCAAATACTGAAAATGATGTTCTTCAGAAATGGCCACCTACTAAACCTTGGCTCCAACAATATCCATACTCAAACAGTTTCAATTAACTTCCGCCCCCGACCACCACTCGGAAAATTCTCACGCTACTTCGATAACACGGGAAGTTACCAAGTTACATATTCTTGGAACGACCCACTTCAACCCGACCCACGAATTACAAACATCGTTAAAAGTGCATCTTGGAATAGTTCTATACGATATAATCTCAGTTTACGTTACAAAAACCTACTCGAAGATGCTTTGGGAATTACCACAAGTCCAGCGGGGACATTCCATCGTCCTACAACAACCCCAGATACAACCCCTCGAACATTTTGGGAAGGTTTACTTTCCACACTGAAAACCATCTTCGTTGATTTCGAAAAAGTAGATTTCATATTCAATCAAACAAATTCATCGAACAACCCGGGTGTTTTTGGTGGAACAGGTTTCGATAACTTCTGGTCTCGCGGTTTTATATTTCGCGAGAGTGAAGAGCACTTCGGTCCAAGTTTTGCATACCAACTTGGACTTGTTGGTAGTCCACACGGAAGCTTCAAAATTGTCCCTTCTTCGAATTTTCCTTACTTTGGGTTTAAAACGAGCCCTGGACGCCGACCAGAAAATGCAATTTTGCAAGAAAATTTTAACCAACGAACGACATTCGAAATAAGAACGACCCGAAGACTTTGGCAAGGAGCAAACTTGGATTTAAATTGGCGTTCCGAACTTGCGTTCAACAAAAACCAGACGGTCGTAACCGACTCGCTTGGGATACCAACATTTACAAATGTTATTTCGACGCAGTCGCTAAGTCGAACCTATTTGACTTTACCCACAATATTTTATTTGAATATCTTCAATAATAATATTGAAAATGTAATAAGGTTATATAACAAAGAAAAAGAAAAAATCCTAGCTACTAACCTCGATACAATTCGGAAGAATCAACTTTTGCTTCAAGCGTTAACAGATGCATTCCATAAAGGTTTAGAAGCTTTCAGCATCTTTCGTGGTGAAGTAGGGAAATTTCTACCAGCAATAAATTGGGCATTTCGTTGGGAAGGATTAGAAAAATGGGACCTACTTAAACCTATTGCCCCGAAAAGAATTCTTATAGAGCACATTTATAGTTCCAAATATCAAGAAAATGCTCTTTTAAATGATAATGGCAAAACAATTCAGGGGCAATCCGTTCAATATGGTTTTCAACCATTAATTGGTATTTCAATTTCTTTCGACGAAAATAAATACAAAGGAGTTTTCACCACAAGTGTACGATACAGCACAACAACTACTTTTCAAGTTAACTCGACTGCACGCTCAACAATCGTAAGGCAAACTACCGACGAATTTCAAGCACAAGGTAGTTATACTCTTCGCGGTTTCGAATTTCCTTTTCTTAATCTAGTTCTAAAAAACGATTTAGAATTCAGCCTACTTTCGTCGTTAAGAATTAATCGCAGAGCCACCTACGATGTTTTAAATTATACGGACGAAAAAGGTAGAACCTTAGATGGGAACACCCAAATAATTTTCGAACCACGCGCAAGATATTCAATAAGCAATCGACTTTCAGCCTCATTCTTTATGCGCTACGAAGGAACTCTTACAGAAGGCGCCTCGTCGCCTGGATTCAGCAATTTCCAAGTCGGTCTCGATATTCGATTATCTATTTCCGGGGGAAGGTAATTTGATAATCAAATACAATCCAGAAGAGATACAAGCATACTTAACAGATGCCTCAAACTTGTTTGGTAATTGCGAAAAAGTTTATATTCCAGAAAATTTAGAGGAGTTATCAAACTGCATTAATGAGCTTTATCACAATAACACTCCCTACACAATTTCTGGGGGAGGAACAGGTTTGGTTGGCGGGCGAGTACCCTTCGAAGGTGTTGTCATATCGATGGAAAAATTGGACAAAGTAATTGATATTAATCCAGAAGAAAAATGGGTCTTTCTTCAATGTGGATGCACATATCAAAATTTGGAAGACTCTCTTTCAGAGTTTAACTTATTTCTACCGCCAAACCCTACCGAAAAAAACAGTTTTATAGGTGGTAATCTGGCTTGTAATGCATCTGGTTCACGCACCTTTAAATATGGTACTATTAGAAATTTTGTGCTTGAACTAAGTGTAGTTCTTCCTAATGGTGAGTTACTTAATCTTAAACGAGATAACAATTACAAAGTAACCTCTAAGTTCTCATTACTTACTCCGAACCAAACAAAAATTGAATTTCCAATCCCTAAAATTCCTTATCCAAAAATCGATAAAAACACAGCTGGTTATTACCTTTTCCCCGGAATGGACTTTCTCGACATTTTTATCGGAAGCGAAGGAACATTAGGCATCATTGTCGCCACTAAACTTAAAATTTATTCCAAACCAGAATCTGTTATCGGATTAATAATTTTCTTTGATGACCTAAACCGTGCTTTCGATTTCATTTCAGCAACAAGAACAGAAAGCATTAAATCGTTCCAAGCTAGTCAGAAGAATATCGGAATTTCTGCTCGTTTAATCGAATTCTTCGATAAAAATTCTCTCAGCCTTTTGCGAAACGATTATCCACAAATCCTTAATAATATCGCTTGCGCAATCTGGGTCGAACAAGAATATAAAGTAGAACAGGAACAAGAAATACTAAATCTATGGCTCGAAAATATTTCTGAATTTACAAAACTTTCGGATTCAACTTGGGTTGCCCTAACTGAAAAAGAACACAATAGATTAAGAGAATTTCGACATAAAATACCATTAAAAGTTTTCGAAATTGTAGCTAAAAGTAAATTCAGCAAAATTGGTTCAGATGTTTCAGTTCCTAATCAATATTTTCGTAACTTCTACTTCGAAATTCTCGACAGACTTGAATCCTCGAACTTGCAATATTTCATTTGGGGACATTTCGGAAACTCGCATATACATTTAAATATTATTCCAGAAACCGAACTCGAAAATACATTAGCAAAGCAAATCTACGATGAACATATAGAAAAAGCAATTAATATTGGCGGTACATATTCAGCAGAACACGGAACTGGAAAACTTAAAAAAAAGTATCTCGAAAAAATGTATGGAAAAAGGATAGTGGAAGAAATGAAAAGAATCAAAAAAATTTTCGACCCAAAGGACTTAATCGGACGAGGCAATCTTTTTCTTTAGATTTCGCTTATAAATCTTTTTATTTTTCAAATGCTCCTTGTAGGTTTTAGAAAAGAAGTGCCGACCGCTTCCATCCCCAACAGATACAAAAAAAAGATAATCATGCTCTTCTGGAAATAATGCGGATTCAATCGAATTAACACTTGGCGAACAAATTGGTCCCGGCGGCAAACCTTCGACTCTGTATGTATTAAATTCACTTTTTACTTGAAGGTCAAGCAATCTTAGCCTCCTTTTCGAATTAAGTGCATATTGAACCGTGGGGTCCGATTCTAGTCTCATTTTTCTGTGCAATCTATTGTAAAAAACACCACTTATCCTTTTCCTCTCTTCAACTAAAGGACTTTCTAACTCAATAATTGAAGCAAGGGTTGTTACAAAATGACGACTTAACCCCTTCTTTCGAGCAATAGAATCGAAATTTGAGTTCCAAACCCTTGTCTGCGTGTTAACAAGTTTTTCAATAATTTCCCGAGCACTAACACCATAAAAAAAATTATAAGTTTCTGGCATTAAATAGCCTTCGATGCTTTTGTTAGGAAAACTTAACTCCAACGCAAATTTTCTTGCTTCGGAAAGGAAGCTCGAAGTATCTATTCCCAACTTTCTTTGTGCAATATTTGCGAAATCTTTTAAAGTAATTCCCTCGGGGAAAGTAACGGAAACCAGCCAGCGATTTCTACCAGTGTAAAGTGAATTTAAAACATCAAAATTATTAACAATTCCTTCGAAGCGATAAGTTCCGGACTTTGGTTCAAGAGACAAAACAATAGAACCAACTCGCATCAACGGAAGAAAAAACTCCTTTGGGCGAAGAAAGCCTTCACGATTTAATATTTCTACAACTAACCTTGTAGATGCATTATTCGGAATTCTAAGGACAATGCCATTACTTTTAACCTTTTGACTCATAAAGTAAATTGAAAGCGATGCTAAGATTGTAATAAATCCAACGAAAAATATCAAAACACCAAACAATATGTTTCGAATTTTATTTTTTCTTTTTCGTTTCCTTCTCATAAAATAATTATATTACCAAGTAGTCATATAATTTTTAAAATTTAACAAATTACAAATTTATCAACAAAAATGGAGTAAAAGGTATGGGCATTAAAATAGTTTTTCCGGGTAACAAGAAAGTCGATGCAATACTTCCAAGCGGTTTCGTTGTCCACACCGACCAACCCGTTCGCGACGGAGGTGATGGAACTGCCCCAGCACCTTTTGAATTATTTCTTGCCTCGATAGGAACTTGTGCTGGAATTTACATTGTCGGATTCTGTGAAAGCAGAAATATACCTTACGAAGATATAGAGATAAACCAAGAGTTATTTTACGACCCAGTTGCAAGAAGAATATCAAAAGTAAAACTAGAAATTAGAGTTCCAAAAGATTTTCCTGAAAAATATTACGATGCATTGATAAAATCGGCAAATATCTGTGCAGTAAAGAAAACTATTGAAAACGCACCAGAATTTGAAACAGTAACCGTAACAAAATAATTAGAAAGAGTTATAAAGAAGAAAAGTAGTTTCTGATTTTTTTAGCGATTAGTTTTCTCCTTTTCTCAAGAAATTCAAAATAATTCTCAACATCCATCTCGAATATATCTTCGGGAATACAATTCATTTTCAAATTTTCATAAAGTTCTTCCAAAGAAGTAATACTGCCAACTTTAATTCTACCTCCATTACATTGGTCAAGAACCTTTGACATATATGTCTTCGGTGGATTACTCCCAATAGCGAGGTTAATTTCCGTTTGGGTAATAACAAAATTGGCAAGTTGATTGTATTCTTTTTTTTGATAACCGTATTTTTTCAAATAATCCTTTGGAAAAATGTGGTGCAGGTCTCCCTTCTGAGAAACCAGGTCGTAAACAAGAATATTGCCGGAAAGAAATCCTTTATCCTTTGCTTTAACTTGTGCAGCAAGATAAACGCTAAAAACAGGTGAACCCAAGTAAGTGCTTTCCAATCGTTGTGGTAAAGCATATTCCCAAAACCCATCGGTAAGTTCAGCCTTAATAGTATCTTCTAAATAGTTCAAAGGATTTTCATAAATCTTTGATATATCATTATCCATTACAGACTCGGGAGAACCACCAGTATACCTGGCTGTTAAAACAGACATCACAAACCACTTGGAAACTAACGACTCAATTTGCGAAATTGAAAATTTTAGATCTTTCAAGGCTAAATACAAAATGTATGCAAAATTTAAAGAGTTTTGACTTCTTATTAAGTATTTATCGATAAAACCTGCAGAACGAATTACCATCAATAGATTTTTAAAGTTACTTTCGTTAATAAATTCCAAAACTCCTTCTTCTAAAAGTTTGAAAGCTTGCTCCGATATTTCTTCTTCGTATTTTTTCGTTTCAAAATTTCGTCCCGACAAAAGAGCAACAAGGTCCTTTAATTTCCCTCTTTTAAACTTATAAACAAAAGCAACTCGAAGAACGTCGGAATATGTTGGGTCGTAAAGGTCATCCAGTTCATTTTTTAGCCACTTAATTTTCTTAAAGTAATGAGTTTCTACGAATTCCTTGTCTTTTTCAACAACTATGTTATAAAATTCTGGATGAACAGCCATATGTGAAAAATAATCTATAGCTTTACGCAATAGCCTTCCTCCATAAGTTTCATTAACTGCAATTTTCGACATAGCGAAGTCGGCCTGGCTTAGAATTACACCAGAAGCATTGATTCGAATAAAAATTTCAGTTACAACCTCGATATCTAAATCGGAATTCAACTCTATAACCCCTATTGGATTATTTAAAATGCTTCTCAGAAGGTCAAAGCTTTGATATACAAAATTTCTGTCGCAACCCTCGTTATTTTCAAGATAGTCCTCTACTGTGTCAAATAATTGAAAATCGGGAGAAAAAACCTCGGAAATATCTTGAAACCAACTTTTATCTTTTGCTATAGCATAATTCCAAACCTCAAAAATCCTTTTAATAGGATGGAAGGAAATTTTGATTCTTTTCAAATTGTACTCACTATCGAGAACTTCTTTACCTCTAACCGCAGTTAAAATTGCACTAATCCTTTGCTGTCCATCAATTACAATTCTTCTGCCAAATGAGGTCGTTCCATCCTTAAGTTTTACATCCGGATTCCTCCAAATGATTATATATCCAACGGGAAAACCATTGAACAAAGAATCTAAAAAGTTTCTTACTTTTGTTGAATCCCAAACAAAAGGTCTTTGTATTTCTGGTATTGCAATTTCACCACTATCAATCCAAGTTAAAATCGTTTGTATTGGATATTGGTTTACAGAATATCGTTGAATTATCATAAACAACCTAATTTTTTTGCAACTTTTTACAAAACTATAAAAAAATAAAAAAAGGTGCAATTTTTCATAATTTTGAATTTATTAGAAGTTAACCAACAGTGTTTAATCTATTTTTTCTAACATCAGATAATCCTAAATCCTTGATTATTGGTATACAATATTATCTTGATGTTATACTTCAACTTTATGATTTTGTTATTTATTTAGAACAAAAGCTGATGTGTGAAATAAAAAAATTTTTATCTAATTAGGATTCTCGCTCAACCCAAGATTTAAGTTAAAAGGGAGATTTGTATGAAATACATATTAACACCAGAAGAGATGAAATTGGCTGACCAAAATGCAATAGTAGATTATGGGATACCTTCAGCAATTCTGATGGAAAATGCTGCTCGTTCTTCTGCAATGATTATTGAAAAAATTTTGAAAGAAAATAATTTGAAAAACCCCAAAATAACGTTTTTCTGTGGCTCTGGTAATAATGGTGGCGATGGTTTTGCTTTAGCTCGCCATCTGTTCGAAAATTATGCACTCGAAATCTTTTGGGTTGGGGACGAAAAGAAAATGAGCGAAGAAACTCGAACAAATTTCCAAATAGCCCAAAAAATTGGGATTCCAATCGTTAAATTGGAAACGACGAACGACTTAAACTCTCTCGAGCTTAAAACCGATTGCATAATAGATGCTCTTATTGGAATAGGTGGAAGCGAAAATATTCACGGTATCGCATACGAAATCCTTAAAAAAATTAGTCAAGTAAATGTTCTGAAAATTGCATTAGATTGCCCTACTGGTTTAAATTCCTCTTCTGGTTTTGCAAACGAATTTTGCTTTAAAGCAAATGCAACAATTACAATGTTTGCAATTAAAACCGGTTTAGTTCTAAACGATGGCTTAAACTATTGTGGTAAAATTTATCTTGCTAATTTAGGTGCCCCCGAATTTATTGTGAAAAATTTAGCTCAAATTTTTTCACTCGAAGAAGAAGACATCAAGAACTTAATTCCCCGAAGAGAAAGAATCAGTTCCAAATTTGACTATGGTCGCGTTCTTGTCATAGCTGGCTCCGAAAGATATCCCGGGGCAGCTGCCCTTGTTGCTAATGCAACTGTTAAATCTGGTGCTGGTTTGACAATACTTGCAACTACGACATTTCATCCATCAATCTTCCCAGAAGTAATTCGATTTCCTCTGCCTCGCACCGACGAAGGTTCGATTGCCTTTTCCGCCTTGGACATTTTAAGAGTAGAATTGGAAAAAGCAGATTCCATTGCTATTGGTCCGGGCTTAACAGACAATCCAGAAACTTTAAATTTGGTGCGGAACATAATTCTCGAGTACAAAGACAAAAAGAAAATAATTGTCGATGCCGACGGGTTGAAATCTTTAGACAAAGATACAAAACTTTCGAAAAATATAGTTATTACTCCACATACTGGTGAATTTTCCATTTTAACTGGTATTGAAAGACAAGTTATAGAAAAAAATCATTTATACTACGCAAAAGAATGGGCAAACAAATCAAATTGCATAGTCCATCTTAAATTTGTCCCCCCTATTACAACCAATGGAACTCAAACATATATCGACCTTGCGGGCAATCCGGGTTTAGCTACTGGAGGTAGCGGTGATGTTTTGACTGGAATTATAGCAAGCTTTTTGGCTCGAGGACTTGAACCACTTTCCGCATCTTCATTATCTGCCTTTGTTCATTCACTTGCAGGCGACAAATATGCTGAAAAATATGGAATGGAAACCTTATCGGCTTCCTCTATCATTGATTGCCTTAAAGAGGTTCTTTGATTATGTCTTCGACAAAGTTCCTCTTAATTTTTCCTTCTGTATTTGTTGCCATCGTAATTTTTATAATCTCGCATATTCCTTCTGGTTTAATCATTCCAAAAGCATTTGAGTTGCAAGATAAAATTTTTCATTTCATCATCTATTTCATCTTTGGGACTACTCTGATTGTGGCTTTTACAAGATACGAGAAAAAAAGTAAGGCAATCTTTTGGATAATTCTAATCGGCTTCCTTTATGCATTATCCGATGAAATCCATCAAAAGTTTGTCCCAGGCCGTTCTTTTGAATTTTTGGATTTAATCGCAGACTATATCGGAATTGCTACATCATTATTATTCCGCGAAAAAATCTGGAAGTACTTGCAGATAAAATACATTATAAATGAATGACTTTTATATTTTAGAAAAAGAAGATAGCGAAAGCAAAGCTCGAGCTGGAAGATTGTTTTTGAATGGAACCGAGGTCTTAACCCCAGTTTTTATGCCAGTCGGTACACAAGGAACGGTAAAAGCAATGCTCCATCGCTCGTTAACCGAGCTGGGGTATAAATTAATTCTATGTAATACCTACCATCTTTATTTGCGACCGGGCCTCGAAGTAATCAAGCATTTCGATGGTTTGCACAATTTTATTTCATGGAGAAATGGCATTTTAACAGATAGTGGTGGTTATCAAGTGTTTTCACTTCAAGAAATGAGAAAATTGACAGAAGAAGGAGTGGAATTCCGCTCCCATATAGATGGTTCATCTCATTTCTTTACCCCAGAGTTTGTAATAGAAATCCAAAAAGTATTAGGTTCAGACATTCTTATGTTACTCGATGAATGCACTTCATTTCCAGTTGACTTCCCCACAGCAAAAAAGTCTATGGAATTAACATTAAGATGGGCAGGCCGAGGTAAAAAGCATTTCGAAGAGTTTAAATCAACTATTGGTAAAACCCAATATCTTTTTGGCATTGTGCAAGGAAGTATTTACAAAGAACTAAGGAAAATATGCTTGTCGGAGCTATTAAACATTGGTTTCGACGGTTATGCCATTGGTGGACTTGCTGTTGGTGAACCAGAAGAACTTATGTACCAAACAACCGACTTTTGTACAGACCACTTACCAAAGGACAGACCAAGATATTTGATGGGAGTTGGAACCCCAGAAAACATATTGAATTGTATCGAATTGGGAATAGATATGTTCGATTGCGTTTTGCCTACAAGGAATGCAAGAAACGGACAACTATTTACTACAAGAGGTAAAATAAACATCAGAAATGCAAAATACAAATTTTCGAAAGAACTAATCGACGAAGGGCTAAGGAACTATGTAAGTCAAAACTTTACCTTAGGTTACTTACGACATCTGTTCCTTTCCCAAGAAATACTTGCAATTGAACTCGCCACATTTCAAAACTTAGCATTTTACAATTGGCTCGTTACAACGGCGAGAGAAAAAATACTTGAAGGCAAATTCCGTCAATGGAAAAATTGCGTAATTTTGAATTTTAAAAATAACAACAATTGAAAGGTTGAAAATGTTTCTTTCTTTAATGAATTTTTTCGCTTTTGTACCACCGCAAGGCAGTGGGGCTAAGGACCCGGGAAGCGGAATGCTTTTCACTTTAATAATGATTATTTCAATATTCTTGATTATGTATTTTCTTATGATAAGACCTCAACAAAAAAGGCAACGTGAACATCAGAAAATGCTTGAAAGCTTGAAAAAAGGAGATAAAGTAATAACTAGCGCTGGTATTCACGGCACTATAATCGATATGGATGGTCCTACGGTAACCTTGCAAGTATCTGACCATTGTAAAATACAATTCGAAAAACATGCTATAGTTGGGAAAAAACAATAAACCCTACATTTCATAATGAATACAATCGAAGAAGCACTTAAAGACCTTGCCTCTGGGAAAATGGTTATTGTCGTCGACGACGAAGACAGAGAAAACGAAGGCGACCTTCTTGCTGCTTCGGAACTTTGCACACCCGAGATAATAAATTTTATGGCAACCTATGCACGTGGATTAATTTGCGTTGCAATCACCGAAGAGCGTGCAAACGAGCTTGAACTCGACACAATGGTACGAAACAGCACTGGACTCCATGGGACAAATTTTACAGTATCTGTCGATTACATCCACGGTACGACTACTGGCATTTCTGCTTTCGACCGAGCTAAGACTGTTCGTGCCCTTGTCAACCCAAATACTAAACCAACAGATTTAGCACGCCCGGGACACATTTTCCCTTTGATTGCTGTCAAAGAAGGCGTCCTTAGGCGCGCTGGTCATACCGAAGCTGCGGTGGATTTAATGCGTCTTGCTGGATTGTATCCATCTGGTGTACTTTGCGAAATAATCAACAATGATGGGACTATGGCTCGTCGCGATGACCTTGAAATTTTCGCAAAAGAGCATAATTTGAAAATGATAAGTGTATCCGATTTAATTGCATATCGTTTTAAAAGAGATAAATTAGTAAAATGTGTCGCAGAGGCAAATTTACCAACTAAATTCGGGGAATTTAAAATTAAAGTTTATCGAAATATAGTTGACAACAAAGAACATGTTGCCCTTATAAAAGGAGACATTAACTCTGACGAACCAGTTTTGGTTCGTGTCCATTCCGAATGCCTTACTGGCGACGTTTTCAACTCCCTTCGCTGTGATTGCGGGGACCAGCTCCGAGCTTCTTTGCGTAAAATCTCGGACGAAGGGAAAGGTGTTATACTTTATATGAGACAAGAAGGAAGAGACATTGGATTGGTGAATAAAATTAAAGCTTACTCTTTGCAAGAGTCTGGATACGACACTGTCGAAGCAAACATATTACTGGGTTTCAAACCCGACCCTCGCGATTATGGTATCGGGGCACAAATACTTGCCGACATCGGCATTCGAAAGATGAGATTATTGACTAACAATCCTAAAAAACGCGTTGGAATTTCAAGCTACGGACTTGAAGTCGTTGAACTTGTTCCGATTCAAATTGAACCAAACGATATAAATTTCGACTATCTTTTAACAAAAAAAATAAAACTTGGCCATATTTTAGATAATATTAATGAATGATTTTTAGGAGGTTTTATGCAATTCCAATTATTTGTTCTAAAAGTAACACTCGTTTGCATTTTTTCAGCATTTCAAGTAAACGCCCAAGATATAAAATTCAAAACGGGCAATGATTCGCTTTCATATTCGACTGGCTATAATATAGGTATGAATGTATTAAATCAAATTGAGTTCGATTCTTTGCTCCTTAACGTCAATTTCCTACTCGATGGCTTTCAAGACGCTTTGCTACAAAAAAAAGCAAAGATTAGCGAGGCAAAAATGCAAGAGTTCCTTTCCGAATTACAAAAGACAATCGAAGAACGCCGACAAAAACAAATGGAAGCTCGCGAAAAAGAATTGAAGAAGCAAGGAGAAGAAAACTTAGCAAAAGCACAGAAATTCCTTAAAGAAAACAAAACTAATCCTTCTGTTGTCGAGACTTCATCGGGTTTACAGTACAAAGTAATTAAAATGGGCACTGGGAAAAAGCCAACTCTTGCAAACAAAGCAACTGTCCATTACAAAGGCACTCTTATCGATGGAACCGTATTTGATGAATCGTATTCGCGGGGACAACCTTTGACATTTGAATTAGATAAAGTTATTCCGGGTTTCCAAGAAGGATTAACCTTAATGCCCGAAGGTAGCAAATTTATTCTTTATATTCCTCCAAGCCTTGGTTATGGGGACAGAGCAGTTGGACAAATACCCCCAAATTCCCTTCTTATTTTCGAGGTTGAACTACTAAATATTTCCGACAAATAAAATAAAAATTAAACTATTTAAATTTGAACGCTATTGTTCTTCAGCGGTAAGATTTCGTCCTTTTAAGTATTTTCACTTTATTAAATGAATTAAGAGATATAAATTCTTCCTATGATTTGCTATTATCGGAAGAATATAAAAAACATTCTTCAAAATTGTAAATTATTTTGAATCAACTAATAAACTCATCTTTGTAGTAGAAATAATGACATTTTTTTGTTAAAATTTTTGACTTTGAAGTAGTATAAAAAATTATTTTTTTTTTTAAAAAAAACTCCATTTTAGATTATAAAAAAATAATTGAGACCAAAATGAAAAAGTTTTCTTGTGTGTTTTTCTTTACTTTGTTACTAATTACAAAGGACGTTTTTTGCACTACTGCAAATCCTCAAGAAAAGCCCTGCACACCTCCTTGTTGTGAAAGGGAGAAAAGAACTAAGCGATTTATTTATTTTTGTGCCCTTCACGAAATAAGCTGTATTTATACTTGCTATGTGTGGTGTCGCCATCCAGATGTTCCGGGGTCTTTAATTAGACTGGATTGTGGTAATATTGAACGGGCCCCAGAAATCAAATGTAAAAGGTTAGGTAGTGGTGAATACACTTACGAAGGTTGTATGGTCGTAGACCCAACTGAAACCTGCCCACAGGATTATTCATCAATATGTTACACATTATGTGCATATAGGCTTTTAGAACCTTATATTTGTACAATTTATGGGGATGTTTTACATCGTATTAGAGTGTTAGCACCTGTTTTTATTATTTTAGGTACATAAATTAGAGGTAAATATGAAAAGGAAGAAATTTTTTTGCCTCTATTTGATTGTTTTTCTCGCCCTTGTGAATAACACAAATTCCAAAGCTTGCCCCGATTGCGATACAAGTAAATTTATTCTTGCTATTTATCCCGAAAACTTGCCATATCTTGTCTATGGGAATTTTATGAATGTTTTCGACACTTGTAATGTTTCTATGAAAATTGGCGAGTTTAGAATTAAGGACTCCTTTGGAACTTCGTCGAGACTGTTTCTGGAAATTGATTCAAATTTGCTTTCATTGGAACATCCCAATGTCTTTCTTGGAGAAGGTGGACAAGGTTATCTCTTAGGCGTAAGTCAACGCGGGGAAGACAGCATTCTTTCATCAGTTCTTAAAACCAATGTTTTCAAATACTCAGCAAATTCAAAACTATTGTTCTTTAGGCAATTAAGAGCAGGTATCAAATGTTTAGAAGAACCTGAACAGCAAGATACAACTCTACATCGATGTCCAGATATTCCCCCATTATTTCTATTAAACAAATATTGTATTCACGACACCAGCGAGTGGGTTGTGCAACTTATCGATGCAAGTAACCACCACCTGCTTGCCGTTCTCGACAGCGTTGGTTTTCTTCCAAATGGCGAATGTCCTTATGGCATAGCCTATGGAACAAATCCATATAGAATGAACCAAGAAAGAAGCTTGCCCAATGAATTTGCAAACAAGGATGTTTACATTAAAATTTCTGTCCGTAGATTTGGACCGACCCTGTATGGTATGTTGTTCAATATTATTGTCTCTCGGCTTAATTTCTCTTCAATCTACGAGTATAATGAATTATGTGATTTCCTTCAATATTCTTGTAAATTCGACTTAAAATGGTTCGACAATTTCTATTTTAATAAAGTAATTAGCTACTTAGATAGTATTGTTTCAGTTAACAATAGGCCACCTTACCAAGATGAATTGCCTTTATGGTATTTCTTCGACATCGACAGCAATTACACAACGAGGATTTATAATCGATACTATCCTTTCGATTCGTCTGTAGGCGGGTGGGTTATTCCACCAAGAATGGACCAAATCAATATTGGAAAAGCAAATTTTAATGATTTCAATACAAATACTAAAAGTAAGATAATTTTGAGTGAGGTAAAATCCCGTTTGATTAACAATCATATTAATTTGGAGTTGCATTTTAAATTCAAGCCCTCGCTACCATCGTCCGAATTTAAACTCCAAAAACCCAAAGTTGAGATATATAACTTAACTGGGCAGATTGTTTATTCGGCAAATTTTGAAGATACCATAATTTTACCCTACAATCCATTAAATATAAAGTTGGATAAAATTTTACCAAAAGGAAGTTACCTCCTTGTCATCTCAACAAGTGATTTGGAAAAACCCCTATCAAAAACATTCTTGTTGAGATAGTTAAATATAGGATGCTGAAATTCTAATTGCCTGAGAGAAAACAAATTCTCAACAGGAAAAAAGTAAAAACAAAATCAAAATAATAGTTCTAACAAATATCTCGTATAGAGTTCTAATTCCATTTTGAGCTTTGCAAGTTTTTAAGCTTAAACTTTTAGTCAAAGCAAATTGACCATCAAGATCGATACAAATTTCAACACTATTAACTTACCTCTATGGATTCAAAAAGCAAGGAACGAAGTTTAATAAAACTTTTTACAAAAAAACTTAATATTTTAAAATTTATATTTAAAATCAATTTGCCCAAGTAAGAAGTTTCTAACATTTGATTTTTGATCGTAAAAATACATTAAATGTAAATTAAGTCCTTCGACAATCTTAAGATTTCCCCAGGCTGAAAAACGAAAATTCTTTTGATAAAATGGAATACTATACATAAATTCTGGAGCAAAAACCTGAAATACATAAATAGCAGAATTATAACTATCTGTTATACAATAATTTAAACGAGTCCCCAACTCGAAAAATCCAAATTGATTGGTCTTTAGTTCGATAAAAGAATGAATACCACTTTCGTTAGGCAAATAATTAG
Source organism: Ignavibacteria bacterium (assembly GCA_026417135.1). Lineage (GTDB taxonomy): Bacteria > Bacteroidota > Ignavibacteria > Kapaibacteriales > UBA2268 > Naka2016. The sequence continues at coordinate 198,822 of JAOADV010000001.1, forward strand.
CATTGTGTAAAAATACATAATCTAATCGCCACCTAAGTTGAAAACTGTTACCTATTTTGAAAAAGTTATCTAATAGAAATCTATAGATTACTTTTTGAAAAGGTATTTGCTGTGTTTTTTGAATGTTATAAGTATAGTCGGTTTTCTCTTTTCTTTGCAAACGAATCTTATTTGTCAACCAATTTAACGGGTTAGCCACTAATTGAACAAAAAAATCTGTTCCTTTAAACGGAACTTGGAGAAGAAAAGTTGGTCCTAAAGATCGAAAGAAATCAGCATAAAAGTCAAATTCCAAATTTTTCGAACTGAATTCAAGCCCGAAGAAAATACCAAATTCATTGTTAGGATATGAGTTTTCTCCGAAGGTAGTTCCAAACGGAGAACGAAAATCTAAAGAGAAATACCTTACGTTTAAAGTCGAAACAATTTGCCTCAGTGAAAAATTTAAAGCGAATATTGTAGCAATATCGTTTTTCTTCGAAAGATTAAATTCCCAAGCTAACTTTACATTCTCCAGAATTCTACTTTTCAGAAGAAAAGAATGAAACGAAGCGTCCTTCCCAGAAATAAATTTTTTAGATAAAGTCTGAATTGGTTTATTGTAAGACAAATTCAGAAAGGAATAACTCAATTCGGCTTCTCCGAAGCCAATTGTGGTCGAAAAGAAGTATGTTCTTTCTTTCAAAATATTCCTCTTTTTCAAACTATTTGAATCAGAATAATAATCTACTGTGTAAATTGAGGTAACAACATCTAAAGCAGTATCATAGTTGCCCGAGCGATTTGTTTGAGATATAAAACCCAGTATGTTAAAATACCCTCCGAACAAGTCGAAACTCGACGAAAAACACAAACCATTAAAAACGCCATACTCAGCTGAGCTTGTTGTCGGCAAAATTTTATTCTTTGTACCAAAAGAACTAAGAGCCGGATTCTGTCCTTTGAATTTCGACTGCGGGGACCACAAAATTGTTCCGAAATTATTTTGTGCAATAAATTTGCCTAAAACTAATTCGTTTCCAGCAAACTTAAATGAAGCAAAGTACTTTTGATTGTCGAGCAACGACACTTCACCAGCATCTTTCGAAACTGAGCCCCCCACAAGAAAAGTAGGAGAAGAAAAATATACTTTGTGATATGAATCTACTGGCGAACCAAGATAACCAGTATCGCTTGGGATGTAAGAATACAACCTTGACTTTAACATTAAACTGTAATCTTCGTCGCTCTTCCTTGAAACTTCTCTAACTTTAGTCTTTTGACTCAAATTTTCGGATTTTTTCGTGAAAATCTTCAACAATTTGCATTGACTTGGCAGGAGAAGCAAAGAATCACACACTTCGTCGAATGTAAAACCTTGTTCCACCATCAAAATTATCTTTTTTGCCACTTCTTTGTCGACGTAAAGCAATTCGGAAATCTGCTTAATTGCATTTCTTTCTAAAATTATGGGATTTTGACTCAGAAATTGAAGTTCATCTATTGTTATGTTTTTTCCAGTTTCCTCGTAAAAACGTTCTAAAAGTTCCTCGTATTCAACCCCGGGTATCTCTTGTGCAAACGTTATAACAACATCCAAAAAGATTATCGAAAATAAAAAAAGAAAGAATTTAACTTTGCTGAACAAACTAAAACCTATAATTCAATCCAAAAGTTTGTGTTAATTGTAAATTATTATTGTAATTTAAGAATAGCAGAAATTGGTATTCATTAATATTCAACAAGAATCCTAAGGTAATTTCTGGTGGTAGCGTATTAGTATGCACTGTAATCGTTAAATCGTTCATTAGTTCAAATAAGCAATACAAGGAAAGAGTTGTAAACTTACCCAAATTTTGATTAATATCCATACCTAATACAAAGCTTGGGATAATATCGTATTGAATACCAAGTCCGACAATTGAATTTTTTTCTCGCATTAGTGTAAACATATTTTGATATTTAAATCCAATAACCAAAGGTTCGTATGCAAAATATTGAGCCCATAAATTTATTTCGCCCGATAACCTAAAACCAAAATCTCTAACCTGAAACATATTGAGAGAAAAAGATGAAGCACCAGAAAAGTTGTCAAAAATTTCTCTTTGAATTGAAGCATTGAAAGAAGAGATAGAAAAAATTTCTGAACCCAAATAGTTTAAACCTACTGCACCATAAAATTTCATTGGAAGGATAAAAGCAAACGAAACTCCAGCAGAGTTTAGCTCCTTCATTAAGAATTTCGAAGGGGTAACATAAATTCCTAAGGTTGCTCCATCCAAATTTTGCAATGTCTGTGGGTTACTCCTCCAAAGCGGGAACTTTAGTCCCCGATTTGAACAGATAAATTCTGGAAATGCTGTAAAGACCTCTGAGCAAATTAAACTACCGATTACCAAAATATTAACAAGACAAAATATAGCAAATTTCATTTGCTAATTCATTTTTATTTTTTAAATTAATTAAATCTATTTAATTTAACTTTTTAAAAGAAAAAATAATGACAAAAATAATTTTAATAATAGTTCTTTTAATCCTAAACAAATCGCTTTTATACTCTCAAGAAATCAAAGCAACAGTAACCGTTAATACCGAACTTTTATCTTACGAGGTAAGACAATATGTCTCAACTTTGAAAGACGACTTGGAGCGCTATATCAACAATCAAAAGTTCACGGATTTAGAATGGGAAGGAAATCCAATCCCCGTGGATATTAACATATACTTTACCTCTGGTAGAAACAACTTATATACTGCCAAGATGGTCATCGTAGCACGACGCTTTTTGGACAATCCTTCAAACGACTTAAACACGACGATACCTACTCTGATGATAACTGAAACAAATTGGAAGTTCGAGTATTCCTATGGTGCTAATTTGTCCTTCAATCCCACAAGATTTGATAGATTTACATCAGTTATAGACTTTTATATGTTTCTTGTAATTGGCTTCGATTTGGACAGCTACGAAGAAATAGGTGGCCAAATATTATTCGAAAAAGCTAAAAACTTAGTCCAACTTGGAGCAACTCACCAAATAGAAGGTTTCGAAACATTTGTTGAACCCGGAACATATTCGAAGTATAACATTGTACGCGAATTGACCGACCCACGCTACTATCCACTCCGCAAACTGTTTTTTTCATTTTACGTCGATGGAATGGACAAATTACATTTCAACCGCGTGGAATCACTTAAAAAAATCGAACAAATCGTAGAAGAAATGGCAAACTTTAAGCAAAACAAAATGGTTGAATCAAGTATTCTCCTCCAATTATTTTTCGATACTCATTCCCAAAATTTAGCTGTATTATTTAATAACTATCCAAGTAAACAACTTTTTCAAAATTTAATGTATCTTGACCCTGGTCATAGTATGCTATATAGAGACTCAATGGACGGGAAAATTAACAATTAGGATAAATAATTATGAAAAACTATATTTTCCTTCTGTTTTTCTTTACAACAACATATTTATTTGGGCAAACATTAATTTGGCAAAGCACAAATCCGCAACTTTCGGGCAATACTACTGTTGTTCATTTAGCCCCAAATGGATGGTTATTTGCAGGTAGTTTTGCCAATGGCGTTTATGTATCCTCCGACAAAGGCAAATCTTGGGTTACTCGGAATAAAGGGCTAACAAGCACACAAATCTTCGCTTTCCTTAATGTTAGAGATACGATGTATGTTGGAACACTTAACGGTGTATATAAATCCACTAACTTAGGCACCGACTGGTTCTCGGTAAATAACGGACTAACGGATAATTTCATCAACACTCTTGCAGTTACACGCGATAGAAGGTTACTTGCTGGCACCTTATATTCTGGGCTTTTTATCTCTGCCGACTATGGCAATTCTTGGACACAAATGAAAAACGATTTCCAAAACAAAAGTGTGAATTGCATACTCACAAAACCCGATGGTTTCGTATTAGTTGGAACAACTTCTGGGTTGTATCGTGCAACTCTTTTATTCGATTTCTGGGGAAAGGTTGACGCCGATTTTAAAAATAATAACAATATTAATACATTGGCTTTAGATTCTTCGGGCAACATCTACGCCGGAACTAACAACGGGATGATATTCAAATCCACAAATAATGGTGTAAATTGGACAATGGTTGTCGAAATTCCCAACACATCAATTTATCGTATTATTTCAACCCCTTACAATTCTATCTTCGCCGCTACATATGGAAAAGGGGTTTTTCGTTCGACAAACTTTGGTGCTACTTGGGAAGAAGTAAACGATGGATTAAATAATCCATACACAACTTGTATCGTATCTTTACCAACTCGCGAATACTTTGTTAGCACTTGGGGTTCTGGAGTCTTTTATGGGCAAGAATTTACTATTTCTACATCAATCGAAGGCGAATATTGCACTGGAAGCGAAGTTTTAATAAATTACTATGTAACGCAAGAGTTTAATCCCGATAACTATTTTGTTGCTCAACTATCCGACAATAATGGCTCATTTGCCAATCCAACAGAACTTGGTAGAATTCAGAGCCGAACAAGTGGGACTATTGTCGGGAGAATCCCAACTACCGTACCGTCGGGCATTTTATATAGAATTCGAGTAGTTTCAACAAGCCCAAGTATCGTTGGTTCAGACAATCGAAAAAATATACGAATATACAAAGGGCTAGCACCAACAATCAACGGAAACAATAATGTCTGCCAAGAAGATATTATTACTTACGAAGGGTCCATTAAACCTGGCGTTATTTCTATTTGGTACATTTCCAACGGAGAAATACTTAATATTGATACAGTTAACAATAAAATAACTATCAAATGGAACTCCGTAGGTGATGGTGAAGTTATGCTCCTACAAAAGTTGAGCGATGGAAAATGCCCAGACTCAACAAAGATAACGGTAAGAGTGAACCCCAAACCAGAAAAACCAACTATTACTCGAAGAGGTTATTTTCTCTACTCAAGCTCCAAAACTGGGAATCAGTGGTTTTTATTCAACAACCCTATCCCAAATGCAACAGCAGACTCTATCCTTTTGAATGAACCGGGCATTTATTACGTTCAAGTAACTAACCAGTTTGGCTGCAAATCGGATTTATCCGATGGTTACGACTTTTACTTCAATATCGCAGAAGATGTAGAAAGTAACAAATTCCAAATCTTCCCAAACCCCACAAGCAATTTTGTCAAAGCTTACTATCCCGATAATTCTTTCTCATTAGTTGTTACCGATATTCTCGGTAATGAAAGAATCCAAATAAATCTTTCTCCAACTTCTCCCAATCCAATAACACTCTCATTAAACAATTTGCATAGCGGGACATACTTTGTAACTGTGAAAACTTTAAATGGTTATACAACTCGTAAGTTAGTTATTTTGCAATAGTTGCCCAATCGTTTAATTCTTTCAAAAATTTTAAACATTGAATACTACAAAATGTGGTATTTTATTGCGTTTTTACTAAATTTGTAATCACATTTTTTATTTAAGGATATAATAAGTTATTGGAAAATAAAACTTGAATTTTAGACCTTCGAAAAGTGTAAAGCCCAAAAGTATATTTGAAAGATTTCCGAAAAACTCACCCGTTGTATTTGAATTAATTTTCGATATCTTTGCTATCACATTAAGTTACATTATTCACTTTCTGATTCGTTTCGAATCCGGATTATTCGAAACAGATGTACAACCCACATTTTTCGATGCATTTTTGACTGGATTAATTCTATTGATATACTGGCTTATTGCCTTCTTTTTCTCTGGTTTATATCGCGATTGGTTTGTTCGTTCACCTTTCGATGAATTTTTCTCTGTTATAAAGACCTCATTCTTTTTTAATTTTATTTTATTTTTCTTCGTATTTCTCGATAGTTCCACACGACCAAGACTTCTTTTTCTCGTGTACTTCGTTAATATGACTTTTTTCGTTTTGGTTGGTCGCTTTATATCCCGCAGAGTACAAAAACATTTAAGAGAAAAAAGAATTATCCAAATACCCGTAGTTCTTTTTGGTTCAAGCAAGGAAGTCGAAAGTTTACTGAAAAAAGTTGAACTTCATCCAGAATGGGGTTACAATATCAAAGCTCTAATTTTAACCGACGAAGCAAAATTCACCGAGGCAATTCATTTGCCAATTTATTCAGCAGACGAACTTGAAGAAGCTCTTTTGAAAGAGAAACCATTCGAATTATTCATTGCAATAGATAACCCTAACCACGAATATCTTTTACAAATAGCTAATAAATGTGCAAATCAACAAATTAAAGTAAAAATTGTCCCCGATTTGTATGATGTTCTGACTGGTTTAGTGAAAACTTTCCCCTTATATTCAATTCCATTGATAGAAATTTCTACCCAACTTCTTAGACCTTGGGAAGCCTTCCTTAAAAGAATGTTAGATATAATTGTTAGCCTTTTCGTTCTAATTGTCGGATTACCTCTTTGGATAATTACAGCAATATTAATTAAGCTCGACTCGAAGGGACCAATATTTTATAAACAAGAAAGAGTTGGCAAAGATGGTAAAATATTTACTTGCTATAAATTTCGTTCAATGTATGTCGACGCCGAAAAGACTGGACCTAAAACTACTGTAATAAACGACCCAAGAGTTACACGCATTGGACAAATTCTCCGACGGACTCATATCGACGAAGTTCCCCAATTTTGGAATGTCTTAAAAGGAGAAATGAGCCTTGTCGGTCCGCGTCCCGAACGACCAATCTTTTTAGAGCATTACAGCAAAATTTTACCAATGTTTCGGCGACGAAACATAGTCCGCCCCGGGATAACTGGATGGAACCAAGTTAATTCCCCCCTATTTGAAATAACCCCAGAGCATTTAAAGAATCGCTTAAAAGACGATTTTTATTACATCGAGAATATGTCCCTAAAACTTGATATAGAAATAATTTTACGCACAATTTACTTAGTCCTCCGTGGAAAAGGACAAGCATAAATCAAAATCCAATTTCAATCCCGATAATTCTTATAAACCCATACGAGAATGGCGATTAGATGACCGCCCAAGAGAAAAACTAATAAAGAACGGTGCTAATACCTTGTCGGACTCAGAATTGCTTGCCATTTTAATTTCGACAGGCACTAAAAGTCTTACTGCTCTCGATTTAGCAAAATTGCTGTTGGATAAGTACCAAAATCTGTATGAACTTTCGACCAGGGATATAAGTGAACTTAAAAGCATAAAAGGGATTGGACTAGCTAAATCTGTTACTCTTTCGGCAGCATTTGAACTTTCAAGGCGAATACAATCTACCCAACTCGACCAGAATTCCATAATTCGTTCCCCATCCGATATTGCCAACTATTTTATTCCATTACTTAAAGGAATAAAACAAGAAAGATTTTATGTAGTTTTACTAAATTCAAGCAATAAGATTATTCGAATCAAAGCTATCACAGAAGGCACACTGAATGCAAGTTTAATCCACCCTCGTGAAGTTTTCCGCTTTGCAATAACAGAATCTTCTGCCTCGATAATTCTCGTCCATAACCATCCTTCTGGGAATCCTACCCCTTCGAACGAGGATATCGAAGTTACTAAAAAGCTAATGAAAGCAAGTCAGTATATTGAAATTCCAATTCTCGACCATATAATAATAGCTGGAAACAATTACACAAGTCTTGCAAATCTTGGAGTAATTGGAACAAAAGAATATTAAATTTTAATAAACCCTGTCCCGCAAAAGATACAATAAAAGTCAGATGTGATTATTTAACTTTCTTTCTCTTTTTCGCTTTGTTTCTTTTTGGCTTCTTCACGTTTTTTTCTAAGCTCTTTTCTTCTAAAATACCTTGCAAGTACAATTTCTTTATGCTTTTGGACTAACTCGTCGATTTCTTCCTTACTTTTTCCTAACCGAAGAAGATGTCTATAAAGTAGTATACCTTGATAAGACAATAAATTTCTCACGACGTCTGTCGGTTGAGCCCCAACGTCGAGCCAATGCAAAGCGCGGTCGCTATCGATAACAATTGTCGAGGGAGAAGTATTTGGGTCGTAATAACCGAGTCGTTCAATATAATTGCCATCTCTTTTCACTCTGCTATCGACAACAACAATATCGTAGAATGGATAATGCTTTTTGCCTTTTCGTCTTAGCCTTATTTTTACCATAATTACAATACATTTATTTAACAAATTATTATCTAAAGCCTTGCGGCAAATTAAAACCGCGTGGAAAAGGTATTTTCCCGCTTCTCGAAACTGTCTTCATCATTTTAGTCATATCTTCGAATTGCTTAATAAATCGATTAACTTCTTGGATAGAAGTTCCACTCCCGTCGGCTATTCTTCGTCGTCTCGAACCATTCAAAATCTTCGGGTTCTGTCGCTCTTCCTTAGTCATCGAAAGGATAATAGCTTCGACACGCGAAAATTGCTTGTCGTCGATATTCACACTTCTCAAAGCTTTATCCATACCGGGCAACAAACCCAGAAGGTCTCGCAAAGAACCCATTTTTTTTATTAAACGAAGTTGTTCGAGAAAATCTTCAAAGGTAAATTGATTCTTTCTAATTTTTTCCTCGAGTTTTTGGGCTTGCCGCTCGTCGAACTCCTGCTCTGCTTTTTCGACAAGCGATACGATGTCCCCCATACCCAAAATTCTCGAAGCGATTCGTTCTGGGTGAAATGGTTCAAGTGCATCAATTTTTTCTCCTACACTTGCGAACTTTATTGGCTTCCCAGTAACTGTAAGTACCGACAAAGCTGCACCACCACGAGTATCGCCATCAAGCTTCGTCAAGACTACACCGGTCAAAGGCAACCTTTCGTCAAAAGCCTTTGCAGTAGCGACCGCATCTTGACCAATCATAGCGTCGCAAACAAACAATGTTTCAGTTGGTTGTATTAATTTGGCGAGATTAGATACTTCTTGCATCATCTCTTCGTCAATTGTGGTGCGACCAGCAGTATCGAATATTACTACATCTCGGGAAAATTTTTTCGCGTAAACCAAGGCTTCGTTGGCAATCCGAAGTGCGTCCCTTTCACCTTCAACCGAAAACACGGGCACATTAGCTTGATAACCTAACTGCTTGAGCTGTTCAATAGCAGCTGGTCGCCGAACATCGCAAGCAACCAAAAGTGGTTGTCTCCCCCTTTTCTTAACGTTTTTTCCAAGCTTAGCACAAAAAGTGGTTTTTCCCGAACCTTGCAAACCAGCAACAAGCACCTTAGTCGGGGGTGTTGGGGAAAAGACAATATCGGAATGTTTAGTCCCTAAAAAGCTAACAAGTTCATCGTAAACAAATTTGACAATAACTTGCTCTGGGAGTAACTTACCCTTAACTTGCGTTCCTAAAGCCTTTTCCTTAACATCCTCGACAAATTTTTTTGCAACAGAAAAGTGAACATCGGCTTCAATTAAGGCTCGGCGAATCTCCCTTAGAGCATCTTCTATGTTAGACTCAGTTATAAAGGCTTGGCCTTTGAGTCGTTTTATTGCTTGTTCAAGTTTATCTTGTAAGCTTTCGAACATTCCAAAATTGAATGATAAAAAAATACAAAGTTACTTCAAATTTGGATATTTACCAAAAATTAATGAATTTGGAATTTTTTAGATTTCAAAAGTTTACATATATGGATACAAAACTTTATGAAAATTGGAGCGAAGAAGAGAAAGAAAAGCGAATTTCGAACAATTTCATTCGCCAAATCATTATCGACGATTTAAAAACAAATAAATGGGGCGGTCGAGTACATACCAGATTCCCCCCCGAACCTAACGGTTATTTACACATTGGCCACGCCAAAAGTATTTGTTTAAATTTCGGTCTTGCTCTCGAATTTGGTGGCTTATGTAATCTCCGTTTCGATGATACAAACCCGACAAAAGAGGATGAAGAATATGTCAAAGCAATAATCGAAGATGTTCGTTGGCTTGGTTTCGACTGGGAAGATAGGCTTTACTTTGCATCCGATTATTTCGAACAATTATACGACTATGCAGTTCAATTGATAAAAAAAGGTAAAGCCTACGTTTGCGATTTATCGCAGGATGAAATTCGTGAAACAAGAGGCACTTTAACTGAACCCGGAATTGAAAGTCCATATAGAAATCGAAGTGTCGAAGAAAATCTCGATTTGTTCGAAAGAATGCGAAAAGGTGAATTTCCCGACGGTGCAAGAACTTTACGTGCCAAAATCGATATGGCTTCCCCTAACTTGAATATGCGAGACCCAGTTATTTATCGAATCAAGCACGCAAGCCATCACCGGACTGGAAACAAATGGTGTATTTATCCTATGTATGATTTCACCCACTGCTTATCTGATTCTATCGAAAGAATAACTCATTCGATTTGCACTTTAGAATTCGAAGACCACAGACCACTTTACGACTGGTTTCTCGACGAACTTGGAGTTTATCATCCGCAACAAATTGAATTTGCAAGACTTAACCTTTCGTATACGGTACTTAGCAAGCGAAAGTTGTTAGAATTAGTCAAAAACGGTATTGTCGACGGTTGGGATGACCCACGAATGCCAACAATTCACGGACTGCGTCGCCGAGGTTACACACCCGAAGCAATAAGGGAATTTGCCGAAATAATTGGAGTATCAAAGAAAGAAAGTTTAGTAGATATTGCAGTTTTGGAGCATTGCATTAGAGACGACCTAAATAAAAGAGCACAAAGAGCCTTTTGTGTACTGAACCCACTTAAAGTTGTTATAGACAATTATCCCGATGATTTAGTTGAAGAAATAGATGCTTTAAACAATCCCGAAGATTTATCAATGGGAACCAGAAAAGTGCCTTTTTCTAAGGTAATATACATTGAACGCGACGACTTTATGGAAAACCCCCCACCAAAGTATTACAGACTGGCTCCCGGAAAGGAGGTCAGACTTCGATATGCCTATTACATTACTTGCACCGATGTTGTAAAAGACCCAAACACTGGCGAGATAGTGGAGCTACATTGCACTTATGACCCAACAACTCGCGGAGGACAATCTGCCGACGGTCGCAAAGTATTAGGCACAATACACTGGGTTTCGGCTAAGCATTGTTTTGAAGCAGAATTAAGATTATACGACCGCTTGTTCTTAAAGGAAAATCCTAACGAAGTTGAAGAAGGGAAAAGTTGGCTCGACTATGTAAATCCAAACTCACTTGTTATAACCAAAGGGCTTTGCGAACCTTTTTTAAGGAACGCTAAACCAGAGGAAAAATTCCAATTCGAAAGATTGGGTTATTTTTGTGTGGATTCAAAACTATCGAAACCAAATGTTCCAATTTTTAATCGAACAATTACATTAAAAGATTCGTGGTCAAAGATTTTAAAAAATTTGCAAAACAGTTAACGTTTTTATAAAAAATTTTTATCGTTAATTTCGATTTGACTATGGAAACAGAGGACGAAAAACTATATCAAGAAGTCCTATCAGTCATCAATAAGGAAATCAAGCCTTTTATTGAAGCAGACGGTGGGAAAATTGAACTTAAAACCGTTTCCGAAGGTGTTGTTTATGTAAGATTGTCTGGCGCTTGTGCGGGGTGCCCAGGTTCGACAATGACCCTGCGTGGGGGAGTAGAAAGAATTTTGAAAATGAAAGTTAAGGGAATAAAATCCGTTAAGCTTGCCTACTAAACCAGTTCACCAAAGAGAGTTGCAGAAGTCGAACTCAATATTTTTATTCTGACAATCTTCCCGACTTTTACCTCTTCGTTTGGCTGGAAAATAACAACTTTGTTTGTATCGGATCTTCCTTGCCATTTCTGTTTGTTCTTTTTCGATGGACCTTCGACAAGCACTTCGTGAACCTTACCGTGTTCTGTTAAGTTAATTGTTTTTGAAATTCGATTTTGTAATTCAATAATCTCATTCAAACGATAAATCTTTTCCTGTTCGGGAACGTCATCCCCCAATTTATAAGCTTTTGTATTTTCTCGTGGTGAATATTTAAACATATATGCACCATCAAATCGAATTTCCTCCAATGCTTGTAGAGTTTTCTTGTGGTCTTCGAGTGTCTCGGTGGGAAAACCAGCAATAATATCCGTGGACAAAGCACAATCGGGGATTAGTGAACGAATATAACTTATTCTTTCAGTAAAATGTTCGACAGTGTAGTTTCGGTTCATCAAGGCAAGAATTCGATTAGAACCACTTTGTAAAGGTAGATGTATATATTTGCAAATGTTTTTGTGGCTTGCTATTGTTTCGATTAGCTTATTGCTCATATCTTGTGGATGTGAAGTAACAAAGCGGATACGCATATTTGGTACGGCATTAGCACAAGAAGATAGTAAATCGGCAAAATCTGAACTCGTTTCCGGACATCTATAACTATTAACATTTTGACCAAGAAGAGTAACTTCTTTAAATCCGTCGTCCCAAAGCTTTACAACTTCGTCAACGATAGACTTCAAAGTCCGTGAACGTTCTCGCCCCCTTGTGAAAGGGACAACACAAAAGGAACAAAACTTATCGCAACCACGCATAACAGCAAGCCAAGCAGAAATCCCTTCCTTTCGCAATGGTTCAATATCATCATAAGTTTCGACACGAGAAAGTTTGACAGCAATACCCTTTTCGCCGGTAAACGCCTTGCGAATAAGTTCGGGAACTTTTCGATATTCATCGGGACCCACCGCCAAATCCACAATATCATTCTCATCTATTAATTTGCTTCTCATCCTTTCTGCCATACACCCAAGAATTCCGATGACATTGAGCTGACTGCTTTTTTTGAACTTTTTCAACGAGGAAAGCCTTTCAAAAATCTTTCGCTCCGCATTCTCTCGAACTGAACAAGTATTTAAAAGAACAACATTCGCATTCTTTGGGGAAGATACAATTTCGTAGCCGGCATCTTGAATAATTCGAGAAACAACTTCGCTGTCGCTCACGTTCATTTGGCAACCATAAGTTTCGATATATACAGAAAACTTTTCCACGTTAAAACTTAGATTAAATCAAATTACAAAATTACGAAAAGAAGTCATTACTAAAAAGTTCTTTAAGATAGACTAATAAATAGACAATTTCATACAATATTAAAGGATTTTATACTTCGTTCCAAATTATTTTTGTAAATAAAAATGGAAAATAATAAAGTAGAAATACCAAGAGCCTCGGATCCAAACAATCTTGCAGAGGCATTTCTAATTCTTGTTGAAATTGTGAAGCTTTTACGAAAACATTGTCCTTGGGATAGAAAACAAACGAATGAAAGCATTGCTCCTTTGTTAATTGAAGAAGCATACGAAACAATTTCGGCAATAGAAACAAAAAATGATAACGAATTCCAAAGTGAATTAGGTGACTTACTTCTCCACATCATTATGCATAGCATAATGGCCGAAGAGCGTAATTCTTTTAATTTATTGGATGTAATAAACAAAATACAAGAAAAACTTATTTTTCGGCATCCTCACGTTTTTTCATCAACTATTGTAACTTGCGAAGAAGACGTGGTCCGAAATTGGGAAGAGCTAAAAAAGTCAGAAGGTAAAACTTCGGCACTCGATGGCGTCCCAATAAATTTACCTTCGTTATTAAGAGCAGAAAGAATACAACATAAAGCTTCGCGTGTAGGCTTCGATTGGGAAAAAGCCCAAGATGTTTGGAATAAAGTTTTAGAGGAATTAAATGAACTTCAAAAAGCAGTTCAAGAGAAAGAACAACATCACAGAATTGAAGAAGAGCTCGGCGACCTTCTTTTTGCAATTGTAAATTATGCAAGATTTCTTGGAGTTTGCCCAGAATATGCTTTACAGAAGACAAATAATAAATTCATACAAAGGTTCCAAGCTATCGAAGCCTACGCAAAAGAGCAAAACAAGCCACTCACCGAGATGACACTCGAAGAGATGGACAAAGTTTGGAACAAAGCTAAAAACAACCCTTAAAGCCTACTTTTATAAGTTAGAGGGCCAAATTTCAATCTTAAACTTTTTGCCATCAAGATTTTGATATTCCAACCCTACCACCCCAAACTTATGATTAGTGTAGTAGATTAATTTACCAAAAAAATTCTTGTACGGACCGTCCGTTATTGTTTCTTCGACTTTTATAACCTTAATGTACCAAAAAGCAATTGGATAATCATCCGTTGTTGACCGATAGGTTACTTCACGAACGAACTTGTTCCCTTCTTTATCGGTAAACTCATACTTATCCCCAACTTTTGCGTCGTATTTTACCAAAGTAAACGGTTTACTTAAATCTCCTTCGCTATGAATAAAGTCTTGCATCCCTTTCGATGTAATTTTACTTCGTATAACAAAGTCTATTTTGATATTCTTCTTATCGGATGAATCAACCTTTGCATCGAACATCCGTATTAATTTTTCTCTAATTGCTTTTTTGACTTGGGGTGGCAACGAAGCTGTTCCGAGCGTTGTGTCAACCTTCCTTGTTATCGAAGTATCAGTTGAAAGAGAGCCCTTAGAAACAACGGTACCATTGTTATTTTCGGTAACTCCTATATCCACAGAGATATATTTGCCTACTAAACCAATATCTTTAAAATCGAAAAAAACTGTGGTGGTATCCCCAACATTGGAAAACTCAGTTTTAGGGTCACCACCCAATTCATTTGGACCTTCGGTTTGGCAAGCTAAGAAAATAACAAAAAAGAAAAATGGAAAAAAACGATGGAATTTCATTTATGTCTCCAAAAAGAAACAAAAATAACAAATAAATTTAATATTGGGTTTATATTTTCGTTAATTTTATCTTAAAACAAAACAATTTTATGAAACTTGTTGCCTTTATTTTCTTTTCGTTACACTTTTCGTTGAACATTTTTGCTAAAACCTATATAATAAAATTCAACAACGAAAAAAATAAACAAACTTTTCAAAATTTATTCTCGGCGAAAGAACACAAAAATCTTATTGAAATTAATGAACCAGACTATGTTGTTCAACTTAACTCAGCAATCAAAAAAGGCGATATAACATTACTAAACAATATCAATTTAGTTGAACCATTAAGAAATTATCTACTTGTTACTTTTTTGGATTCCACAAACATCTCATCATATGTTAAAATTTTTTCAAACGAAGGTATAGAATTTGTCGAAGAAAACATTGTTTTCACGCTCGACCAAGCAAAACTGCAAGATAACCTAAAAGAAATGCAATGGCACTTAAACGATGTAAAGATTTTCGATGCCTGGAAGAAAGCAACGGGAAAAGGGATACGCATTGGTGTGGTCGATACTGGAATCGACTTTCGCCACGAAGACTTAAAATCTCAAATTTGGATAAATCCATTGGAGGACATCAACAGAAACGGTACTTTTGAACCTTGGCCCGATACACTTGTTTATAATTCTTTAAAAGGCGACCTAAATGGAATCGACGACGACGCAAACGGATATATCGATGATGTGATTGGATATGATTTTGTTAACCAAACCTTTGGTAATTTCGGTGATTTTTCTCAAATAGACCCAATTCCACTGGATGCTCTTGGACATGGAACGAGCGTTGCTGGTGTTATTGCAAGTTCACGAAACGATATGGGCACGGTTGGCGTTGCGCCAGATGCAAAAATTGTTGTGCTTCGCGCTTTCGATTTGTCCGGTAATGGAGAATTAAAAGACATTGTGTCTGCGATAATCTATGCTGCATTGAACAGAGTAAATTTGCTTAACTTTTCCTTTGGTTCACAACAAAATTCCCGCTTTCTGCACGACGCTATAAAGTTCGCAAACTCTATGGGCTGTATAATGGTCGCATCTTCTGGCAACGATGGAACAATAATCGACCATTACCCTTCCGACTTCCCAGAAGTTCTTTCCGTTGGTGCTTCAACTCGAAATGGAAACATAGGAAGAAGTAGTAACTTCGGACCAAAAGTCGATATTTTTGCTCCGGGCTACGAAATTTTTACTACATCGCCAAACAATTCATACAACTCTGTTTCGGGAACATCGCTCTCTGCTCCCATAATTACTGGTATCGCTGCCTTATTGCTTGAACTTGAACCAACTCTAAATTTGGATGATTTAAGAAGTATTTTGAAATCGACCCAAAGAAAATTTATAAGAGAGAAAAAAAGTTTCGACCAAGGAATAGTAAATGCTTTCGATGCTGTACACTTTATAGGTTCGAGTATTTTCAAAATAATTTACCCACCCGATGGCTCGGAATTAAATAAAACCATACATAAAAAAATCAGTTCAAAGTTCAAAATTTATTCCCCTTTTTTTTCAAAATACAATCTCAGATTATTCAGAAATGATACAACTTTAATTCAAAATATCATTGAAAATCGCTCCGTTCAGTTCCAAATCGATTCGGTCGGTATAGATATCTCAAATTTAGAAAATGGAATTTATAGTCTAAACTTATCTGTTGAATTGACAAATGGAAATTTTGTAAATATCCATTCAAAATTCACAATTTACGATGATGAAACAAGTTTGGAAATCATCAAAAAAAATGTAATTCCAACAGTTTTCGAAAATAAAAGCATACCAATACCCATTCTCGAAACTAATTTGCCTTGTTATTGTAATATCACTATTTACAAAAACGGCAAACCTTTGGAGAAGCTTTCAAACGAGTTTTATTCTAAATCTCATTTTATTCCAATTTGGAATCACTCCAACATTTTAAGAGAACCAGAGAATACCCATTTGCTAATTGAATGCTTTACTAAATCTGGTCTGACTACCCTCGATACTTTGGAAATTACGAAGTTGCCCTTTATCGAGTTTAATCCTTTTAAAACCAAATTCAAACCTTTACCAAGGTCTTACTTATGTCCCAAGCCATTGATTTCTGACAACATAAATAAACGAGGTATATTACTCAATCCTTATAAAACCCAAGATAAAGGATTAGATTGGGGCTCTCTTTCTTTCTTTTCTTTTCGCGATGGTAATTTTTATCAAGAACAGATTTACCATAGTCCATTAATTGCTCTTGACGTTGGCGACTCGAATGGAGACGGAATCCAAGAAATATTGACCACAAGCTTTGGTTCGACAACCCTTTTTCAACCAGAAAGATATTCCATATACGCCAATGTTCTTTTTCAATCTAAACCCACCGAAGAACTTTGGGCTTCTCAATTTTACGATTTAAACTCTGATGGTAAAGATGAAATAATTTGCTTTGATTCAAAGACTATAAAAATTTACGAAAACTTAGAAGCTACCTATATTGTTAAAAATAAAATTACCCCAGAAGACACATTTGGCTTAGTCGGCACAAAACCAAATTTGCAAATTGGAGATTTCGATGGGGACAATAACCTTGAATTAGCGTTTTTTACTACAAAAGGCTATTTCTTAGTTTACCAATATAACAAGACTTCGAACAACTTTGAACTCGAATTCAACTTTAAGATTGTAGGCGACCAATTTTCGATATCTTCCACGAAAGGAAAAATGAAAAATCCCACAAAGATGCATTTCTTCTTCATTGTTGCTCGATATCCAATCAAAGATGAAAACAACTCGGAATACAGTCAAATTTGGACATTGTACGAAACCTCGTCCCCCGAGCCAAATAACTACCAAATTTCAGAGTTAGTAAGCTTTTGGGGCGTGCGAACTGGTGCTACACCAGAAGGAACCTTCTACCGAAATGGGATTGTCTCTGGAAATATAGATAGTGATGAAAACGATGAGCTACTTGTCTCGCTTTTCCCAAATTTCTATGTCTTTAAATACGACCCAATTTACCAAAATATGAAAATTACATTTTGGCAACCCTTTGTGTATACTAATTCTGCAATCGTTTATGATTTTGACACCAATGGAATTAAGGAATTTGGAATATCTTTTTGGGATGGTTTGAAGTTTTTCGAACTTGACACAAGTTGGAAGCTTAAGAGTCCAGCATATTTGGATGGATGGGTCGATAACGAGCATAAAATATTTCTTGTCTGGTCGACTGTCGAAAATGCAAATGCCTACGAAATTTACGAATATTTCCCAGCAACAAAGGATTATATTTATTTGACAACAACTTCGTACAACTATTTAGAGTTTGACAAGGGGACTGGCATTCGTGAATTTATTGTTCGCGCTGTTGATACACTAAACAAATTCAACCCAAGCGACTTTACAGATGCTATCCGCATTTTCACAGACTTAAGGACATATCCAATTGAAATAAAAGTGAAAAGCAATTACCAGTTGAAGGTAATTTTCTCTGGAAAACTTCCGGAAACATTTCGGAACCACGAATTCATCGCAATAACAAACACAACACAAAACCGATATTTACAAGTTTCTTCGATTAATAAACTAAACGATTCAAGTCTTTTAGTAACCATTTCCGAAAATTTAGTCGAAGGAGAATACATTTTAAAAGTAGGAAAATTTCGCGACTTTTACAGAAATTTTTCTATTGAAAAAGAACTTGCCTTTAAATTCCAAACTACAATGCAACCCGATTCACACTTGCTTTTTAAGAAAGTAACCTTTGTTAATCGCTACGAAATTGAAATAGAATTTCCAGAAGACCTTGATATTCCGTCTGCTACTCGTTTGGAAAACTACACCATAGTTCCATTTGGTAAAATCGATGAGGTTAGCCTTTCAAGCCAAAACAAAATCTACTTGCGTTTATCGAGTTCTCCCAACATCTTTTCGTTAGGCAAAGATTTCTTCCTTATTCTTAAAAACATTTATAATAAAGACTCTTCAAAGGTTACACAGCCCCCCTATAACACAATTGCTTTAACACGAGAAGTAGAAGAGATTTTCGATGCATTCGTATATCCTAATCCATTCGAATTAAAGAAATCGCAAGAACTATACTTTTCAAACATTCCAAAGTATGCATTAATAGAAATTTTCGATACCGAGTTTAGAAAGATACTTGAACTAACCAACGAAAGCTGGAAGGGGGGGGTTCAACTATCGCCTAATTTCCTAAATTATTTAAATTACTCTGGAATTTATTATTTTCGTGTTTCAAAGCAAATTGGGACGGTGTGGGTTACCTCAACCTTAAAAAAATTTGTTGTCATAAGATAATATTCATCACGCTTTTACTTAATCTTTTAACTTTTTCTTGCTACGAAGGCTTAGACCCAACGAAAGAAATTTCAGAATCATTTGTTAAAGGAAAAGTTATTGTTACCTCTGGGAAATCGAGCTGGTACGCCCCAGATTCAGCTTATGAACTTCGAGTTGTAGGCTTTAAAAAATATCCTCCAACAGATATTTTAGGCGAAATATTAACTGGCAACGCTTTCTTTACCGATACTCTCCCCCGTTTTTTAGATACAATTCCGTTTAACATAAAATTCCAAAAGCCACCACTCGAAATTCAATACCTTGTTGCAGCATTAAGATACGATACTTCTATTTTCAAATGGAAAGTCATTGGAGTTTTTTCGGACGACACAAGTTTCGAAAGAACACCACGAAAACTTTTTATCGAAAAAGGAAAGATAATCGAAAATGTAGTGATTTATGTAGATTTTAGAAGATTACCAAAGCAACCTTTTTAAAATGAAAGCAATTATTTTAACTTGTTTATTTCTTGTTATTCCAACAATATTATTTTCAAATGAAATTATCGGATTTATTTCGGATTCAATAGACAATAAACCTCTTGCTGGTGCAACAATTAGACTTGAAGGTACAAATTTTGGAACAATCTCCGACAAAACTGGATATTTTCGATTAAGCAGAATACCAAAAGGAAATTATTATATTATCGTATCATTCATAGGGTATTCAAGTTTAAGGCAAAAAGTCGCTGTCCCAACAATCGACACATTAAAAATAAAACTCAACCCCAAAGTTATCAAGACAAATGAATTAATTATTACAGCTACCAAAAGACTTCAAACAGTTCAAGAAGTTCCAGTAAGCATTCACATCGTAGGCGAAGAAATATTCTCTAAAAAGAACTATGTAAAACTCGACGAAGCCTTACGCTTCGTTCCCGGAGTAGTAATTAACAAAGACAACATAAGTATTCGTGGCTCATCGGGATTTTCCTTTGGTGTTGGTTCACGGACGGCATATTTGCTCGACGGGATACCGATGCTCTCGGGGGATAACGGAGATGCAAAGTACGATATCATACCTACCGAGCTAATTTCGAGAGTTGAAGTTGTAAAAGGTGCTGGTTCGAGCCTATACGGGACAAGTGCTATCGGCGGGGTTGTAAATCTTATCTCACGTGAACCAAGTGATTCCCTAAATTTCATCCTTTCTCTTCAAAGTGGAATTTACACAAAACCAAAATACTCGCAATGGCACTACACTAATTCATTAACTACGAAAAGCATTTTTTCTGGCTATATTAGTGGTAATTTAAACTTTTCCAAAGCATTAATTGGATTTAATCTTGTTAATGATGAAAGTTATCGACAATTCGATAAAAGCTTTCGTGGGAATGTATTTCTTAAACTCACCAAAGACTTTGCTAATTATGGTAAAATTACTCTTACTGGATTCTTTAGTTCAGATAAACGAAACGACTGGGTTTTTTGGAATAGTTTAGATAGTGCAACAAAACCTCCACCACGAACTGACCTTGGCCGCTACCTTATTTCGAATAAAGCTAATCTTTCGCTTTCAACCTTGTTTATCATTTCTCCAAAGACATTTGCAAATATTAAGACATCAATATATAATACATTTTTAGACAACAAATTACCACCAAACGACCCGGAATATCGAAGAACTTTTGCAAATAGTTTCAATAGCGAAATTCAATTATCCACAAACTTGTTTGAAAACTTACTTTTAACTTACGGACTTAATTTTACTGCAAATTGGGTCAATTCCAACATTTATGGTCGGCACAAGCAAAATCTTGTTTCAGCTTATTCGCAAATTGAACTGACAAGATTTTGGAATTCGACAATTACTCTTGGGTCGAGATTTGATATTGAAAAGAGCGATTCTTCGAAAACTTATTTAGAGTTGTCGCCAAAATTAGGCTGGACTTTTTTTGTCGACCCCAAAAAAAGCATACGTTTTTCAATTGGGCGTGGATTTCGTAGCCCAAATCTTGCTGAACGCTTCGCTTCGATTAAGTATAGTGGATTCGAGGTTATTCCCAACTTCAACTTAAAATCCGAACATTCTTGGTCAACAGAACTTGGGGCATTGATGGAATTTACCAAAACTCCATTGCCGTTTATTCTGGATTTTTCTCTCTTCTATTCTTATTACAAAGACTTTATCGAACCAAATTTTGTTCAGCAGCAAGCAAAAATTAAATTCGACAATATCACTAAAGCAAGAATTCTTGGTTTCGAACTTTCTTGCAACACACTATTTTTCAAGAAAATTCCTTATACACTTAGCATCTTGTATATCGACCCAAAAGATTTAAACGATAACAAAATATTAAAATATCGTTCTAAATGGACAATACTCAACTCTTTAACAATACCATACAAGGTTTTTACTATTACCGCCGATTTTCGTTACATAAGTAAAATTGAACGAATTGATGATATGTTAAGTTTACAGGTTGAAGATTATGATGCTCGCGTTCCAATTTATGTCTTAGACTTACACTTTGGACTTGACCTCAAAAAATTTCGTATTCCAATTACATTGAATCTAAGCGTTACGAACGCACTGGACTATTATTATGTTGAAATTGTAGGAAATCTTGCCCCAACAAGATTAGTTTCCTTAAAGCTTCAATACGCCTATTAACCCACAATCAAAAAATGGAGAAAAATTCCAATTAATATTTTCTTCTTAGAATTTTTCCAAATATTAAACAAATTGAGACAAACAAAAATTAGCAAAAGAAAATCTCAATCCTAACAATGTTAAAGAAAGAGAATACTATAAAATAGTCAAAAATATTTTAAATGATTATCAATTTTGAGGATTTGCCAACGATAAAGGCTATCGTAATAATAAACAAGCCCCAAACTTTTGTAAATAACAAGAATTTAGCTTCAGTTACTGTTTTACGAAAAAATAATTTTAATTCAAAAATTTATTCTGATAGATTTAGATTAATCGACGATTTCAAACATCTCGGGCGAAATATAATCTCCAAACTTTGCTTGTGCTTCGATAAGTCTTTGTTTTTGGGCATCAAGAACATCTGTGATTTCGCTTGGTGCTTTTGCTTCGTTTGCCCAAAATCTTTTTACTCTTTCGATTTTAGCTAAGTTCTCTGGAACCCGAATTGTAAATTGTTTGATATAGTCTTCCTTTGTATAATCTTTATTTAATAGAGTTTTGAAAATACCGACCAAATCTTCATATAGTGGAATAAGCCCAGTTGGTGTCTTTCGCGCACGAACGTCGTTGTTTACTCGCAATTCCATCCACTTAACCCAAACGTGTTTATCTCGACGAGAATTCAAGAAATTGCCAGTTTCCAAATCTCTCAAAAAGTAATTCACACCGAAAATGGAAGGTGCTTTGGTTAGCTTATTACCGAACACTATGTAATTCTTTACATAGTCACCTAAAGGTATAGCCACGAAATCTTGGATACTCATAACGTTAATTTCATATTTTCCTTCTTGCCCAACAATTGCGAAAGTTGTCTCGGTCTCGAGTGCAGCTCCATAAGCAACAACCCCGTGCGTCCAATCGAAACTTTGTTGAACTGGGACGTAACCTCGGTAATCGCGACCTCCGAACATTATACCAGAAAGCACAATTCCTTCGGGATTTTCTAATTCCTCGTCGCAATTTGGCAGAGCCGTTAGTGCAACTGTATATCTTGCATTTTTGTGTGCTGGAAGAATTTCTGCACCAGTTTCGTCTTTCTTCCCTTTGAACCAATAGCCACTGTAATTCATTCCCTCGTTAGGTAAATCGCAACCCATACCAAGCCACCAAGTTCGACCGTCTTTGACAAGGACATTGCTAAAAATTACCTCACCTGGGGAAGTCAAGGTTTGCCAAATTAACGGGTCATCGTTTGGATTTACATCTTGAATAATACCAAAAATTCCTTTTTCTACATTAACTGCTCGACACTCGCCATCGATATTTTTCACATACATCAAGTCGTCGGCTAAAATAGTTTCGCCGGGAAGCATAGCAGTCGAAGTTTTTCCACAAGCCGAAGGGAAAGCTCCAGCCAGATAGGTTTTTCTATTGTTTGGTCCTTTGACACCAATTGCCATAAAATGTTCGGCAAGCCACCCTTCTTTGTGAGCTTTACGAATCGCCAATCTTAATGCAAGCTTTTTGAAACCAACAGAATTCCCTGCATATTGAACGTTGACACTATATACCGTGTTAGTAACGTAATCCATATAAATCCGTTTCTTGTCGTAATCAATACTCACCATATTTTCGTCAACTCTTCCAGCAGAATGTAGAGTTTTGAAAAATTCCTGTTCTCCTTTAATCTTGCAGAAGAAATCGTACCCTTTTCTATACAATAAGTCAACGCTATGAGCAACATACCAAGAATCTGTGCATTCCATACAAGGTATTGTAAAAACCGAATCAGATGGACCAAGCGTCAAGAAACGAACAATCATAGTCTTGCCAGCCATCGAACCTTTCAAAAGACCAAGAACTTCTTCCAAACCCTCGTCTCTATCAATTTGGTTTAATGCTGGGCTCAAATAATCTCCCTTTGGTACAAGGAATTTTGTAACTTCTCTATCTCTACCTTGGTCTTGGGGTCCATCGAAATGGAAAGTGTGGCCCGGGATAAGTAATGCAGCAGACTCTTCGCGGGAAACAATTGCCATATTTTTAATGTACGCAATTTCATCGGGGGTATCGGAACAAATGAACACATCATTAGGCGTGCAAAGTTCAATCGAGGAAAGAATGAATTTGTGTACCTCTTCGTTTTCAATTTTTGACAATTTAGCAAACTCGTTCTCTTTCAAATATTGTCTTAAAGATTCAAGGTAACTATTCATAAATTATCTCCTCCTTTCGATTTTTATGTTAGACAAAAAGTTCTCTCTAAAAAAACAAAGCTAAATACATTAACCTAACTAAATTGAAAATAAACAAAAAATGAACTTTATATAAATTTTACGAAAAATCAAATTTAATAAAAAAAAATCACCAAGATTAAATTTTTTTCTGGCTGTATAAAAATTGTAGTTTATTAAATAACCTAAGTATGCTCTTTAAAATTAGAAACTTATCTCGAATAAAGTTGTATAAATACAGAATATTAACATACCTAAACAAAAAAATTTCACTTCTCTTATGCCAATGGCTTCTCGTAATCCCTAAAATTCTTGCTTTTTTTATTAATTTGATTTTTATTACTCATAAAAAATTGAAAAAATGATGTCAGATTCCAATAAGTTACAAATCGAATCAAAATTAAATCTGCTCAACGATTTAAAGAAAAAAGCTTACAAGGGCGGCGGAACGGAACGGATTGAAGCACAACATAAAAAAGGTAAGTTAACTGCAAGAGAAAGAATCAACCTTTTACTCGACCAAGGAAGTTTTTACGAAATTGACACATTGGTTCACCATCACTCTACTGATTTTGGCCTCGATAAACAAGTGTTCTTTGGGGACGGTGTTGTAACAGGTTATGGAACTATCGATGGGCGCAAAGTTTTCGTGTTCTCGCAAGATTTTACAGTACTTGGCGGAAGCCTTGCAGCCGAGCACGGCAAAAAAATTTGCAAAATTATGGATATGGCAATGAAGGTTGGTTGCCCAGTTATAGGTCTAAACGATAGTGGTGGCGCCCGAGTTCAAGAGGGAGTTATTTCGCTTGGTGCTTATGCCGATATTTTCCTTCGTAACACGCTTGCCTCTGGGGTTATTCCGCAAATTTCCGTAATAATGGGTCCTTGTGCTGGTGGAGCAGTTTATTCGCCAGCTATAACAGACTTCATAATTATGGTCGAAAAAACTTCGTATATGTTTGTAACTGGACCTAAAGTCGTTAAAACCGTACTACACGAAGAATTTACTTCCGAAGAATTAGGTGGAGCAGAAGTCCACGCAACCAAAAGTGGGGTTGCCCATTTTACTGCCAAAAACGACCTCGAGGCTCTTCAACTTGTCCGTAAGCTAATGTCCTACTTACCTTTAAACAACAGCGACGAGCCACCATACATACCAAACGACGACCCAATCGATAGAGAAAACGAAGAATTAAATTACATTGTTCCAGCTAATCCAAATCAGCCCTACGATATGAAAGAAATCATTTGCAAAATTGCCGACAATGGAGAATTTCTCGAAGTACATAAAAATTGGGCTCCCAACTTAATTGTTGGATTTATAAGATTAGGGGGCTACCCCGTGGGAGTTGTAGCAAATCAACCAGCAGTTTTAGCAGGAGTGCTCGATATAAATTCTTCCCGCAAGGGCGCTCGATTTGTCAGATTCTGCGACGCCTTCAACATTCCTTTATTAGTTTTCGAAGATGTGCCCGGATTTATGCCCGGAGCAGACCAAGAATGGGGCGGTATAATAACAAATGGAGCAAAGTTACTTTATGCGTTTTGCGAAGCAACTGTTCCAAGAATTACCGTTATCACACGTAAGGCTTACGGAGGTGCTTACGATGTTATGAACAGCAAACATATACGAGGTGACTTTAACTTTGCTTGGCCCACAGCAGAAATTGCTGTTATGGGACCAAAAGGTGCTGTCGAAATAATATTCAAAAAAGAAATCGAAACTGCCGAAGACCAAGCTAAAAAAGAAGAAGAATTAGTAGAAATGTTTAATCAAAAATTTGCAAATCCATACATTGCTGCGTCGTATGGATATCTGGACGATGTTATCGAACCAAAACAAACTCGAAAGATTCTAATTAAAGCTTTTAGGTTACTCGAATCAAAAGTAGATTCCAATCCGCCAAGAAAGCATGGAAATATTCCACTATAAATAAAAGGCCTTATATGAGCAAAGGAAAAGTTTTGAAAGAACCGAAGCCGAAAGGATGCTCCAAAATTGCTCATATATTCCATATCGTATTTTGCTTTTTTTTGTTTCTTGGTGTAACTCAGAACGTAGGAAATAGACTCGATTGGTTCGACGCATTAGCTTTTATCTATTCAATTTTAGGAATTGGATACAGTTCCTTTAGGATTGTGAAAATTCACAAATTTGAGAAACAACAGCAATTCATTCAACAATCTCGTGAACTTGATTCTAAAGTATTAAGCTTAGCAAAATTAAACAAAGGCGTTCTTACTCCAGCTACCCTATCCATACAAGCAATCATTAGTATTGAAGAAGCAAAGAAAATATTAGAGAGCTATGTCGAACGTGGTATTGCACAAGTCGACGTTACCGAAGAAGGTGTTGTAGTATATGTTTTTCCTGACCTAAAAAAATTGGATTAGGCAATTGCATTTTCTAATTTAGTTCGAATTATGGCCTCGAAAAATTAATCATATAGTAAATCCTATAATCTCTTTTAAACTCTCTAAAGCTTTGATAAAAAATAAAGATATTCTAATAATTATCTCGTAAATATTTGTTTCTACTAATAAAAATCATACTTTCTCTCTGCGAGGTTACTAAAACATCCCTATATTCGAGTAAGACAAAGCTTCGACAAAGAAAAAAAACAATAAAGAATCAAAATAAAACAATCCAAATTTTAACGGATATCAATAGAAATATTAAAAAAGGAATTTAAATTTCGAATTAAACGTTTGCTAATCGACAAGGATTTTCTTTGTAACTAAACTCTGTCCTTCTGTTACTTGTATTAAGTAAAGACCGCTTGTTAATCGAAATGGGAAAATAACGAAATCTTGAAATTTAGAATTAAAAAGAGGTAATTCCGTTTCAAATTCTAATTGACCTAATATATTAAAAAGCCTAAGAACAATCTTGTCGTAGTTATTTTTTGGTGACTTGTAGTCAAGAAACAAACTATTGTTCCCCGGCAAAACGAAGGCTTTAAGCAAAGATTCGGAGTTACCGTGAATTTCGGAAGCTGTTAAAGGATAATCAAGTACGAACAATCCAGCTTCTGTTGCCATAAAAAGCATTTCCCTTCCCTGGTTTTCATAATAATATGCTCGCCACATATTAGCGCGTGGACCAGAGCCACCAGCAAGAGGAGCCCAAAAATTTCCCAAATCGGCAGCCAAAAGTAAAGTCGCATATTGTCCAGCAAGAAATAGGCTGTCGCCAGAAAAAACCATTGCATTCATAATTCTATTCGAAACTAATCTTTGTTTTTTCCAACTTTCTCCACCGTCGGTAGTTTGTAAAAAGTATGGTTGTTTTCCAGAAACAAAACCAACGAAATCATTGTAAAATGCAACGGATGTCGGATTAAATGTATTATCTTCGTATAACTTGCGAAACGATATAAAATCGTATGTCGAAAAAATCTTTCCCGAATTCGTAATCACAATGAACTTGCCGCTTGGTAGTCGTTCAATTCCTTTAATCTCTTCGTTGGATAAAGTAGCAACTTTTAACCAACTCGCTCCCATATCTTTAGATAGTAAAACTTCCCCTTTGCTACCCCAAACTATAAGTGAATCGTTTACCCGTTTAATACCTTTAATATCAATTAATGTTTCTAAACTAATAGGCACCCAAGTTTCTCCGCCGTTAATTGTCTTATAAATACTACTTTTATCTCCAACGACTAAACCAACATCGGAATTTAAAAATACAATACCATAAAGATTCGAATTAGTCTTTAAATCTATTTTCCTCCAACTAAAACCACCATTAGTCGTTTTCAGCAATGCTCCATTATAACCACATACAAATCCAACTTTTGAATTATGAAAATATGAGCCGCGAATGTTAACCCATTCATCGAGATTATTGATACTAAAAAATCTCCCCCTATTGTATGATAACTTAAACACCCCATTATCTCCGAATGCATAAATGGTATCGTAATTAATACATTGTATTGTGTAAAAATCAGAATTTCCACGAATACTATGAATAACCCAATCTACCTTATCATCGAAATTTAGCCAAGTCAGACCACCATCTGTGGATATACGTACAATTCCAACACCCGGTACAAGATTAGTGTCCAAGTTCCAAAAATCTTCTGTATAGCCACCAATGAAAATTTCATCAACACTTCCACGAGATTTAACTGCTAACGCCCAAATGCTAGTATCGGGAAAAGCAAGCAAATCCCAATTGTAGCCTCCGTCTGTTGTTTTATGTAACCCTCCATTGTTTTTATTTGCAGAGAAAAGATAAGTTACAACTGCATAACCGACTCTTGGGTCCCTTTGAGAAAATTCAATTCGAGTAATTTCCACATCTCTTTGCAAAGAGTCGGGTTTACGCAAATAATCGGCAAATTTCCAAGTTTTACCCGTATCAGTTGAAACGAAGATACCACCATAGATACTGCCCACAAGCAAAATATTTGTGCTGTCCTCGCGAATACCGAGTGAACAAATTTCTTCGGGCACGGTGGAAATCGAATCCCAAGTTCGACCATTATCAGTACTACGATAAATTATCGACCATTTAAAATCCCCCGCAAAAACTACATTTGGCTCGTCGGGTTTATAAAGCATAGCCTTCCCATTCAAATCGATTGCATATTCCTTTGCAAGAACTACGCTCCAAGTTTTACCTTGGTCGGTTGAACGAACAATATTCCCAAAATTCAAGCCACCTACGAGCAAAACGTTAGTATCGTTTGGTAAAATTAAAACATTATTCAAGCGAGAAGCGTAAAGTCGTGCAAATATTACCAAAGTATCCCAAGTTCGTCCAGCATCATACGAACGATACACAACATTACCTTCGCCTCCAACAAAAATTGTGTTTATATTGTGTGGGTTTACAGCAACGTCAAAAGTCGGAACAGGTAGAAGAAGTCGCCATCGCGAACTTTGAGAAAGACAAAAATTGGTTAATATGGCAATACATAATAGAGTAAAAATAATTTTTTTTGCCATTAATACCTCAAAAATATTAAGATAAAATAATATCGCCTTCGGCAAGCTTAAATCTGAAACGATAAATGGCTTCGGAATATGGAATTTCGACCTCGCGTTTAAGGACTTTCCCTCTATCGTCAATTACGTCGCAAACAACAGTATCGAAAGGTGATTTGTTAGATTTAAATAAAACAAAAACATATATCCCAGCAGTGAACTCAACATTATCCGGTATTACTTCTATGTAACTGTTTTTGCTATAATCTTTATAATGAAAACCATATTTTGGCAGTGGGGGAACAAAGTTATGCTTTTTCTCCATATAAGTTTCAATCTTGGGCAGAACCAAAATTTCGAACAGCGACTCGCAAATATTATCAAACAAGTCGATTTCTTCAAGCTGCTTTAAAGTGATACCAGACCTTTCGAAATATGGTATCAAAGCAAGAAGAGAATCTCGAAATATGCTCAGCAAACCAGTAACGCCACCAATATTCTTTCGACTTTTTTCTTCGTTCATAAGAAATACAATTCAATAATCAATTGCAAAATTATTAACTTTTTCCTAAAAACGACTAACTTTGTTAAGAATTAAAATTTTCATACAAAATTTATCCCAATTTTTAAATAATTTTGATGTTTTAATCAAATTTACAATAATATGTTTGCAAATAGACTTCGAGGTATCGAAGACTCAATTTTTGGATTAATGAGCGCTCTTGCCGCTGAATACAAGGCGGTTAACCTTGGCCAAGGATTTCCCGATTTTAGTGGTCCAGACTGGCTTATCGAAGCCTTTAATAAAGCAATGAAAGATGGAAAAAATCAATATGCACCGCCACAAGGTATTCACTCATTAAGAAAGATTATTTCCGATACCTATCTTAAATTTTACGAATGTAGGATCGACCCAGAAAATGAAATTACAATAACAGCGGGAGCAACCGAAGCCTTATTTTCGACAATTTTGGCTTTAATTAATCCGGGAGATGAAGTAATTATTTTTGAACCCTTCTACGATGCTTATTACTCCGATATTATTTTGGCTGGTGGAATTCCAAAATTCGTTACTTTACATAAACCCAACTTCGATTTCGACTTCGAGGAATTAATTATTCAAGTAACTCCAAGGACAAAAGCAATAATAATAAACAATCCTCATAATCCTACTGGAAAAGTCTATAGCAAAAATGAATTAGAATTTATTTTTGAAACAGCAAACAAACATAATTTGTATATTGTTTCCGACGAAGTTTACGAATTTCTTACCTACGATAATTTAAAACATATCTCTATTCTAAACATAGACAAACATTTAACAAGAAGTATTATGATATCTTCTGCTGGAAAGACATTCAGTATGACTGGTTGGAAAATAGGCTGGGCAATAGCAAACCCTAAAATTTCTGATGCAATCCGAAAAGTTCACCAATGGACAACATTTACCGTAAATACACCTGGCCAACACGCGGTCGCCTTTGGATTTACCAAATTGGACGAATACCTACCAATTTTTAAAGAAGAATATCAGTACCGTAGGGACTTAATTTATTCTGAATTAGTTAAAACGAAATTCACACCCCATAAACCATTTGGAAGTTACTTTATTATGGTCGATATACCCACTCTCGAAAAAGATGATATCGAAATTGCCAAAGAGCTAACTGTCGATTACAAAGTTGCTACAATTCCACCATCTGTTTTCTATAGAAATTCCGACGAAGGGAAAAAAATGTTAAGAATTTGTTTCGCAAAAACTCCCAGAACAATAATCGAAGGCATTGAAAATTTAAAAAAATACAAAGCATAAAAATTAATATGAAAAAAATTCTGATTACTGGAGCATCGCAAGGCATTGGAAAGGCAATAGCAATTGAATACAGCAAAAGAGAAAAGAACATATTCTCTCTAATTTCGAGAAATGAATCTGCATTGTTAGAAGTGAAATCAATTGTTGAAAAGAATGGCTCGAGTGCATTTATATTCCCCTGCGATATACGCAACATCGATTCTTACCTTGAAACATTAAAAAAATCGAATGATTTGTTAAATGGTATCGACTTAGCTTTTTTGAATGCTGGCATTAGTCAAAACCACTTCGTAAGCGAAACTGATTATTATAGTTCTTTCGAAAACACATACAAAGTTAACGTTTTTCCAATTGCAGCGTCGTTGGAATTTTTTGCAAAAACGATGAAAAAAAATAAAGGGAAGATTGTCATTGTTAGTTCTCTCGCTGATATTCGCGGGTTCCCTTCAAGTAGTGCTTATTCTTCAAGTAAATCCGCATTAACTCGTTTAGCCGAAGCTGCAAGAGTTGAACTAAAAAATGACAACATTAAAGTAATAACAGTGCGACCCGGTTTTATCGAAACTAATATGACCGCTAAGAATAAGTTTCCAATGCCATTTCTTATGAAACCAGAGAAAGCTGCGAAAATAATTATCAAAGGAATTGAAAAAGATAAAACAAGAATTTATTTTCCTTTTCCAATGGTAGTTCTAACCAAAACTATATCAATGCTCCCAGATTTTTTATATGAATATCTTGTCTCCTTTTACAAAAAATATGACATCTAACCTATATCAGATTTTCATACGACTTAATAGGGACGAAAGAGTTGTGATTTCCAAATTTGGCGAAATATTACTAACCAAAGGAATTTATGTATATACTGGTAGAGCACAAAGAAATCTTAAACAAAGAATTCTAAGACATTTCCGAAAAAATAAAGTAAAGTTCTGGCACATCGATTACCTTTCGACACTAAATAGTGCTAAAATTATCTTAGTAAAAATCTTTCGCGACCAAGAACTAACCGAGTGCAAATTGGTCGAGAGGACAATGATTCAATTTAAAAGCCAGATTCCCATCAAAGGATTTGGGGCGAGCGATTGTAGGACTTGTAGTTCACATCTTATCAAAATAGAATCAACGAACCTTGAAGGTTGTCATAGTTATAATTGCTAAGATTATTGCCACGATATAAAATCGAGAAACTATTTTAGATTCGTGATATCCTTTCTTTTCGAAATGATGATGTAAAGGGGCAACAAGAAAAATTCTTCGTCCTTGTTTATATTTCTTTTTCGTATACTTGAAATAAGCAACCTGAATTATTACCGATAAAGTTTCAGCAAAAAAGATGCCTCCAAGAATTGGCAAGAGGAATTCTTTTTTCACCAAAATCATCATTACACCCAAAGCTCCACCAAGAGCAAGCGAGCCGGTATCTCCAAGAAAAACTTGTGCTGGGTAGGCATTATACCAGAGAAAACCTAAAGCAGCCCCAACAAGTGAAGCACAAAAAATAGTTAGTTCACCAGTACCTTTTAAATAAATTATGTTAAGGTAATCGGAGAAAATCACGTTTCCAGTTACATAAGTAATGATAGAAACAGCAAGGAATGATATCCCAACGGTACCAATTGCAAGCCCGTCCAATCCATCAGTTAAATTTACTGCATTTGAAGTTGCTGTTATGATAAACACAACGATTGGAATATAAAAAAACGAGAAATCAAAATTTATATCTTTTGCAAAAGGCACAGTAGTGTATGTTTTGATGCTTTCAAAGGAATCTGAAAAGAAATGTGGGAAGAAAAAAAGTGTACCACCAACAAAAATACCAAGAGCAATTTGCCCTGCAAGTTTCCACCGGGCAATTAAACCCTTTTCTTTCTTTTTGACAACCTTAAGATAGTCATCGACAAAACCAACTAAACCCATCCACAATGTTGAGATGATAATTACCAAGACATATGCATTTTGTATGTCGCCCCAAAGTAAAGTAGGAATTAAAACAGCACACAAGATAATGATACCTCCCATAGTAGGAGTTCCAGCTTTTTGAGAGTGACTGCCAATTCCATTTAACTCAATTTTGTGATTCTCTTTAATTTGTTTCTTTTTCAAGAATTCAATTATCCTTGGACCGGCAATGAAACAAATCAAAAGTGCAGTAATAGCGGAAGCTGCAGAGCGAAAAGTAATATATTGAAAAACGCCAAAGCCCGGCGGGTCGAACAAATCGTTAATCCACAAAGCGAGATAGTATAACATTATTCTTTTATAATAGTTTCACAAATCTCTGAAGAACTTCCTCGCACTTCATTCCTCTCGAATCTTTGAAAAGGACTACGGTTTCGTTCTCCGCCAAATCCAAAAGTGCATCAACAATGTCAAATTTGTTTTCAAAATGAATCAATCTGTGTTTTTCGGAATTAATCGATTGGAAAGCTTCGAGCATCCTCTCCCCATAAACAAAGACTTTATTACAAACTTCCAGAGCATTAAGAATTGCATTTATGTGTTCTTGGTGTGAACTTTCCCCGAGTTCAAGCATATCCCCCAAAACGGCAATCTTCTTTCGAGGAACACTAATTTTTGATAGGGTTTCCAAAGCTAACAACATAGAAGAAGGATTTGAATTGTAAGTATCATTGATAATCAAAACATTTTTGTAATTCTCTATCAACATCCTTCCTGCTGATGTTGTCGAATGTAGCTCAAATGAAGACAATGCGTTGACTAAATCATCCACGGCCAAACCATATTTTAATCCAACAGCAACAGCCGGCAAGCTTGCATATGCCACTGCCAACCCACGATTTCTAAGTTTAACTGAGAATTTAATCTCATCATACACAAATTCGACTTTTGGAAAAAGCTCCCTATCGAACTCTATCTTTGCACGAAGTTGGGCAGTCTCGTTTTGTCCAAAAGTCATACAATTTTCAATAATTTTCGAATACCTTGCAAGCCTTGGGTCATCCGAATTAATGAAAATAAAACCGTTATGTTTCATCAAATAACCAAAAAGACTAGTTTCTTCGAGTTCGACACCATCGAGGTCAATAAAATATTCGAGATGTTCCTTTCCTATGTTCGTAACAATTCCGTCGGTAGGTTCAGCTATCTCACAAAGGCGATGGATTTCGCCCGGAGTATTGGTTCCAAGCTCAATTACTGCTATTTGGTAATTTTTTGAAAGATTGAACAAAGTAAGCGGAACTCCAATTTGATTATTAAAATTCCCTTCGGTTTTTAAGACATTATACTTGTAAGACAACAAATGGGCAATAAAATCTTTCGTGGTAGTTTTCCCATTCGAACCAGCTACAGCAATAATTGGAATCTCGAATTGTCTGCGGTAGAGATTAGCAATTTCGCCCAAGGAATATAAAGTGTCGGAAACAGCAAGCAAGGGAATTTTTAAGTCTCCTTGGTTCTTCAACCAGTCTTTTTCTACAATACAAAAACTAGCTCCCCGTTCGATAGCCTCGTTTAGAAAACTGTGCCCATCGTATCTTTCACCTTTTAATGCAAAAAAAACTTCTCCAGGGTTAATTTTTCTGGTATCGGTGGAAATTCCAGTTATCAGCGGTTTCGAAGGAATATTAATAATTTCTGGACTATCAAGATAATTCAAAACAGAGTCGAAATCTAAGGCAAAGTCCATTGTTAAAAAAATAAATTACAAAATTAACAATACTGAAAGAACTTTGGGTTATTTTCCTTAAATGTTTAGACATAAAGTTTACCCAAACAATTTTAATTTATTCGTCGAAATCTGAAATTTTGTTTTTTACTTTAAGAAATGTTAAGTTAAAATTGACCTTAAAGAAAAAATATGAAAGCTTATAACTTTTTCGATAAATTTAAGTTCACTTTTGTTTCGTTTTGCTTTTTTCTCTTTTCCATATATCCTATAGCTTACCCTTCGGATTACCACTATAAAAAATCAAAGTTGGAAGTCTTTAAACCAGTTATCGATTCATTAGTTTCAAAAGGTATCGATACCGAATCTGTCTTGAGACTTATTTACGACAAAAGAACAACAATTAGCGAAAAATATGCAAGAATCAACATATTTAATCGACCCAAGCTGGAATTTGAAAATATAATAACTCAAAAAAATGTTGAAAAAATTGAAAAATTTATCAATCAATATAGAGAAATACTTTCGCAAGCAGAAAAAAAGTTTTCGGTAAGTAAGGAAGTAATTGCAACTATATTATTTTTAGAAACCCGACTTGGGAAAAATTTAGGACAACACCATATAATTACTGTGTTTTTAAATGTTGCTATTGGAAATAACCCAAAATACGTAGAAAATTATCTAAAAGAGGAAGAAAAAAATATAGTATCGATTGACTCTTTAAGGAATTTAATTTCCGAGCGTTCTACACTCAAAGCTAAGAATGCTCTTTCTGAACTTCTCGCTTTAATACAAATGCAAAAAGAGTTTCAAATCGACATCCTTAGCATACACGGTTCATTTTCTGGTGCGTTTGGAATTTGTCAATTTTTACCAACAAGCTACATCTCGTTCGGGTACGATGGTAACAAAGACGGGAAAATCGATTTATTTAGCTACGAAGATGCAATTTTCAGCGTATCTAACTATCTAACGAAAAATGGATGGGACGAAAAAGATAGCATAGCCCAATTCAATGCTTTGTTTAAATACAATAGAAGTAAAGCTTATGTTGAAGCAATACTCCGAATAAGCAGAAATTTAATTATAAAGAAACCACTAAAAAATTAAATTTTGACCTTTAAATAATCCAATGAATTTATGGGGTAATTAAAGGCTTCTTGATATTAAAAATATCCTCAATAGCTTTTTCGTACACTTCTTTCGAATATGCTCCGACAGCAATTTGAGGGTCGCCGTCGACTGGGACAAACAAAGTAGTTGGTATAGAATGAATTCCAAAAATTTGAGTAAGTTCAAGTTCCGCTTCGGTATCAACCTTATAAAAATCGATTAATCCTTTGTATTCTTTATCAAGTTCTTCTAAAATCGGACTTAAAGCTCTACAAGGTCCACACCAATCGGCATAAAAATCGATAATTGCTGGTTTGCTTCCCAGATAAGCCCATTCTTGATTTTCCTCGTAATCGAAAATTTTTTGACGAAAGCTTTCTGATGTTAAATTTTGCATATTAAACCTTTAAAAAATTAAATAAACGATAAGGAATATTTTTTATTTTAGATTAGGAAATTAATGTTGGTTCAGTAATATAGGAGAAAAAACCTTTTCAAAGAATTAGACAAATATCAAAGAAATTTACATAATTCATACCAGCAACAGCTAATTATCTTCTACTAACGGAGAATTTTAGATTTTTCAAAAAACCTTTAATGGAAACGAAGCTTATGATTGTGTAAATAATCGATATATAAAGATGTCCAGAAAGATTAGCATTTAGTTTAATATTTCCTAATTTTGAATAAAAAAGATAATAAAAATGAAAATTGGAATTGTAGGGTTACCATTTTCTGGTAAAACGACTTTCTTCAAATCAATAGTTATTCGGCAAAGGTTAAGTACTGAAGAAAACCATCGTCATAAAAGCGTAGCTGCTATCATAAACGTCCCCGATGAAAGGCTGGATTTTATTGAAAAAACACTTAATCTACCCATTAAAATTAATGCAACTCTTGAAATCGATGACTTTATGGGTAGTTCCAATCCAGAAATTCAAACATACAACTCGAAATTTTCAATACAAGCAAAGCTTTACGACTGCTACATTTTAGTTGTTCGTGGATTTATCGATGACCGTGTCCCACACATTCTGAACACAATCGATATCGAGCGAGACATTAAATTATTTCAAGAAGACATAACATTGTTCGACTTATCGTTTCTCGAAAATCGTCTCGAAAAAATCGAAAAAGAAATCCAAAGAGCGAAAAACAAAAGTGAATTACAGAAAGAAAAAAGTATATTATCGTATTGGCATAAATCATTAGAAAATGGTCTGCCATTAAGGGAATTAGTCCTATCAAAAGAAGAAGAGTTGTTGCAAAGGAACTACCTATTGCTAACAATGAAACCACTTTTAATTGCTATTAATCTTTCCGACTGCGATATTGGAAGTTCCCAAGATAGAATTAATTATTTGAGGCAAAAATTTAAAGGGGGAAAAGTTAATATCGAGCCATTCTTTGCAAAGATTGAAATGGAATTGAGCGAACTACCCGAAGAAGACCGAAAAGTTTATATGAATGAGTTTGGAATACAAGATTCAGCACTAACAAGGTTGCTACGAAGCGCCTACAATCTACTCGGCTTAGAGACTTTTTTCACTATGAAAGAGAACGAATGTCGTGCTTGGACAATTAAAAAAGGAGCTACAGTTCACGAAGCTGCTGGGGTTATCCATACCGACTTTTATTCCAAATTTATCCGAGCAGAAGTTATCCATTTCGAAGATTTCAAGACTTATAAGTCTATTTCAAAATGTAAAGAAAAAGGAGTAGTTCACCTCGAAGGAAAAGAATATATTGTTCAGGATGGAGATATAATTTATATCCGCCACAATTAGTTATCTTTTTTCGACCAAATATTCGGCACTCAGTCTTTTCCCGTGCACAACATTTGGTGCAACAAACTCTCTCGATGGCTTTACCCTTTTTTCAAATTCACTACGGAATTTTGTTAGAAAACCTCGTACGGGCCAAGCCGCTGCATCGCCAAGAGCACAAATTGTATTTCCCTCTATATTATTAGCAATGGATAAAAGAATATCTAAATCTTTAGTAGTACCGTTTCCTTCGTAGATTCTTTTTAAAACCTTTTCCATCCAACCACAACCCTCGCGACAAGGTGTACATTGACCACAAGACTCGTGGTGATAGAAATGAGCAATTCTATATGTTACCTTGACAATATCTGTATCTTCGTCCATTACAATGATGCCACCAGTCCCAATATGTGTTCCAAATTGTTGTAGCGACTCTTCATCCATTAAAGCAACTTCTGCTTCTTCTGCGGTTAAAGGAGGCATCGAAGAGCCCCCGGGAATTACTGCCTTAAGACTTTTATTGTTACGAACTCCCCCACATATCTCGTAAATAATTTCCTTCAATGGAATTCCAGTCGGTAGTTCGTAAACCCCAGGTTTATTTACGTGACCACTGACACCAAAAAGAAGTGTACCCGGATGTCTTTCCGCACCAATTCTCGAATATTCAGTTCCGCCCATTTTAATGATTGGAGGAACAGATGCAATAGTCTCAACGTTGTTAATTGTCGTTGGATAACCCCAAAGTCCTCTTTGTGCTGGAAATGGTGGTTTAAATCTTGGATAACCTCTTTCGCCTTGGATCGAGTTCATCAAAGCAGTTTCTTCTCCGCAAATGTAAGCCCCAGCACCTTTGTGGATGAATATGTCGAGGAAATAATCACTTCCAAAGGTATGTGTCATTCGTTTCCCGACAAAACCATAAGCATAGGCATCATCCAAGGCTTTTTGCATCAAATTAATCCATTTATGGTATTCACCTCGAATGTATATATAGGCTGTCTTTATGCCCATTGCATAACCAGCAATTAATATACCTTCGATTAACTGATGTGGATTGAACTCGAAAATTTGTCTATCCTTAAATGAACCGGGTTCAGACTCATCTCCGTTTACACAAAGATATTTCGGGACATCATTCGATTTAGGCATAAATGACCACTTTAATCCAGTCGGAAAACAGGCCCCACCACGACCCCTTAGACCAGACTTCCTCACCTCATTAATTACATCATCTGGGGTCATTTTTAAAGCTTTTCTATAAGCTTCGTATCCACCATTCGACAAATACACATCGATTTGATTTAAATCCGGGATATCTGGCAACAAAAGCTTTGGATAATTTCCCATATTTCATCAAAAAAATACTAATTTAACACAAGCACTTGTTTTGACAAAACCAAAACCAAAAAACTAATTTTTATATTTTATAACTAAAATTTATTAATTTGTAATTGAATTACTTTTCTAATTAACATTATGTTTAAGTACATTGTAATTTTTCTACATTTCTTCTTACTTGCTTATGGTAGCGAAACAAAGGAAGTTATTCTTATCAAAATTCACTCGGCGATAACCCCTTCAAGTAGTTCACAGATTAAAAAAGCAGTTGAATTTGCAAAAGAGAAAAACGCCGAAGCTGTGGTAATTGAATTGAATACTCCCGGAGGTTTGCTCGAGTCCACCAGAGAAATAGTTCAAACAATTCTAAATTCTCCAATTCCAGTAATTGTTTATGTAGCACCAAGTGGAGCAAGAGCAGCTTCGGCTGGGGTTTTCATAACACTTTCTGCCCATATCGCAGCAATGGCTCCGGGAACTAACATCGGAGCAGCCCATCCCGTAGGTCTTCAAGGAGACTCCGACACAAATACAATAAATGAAAAAGTGGTAAACGACGCTGCTGCTTTCATTCGTTCAATCGCCGAACAAAGACAAAAGAATGTTGAATGGGCTGAAAGAACAGTTCGCGAAAGCATCTCATCAACAGAAAAAGAGGCGCTCGAAGAAAATGCAATCGATTTAATTGCTCCAACCATTGATTCATTATTGCAAGCAATCGATGGCCGAGAAATTAAAACCACCTTTGGACTTAAAACTTTAAGAACAAAAAATTCCAAAGTAACCGAATATGAATTAGGTTGGAGAGATAAGTTTTTGGATTTTATCTCGAATCCAAATGTTGCTTATATTTTACTTATGATAGGAATTTATGGAATACTTTTCGAACTTTACAATCCCGGAAGCATTTTCCCCGGTGTAATTGGAGCTCTTTCTTTGCTACTTGCTGCCTATTCATTGCAAATGCTTCCCATCAACCTGGCTGGACTTGCTCTAATACTACTATCTATAATACTTTTCATACTTGAAATTAAAGTAGTAAGTTATGGAATGTTGACAATCGCTGGTCTTATTTCACTTTTCCTTGGTTCTTTAATGTTAATTGATGCACCGGGTGAGTTTATGAGAATATCATTAAGTTTAATTCTTACAACTGTAATCTTTTCTTTTATCTTCTTTACATTCATTATAACTTTAGGAATAAAAGCTCAATTTCGTCGAAAAACATTAGGGTTCGATGAGTTAATTGGAACCGAAGCTAAAGTAGTCGAAAAAATAAGACCTAATGAAAAAGGAAGGATAATGTTAAAAGGTGAACTTTGGTTTGCCACTTCGGACGAAGAAATACCAGAAGGAACAATTGTTACAATACAAAAAGCTGATTCTTTCACATTGTTTGTTAAACCAAAATAGGTGTTTTATGCCAGCCATTGTATTAATTATCATCATTGCTTTGATTCTCTTTTCTGCAATTAAAATCTTGAATGAATACGAACGAGCAGTCATTTTCCGACTTGGTCGCTACGTTGGCTCGAAAGGACCGGGACTAATTATCCTAATTCCATTTATCGATAAAATGGTTCGTGTCAGTTTGCGAACAGTAACACTCGACGTTCCACCACAAGATGTTATTACAAAAGACAATGTTTCGATTAAGGTCAGTGCTGTTGTTTATTTCCGTGTTATGAATGCTGGTAGAGCTATAATTGAGGTAGAAAACTACCTTTTTGCTACAAGTCAAATTGCTCAGACAACCTTGCGAAGTATTCTTGGCCAATCCGACCTCGACGAAATACTGGCTGAACGAGAAGCCATCAACAAACGATTGCAAGCAATAATCGACGAACATACTGAACCTTGGGGGATAAAAGTTTCTGCAGTAGAAATCAAACAAGTCGACCTTCCGATTGAAATGCAACGAGCAATGGCACGACAAGCCGAAGCCGAACGTGAACGTAGGTCGAAAATCATTAACGCCGATGGTGAATTCCAAGCTGCTCAAAAGTTAAAGGAAGCTGCAGCTATGATTCAAGAATATCCCGTTGCTTTACAATTGCGATATTTACAGACTCTTTCCGATATTGCAACGGAAAAGAACTCTACTACAATTTTCCCGATACCAATTGACTTAATCACCCCTTTCTTAAACAAAGGTAAAGATAAAGAAGCTTAACCATTCTTCGCCTTCCTTCTTTTCGCTATTTGAATGGCAAGGATTATGCTATTTATAAGACTGGTCGCAGTTGCAATTCCTTTACCAGCAATGTCGTAGGCTGTTCCGTGGTCGGGGGAGGTCCTTACGATAGGTAAATTTGCAGTGTAGTTTATTCCAGAATTATTGGACAAAATTTTAAAAGCGACCAACCCTTGGTCGTGGTAAGGGGAAAGGATGCCATCAAACTTTCGATAAATCTTATTGGCGAAGAAACCATCAGCTGGAAAAGGACCACTTATGTTTATCTTATTTTTCAACCGTTCCATTGCGGGAGTAAAAATTTCGACTTCTTCTCTACCAATTGTTCCATTCTCTCCGGAATGTGGATTTAAACCTAATAATGCTATTTTTGGATAGCGTATCCCAAAATCCTCCTTCAAAGTATTGTTTAATATCAAAGCTTTTTCTTGCAATAAATCTACCGAAATACTTTCGGGAACATCTAACAAAGGTATATGCGTCGTAACTAAGCCGACTTTCAATCTTTTAAAAACAAAGAGCATAAACGGGTTACTGACATTGCACATTTCAGCAATTTTTTCAGTATGTCCATAAAATTTAAAACCAGCAAGGCTTATTCCATATTTGGACACGGGCAAAGTAACAATGCAATCGATTTCTTTTGACAAAGCACTTTCGACCGCCTTTTCTATCGAATGAATAGCCAGTTTAGCGGATTCATAACTTTCCTTGCCAAATTCTATGGCGACAGCTTCGGCTTGTATATCTTTTACTTCAACAACTTTCTCGTTTATCACCTTTTCGATAAGATTTCTATACTTTTGAAGCGTTTTTGTTGCTTCGAAATATCTAATTATTGTTTCGAAATTGCCGTAAAGGACAAATTTTGCTACTCGCGCAACGTGTTTAAATGTCTTGGAATTTAGAAATTTTGCAAAAACCTCCAGCCCAATCCCATTAACATCGCCAATTGTAACACCTATCTTCAAAAGATTTTTCATAATTTAAACTTTAGCTTAAAATGAATTCAAAATTAAAATGAAAATCAAAAAGTATATATCAATTTACCTTTTGCTATTAATTTTCTTTTCTTGTGGAAGGACAGAAATAAACAACCCTTTCGATAAAAACGATACAAGTCGAACAAATGTTGCTCTAATACTTTGCGAAGGTCTATGGGGCTACAACAATACAACTATAAGTAAATTAAATTTGGTAGATTTGTCGGTCCAAAACGATTTCACAAGCATAACAAATCCAAATTTCAAAATTGGCGATACTGGAAATGATATATATATCAAAGGGGATACATTTTTTGTGGT
Source organism: Ignavibacteria bacterium (assembly GCA_026417135.1). Taxonomy (GTDB): domain Bacteria; phylum Bacteroidota; class Ignavibacteria; order Kapaibacteriales; family UBA2268; genus Naka2016. Next base: position 240,736 of record JAOADV010000001.1, read on the forward strand.
TGTAACGACTTCCAAAGCATTAGAGTTTTTCGATATTTCCTCTGGAAAACTCATTGGACTTTTAACTTTCGAAGGAAACTCTGCTCCAAGAAATATTGCTTTCGTTAACGATAGTATCTGTTGCGTAACAGACTTATACCAAGACTGCGTACACATCGTCAATCTCAACCAAAAAAGGGTTGTGGATAAAGTAAAAGTTGGTCCAGCACCAGAATACATACTTCATATCAATGATTATTTGATAGTTACCAACTCTGGATATGGCGATTACCGTACCAATGAACCAAAGGCAAATACAATTTCTATAATCAACACCAAAAACTGGAAAGAAGAACGTACAATACCAGTTGGTCCAAATCCAATTGAATTAGTTCACTCAAAAAAACATAATCTTCTGATTGTATCGTACAATCATTTGCCCTCGAAAAAAGACTCAATTGGCGGAATCTTAATCTTCAATTTACCATCATTTACAAAAGTAAAGGAATTCAAAACAAGTTGCCGTTCAATGTTACTCGATGAAACAACCAATTCATTATTTTTTATCTCCGATAGTACAATTAAGAATCTTAATCTCACAAGTTTCGAAATAAAGGAAGTTCTTAAAAACCCTAAGCCAAATGAAATATGGTACTCAATAGGCATAGACAATTCGTTTGATTATCTTCTTGTTGGAAATGCGAAAAACTATGTAACAGAAGGCGAAGTAATTATATACGAGATAAAATCAAATCCCATAAGATTAGTCAAAAAAATAGCCGTTGGGGTCAATCCTTCTAAAATACGAATCAAAAAAAATTAACAACAATACTTGCACAAAACTCCCTTAGGGGAGATTTCCAATATACCAACCAACCGACATTTTTTTTAATTTTTTATTTTTCTTTAAGAGGAATATATGTTCGAACAAATAATCTTTGCAATTATTACCTTCTTTGCTTTTGGCTATCTAATTAGAAACTTCTATATATTTAAGAGCATTTTAAACTTATCGAACAAAGACAATAGAAGCGATAGATTTGGGAAACGTTTAAAAAATACAATAAAAATTGCTTTACTGCAAAGTAAAATACTTCGTGAACCTCTCGCGGGATTGGTGCATATTGCAATTTTTTGGGGCTTTCTCGCTCTTCTTTTTTCCGCAGCTGAATCAGTTTTTCAAGGTTTTTACCCAGAGTTCTCTTGGAATTTTCTCGGACCTTTTTTTACCTTAATATCTCTATCAAACGACATTTTCTGTGTGGCAGTTGCTATTGCAGTTTTTATAGCAATAGCCCGAAGATATATTTTTAAGATAAAGCGTTTACAAGGCGATAAAAGTGAAAAAACTGATGCCCTTATTGTTCTTTTAAGCATATTAATTGTTGTTATTTCGTTACTCCTTCAAAATTCGTCGAAAATCGCATTCAAAGGAAACGAAAGTTATGCCCTTATGCCTTTTGCTAATCTGTTAAGTTCAATTTTTTCACCAACAAATTCAAGCCTTTACTATAAAGTGTTCTGGTGGATACACATACTTTGGATTTATTTCTTTATGAATTATCTATTTTACTCGAAACATTTCCACGTTTTTACCTCGATACAAAATGTTTTCTTTCGTGAACCCGAGAAATTCTTTAAACCTACAAGAATAAATTTCGAAGACGAAAAGATAGAAAAATACGGTGTGGTTGACTTTGAGGATTTATCTTGGAAATCAATATTCGATGGATTTAGTTGCACTCATTGTGGCCGTTGCGATAGCGTCTGCCCAGCTAATCTAACTGGTAAACAGCTAAGTCCAAAGAATATTATTGTCGAAATTCGACATCGTGCAACAGAAAAAGGCTGCATCTTGTTGAAATCTCGGAATAATGAAAATCAAAATCTTAGCGAAAAAGAAAGTAACATTTTGCAGAAGAAATTCATTGGCGAATACGAAAATATCGAGGCATTATGGCAATGTACAACTTGCGGAGCTTGTATGACGGAATGTCCAATTTCCATCGAGCATTTGCACCCAATAATAGGAATGCGTCGTTCGCTCGTCTTGATGGAAGCCAATTTCCCTCATCTACTTCAAAGTGCTTTTTCGAATATGGAAAACAACGGGGCACCTTGGCAATTTCCAAACTCCGATAGGGCTTTGTGGGCCGAAGGACTTGATATTAAAATTGCCAGCGAATATCCAGATTTTGAATACCTATTCTGGGTTGGGTGTGCTGGAAGTTTCGACAACAGAGCTAAAAAAATCTCGGTAGCTTTTTCAAAAATATTGAAAATTGCAAACGTCGATTTCGCAATACTTGGTACCGAGGAATTATGCAACGGAGACCTTGCAAGACGAACTGGAAACGAATATCTCGCTGAATATTTGATTAAAACTAACATCGACAATTTCAAAAAGTATAATGTTAAAAAAATTCTTACGATTTGTCCACACTGTTATAACATATTTAAAAATGAATATCCAGAATATGGTTTTCAATGCGAAGTACTTCACCATACCGAATTTATATCTATGCTTGTTTCACAAGGAAAGATAAAGTTAAAAACAAACAATTTCAAAATCACATATCACGATTCTTGTTATCTTGGTCGATACAATTGCATTTACGAACCGCCAAGAACAATCTTGAAAAGTATTTTTGGCAAAAATTTCATTGAACCTTTGCGTACGAAGGATAAAGGGTTATGCTGTGGGGCAGGTGGTGGTATGATGTTCCTCGAAGAAACACAAGGTAAAAGAGTTAACATCGAGCGAACGGAAGAGCTCCTTTCGACTGGCGCCGAAATTCTTGTTTCCAATTGCCCTTTTTGTATGACTATGATTACCGACGGTATTAAGTCGAAAGAACAAGATGATAAAGTTTCTTCGAAGGATTTAGCGGAAATTGTTTTAGAAAATTTAAAATGATATTATTACAGATCTCTAATTTTTTTCTTTAAACTTTCTAAAAAATATCAATTTTATTCAAAAAGAGATTTTATCAATACCACAAAGTTAAGTTCGAAGCAGAATTTAAAGATGCTCTATTAAAAGGAAATGATTACTTTTGCTCCTCACTTGTCGAAAATAACCCTAAAAAACGCGTTCAATCAATTATTTTGAGAAGGAATTTAGCACAAAGATTTGAAAAAACTAAACTACTCGAAATTTGGCACATTAGTTGTTAATCTTGTTCATATATTTGTATTTTGAAACATTTAATTTACTTTTGAAATGAAGACAAGTATTCTTTTTGTTGTAAAATCGAAGGAAATTCTTACGGAGCTAATCAAGTCTATGGTGCCATTACACGGTAAATTTGACTTTTTTTTCTCAGAAAGTGGAGAAAAAGCACTTCAAATATTAGCAAACAATAGAATTGATTTAGTTTTTTCAGACGCAAATATTATTTTAGATACTGGTGCAAATCTACTAAATGAAGTTAAAAAAATTTCGCCCGAAACTATAAGATTTGCATTAGTTCCTAATCTCGAAAATCAGACCATTGCCCAAATAACCCAATTTGTTCATCAGTTGGTAACTCCTCCATATACAGCAGAAAATATCGAAAACCGTATCGAAAGAACTTTAAAGCTTCAAAATATTTTAAAAAATGAAAAAGTAATCGAACTTGTCAAAAATACAACCTCGCTACCTTCATTGCCAGAAATCTATATACAAATCGAACAAGAAATAACAAAGCCAGATTTTTCGATGACCAAAATTTCAAACCTAATTTCGAAAGACCCAAATTTAACAACTAAGGTTCTGCAAATTGTTAACTCCGCTTTCTTTGGATTACAACGAGAAATCACCAACATTAATTTCGCTTTATCTTACTTGGGGATAAATATAATAAAGTCGTTAATCTTTTACATCCACTTATTCTCGAATTTTAAGGTGAGAGGCGAACAGAAAAAGTATCTTGAACAATTATGGCAACATAGTCTTATTGTTGCATCAACTACTTACAAAATAGCACAAAAATACCTTCCTAATAAATTCGAAGTTGAAAGTTCTTACACTATTGGGGTTTTGCACGATGTAGGAAAATTTATTCTTTTAAATACATATACCTACCCACAAAATGTTACTTCACATTCAGAAAAACTATTTGTCGAAAACATAGACGCCGAGCTGGAGATATATGGTTGCACCCACGCCGAAATTGGGGCTTATTTGCTTGGGCTGTGGGGTTTCCCACTGGCAATTGTCGAAGGCGTAGCATACCACCACAAGCCTTCACTTTTCGAAAAATCAACTTTCAATCTTGCAACTGCGGTCCATATCGCAAATCTAATGTATTACATTCCATCAATTGATTACCAGCATTTTAAAGAGCTAAACTTTGAAAAAGAATTTTTCGATATTGTTTGTAATTTTACAACGCTAAAAAAAATAACTTTAAAATAAAAGAGTATGAATAACACATTAGCAATTTCTTGTTGCCTTGAAAGGCTATATATCGCTCTTGTTTCTCAAGAGGAAAAGGGTTACGATTTAAAATATCTTGCGACAACAAAAAACCCATTAGATTTAGAGTTTATAAATAATCCGTTGAACGAGCAAAGCCTCGACGAATTATTTACTTTGATTAATCAATGTCCATACAATTTCGATAGTGTTACCTTTTCCATACCAGTGGAAAATGCAATTATTACAAAAATTCCTACTCAAAATATTACAACAACTGATGTAATAAGCCTAATTGAAATGGAGATAAAGCAAATTTATTCTCAATACAACCCATCTGAATTTCCGACCTATTTATACAATATGAAATCGAGCAGCAAAGACATTTCTTGGTCACTTGCAATAATAATCCCTAAAATTATTTTTCAACAAACAAAAGCAATTTCAAAGAAATTAGGGATAATTGTAAAGCGTATAGAAATCTGTCAAATTTGCGCACATAATTCATTACTTTACAATTACCCGGAAGACTTCGACAAACTTGTAGCATTGGTGAACATCGCCGAAAAATTTGCAGATTTCAGCTGTTTGAAAGGTAGAGATTTATATTTCTACACATTAATAAAATTCAACGATGAATCAGAATTAATACAAAAAACAAATGAAACAATTAGGAAATTAACCGAAGAATTTAACTCACCAATTTCTTCAGTTTACCTTTTTGGACCATCACTGACAAGGATAACTTTACGTAATTTCCAATCTAACTTATCTTTGGAGAGTGGAGCAATCAAACGACTAAATCCACTGCGATATTTCACCACCTCGCTCGATGAAGGGGGAGCACAAATCGCTGCGAGAATCGCCCATCTTTTGCCCCCCTGTATTGGTTCTGCCATTCCAAATTATCACGAAAGAACTAAGATAATTTAATGAGAATTATAGGTGGCAAGTTTAAAGGTCATTCTTTTCACCATAAAATCAATAACAAAATACGGCCAACAACAGACTTTGTCCGAGAGGCAATTTTCAACATTATACAAAATCGTATAGAACTACACGGGGTAAAAGTTTTGGATTTATTTGCTGGAACTGGAATACTTGGCATCGAAGCCTTAAGCAGAGGTGCCGGCTTTTGTCATTTTGTCGATAAAAGTCAAAATTCTACCAAATTAATTTCACAATTTTTATACGAATTGAATGTTGACAAAAGTAGGTATAAAATAACTAAATCGGATGTTTTTAGTTTCCTCAAGACAAATACAGCCCAGACTACTTTCGACATTATTTTTTCCGACCCACCTTATTCAAGCAAATTAAACCAAAGGTTAATGAAAACAGAAGAAATATTTAAAATTTCTCGTGAAGGAACTTTATTAATCGCTGAAAGTTCAAATAGGGAAATTTTGGAAGCAAACGAAAACTTTACTTTGATACAAAAAAAAGAATATGGGACCACAAATATCTTTATTTTTATGTTAAGTTTAAATATGAGGTAACAAATGAAAAACAAAAACCACAACAACGATGATGAAACATTCCCAAAGTACAACGAGAAAGGGCGTCTGCACAAAAAATTTTATATGAAAGAACTAGCTAAATTGCAAGAAGAACTTGTAAAGCTTCAGTATTGGGTTAAAGCCAAAGGTTTAAAAGTTGTTATAATTTTCGAAGGCCGCGATGCAGCTGGAAAAGGCAGTACCATCAAAAGATTAACCGAAGCATTAAACCCGAGAGGTGCGAGAGTTGTTGCTTTGGAAAAACCCACTGAAACGGAGCGAACGCAGTGGTATTTCCAAAGATATGTAGCACATTTACCTCGTGCTGGGGAAATTGTAATTTTCGACAGAAGTTGGTACACTCGTGCAACCGTCGAAAGAGTAATGGGATTTTGCACCGACGAGCAATATTGGGAATTTCTTCGCTCTTGTCCAGAATTTGAAAATATGCTTATCCGTTCTGGAATTATACTCATAAAATATTGGTTTTCAATTAGCGACGAAGAGCAAGAAAAAAGATTACGCGAAAGAGCGACCAATCCAATGAAAAGGTGGAAATTATCGGATATCGACTTAGCACTTTGGCACAAATGGGACGAAATTTCCAGAGCAAAAGACGAAATGTTTAAATACACAGATACCAAAACATCTCCTTGGTATTGCGTCAACGGAGACGATAAAAGAAAAGCAAGACTCAACTGCATCGCACATATTCTTTCCAAAATTCCATACCAAGACTTGATACCTAAACCTATTGACTTGCCTCCAAGAAAGATTGATTTGAGCTACGTTCGACCACCAATTCAAAACTTTACATATATTCCCGAAATATATTAATTTCGGTATGACAACCTACCACAAAATTTTACAATTACAGAAGGAAAAGAAAACCAGACTTACCATTGGATTAGATGTGCATCTGGAAAAGCTTCCTAAAGGATTTCGAAAAAATATTCTTGGCTTTTTCGAGTATAATAAAAAAATTATCGAATTAACAAATCAAATGGTATGTGCATATAAATTCAACCTTGCTTTTTTCGAAGTGTTTGGGTCGAAAGGACTTAGAGTTTTAGAACGACTCTTAGAATCACTACCAGAAGATGTTGCAACAATCGCAGATGCAAAACGTTCGGATATCAGTTCAAGCTCGCGTTTTTATGCAAAAGCAATTTTTGAACATTACAAATTCGATTCGGCGACTTTAAATCCTTTATTAGGAAGAGACTCGTTAGAACCATTCTTCGAATACGTCTCTAAATTAAACTTTGTTCTTGTTCTAACATCAAATTCCGGAGCAAAAGACTTTCAAAAGATTAAGGTTAAAAGAAAACCATATTACCAAATTATACTCGAAAATTTACTTCAATGGTTTCCAACTAAAAATTTAGGTTTTGTGGTTGGTGCAACCAATCCCAAAGAATTTAAACATATAAGGTCTTTATCGAGTAATAACTTCATTCTAACCCCAGGTATCGGAACTCAAGGCGGAGAATTAACTAAGATATTAAAAGAAAATGGTAATTGTCCTCTACTTGTCAACGTTTCTCGAGATATTATTTTTGCAGAAGATACAGAAAATTTCGAAGAGTACATTCAAGAAAAGACTAAAACATATTACCAAAAACTTCAAGTAAGCGAATAATGAAAGAATCGCCAAAAGAAATTTCATTGCAAAAGAAAGTTTACAGATTTATTTCAGACCCATCGAAGGTATTTTCCACAACTTCTGGAAAACGACTGCAAATACTTTCTCCCGGTCAACTTAATAGGAATGAAGGTCCAGATTTCTTAGATACCGCATTATTGTTAAATGGTACTATTTTAATCTGCGATGCTGAATTCCACAGCAAAGCTTCCGACTGGGATTTACATCAGCACTTGCAAAATCCAAACTATCGCAATGTCGGCTTACATATTGTAATCGAAAATGATAAAAAAATTGATTTCCCTTTCGAAACTTTAGTTATCAAAACCAGCGATTTGAAGGACATAGATTATTCAACAAACGCCGGTTCGTTCGAAGTTATCGAATCCTACGAAGAAATTCAAAATTATGCGCTATTTCGTTTGCTCCGCAAAACTGCCGAAGCAAAAATTATAGTCGAAAATATGAATTTAGAGCAATCGTTCGCAACTCTTATTAAAAATTTTCTCTACAGATATTTCTCCAAGCGCCATCGCCCAATATATGAAAAAATTGATATAGAAAAATTCGTCAAAGATTTCACCGAATCCGAGATGACTGTTTTCCTAAGAAATATACAAGTGGGTTTAAACTTCAATGTATCTGAACAAATATTCAAGTTGATGAAGACAAAAATTTCTACCGAAGGTAATCACCTTCGGCGGGAAATAATTTTGAATTGTCTTTTACCCCTATCACTTGCTATCGCAAACGAAGAGCAAAGAATTTCTTTGTTTGTTTGGTTCTGGTCGACCCCTTCGCTGAACTCTTACGGTGTTTTGAAAAGAAAATTCAAGAATTTACCTCAAAACTTCCTTTGGCAACAGCAAGGGTTGTTGGAAATTCTTCAGGAGTATGGAAAGAAATCGGCAGGAAATACTCCGAAAAATTTAAAAATTGGTGAAGTTTTGAACTTTTTCGTAGTTGGCAATCCACCATTTAAATAAGTTATTTTATTTTATAAAGTTTAACAATTTATTTGAAAAAAGTAAATAAAAAAGAAAAACGGCATAAATTCAAGAATAAACTAAACTTATCCACGAAATCTAACAAGTTTACATTGGCTTTAATTTAATTCATACTTATGTTTAGAAATATCAATAAAAAAAAACAAACAAGTCTTTTTTTGTTAATTTTTAGAAAATTTCGCTTGAAAATTTCAAGAAAAAAATACAATTTAGTTTAACAAGGTAAATCAATATCAATATTTTTGATTTACCTTCTTGTGAATTAACTATGGAGGTTGGTCTGAATGAATTCGAACGATTTATTTTCTAACGATTTGATTTTAACTAAAACAATAGACGATAAAGAATTTGAAGAACCCAACCAAACATTGCAAAAACGATGGAAGCAATTGCTAAAGTTTGTCAAAAGCAATGTTAGCTCAAGTTCGTTTAGAACTTGGTTCTTACCTTTAAAACCAATTTCAATAACAAAAACTGAGCTTGTGGTCGAAGTCCCATCTCAGTTTTATTGTGAGTGGTTGGACCAGCATTACTATTCATTGCTTCGAACTTGTATCCAAAAGTTTTTTGGGGAAGAGGTAACATTAAAATACCAAGTTGTTGTAGATAATTCGAATTCGGAGAAAATTAATATTAAACTACCCAGCCAAAATTCGCAAAAACTTGAACAGATACGAGCAAACTTCATTCAAAAGCTCGAATACGACCCAAACCTCGTAAAACACTTCAATTTCGAAAACTTCGTTGTAGGCGATAGCAACCAATTCGCTTACTCTTGTTGTCTTGCTGTTGCTAAAAACCCAAAACAAACGAAATATAATCCCTTGATAATCTACGGAAATACTGGGTTAGGGAAAACACATCTATTGCAGGCTATTGGTAATTATATACTTTTAAATCATACTGATGTTAAAGTTTTGTATTCAACAAGCGAGAATTTTGCAAATAACTTTATCGAGGCTATTAAAAATAATAATATGAACGATTTTGTAAACCTTTATCGAAATGTCGATGTACTACTTATCGACGATATACAGTTTTTCCAAAACAAGGGGAAAATACAAGACCACTTTTTCCATACATTTAACACTCTTCACCAAGCTGGGAAAAATATTGTATTAACAAGCGATAAACCGCCAAAAGATTTAAAGGATATAGATGAGCGTTTAATTAGTAGATTTCAATGGGGATTATTAGCCGATATTCAACCCCCTGAATTGGAAACAAGGATAGCAATTACAAGGAAAAAAAGTGAGAATGAAGGGATAGAGCTCCCCGACCAAGTCATAGAATATATTGCACAAAACATAACTTCTAACGTTCGCGAAATTGAAGGAGTAATCGTTAGTCTTATAGCACAAGTTGCATTCAGCAAAAAGAAACCGACTGTTGAACTTGTCCGTGAAATTCTTCGCTCGAAACACATCAAAACCCCAAGAATTATTACCATTGATAAGATAAAAAATGCCGTCGCAAATTATTACAACCTAAATCCACAGGAATTGGAATCCAAATCCAGAAGAAAAGAAGTTACTATTCCACGCCAGTTAGCTATGTATATTGCCAAAGAATTTACCAACATTACACTACAAAGGATTGGAAAAAACTTCGGTGGAAGAGACCACACCACTGTACTTTATGCGATAAATACAATCGAGAGAAATTTACTTGTCGACGAGCGGTTAAAAGCTGCATACGAGTATATTGTAAAAAAACTTATCTGACCCTTTTGAAAAAAATTAACATCATACGCGAAGTAAGAAAAACCTTCTTTTTAATTTTAGGTATTCTTTCTGCTACCTTTGGGTTAAAATCCTTTCTTTTGCCAAATAAATTTATCGATGGTGGCGTAACGGGTGTATCAATGTTAAGCTCTATTCTTTTGGAATTACCACTTCCATATTTCATCATCATTTTCAACGTTCCTTTTTTGCTACTTGCTTTTTTCAACCTATCGCGAGAACTCGCCCTACGAGCCATTCTTGGTATTATTGGTTTATCTATTTCCTTATTTTTTATTCCATTTCCCGTCCTTACCTACGACAAGCTTTTGGTTGCTGTTTTCGGTGGTGTCTTTCTTGGGGCTGGGATTGGATTTGCAATTCGTGGTGGCGGAGTTATCGACGGCACCGAAATTCTTGCTGTTTTTCTAAGTAGGAAAATACATACAACCGTTGGAGATATAATTTTGGTTGTTAATGTTATTATTTTTTCGTTTGTTGCTATTCTTTTAGGCGTCGAAATTGCTTTCTACTCCATACTTACATATTTATCTGCATCTAAAACAACTGACTTCATTATCGAAGGAATCGAAGAATATATTGCGGTTATTATAGTTTCCGAAAAAACTGAAGAAATCCGAAAAGCTATCATTTTCGATTTAGGTCGCGGAGCCACAATCTTCAAAGGTCGAAAAGGTTTTCAAACAGATTCTTTTTCATCTGACACTGATATTATCTACACGGTCTTAACACGGTTAGAACTTCCTCGACTCACATTAGAAATTAACAGAATTGACCCCAAAGCCTTCATTGTAATGCATAAAGTCAAAGACATAATTGGTGGTTACGTAAAAAAGCGGCCCCAAAAAATAGTTTAACAAAAACCTGTTTCTATGACAATTCCAACCAAAACGAAAAACACGGTTTTATTTGTCTCGGTAATAACTGCATTTTTAACGGCATTTTTGGGAAGCTCAGTTAATGTTGCTTTGCCATCGATTGAAAAGGAGTTTAAAATCGATGCTGTAACTATAGCTTGGATTTCTACTTCCTATTTGCTTGCAACAGCATCGCTACTTCTACCTTTCGGAAGACTTTCCGATATTTTAGGAAGAAAGAAAACATTTGTAGCTGGATTATTTTTTTATACTATTTTTTCTTTCCTTTCCGTTTTTGCAGCAAACGAAATTTGGCTAATAATTTTGCGAGCTCTCCAAGGAGTTGGTTCAAGTATGATTTTCGCCACAAGTACCGCTATTATCATTTCTGTATTTCCTTTTGGGGAAAGAGGCAAAGCTATGGGCTATTCCGTTACAGCAGTCTACTTGGGTCTCTCGTTAGGACCATTGATTGGTGGCTTTCTAACCCAAGCACTTGGTTGGAGAAGTATTTTCTATTTAAATGTCCCTTTTGGCATATTCGCAATAATACTTGTTTCGTTGAGGCTTAAAACCGAATGGGCAGATTCGAAAGGCGAAAAGTTCGACCTTACTGGTTCAATAATATATTCACTTGCTTTGCTCTTGTTAATGTTGGGTTTAACTAATATTCAGACTTTAAATGCAAAATTTGCCGTTCTGTTGGGCTTTTTTTTGCTTTTGCTTTTTGTACTCTACGAAAGGAAAGCAAACTATCCTATTCTCAATTTAGAACTTTTTTCCCAAAACCCAGTATTCTCTTTTTCCAATATATCGGCATTAATTATTTATAGTTCAACACTTTCAGTCTCTTTTTTGTTGAGTCTCTATCTCCAATATATTAAGGGATTGGACCCAAAACAAGCTGGTTTTATATTATCGATACAACCAATAGTTCAAGCATCATTATCATCATTTGCTGGAAAACTTTCCGACAGAATCGAAGCCAGAATTGTTGCATCCTTTGGTATGCTACTGTGTTCAATAGGGCTATTCTTTCTTTCTTTTATCAATTTTCATACACCTTTGTATTATATTTTCATTTCTCAAACTATTTTAGGAATTGGTTTCGCATTTTTTTCTTCACCAAATACCAACGCAATTATGAACTCAGTAGATAAAAAATTCTATGGAGTTGCTTCTGCAATGGGGGGAACAATGCGGCTCGTTGGACAGACATTGGGCTTAGGTTTTACCACGATGTTTTTCTCTATTTACTTGGGTCATAATGAAATAACTCCTAAAATATATCCTACCTTCGTTTCAATCGTTCAACATTTACTTATAGGATATGCTTTGCTCTGTTTTTCTGGAATATTTGCATCACTTGTAAAAGGGAGTGTCAACCAAAAAAGCATTTGAAGATATCATAAAGAATAAATAAAGTTCACGAACAATAGAACTAAGGAAACAAGTAAATAGAAATGTTTTTTGGGAGTAAGATTATCAAAAATCGGAACTTTGTAAAAAAAGTGCCCGGAACAGGAATTGAACCTGCACGGCTTTCCAGCCACTGCGCCCTGAACGCAGCGCGTCTACCAGTTCCGCCATCCGGGCTTGTCGCGGAGAGTGAGGGATTCGAACCCCCGGAAGGAAAACTCCTTCAACGGTTTTCGAGACCGCCCCGTTCAGCCACTCCGGCAACTCTCCATTTAAACAAGACGAAACTTTAAATTACAAATTTACGATTTCGGCACTTTTATTTTATTACAACAATCCGATGAATTTCTTTGGTAAATTTCGAATTAAATTCAAACAAGTATGTACCAGACGTTAAATCTTTTAAATCGAAGTAATACTGCTTCTGCCCAGAAATTAATTCGAAACGTTTGAGCTCTGTCCCAAGCAAATCACGTACAACTATTTCACCAACTAAATCATCTTCGACCAATAAGAACAAATATTCACTTGTCGGATTTGGATAAAAGTGGATATGTGCTTTACTTTCTTCGACCGAACTTATTGCATAGTATGGGTCTGATATCTCACTTGTACAACCGGGAGCAGTTGTAACTTGGACGGTATAGTATCCAGTCCAAAGTGGTAAAATTCTATTGCTTGTATCACCATAAAGTATTTTTCCATTAAAATACCATTGATTTCCGTAGGGAGCACTTGAGTACAAGAATCCGAGACTATCGGTAATTACTGGCTTGGTCGGCTTTCGAAGAATTCTGACAACTTTCTCAATAGAATCTTTGAATGTGCTTCCAGTTACCCATTGTACCAACTTTATCCTGCCAGTTCCCGAAGAACCCCATCTTACCCATACTCGGCGGTTTTGAGAAGAGCCAGAAATTGTTCCACCTTGAACTTTCCACTGTGAATTTGCACCAAGATTAGAAATAGCCTCGAAGAAAGTTTCATTGTTCTCGCAAACTATAGTGTCGCCAGCCATAGCAGCATATTCGAATATCCTTACAATAAGCTCTGTCGAATCGAAACATCCTTCTGGAGTTACTTGGACTAATTTAACTTTTCCTATTCCGGGTTCAGCCCAACCTACCGTAACTGTATCTCCTTTACTACTGCCTATAATTCGTCCTTTTGTTACAGACCAGTTGTTAACTACTTGTGGATTAGCTCTTTTAGTTATATATTTTACCACTTCTTCTTTCATCGCTTCCTTTTTTCCAGAAATGGTTGGATTAGGTTTGGAATAAATTTCAACTGTTAATCTTACCGAATCCACGCAACCAAATTCATTAACACGTTTTAATATAATGACCCCAGGCGAAGTGTTGCCCCATCTTATCAAAGCTATATTGTTCAATGGCTTACTTTCGACAACTCCATTTCGGACGGTCCAGTAATTTTTAATGTTAACAGAATCACTTGTTGAATAAATAAATGTCTGACCAGAACAAACACGACGAGGTCCGGTTAAAATTTTCCCAGGTAATCTTGAAATATGTACAATCAACTTTGCTGAATCAAGACAGTTAAATTGATTGACAGCAGTTAAAATTATATGACCAGTTTTAACCGTATCCCAGCGAATAATAATGGTATCGGAAGTGGGATTATTCAAGATAGAACCACCTTCGACTCGCCAGAAATAGCCGTGATTTAGTTCTGTTTTAGCCCAAACTCTTTGAATCTGAGCACTACAAACAACCGAATCGCCAACAATAACTGGCTTTGGCAAAGAATGAATGCTAATATTAAAGCCATTATCCGCAGAGACAATCTTGGGATTTGTCGATACGACACGCATCCTGTAAAAGTTACTTGCTGGGATATTTGTTGGCACGTAACATAAAATAGGAACTCTTCGAATTGCAATTGCCGAGCCAATTACAAGCGGACGCGAAAAATTACCTGCTGAATCACTTAACTCAATATTGAATCGATTTCCAGGTTTAAAATCGTAAAAAGAATAAAACTCAACCGAAACTGTGTTGCCCACGCAGATTGAAGTCGGAACACTTTTCATCCTTAGCTCGGGCTTTATAGTATCTTGATTGAAAACATATAAACCATAGCGAGTGGCAATCCACTTATTATTGGAAATATCGACAAACACAGATTGGAAATCATTTGTATAAAATGGAGAGTTTTTTTCATTATATACATACATATTCGTATCACGAATATGAACAATCCCAGCGTTCCGTGTAGTTATCCAAGGGAAACCCAATTTGTCGAAAGTAATATCTAAAACGGTTAAATCTGGAAATCCAGTTGTAGGAGTGTGGGAAACCCAAACGGTATCGAAAGTAAAAAGACCTTGAAATGCTGTCCCAACATAAAGTTTACCAAATTTATCTTCACCTATCGAAGTAACAAATAAACCAAACAATGGAGAGTTGAAAGCATCGTAGAACCAAATATTGTTCTCTTCGATTACAGCAACGCCATTATTTCCAAGCCCAACGTAGATTCTCCCCCTATCAGATTTAGCAAGAGCCGAAACAACCCGAGAAAACCTTCCAACAAAAATTGTATCGTAGCGAATCCAATTTCCATCCTTTAGTAGGACAAGACCAGAGTCCGTCCCTATCCACATATTGTTATCCACACTCAAAAGATGAGTAACGCGATTACTTGGTAACCCAGAAAGTCCATAATAGTAACTTGACCAACTATTCCTATCTCTGATAAACAAGCCAGAATCGGTTGCAACCCAAACCCTATTTTGATTATCAACCTCGATGGCGTTTATTTGCTTACGCAAAGGAGAATTTCTGGTATTAAAAACATTCCAATTTGCACCATCATAAGAAACGAGCTCGTAAGGAGTAGATATCCATTTTACTAAATCCTGACCTTCGTTTACTTCTTTGACAAAATTCGTAGGTAAAAGAGAATTCATAAAATCAACTTTAAGAAATATCGTATCCCTTACAACTGTGACTTTGTTCCTTGTCCCAATTAACCTCAACCTATTAGGTGCGATATAAATTGTATTGATGTAATTATCGCTCAAATTTGAATTCGAGGTGTTAAAGACTGTCCATCCACGCGGAGATATGAAAACCAATCCATTACTAGTTCCAATCCACTTATTTTGAGTTCCTTCGAATGCAAAACTTGTAATGGTATTACTTGGCAATAATGAGCTACTGGTATCATACACAATGAAATCGTTGCCAACCCAGTTAACCAGTCCGCCTTGCAAAGTTCCTATCCATCTTGAATTATTAATAGGGTCGAATTCTATAAAAGTTATGTGGTCGTCGGGCAAATCAGAATTGCTTGAATTCCAAACATACCATTGATTTCGGTCGTACATAGAAAGACCATTTGGAGTAGCAACCCAAACATTGCCAAAAACATCAATCTTTACATAGTTAATATAATTGCTGGGTAAACCAGAGTTGCTTATGTCGTAGATTGTCCAGGTATTGTCGTTATAGAAAACAAGACCGTTGTCAGTTGCAATCCATTTTGAACCAGAAGCGTCGATGGTAATATCATTAATAACATTAGAAGGTAAATCGGAATTAGAGGTATCGAAAACAACAATTTGATTAGAACGAAAGCGAATAAGTCCGCGGTCTGTTCCTATCCAAATAGTGTCGGGGGAAAACCTTTTAATGAAACGGATATTGTGGCTGGGAATCGGACTTACAATTTTTTGAAAAAAACCAACATATTTGAACGAATCTAAATCGAATGCTCCAATACCAGCTTCCCTCGAACCGAAAAGAAATATCGAACTTCCAAAAACTGGGCAAATACTTGTAATATCATTTCCATTAAAATAAAAACGATATTTCGGATTAGGTTGCGAAAAAGTAATGTAAAAGGTTGAAAATGCAAGCGAAAGAAATATCAAGATATTTTTCATATTAACCTCTTTTATTGTTTTTTTGAAGTTCCCTTAAATAATGTATTAAACACCATTTATCGTAAAAGCTCAATTTGTCATTATAATGAAACATTAAATTTTGACCAGCAGAAAGAATGTGAAAAAGTCTCCCATCGCTTAAAAGCCAAGTACTTGCCGAAGTCAAATCTTTTGGCTGAGGGAACCCTTCCTCATCTTCCTTTAACTGAACTTGGGTAATTATGGGTCCATTTCCCTTGCCATCAAAATTGTGGCAGGAAACACAAAATCGTTTGAATAAAGTTTCGCCTTTCTTTAAAACATAAGCTGTTGGTGGAAGGGGATTTTCGAAATGAACCTGCGGAAACTCAAATTCGTATGGTAAATACGGATAAAAGTAAATATCAGGAGAATAAGATTCATCGATAGGAAGTAAATTAATCGTTCTTTGATTTAAAAAAGTGTCGGCATAGGGTAGCCGAACATTTTCTTGCTTGTCCATATCATCAATTATTTCCAAATTGGGTATATTTTTCCTAAAATAAAACTTTCCTTTTATGTTTAAAATCCAAAATATGCTCGACAGAACCAAAAGCAATAGAACAATATAAAAAACGAACTTTCTCATTTTCTATTTATCAACTATTTTGTTAAAATTAACCTTAAATTCCTCTTCGATTTTGCGTGCAAGCGATTCTTCTAAAGTAATAATCAAGACGTTATCTTGAATTTTCCCCCAGTTCTCGTTAACAAAATGTCTAACTTCTAATGGTACGAACTTATTTAAAAACAAATTAACCACAAAAAATCGAAAGAAAACAAAAAAACCAAGAAACAACATTGAAACTTCGAAAGCGAAAGGTAAAGCCAAAAGCAAATTAAAATCCGGTTTGGAACTTAAAATCATCGGTGTTTCGAAAGTTGCAACGTAATATTGAAACGAAAGAGCAATTATCGACAAAATTAGACAAAGCCAAAATAAATGAAAAGAAAAAACTTTAAGCGGAAATCCCAACTTAATGACATTTTTGCTAATAATGTAGATGTTGTATCTATTGTATTTGCAAAAATCCAAGAATTCAGAGGTTAAAACTTGCTTCGATAAAAATTTGTAATACATTTATCTTACAACGTATTATCTTCGAGCAGAGAAATATCGTCCGGACTGAGTTTGCGGTCGTCGTCGAACAATTGTTCTTCGATAACTTTATCTGGTGGCGAAACTTTACCTTGTTGAACAAGCCTATCGATTGTTTCTTTCGAAACAATACGAATATAACCAGTATTTTCCATCAAAAGATGTACCCTATGATTAAAAATATCTATTTTATGGATTCTTCCAATACCTTCGGCAAGCTCAACAATAGAAAACATTTCGGGAAAATTTTTATATTCTTCGAGATAGACTTCGTGCTCGTAGAGAATACAACATTTAAGTCGACCACAATATCCGCTCAACTTAGAAACATTATTGGCAAGTCTTTGCAAACGGGCGTGTTCCAATGTAACGTGACAGTTACGGCAGTGGAAAGTCGTACAACAGATTGGCAAACCGCAAGGTCCCATTCCCCCTATCCTTCTTGCTTCTTCCCTCGTACTTATTTGGCGAAGTTCTATTCTTGTCTTGTAAATTTTTGCCAAGTCCTTCACTAATTCGCGGAAATCCACACGTTGAGGGGCACTGAAATAAATTGTAAGACGCTGTCTGTCCACCTGCCATTCAGCTTCGGTAACTTTGATATCCAAATTGTGTTTCTTGGCAAGCTTTCTTGTGGTTAAAACGATTTGTGGCTCTTCGCTTCGATTCTTTTCAAATATTCTCATATCCTTTTCTGTTGCAAGACGAACAACAGAAAACTGAAGCTCTTCCTTTTTGTATATCTTCTCCCATCGCTCTTTGGCAGACTCACCAATCGAAACGACAGTACCTAAATCGAAACCATTGTCGACCTCAACTATGACATATTCATAGTTGTAAAACAAAAGGTTTTTGGAATTTTTATATATTTTCTTTCTTTTGACTTTAAAAATAACCTCGACAAGAGGACTTACTAATGGCTCCTTGAGACCACCGTCGTGTTTTACATAACTTACATCAAAATTATCGACATACTCAAGATTGAAAAAGCGGGTTTCTTCGTCCGAAGGCGAGTATTCTCCTTGTTTTAATATTTTGTAATAATATGGATTTCTTTTTTTTTCCTTTAACGAAGTAGTTTCCGAATCTTTATGATTATCCGATGAATTCTCTGAAAATGTATCTTTCATTAATATTTCGCAATTTATGATAAAATTGAAATGTAAAATTAAAGAAAAAAGCAAATCGATAACTTGTTCTTAATTTCATAACTTTAAATTCATTGTTTTATTAAGAAAATATTCTTAAACTGAACCCCAACTTATTTGCTTTATAAGTTTTAATCTCACCGAAAAGTTAATTATATGCAAAATTCAAGCCAATGGAAAATCTTCCTAAAAACTTCATAGTTTATGCAATGTTACACATTCCTTCGAAACGATTTTAATAAACGGGAACAACTGATATAAATCCTAAATCTTCTGTGGCTAGGGACGGAGTCGAACCGCCGACACATGGATTTTCAGTCCACTGCTCTACCACCTGAGCTACCTAGCCAAACATTACAAAATTAATAAAAACACAGATATTTGCCAAAATTCATAAAAAACATCCATCTCCGACTAAATTAACGAATGGTCAAATTGTCGGATATTTCCTTACGCAAATCATTCATCATACACTCCCAATCAATCCTCGACTCATTATTGTTTAATTGCCTTTCTTTTCCAACAATCACTTCGACATAACCACTTCGGAAGAAAATACTACCTCTCGGTAAAATCATTTGAGTCCCTTTAATTGTGATAGGAACAATGGGTTTATTCGATTTTTGTGCGATAAACAATGCTCCTTTCTTAAACTCTTGTAACCTTCCATCGCGACTTCTTGTTCCTTCGGGAAACAAAAGAACCGAGACATTCTCTTTTACCAAAGAAATTGTTTTTTCGATGCTCTTTCTCGAAGCAAAAGCATTATCTCTTTCTATCGGAACAAAATCAGAAAATTTCAAGTACCACCCAAAAAACGGTATCCTTTCGAGCTCCTTTTTATACATTATTCGCAAATTAAAAGGAATTGCAACGAATACACAAGGAATATCGAAATAACTTGTATGATTTGCAACAAAGACGTAGGACTTATTTGGTGAAATGTTTTCTAAACCTCGAACAATGACCTTAACCCCAGCAACGAAAAGTAATCTTTTAGCCCAAACACGATAGTGGTTCAATTTCTTATAAGATTTATTAAAAAGCAAAAGTCCGAACACACCAAGAATTGAGTCAAAAGCAGTTATTAAGATGAGAAAAAATAATCTAAGTGGAAATAAAACAATATCTAAAATTTTGGTCAATTTCGATTTTTACAAATAAGATTACATATTTCAATAATCGAAGGGTTAACAATTCGGTAAAATCTTTGAAGACCCGAAGGTCTGCATTCTAAGATTCCAGCGTTTTGCATTAATTTTATCTGTTTAGATACATTCGCCTGCATCAAGCCTGTAGCATTAATTATCTCAGTTACACATTTTTCTCCATCCATTAAACAACGAAGTATCTTTAATCGGGAAATTTCAGATAAAATTTTAAAAATCTCTGACAGCTGTTTTAACTGTTCATCCGAAAAAGTAGTTTTCAAACCCATTTCAATAGAAATATTAAGTTAAATTCAAAATTACAATAAATTCCTATCTCTTCAAAATTTTGAACTCGACACGGCGGTTTTTCTGGCGCCCCTCTTCAGTATCGTTCGAATCGATAGGGAACATTTCGCCATATCCTTTTATTATAATCCTACGAGGGTTGATACCTTTTGAAATCAGATAATTTGCAACAGAGCGAGAACGTTGAAGAGATAAATTATAGTTGTATGCGGGCGAACCAATGTTATCTGTGTGCCCCGATATTTCGACCTCTATTCCTTCGTTTTCCTTCATCAATTTTAACAAACGATTAAGTTCGGGATATGAATCTTCGAGTAAAACATAATCGTTGTAATTAAAAAAAATATTGTTTAATGTAATACTTTCTCCAACTTCAAGGGGGACAAGATAAAGGTCTCGGCGAATCTCCTGATAAAAATAATCTTTCTTTATATCAATGTTTTCGCTTATCGACATAAATCCATCGGCTTTGGCAAGGAAACCATAACGAAATCCACCCGGTAGGACTATTTTATAATTTCCAGTTAGAGGATTTGATTCAGTTATCCCGATTATTTTGCCTTCGGGAAGAATCTCATATTGGATTTTCGCCGAAATTGGAGTATCATTCTTTTTGTTTAGAACTTTTCCATAGACTATCACAACGGGTTTTGGTTGCAACGACTTTGGCAGTTCCACTCGAAAAATATCCTCGCGTCCGTAAGAATTTTTAGTTGAAATAAAATACGCATACTCGCCAGAAGCAGGAATAGAAAAATAAGCATCCCAACCTTCTGAATTTACAAACTTGCCGAGATTAATTGGGGTGCTCCATTTTTGCCAAGTCGAATCCAAGCGATGAGTAAGAAAAATATCCAAGCTACCGTAGCCGGGGAAACCAGATGACGAAAAATAAAGAGTTTCGTCGTCGAAAGCAAGAAACGGAGAAGTCTCGTCGCCAGCTGTATTAATATCCTTCCCCAAGTTCATAGGCTTCGAAAATGTCCCGTCATCTTGCAAAAAACTCACATAAAGGTCTAAGCCACCATAAGAATCTTTTCCTTCTAAAGAAAGTAGCAGAATCTGCCCATTGTATGCCAAAAAGTAAGCGGTCCTTTCATTTAAATTTTCGAAACCATTTACAACTATTTCATTCGGAAATTCCCATTCTATGCCGTTAAATCTTGAAATAGAAACTCCTTCCTTCATTTTACCAGACGGCAAATAAACATTCCCTAAAATAAGCGATAAGCCATCGGGGGTCGTTCCAAAAGCAAAGTTGTGATATTCATTATTTATTGGGGCTTTCAAAATTTCCGCTTGTGTAAAGTCAAAATTGGATGCAACTTCGGAAAACCAAATATCTTGCCTTTTTGCATTTCCAATATTCGAGGGATGTCCCTCTCGTGTAAAATAAATTCTTTTTCCATCCGGAGTTACAACTGGGGCAAGCTCTTGGTAAGGGCTATTAATTTTGGGTCCCAAATTTCTTGGCTCTTTAATTTCATCTTTTGAAACAATTGCCTCGTTAATTTTTATCTGGAAATCACTTTCATCATATTCAGAAATTCCTACACAATCAACTTGAAGATAATCATTCAAAAAAGAAGTTTTAAAATAAATTAAGACAGATTTTATTTTATATAAAGTTTTTTCAATAACAATCTTAACCAACTTTCCTTTTACCTTATATTGAGCAAATACTTGCTTTTTAAAAACTAAGTATCTATTATTTTTTTCGTCCAGAAAGAAAATTTGCGTTATGCAATCATCAGAATTATTTAGGTTAAGTATTAATGTTCGAACAAATTGAGGTTTTGAAAACCCTAAATGTAAGTATTCGCCTTCCTTAGTCCGAATATTCCGTGGAGCCCAAGCACAAGGTGTAAATCCAAAGGTTGGTAATACATTTGGTTTACCAAGCGACTGTTCTGCCGAATACTCTCTATTACCTAATTGGGACGAAAAGCTAACTACATAAGAAGCCCATTGAATATTATCGTGAGATAAAACTTGTTGTTTAAACAAAAAAAGCAAAACAAGAAAATTAATTTGCTTTCGAAGAATTTTCATAATATAATTTTTTGTAAATCTCCTTCAAAAAAATCATATTTTTCACATTATGAACTCTAACAATTTCTATGTCATTATTTAATAAAAGCGAATGAAGAATAATCGTTGGAATATCTCTTTCAATGGGGTCTTCAATGTTTAAAGTTTTTCCTAAGAATGATTTTCTCGAAATACCCAACATTAAAGGTACGCCTAATTCAGTAAATTTCGACAAATTTCTCAAAAGCTCCCAATTATGGTCGACAGTTTTCCCAAACCCAATACCTACATCGGCAACAATCTTTTTTACTCCAAAGGATTTAGCAACATTAATTTGAGTCTTCAGAAATTCGAAAATATCTTCGACAACGTTTCCATAGGTTGGATTTATCTGCATTGTTTTTGGAGTTCCTTGCATATGCATAATTATTAAGGTGCAATCGGTTGTTGCAGACAAAGTCGCAATCCTTATGTCATTTCTTAATCCAGAAACATCGTTGATTATGGTTGCCCCATATCGAACCGCCTCGGAAGCCACTTCGTATTTCATTGTATCAACAGAGATTACAGCTTCGGGAACTTGCTCCTTTATACCCTTAATCACTGGAATCACTCTGTCGAGTTCCTCTTCAACAGAAACTGGGTCCGAATTGGGACGAGTGCTTTCTCCACCGATATCAACAATATCGGCTCCTTGCTCAATAAGTTTAATAGCCCAATCGATTGCTGCTTTTCTATCGTAATATTTACCGCCATCGGAAAAAGAATCTGGTGTAACATTTACAATCCCCATAATCAAAGGAAATTTCCTTTTCATATATGAAAAATTCTATTTAGAGTTCAAATTTAAAAAAATTATGGGAAAATTCTTATTAGAGAATCTGATGCTTAAAAGTGACTTTTTTGCAAGTAAAATTTTGTATTACTCAGAATTGGTAATTGGGAAAATTGAAATGCCAAAGGATTTTTTTTGGAAAAAGTTTCAAACACTATTGAGTATTTTGAAAATTTGGAAAGAAAGGGATTTTAATGTTTTATAAATTAAATCCCAAGAACGAAAATTTACTTTATTACTAAACTTTGATATCCAAAAACCCTTTGCTTATTTGGGCTTGAGCCAAATTGTGAATTTGTTGAAGACTAGGAAGATTAGAAGCTAACATTTGTAGAAGTTGTGAATGCAAAGAATTTGGGGAATTTCCAGTTGCTTGTCGAAATTGTTCAATTTGAATTTCTCGTTGAACCAATAAAGAATTACGGTTTTGGATATCTCCAATGTTATTTGTTTGAGTTGAATCCATAATTTACCCTCTTTTTATGTATTATCGACAAAATTTAGAAAAAATTTAGTCAGTACAAGTAATTTCAGAGAAATTCAACAAAAAGCTATGGCAAAAGGTTCAAAATAGAATATTCAGTATCGATATCTCTTGGAATATTCTTAAACTTCTCGATAATTTGCTTTGTCTCCGTATCCATTTTTCCATATTTGTCCAAAAGTTCACCAGCTTTTTGATAATCTCCTTCTGCTTGAATTGTCAAAACCAACCTTGCAAGCTCTTCAATACCCGACATTAAGTTTATTTCGTCGATTACAACTTTACCATTTTGGTATTTTATTAAACCTTTTTCTCGGAGAAAGTTTAACTGAACAAGATTTGCTTTACCGTGTGCCTTTTCGACACCAAAACGAATAGAACGAAAAAGCCCCGCAACGTATGTAACCTTTGCCTTCTTCAAAAAATCATCGCTAATAAGTTTTTTCTCGTATAAATGTTTGTAATTATACATACCGACAACATCAGCCTTACATTCTTCAATTGCCGAATAACGCTCTTTAAGTGCTTTGCGGACAGGAAGTGTATCGTTACCATAAACAAAACCTCGCCCCAGAGTATGAGAAACTTCGTGTAAGGTAACAAAACTTGTGAAAGCTTTTTTATCGATAAAAGGTAGAAGTTCCGTTGAAAAAATTCTCTCTGCCATTGGCTTTAAAATCTTTTCAAACTTAGCTTCCATCATATTTTTAAACATCGATTTTTTCCCACCTTTCAATTCGTGTACCTTTGGGTCGTTCGGAAGAGAATTTGCAATGGTTTTCGTTCCAGCTTGGCAATCGCCTCCAAAATAAACTACATTTACAACTTGAAGGACATTTCCTTTTCCAGCACTTTTCCGGATGTACTTTTTATCGTAGGGGAGATTATGTTCAAAATAGTCCAGATTGTCTTCGAACATTTCCAATTCCTTAGTTCCTTCTTCATCCTTTATCATTACAATTGCTTCGTATGCCGTTTTATAATTGAATAGTTTATCTTCGTAATTTTCGATTGGTCCGATAACTACATCTATTTTGCTATTGCGAATATCCATCCAAGCCATATCACTTTCGAAATAGTCATCAGTCCGAAGTGCCTTCGCTCGAAGCAACAAAAACTTTTTCAAACTTTCATTTTCGCAATAATTTGCAGCCTCTTCAAGCTTCCGAGCAATTTGTTCAACTTCTGGATAAAATTGATGGTACAACATTGGCTTTAGCTTACCATTTTCCCGCAAAATTACAGTGTATTGACTTTCGAATAATTCCTTTTCGGAAGGATTATTCGCAATGTAGGAATTAAATTCATCTTTTGTCATATCTAAGGGATAAAAATTAGCACCATCTGGCTTTTTTTTCGGTCCATTTCCGACAAACCGGATACCATCGTATATCAAATCGTAAGGACCGTAATGGATCCGCACTAATTTCAATAGTTTCTTTGCTTCGTCAGTATCAAGTTTGGCAAGCGAATCGCGAATCGAAATTGCATCGGGTGCTGTTTGCTTCCAAAAAATAGAATCGGCAAACTTTCCCGCTTCTACTAAAAGCTCTACAACTTTACGCTCCTTCTCTGTTAAACCAGATAAATCGACAGAAATGGTAACTGGTGCGAATTCTTCGATTCTTTCTTCGATAGAAGGTAACTGTTCAACATTTTCATCCTTTATTTCTTCCATCTTGCCACACGAAATAGTCATTAATAATGCCAAAATGAAAATTACACTTCTCATAGTTCACCTTTAAATAATATTTCCTATCATTCGACTTTTCTTTTTTCAAAAGAAAAAAAATAAAATTATGAACTTCTTACCAAAAAAACTGAATCGCTCAATATTTTTAATACTTTTCTTTTTTGCCTTCAACTCTTTCTTGTATTCCAAACTCTTAATGAATCCTTACCTCCAAGCTGTTACTCAAAATTCAATTGTTGTAATGGTCGAGACAGATACAAAAGACCCAGTTTTTGTTCAGTATGGTAAAACAAGTCTTGAGAACTCATCTAAAACAAAATTTTATTTAGTTACCGAAGACAAACGCTCGCAAACTTATGTCCATCGGGTCTATTTAGAGAATCTCGAACCAAATACAGAATATAAATATCGAGCAGTTCACAAAAAAGACACCTCTTCAATCTTTACTTTTAAAACTGCCGTTCCAGAAGGAGTTCCATTCCGCGTTGCAATTATGGGAGATAACCGTTCTAATCCCGAGAAACATTCAAAAAAATCGAAAAAAATGGCACAACATAGTCCACACATTTCAATTTACACTGGAGATTTGTGTTTTGCTGGAAGATATTTTGAATGGAAACAAGAATTCTTCACACCCGAAGAGCAAGAACTTATCGCCCGAGTTCCTTTTTTCAACTCGCTCGGTAATCACGAAGCTCAAACAGAACTAACCAAAGTTTTCCTTCAAGCCCCAAAATCAAGTTCGAACGACGAATACTATTATTCTTTCGATTATGGCGATGCACATTTCTTGATTTTAAATACAGAAACAAACGTTTCGCCCGGCTCACCTCAATGGAAATTTGCCGAGTCGGACTTAGCTAATACTAACAAAAAATGGAAAATAGTTGCTTTTCACATTCCAGCTTATTCCTTTGGGAAGCATCCACCTAACAAAAAGATGCAAGAGATGACAACGCAAATATTTGAAAAATATGGCGTCGATTTAGTTTTAAATGGTCATAACCACTTTTACCAACGAAATTTAGTTAATGGAATCTACCATATCACAACTGGTGGTGGGGGTTCTCCTCTTTACGAACCAACCTACGAAGGACCCTACATCCAAAAGTCTGTTAAAGATTATCACTATGGGATAATGGATATTTCAAAAGATTCGATAGTAGTAAAAATCTACGATTTACGCGACAAAATTATTGATGAGTTTACCATAAAAAAATAGCGTAGTTTTTTTCAACCGATTTTGACTTTTTAAATCCGAAACAAACAGGAAAAACAAG
This sequence comes from Ignavibacteria bacterium, assembly GCA_026417135.1. Classification (GTDB taxonomy): domain Bacteria; phylum Bacteroidota; class Ignavibacteria; order Kapaibacteriales; family UBA2268; genus Naka2016. Next base: position 267,244 of record JAOADV010000001.1, read on the forward strand.
TATCTCTCGCTCTATACCACAAAATTTGCATTACAAGTAAGATTCACACCTATTAAAGTAAATCGAATAAGTTTGCTAATTTCACAAAGTAGCAATATTTGTAGCTAACACGGGAAAAGATAACTTCTGAACAAGGTAAAAAATGGATTTAATTAAAGAGATAGAACACTAAAAGTCTTCGAACCTCATAAATACTTTAAATAAAAAATACGAAGGTAAGTTTTGTTGCTTTCTGTATTCTCCGAAAAGTTGAAGGTTAAGATTTCTGAATAATTCAAATCCATAACCTACTTGAACCCGAAATAAGTCTTTTCTTATTCCATCTAAAAATTTCACACGATAACTATCATCGCCAGAGCGAGTGTAATTAAAATCACCACCAACATTTCGTATAACTTTTCCAGAATCATCTGTTACATTTGCTCCGTGTCTTTGATAAGAAACCCTTAAGTTAAGTGGATATTTGCTACCAAGTAAATAAGATGTAAGAGATACGGACAATTCATCCGAATTAGGATACAAATAAGTTCCAAACAATTTCCCGTCGTTAGTCCTGTTATTTGTCCTATTGAAGTGTGTAAACATATAGGGTTCTACTCGAGTATATTCGACACCAATATTAGTTGAAAAAGGAAATGCTACGAAAGAACCAATATTCCAAGCGGTTTTGTTACCCCAGAAATTTTTACCAATTTCTGAAATAACTAAATCTTCGAGCATCCAAGTTCCCAAAATTTGAAACGAAGGCAAAGGATTCCATTCGAAACTTAATCCCATTGTGGTTTTATCGCGGTCGTGAAGTGAATGTTCAACCGATTTAAGGAAAGTAAACGGATTTAGATATGCAAGCTCGACACTTCTTCCCGAATATACAATGGTTTCGAAATAAGTTAAATTGAAATTTTTCAATAAAAGAGTAGCAGTATGTAAAACCAAGTATTTCGGTGGAATATCCGCATTAACTCCATATTGCCAATCAGTTTTAGATTGTGAAATTAAACTAAAATGCGAAAAGCAATAGCGAAAGTTTTGAAATTTCACACCTAAAAAAAATTCATCCATAGGTGGGGCATTGTCGGAAACTACGATAGTTTGGTTCACACCAGAACCCAAAAAACGAGTTTCGCGCGAAATTCCTGTATAAAACCATTTATACTGAAACCTAACGTGAGATTCAACAAGGTCGAAATCACTATCAAGTAAGGTGAATTTCACACTGTGGGCAAGAGTTTTATCTTCCCGTATACCAAATCGTCGTGACCCAGAAAAAAATTTTCCATTAGTAACTTGCAAGAAATAGCCTAAGACCGAGTCGATTGTTCCATAAACCCTAAAACCAAGATTACCGTAGATTGAATTTTCGTTTTTTTCTTTATCGGAACCAACCATAAAACGCAAAGAACCTAAAGGTTTTGCAGATACGGAATTCTTAACATCTTGATATTTGTAGATGTATTTATCTTTTTCGGAAAACAAATCATTTATGCTTATGAAAAGTGAATCGGTTTCACTCGGAATTAAGACAGAAACTTTTTCTGGAATTATGTCAAATTCTGAAAGGAAGGTGTTAAGCAAATTTAAATCGCTCGTGGATAGCAAATAACTCGAATCCTTCGCTAACTTTAACATTTCAACAACTTCACCCCTTGTAAAAGGGATGCGAAAAAAACTAACATTTTTTAAAATTCCCTGTATCTGCAGACGCTTTAAAAACGAATAAACTGGATTACTTGTTGGAACATTTTCAACCTGAGAGAAGGATGTTTCGATTTGAACAAAGGAAAAGTAGTAGAAAACAAGGAAACAAAAAAAGAATTTAATCATCAATTTCTCCTGGTCAACAAATTAATTATCAAGTAGGTCAAACTTATTAGAGTGGCAATACCTGTTGCTATCATACTATAATATTGTATATCGATACCGGGAGGATAATCGGGAGGACGAGGCACGTAAATTTCATCGCCATCGAGTACAACTGTTTCGCTTGGCTCTAACCAAGCCTTCTGCGGTCCCCGAACAATGCTTATTCTTCCTTTTTGTGCGTGGGATAATAATCCACCTGCCTCGCGAATATAGTAATCTACCTTCTTTCCCTCAGCATACGTTACATAACCAGGATTCCTAACCTGTCCCCAAACATAAACCTTACGGGTCGCTGGAGGTAAAACAACAAGATAACCATCATCTAAAAAAATGTTTTGAGAAGCATCTTTCCCAACAAGCAAACTATAAAAATCACAAGAAACAAATTCATTCTTAGTTAAAAGGTTCATTTTAAATCGAGTTGTATCTTCCATAGTTAAATTACTAATTCGCAAGAACTCTTGGTAACTTCTCGTAGGGTTATCCCAAATCCTTTTTGCATCAAAATTTCGAAGAACAAAGGCTTGTGAATAAGAAGGTATTCCAACTATACCTCCAGCGAGATTAATTAAATCCAAGAGTCTCGTTTTCCCAATTTCTATCGGATATATACCGGGCTTTTCTACCACACCAAAAACTCCGGCAATCCCAATTTTCCCTTTAATGCTTGGCTCTTTTTCTCCAATAACAACATAAGAATAAGGCTCCAACAAAAAGTCTTCGTTAGGGTTCATTAAAGAATCGAGCGAAAACCATCTTTTTTCCCCATTTGAAAAAACAATGTAGGAATTTTTCAAATCGGCAGACTCTTTGAACCCTTTTGAAAACTTAATCAAATCCGAAACTTTGTCGCCGAGCTTGTAAAAGTACTTGCCAGGTCGAACAACTGCACCCGAAATTGTAACATATTCAAATTCAAGTGGGGGAAAAGGGACAGATATTTCGTCGCCTTCTCGAATGTATGGGTCGAAAAAGAATAAATCCCTCGAACGACTCAGTTCAACATCCACTTTTCGAAGACCGTACTTTGGATTAAAAACGTTGATATTCCTTGTTGAATAAAATATATCCGAAGGGATACCATATTTCAACATTGTCTCTTCTCGTAAGCGGTTCATTTCGTGAATATAATTTTCAGTTTCGAAAGCTTTCGCAGAAGCATTAGAAGTAGTCTCTTTAAACATTGCAAACGAAATTGCATCAGAAATCCGGAAGTTGGCGGGCAAAAAATAAACTCCGGGTTTATCGACATAGCCAGAGATTTGTACTACAACAGTTCGTGGATGATACAAAGAAACAAAAACCTCTGCGTTAGGATTAATCTGTTTAGCTTTTTCTATAATTAGTCTTTTAGCTTCCTTCAAAGTTTTGCCAGATAAGTCTACTTCCCCAATCCTCGATAGAATCACTTTATTTTCGGGGGTTACTTTAACAATTTCGGGCTCTACTATACTTGGGAAAATCATCACACTTAAATAATCATTTGGACCAATGTAATAATAGTTTTCATCAACAACCGAGCTAACTGGGTATTTTTCTAACTGTGTTGGAATTTCAGTTCCTGAACGCATTCTAATCTGTTCATCAAATAAGTCTTTTTGAAGGACTGGCAAGCCCGTCATTTGACCAAAAACAAACCCAGAACAACTAAACGCAATTATGCTCAGAAATACGAAAAGCCTCATATTGAACTCCAAGTAAACAGCAAAATTAAAAAAACAACAAAGAATGTCTTTTATGTGTTTATTTCATTTATTCAGTTTATGTTTCAAGAAATAAACCCAATAGTTTTGGGAGCAACGAACGAATTTCAATCAAATGATTAATTTAAATATGGTTTCCTTCCAGCTAAATACATTGCCGCAGCAGCTATCGATGCATTCTCAATAGTTGGTAAATTAATTTTGATTGGAATATTAAGTTCTTCGGGGATATGGTTAGCAGAAAAGAAAATACCAATTGTCGGTTTACCTTCGGCTAATACCTCGATAATATCGTTTATTTTCATAATCATCTCATCATTATCGAAGGCTTCGGAAGGAACAAAAAAGGCAAAAATCACAACTTCGGAATCTTCTATGCCTTTACGTAAGCTTATTAAATCCTCGAAAGTTGCTTCTTCATCAATAAAACCTAAGTCGCAATTTCCAACAAAAATTTGTGTTAAATAATTGAAAAAGATTATGCCATAATCAAACTTGTCGTCATCTACGAAAGAAAAGGCTGCGATTTTTGTGAATTCTGGGAAGGGTTTAAATTCGGTATCACTTATTAACTGAATACTTCCATAAGAATCAATAAGACGCCGATACTCACTCGGGTCCATTCAAATCCTTTAATTGTTCCACATCACCACATTCAAATTTACGAACTAATTCTAAAAATCTTGTAGGTAAGGGAGTCGAAGAGAAACTACATTTGTCAAGATGGACAAGTATACTTCGTGCGAAACAAACAATATATCCTTTTTCGTTTAAAACAAGGTTTTGAAATTCAAAAGAACTTCGTTTATACCAACTAATTCGGGTTCTAACTTCATAATTTTCCCCTAAATGCAAAGGAAGAAAGTAATCGATTTCATTATGAACTTTCATTAAAGGGAAATCATTTGTAAAAGTATTTGGGTTTATTTCTATCCCAAGAGCTTCCAAATATTCACCTTGTGCAATTTCAATCCAATACAAAAAAACGATATTATGAACCACACCGAACGAATCTACTTCGTGAAAGCGAACTTTATTTTTATAACTATGTTTAAACTTTAAAATTAAAGAGGGAGTTATTTCATCAATATTCATTTTAGAGGATATTCAAGAAATTCTGTCCAAAACTTGTAGCTAAAATTGCACCAAAATACATAACTAAGGAAATACTTAAGGGAATTCCAAGATTATCGTCGATACGCAACCAAGCCGAAGAAGCTTCGACAACTCCAGCAATAATAACCCCGATAAAACCTAATATCAAAAAACTAATTGGGGCTTTCAGAATAAGCCAAATAACAAAAACTGTAAGAAAACCGACAAGGACAAAAGCAATGAACCCTTCGAAAGTTTTATTTAGAAATCTAATTCGTCCTATACGTTTACCAACCAATGCTGCAACTGCATCGGAAAAAACTAAAACGTAAAAGGATGTAATGGTCAAAATTTTAGGGAAAAGTATAACATTTATAGTGGCAGAAATTAGGACCCAAGTTGCACCATTGAAAACGAAATTTTGTCTCTCAAATTTCCGAAAAAGTTTACCGAAAATTTTCATTATAAATTTTTTTACAATATTTTCAGATTTAATCTTTATATCTATGTATATAGCAATGATAGTTAATATAGAAAGGACAACAATTGCAAACTCTTTTGTAACGAAAAGATAAATAGTTGGGATTAAGATAGATACCATATGAAAAAGTTTTCTCCAAACCTCAACCGAATATGGCACATCGTCGTATTTTTCGATTGGCTCAAATTTTTCGTTGATTTCCTTAATGATTAACATAGGGCTCCACCAATGTTAAGTATAAAATCATTTGGTAAAATAAACCTTGGTCTGGAAATACTTGGCAAACGAGATGATGGATTTCATAATATTAACTCTATCTTCCTTCCAATAACGCTTTCCGATATTCTAACGTTCGAAACTTCTGAAAAATTTAATATTACAATTTCACCAAAATCTATTAAAATATCAAAAGAAGAAAATCTAATTTACAAAACCATTTGCTTAATACAAAACAAATACAAAATTAACATAAACAAAATTAAAGTTCATCTAAAAAAGAAAATCCCTATTGGTGCTGGTCTTGGTGGGGGGAGCTCCAACGCTTCTGCTACTATAACGGGTATTGACAGAATTTTTGGTTTAAACCTTTCTCTTACCGAAAAACTATCCTTGGCAAAAGAAATAGGTAGCGATGTTACATTTTTTTTATACAGCAAACCCGCAATAGTGCGTGGAATTGGCGACATTATTACCCCATTAGACAACTTAAATCTAAACTTTATCATAATCTTGATTTATCCAAACTTCACAATTTCAACAAAATATGCATACTCATTATTCAAAAACCTATCAAACAAACAACCAACCGATTATTTAAAAATATTAAACAATGCCAACCAAAGCCCATTAATTTTGAGAGATTATTTCAGCAACGATTTCGAACAAATAATCTTTCCAAAATTTCCTATATTAAGTGAAATAAAATCAAAATTACTAAATGCTGGTGCTTTCTATTCGAGCTTAAGCGGAAGTGGCTCGACTGTTTACGGATTATTCGAAAAAGAGTTCAATCCGACTAAAATTTTACAAGAATTTTCGAATTTCCAAACCTTCGTTGCTGAACCACTTATTTCCGAAGAATAATATAGGTTTCATACTTAAATTAATAAATCTTAAAGAATAATCCTCACTTTTCATTAATTTTGCTTTTTTTATTATGAATATACTTGTCGCAACAGCAGAAATTTCACCAATAGCAAAAGCTGGCGGTTTAGCCGATATAGTAAGATATCTTTCTTTATACTGGGAGAAATTAGGACATAAAAGTATTGTTGTACTTCCGAAGTATCAATTTATCGATTGTAACTATTGGGGATTCAAGCCAACCGACCTTATACTTTATGTTCCTATCAGTCATTGGGTTGAATTTGCGAGACTTTGGGAAGGCAAATTGCCAGACACTAATGTTTCAATTTACTTAGTCGAAAACAACGATTACTTTTCTCGCTTAGGAATTTACGGCGAACCCGAAGAATATCACGATAACGATAGGCGATTTATCTTTTTCTCCCGTTCGATATTCGAAACTGCAAAAGCTTTAAAATTTAAACCCGATATCATTCACTCACACGATTACCACACCGCCTTTACTATGGCATTTCTAAAATCGCAATATCGTTACGACCCACTTTTTTCCTCTACGGCCGGAGTATATACCATTCATAACTTAGCCTATCAAGGTATATTCGACCCAACTCGAGCTATGGAATTTTCAACCTTTGGGATGAAAGAATTTTACCCGGGCTCGTGGTTCGAGCACAATGGCCTTGTCAACTCTATGAAAGTTGGAATAATGTTCGCCGATAAAATTACAACCGTAAGTCCAAACTATGCCGATGAAATTCGAAATCCTTATTTTGGAGAAGGGCTCTCCAATGTTCTGTCCTTGCGGGGTGCCGATTTAATCGGGATTCTCAATGGAGTTAACTATGATGAATGGAATCCAGAAAACGACCAAAATCTCTTTTTTAATTTTAGTATTAAAAATTTAATCGAAGGTAAGAAAAATAATAAAATTGAATTCCTTCGCTCATTTGGTGTCCCTCCCGACGAAAACTACGAGCTACCTTTGATTGGTAGTGTAACTCGATTGACTGAGCAAAAGGGCATCGACCTATTGCTTTACTGTCTCGAAACACATTTAGAAAACAACTGGTTTAGATTCGCCCTTCTTGGTTCAGGCGAAAGAAAATACGAAGATTATTTCCACTACTTACAATGGAAATTCCCAACAAAAGCTTTAGTTCATCTGGGCTATTCAAATACACTTGCCCATAGAATCATTGGTTGCTCGGATTTTCTCATTCTTCCCTCTCGCTTCGAACCTTGCGGCTTGACACAAATGTATGCCCTTCGGTATGCTACAATACCAATTGCTCGCTACACCGGAGGGTTTGTCAATACAGTTGAAGAATACAATCCAATTACAATGGAAGGCACTGGGTTTACTTTCTACCAATATAACGCACACGATATGTCATATGCCATAAGTAGAGCCTTTCAGATTTATAATCAAGAGCCCCACTGGACACAAATTCGAAAAAATGCAATGTTGAAAAACTTTTCGGCAGAAAACAGCGCCAAAGAATACTTAAAAGTTTTTCAATGGGCTTTAGAAAAAATTGGTAGAAAGGTCGATATTGAATAGTCATGGAAAACACGAAGAAAATAAAACTCAATTATGTTTTAAAGCTAACGAATAAGTTAACTAATATTTGGTAAAGAAAAGCCTTTCTTCAAATCCCAATTAACAAATCACCCAACAGAAGAGAAAAATTATTGCATAAATTTACCAAAGGTAAAATCAAGTTTTTAAAGATTCAATCAAGGCTTTAAATAGTGAGATTAAGATTCATCAAAATCAATTTATAATTCGACTTTGCTTGCTTTTTTCGAGAACAACTTAACACCAAAATAAAATAACAAAGCCAATACAATTACTGCCAAAATCACTCTCCAATATATTTTTAGAAAGTATAAGGCACTTTCCCAATTTGCCCCAAGACTTACCCCAGCATAAATAATAAGAAAATTCCATACGAAGGCACTGATACCAGCAAAGAAAGTACTTTTAACAGTCGAAAGTTCAGCCACCCCAGCTGCAAAGGCAACAACAGCACGTGTTCCCGAAAGAAATCTATTTCCAGCAACTACCCAATATCCGTATTTACCGAACCAAGTCCTAACTTTTTGGATATATTCTGGCTTCAAAAACTTGAATCGGTTTTTATCGATAACCCTTTCTCCAATTGTTTTCCCAATTATAAACATTGTCAAAAAGCCAGATGTAGAGCCAAATGTAGTAACAATAAGGAGAGGCAAAAATTCTACACGCCCAAAGCTAACTAAGCTTCCCAAGAAAAGGACAATTACATCACTTGGGGTCGGAGGTAATATGTTTTCGATATAACTAAAAAAAAATGCAACAAAGAGAAGTAGAACTGGTGAAATTGTGGGCGAAGAAAGATATTCAACTATCTTTTGTTCCATTGCTCAAGCAATTTAATAAAGTCATAAAGGTTATTAAGACGATAATCTGGGTTTTCGTTTATGACTTCATCAGAAATGCCAATTAAAACAGTTTTAACTCCGGCTCTTTTTCCAGCAATGATGTCTTTTTCTTTATCTCCAACCATCCACGATTGCGAAGGTTCAATCCCCCATTTTCCAATCGCTTCCAAAAGCATAGCAGGGCTTGGCTTAAGACAGTTACTTTCTTTCTCCGATGCGTCAACACAATAATAAACATCGTCGAAACAGAAGCCAAACTTATCCATAAGTATTTTGTTCATAAAACTATCAATTTGATGAAGTTCCTCTTGGGACATTAAACCTTTTCCAACACCCTTTTGATTCGAAACAAGGATTAATTTGTAATCAAAAAATCTAATTCGAGGCAAGACTATGAGAAAATCGGGGATAAAATGAAAATTATCTTTATCCTTTATATATTCACCTACAATTCTATAATTGACAACCCCGTCGCGATCGAAGAATACTGCTTTGGTCTTTCCCATTCAATCAATTTTCAGTTGGAGATATCGAAGAAACTGTGCCGGAATTCTGTTTTTGCTCGCTTCCACCATTCAACTTCAAGCTTTTAAGAGCTCGAAGTTTAGTTATGCTTATCGGAGGTAGTTCCTCACCACGGATAAGCATATCAAGTTCTTCGCCTTCCAAAGTTTCGCGCTCTAAAAGTACGCGAGCAGTTTTATGCAATAATTCATTCTTTTCCCGAAGAAGACTTTCTGCTTTTTCGTAAGCATCTACCAAAATTTTCCTTACTTCTTTATCTATAATAAGAGCTGTAGCTTCGCTATGGTCGCGAGGTTGTGCAATTTCCCGACCCAAGAAAACTTCTTCATGCTTATTAGCAAAAGTAACGGGACCAAGCTCCTCGCTCATTCCCCAATCGCAAACCATTTTCCTTGCAATATTTGTAGCACGTTCCAAATCGTTGGCGGCCCCAGTCGACAAAGAATTAAAAACAACCTTTTCCGCAGCCCGACCAGCCATCAAGACAACTAACTGTGCAATTAAATATTCTTTCGAAAGAGTATGGAAGTCTTCTTTGGGTAAAGTTGCAGTAACTCCAAGGGCTCGACCTCGAGGAATAATAGTTACTTTATGAACAGGGTCAGCATTTGGTGTAAATTTTGCGACAAGCGCATGCCCCATTTCGTGATACGCAGTTATTTCCTTTTCTTTTTCCGATATTACAAGACTTTTCCTTTCAATCCCCATCAAAACCTTATCCTTTGCAACTTCGAAATCATACATTGTTACAACATCGCTATTTCTCCGAGCTGCAAGTAGTGCGGCTTCGTTCACAATATTAGCAATATCTGCACCAGAAAGACCTGGAGTCGCTTTCGCCAAAACTTCAAAATCAACATCTTCGGAAAGTGGCAATTTTCTTGAATGAACTTTGAATATAGCTTCCCGACCTCTTACATCAGGTCTATCGACAACGACTTGGCGGTCGAACCTTCCTGGCCTAAGCAAAGCGGGGTCGAGAACATCGGGTCTGTTTGTGGCAGCAATAACAATCAAGCTGCTGTTCTGTTCAAAACCATCCATTTCGACTAACAGTTGATTCAGTGTCTGTTCTCGTTCGTCGTGGCCACCGCCTAAACCAGCACCTCTTTGACGGCCTACAGCGTCAATTTCATCTATAAAAACAATACAAGGAGCGTTCTTCTTAGCTTGTTCAAACAAATCGCGTACTCGACTTGCACCTACTCCAACAAACATTTCAACAAATTCTGCCCCAGAAATCGAAAAGAAAGGAACATTTGCCTCGCCAGCAATTGCTCGGGCAAGCAATGTTTTTCCCGAACCAGGAGGTCCAATCAAAAGCACTCCACGAGGAATCCGCCCACCAAGCCTTTGAAATTTCTGAGGGTCTTTTAAAAATTCGACTATTTCTTGCAACTCCTCCTTCGCTTCATCACAACCAGCAACATCTTGGAAAGTAACTCTGTTTTGGCTATTCGAAATCAAACGGGCACGAGACTTTCCAAAAGAAAAAATATTTCGATTCGAAGAACCACCACTTCCAATTTGCATTCTTCGCAAAAAGAAAATATAAATTGCAATTAAAACTATCCACGGAAGTAAAGAAAGAATTGTATTCCAAAATGGATTATTTGCACTTTCGTACTTTATTTCAATTCCTTTCGAAATCCAAAGCTCTTCGGTCTTTGAATCGATAACTCCAAGCTTAGTAACAAAATGGCGAACTTGCCTAATTCTCCCCTCGACATTCAAACTAATCGGTTCTTTCAACTCACCGTGAAATTCAAAATCATTTAAATGAGACTTTGTAATAACTGCAGATTTAATGTACCCTTCGTTCAAAAGTTCGAGATATTTGTTGTATGGAATTGGCCATTCTGGTCTTTGAACGGAATTAAACATCATATAGATACCAACAACAGAAGCAAATATTAACAACCAAAGGAAGAGATTTTTTCCAAACCGTGCATTTTGATTGTCCCCCAAAATTGGTGGCTTTTTGAAAGGATTTTTTTTATCTTGATTTTCACTCATCGAGTCAATCTCCTACAATTTCAATTAAATTATTGGATTTCCCCAAAAATTTTTAAAAAAATTAACTTCCAAAGGTAGCCTTCGCCTTTCTTTTAATTCTCGCTCGCGATTATGCTCATCTAAATAATCTATATTACCCGGATAACCAATTGCAATAACCACAATAGGTATGAAATCCTCTGGAACATTTAAATTTTCGCGTAATAATTCTCGGTTGAAACCAGCCATCGGATGAGCATAAAGCCCTAAATCGAATGCTTGAAGATATATCGACATTGCTGCGGCACCAACATCAAATAATGCCCATTCATTTTCTTTGCTCCGATTTTGTCGCCATTTCTTATCGGCAAACCCACAAATGAAAACTGGAACGTTTTTACACCACTTTTGATTTCCCTCGTCCAATGTCTCGAAAACTTTATTGTATGAATCAACATCATCGTAATAGTTAACAACAACAAACCGCCAAGGTTCATCACCCCCGCACGAAGGAGCCCAACGAGCAGCTTCGCATAAAGAGAGAAGATTTGAGTCCTCGACTTTTTTCGATAACTCGAAAGCACGAGGACTCCATCGTTTTGCTAACAAATCATTTATGTAAACGGAAGTTTTGGCTAATTTGAGCATTTTAATACTTTAAAATTTTATTTTAACTTTATAAAAACTAAATAAGATAAACGATTCTTTGAAGACTATATTTTAGGTAACAATTTCCACGCTTTTTTGTATCGAAAAGTGGTCTTTTCGAAAGTACTTAACAAAAATTAAAGTGTTTGTCTTATTTTATCACGGGAATCGATACAAAATAATCTTGTCCTTTGCATTTAATTTTAAGATAATAAATACCATTTGGAATCGAAGAGACATTTAAATGAATTTGTTTGCTAAGACCATTATATCTGAATTCGTTTAAAGCTATTTCGCGTCCGAAAATATTATATATTCTATAATCGAAATCTTCGAAGCAAGAAATGTTGGATAAAATTACGTTACAATTAGTCTCGTCGTAAAACACTTTAATTTCATTTGATTGCTCAATCAAATCCACTTTTACAACAGGAGTAGTATCGACTTCAACTTTGATAGACTTGGTGGAATCGATACCACAAGTTCCCGAAATTTTGCAGTTATAAATTCCAGCATCAGCAACAGAAACTCTGTTAACAGTCAAAATGGGTTTATCAGCACCAAATAATCTGAAACCATCTTTGAACCATTGGTACGAAATTTTATCACCTTTGGCACTAACAAATAAATTGAGTGTTTCACCTTTTCTGACTATTGTATCGGAAGAATGTGATAGGATTTTCGTCTCAGGAATAAAATCTATCGAAAATTCTGGTGTCTCGGCAGTTACGGGGCAAGGCCCACTAACTATTGCTTTATATTTACCTTTGACACTTTCATTTATGTTACGAATTACTAATACCGTATCTCTTGCGTTTGGCAAAATGTTCCCATTATGAAGCCATTGAATACGAATATTAGAACCACGAGCTTTTACAAACAATTTTACAGAATCCCCTTCGCATACAACAGTATTTTCCGGTTGACTTCCCGATTCTAAAATCGAAGGCAATTCGTATATTGTAATTGGGGCTCGTAAAGTTGCTATTACCCCTCGTTTGTGGGAAACACGTATCCATAATGAATCTGCAAAGAAAGTAGGTGGAATTGCCCACGTATAGCTCGTACCTTTAACATCGGTTTTCAGTGGTTCCCAAGGACTTGCATAACTCTTTTTTATCTCAATATCGAAAGTGTCGGTAGCAGGTAGAGTTTCGGAAGCCCACCTAATGCTCAAATTAGTATTAGGACAAATTTTTTCGGCACCGGTGGGATAATCCAACCTTATTTCGGCTGGCGTAAACTTAAGCAACAAAACATCATTCGAGCCGCCATACCCCGTACCACCAATTGGATTTATCGTCGTCATATTCTTGGAATTAGTAACCCCAGCGATATAAAAATCCCTCGTTTCAGTTAAGCAAAATGCTTTGGTCGAATCGTCATCTAATGTTCCAAAAATATCGGTAAAATTCAAAGAGCTTCCATCGCTAACCATTTCAGCATAAAAAATATCATATTTTCCTATTTTCTTACCAGTCGGATTACTTACTATCGGGAAATTTGTAGAATTTGTATAACCTGTAATGTATAACTGATTGTTTTCAAAGTCTAACGTCGTTGGAAAGTCATTCAATGAACCACCAAGAAATGTAGAAAAGACCAAATCTTGGCGCCGACTAATATTACCCCAACTATCACGAGTTTCTATAATGTTTGAAAGTTGGGCAACAAAAACATCTGCACCACCTTTATGAGTTGACTGAAATGCATTTGTCGAAACTGGAAAGCTTGGTCTCGAAGTTGTTTCCTTATAAGTAACCCCAGAAAAAATAATTTTTTGGTCGGCAGTATAAGACACTGCTAAACCAATGTCATCGGCTGAACCTCCAAAATAAGTGGAATAGTCAACTTTTCCTTCTCCGCCTAAAATTTTTATCGCAAATGCATCCCAACCTCCGTTGAATGCTCTATCGTAAGGGGAGTCAACTACTTGCCCACCCCAGCCAGTTCTTAACGGTACCAATGGAAAGTCACTTGATTTAGTCCCTCCAGTTATAAAAATATTAGTACCAACAGCCATTGCGTAAGGACGGTCGTCGTCGCCACCACCAAAATATGTGCAATATTCAATTAAACGGCCAGAGGAAGATAATTTAATTATAAATATATCTTCTCTTCCTTTTATTTTTGTTTGATATGCCCCACCAGTAACTGGTAAATTGGTCGAAGTAGTATAACCACAAACAAAGAAACCATTGTCGGAGGCAATTTGTCCAGCAGTAGCAATATCTTCTCTATTTCCACCTAAGTAAGTAGAATAAATAATGTTTTTCAAATCGGGAGCAAATTTTGTAATAAAAACATCACTAAGACCGTTGATTGTTTGATTGGCAGCGTTCACCACAGGAAAATCAGTTGAATTAGTCGTCCCAGCAAGATATATATTCCCACTGACATCCAAAGATAAAGCTACGGGGGAGTCATTCGTTGTGCCACCTAAAAAAGTGGAATAAAGTAATTCTCTTTTTGCATTCCTCAAATCGAACTTACTTATAAAAACATCTTGCATTCCGTTATAAGATTCATCATAAGCGCCGGGTCGTGTGGGAAAATTTGGGGATTCAGTCCATCCGACTGCTAACAGCACACCAGTATTTAATTCCTTCAGAGCAACTATTTCTTCGTCCCCACTACCGCCTAAATAACTAAATAAAACAATTGGGTCGATAATTAGCCTTTGCGACTTGTCGTAAGGACCTACTTCGAAAGTAAATTTATTTTCGCCTAAAGATATGAATTTACATTCTACTTCAGCCTTTATTCCATTTTCATCTTGATAAGCAAAAAGACTACCATTGTAAACTTTGCCAAATCTGGTTTCAATCACGAGATTTTTCCCATCAGCGATAGTTGTAAATGCTCCTTCAAAATTCAAAACAATCTTATCGACTTCACCGCCAGGGTTGACAATTAAATCATATCTGGGATTTCCTTCTTGATTCTTAACCAGTAAATCGATTTCTGGGTAAATATCTGTTATTAAGATTTCTCTATATCCTTTGACATCGTGTACCCAATTTTCAACTTTATTTCCAAAAATGTAGCTAATGCCCCAATTACTGGGTTCCTTCGCAAGAAAATTCTCGAATTTACTTTTTTCAAAATTGATTCGGACAAAATGTCCCTTTTTTAAAGTTGAATTAACGTCTCTTTCGATTTCGAAATAATCAAAAGCGATTCCTTGCTGGGTAACAAGAAAGTTGTAATTTGATTTCAGTTGAGCAAATTTAATTTGTCCGGGCCATTGACCTTTATTTTCGACGAAATAATCACCAGTAAAAGCTAATAAACGAAATGACAAAAAAGTTAGAAAGAGAACAATAATGTAAAAATTCCTAACTACCATATAACCTCCATATATTTCATAAATTTTTACATCTCAAAAAATAATTTACAAAAAAACAAAAAATTAAACAAAAAGTTACAAAACTTTGTTTCCAGAATGGTTTAGATATATGCAAAAAAACTTAAAGAAATTCTCTAAGAATTTTAAATTTGGATTAATTAATACTTGTTAGAAATTTTGTGGAGATGGCGGGAGTTGAACCCGCGTCCGAAGTGACCCGAGCGTAGTGCCTACATACTTAGTCGTTCTTTTAAATTCGCTTATGGACGAACCGAACGACAGGTTTTCCACAAGCTATCCGCTGTGCATGTCGCAAATGGACCAGCGGAGTACCCATTTGCCAGCCTATTTAATGGCGACACCCCTTAAAAAGCCAATAGGCAAGCTTTAAAAGGGATGTGGCAGTTCAATTATTAAGCTGCCAAGGCATAACCGTTATTGGCATTTTTGTTTTGCCGTTTGGATTTACGTGCGTCAACGGCAAAGCACGGTATGCCACTATCACTCCAAATCACCCCGTCGAAGCCAATTCATCCCCTCAAAGAACCTTACTAATTGACGTTTTGCTTTCCTAATTTATTTTGTTTTAACATTAAATTGACAATAAATTTTTATTTTTGCAATCGACAACGTTAATCTATGGAAAAAGACTTTCTCAAAACCAGATTTGTAATTATCCAATTAACCTTAGGAATAGTTTTTCTCATATTTATTGGAAGGTTATTTTATCTACAAATTCTTCGTGGCAGCGTTTACAAGCTTAAATCTGAAACACAAGCCATCAAAGCTCAAGTTGTTCACCCATTTAGAGGCAACATCTACGATAAGAATGGACAACTTCTGGTTTACAATTCACCGTCTTTTTCCTTACAGCTTTTCACAGGGAGCTTCCGTAAAGACAGATTGAACTTCTTGGCTCATATTTTAGGGATGGACACCGTCAATTTGTATCACCTAATATTGCAAAATATTTACAATTATCGTTTTGGAGACATAAAATTACTCCGCGATTTGGAGTTCGATATCGTCCAAAAAATCAACGAAAACTTGGATTATTTACCCGGCGTTGAAATTGTTGTAGAGTCGAAAAGAGTTTACAATTTAACTGCCAAAATGTCGCATATCATTGGATATCTCCAAGAAATCAATCAAGAAGAAAGAAAGAACGAGCCATATTATGATATTGGTGATTTTATTGGCAAAACTGGACTGGAAAAATTTTACGAAACAGAATTACGTGGACAAAAAGGTAAAAGATTTGTAGGTGTTTCTGGGGATGGTGTTCGTACTGCAAAATTTAACGAAGGTCGTGCGGACCAATTAGTTCGAAACGGTGATGACCTAATATTAACCATTGATTTAAATCTCCAAAAGAAAGCCGAACAATTGCTCGAAGGCAAACTTGGTGCAATTGTTGCAATCGACCCAAACAACGGGGACATCCTTGCTTTGGTAAGCAAACCAGATTACGATGTTACTCTACTTTCTGGTAAAGATTTCCCCAAAAATTATTCTATCTTAGAATCAAATAATTCAAAACCCTTGTTAAATCGTGCGATACAATCCCGTTATCCACCGGGCTCTACTTGGAAACCTCTAGTCGCATTAGCTGGTTTAGAAAGAAAAGTAATTAATGAACATACTACTTTTTACTGTTCTGGAAGTTTTCAATTTGGCGACAGAACCTTTGCTTGCAACGGCACCCACGGATACGTAAACGTCCGACGGGCTTTACAAGTTTCGTGTAATGTCTTTTTCTACCAAACAGCACTTAAGCTCCAATTCGAAGGAATTGCAAAATGGGGCTCGGAATTTGGTTTTGGGCAACGAACTGGTATCGACCTTCCATTTGAAATTACTGGTATCCTTCCCGACCTTGCTTTTCTAAAACGAAAATATGGTGATTTGAAAAAGGTTCCCTCTGGTTCCGTTGTTAACTATGGAATTGGTCAAGGAGAAATCAGCGTTACTCCAATTCAAATGGCTTGCTTCACTTCCGCTATTGCAAATGGTGGTAACTTTTTTAGGCCTCGACTTGTAAAAGCTATACGCAACAACATATTGAATCAAATTTATCCTTTGCCAATAGAAAGTCGAAAAATTCAAATCGACCAAAAAAACTTGGAATTTGTTATTAACGGTATGTTCGATGTTGTAAACACTCCTGGCGGGACAGCCTTTGGAATTAGTATCCCAGAATTAACTATCTGCGGGAAAACTGGGACAGCGCAAGTTCGAGAAGGAAAACCACCACATTCTTGGTTTATTTGTTTTGCTCCAAAAGAGAATCCAAAGATTGCAATTTCTGTCATTGTCGAAAATGCTGGATATGGAGCAGCAGTCGCTGCTCCTATCGCAAGAGAACTTTTAAAGGAATTTTTTGGAATTAAAGAACCAATATCTCCTATCGACTCAACAAAAATTTCACCAGATTAGAACTAATAATCTTGTAACTTTTTTAAAGAACGAGTTTTATTATTTTTTTCTACCAAATCGGAGGTTTTATGAAAAGTTTAGTTACGGCTTTCTTTGTTCTTCTTGCATTCTTAGCAATTACAGCTTGCGAAAATATTGGAGACGAAACTACAAATAAAAACAATTTTCAAGCCGTTCTTGTCGATGAGCAAGATATTCCAGTTCCCAACGCAATAGTCGAAGTTTTTAGAACTACACTTGGGAAGACTAATATCCTTGTATCTGAGGAAATTATATGTATCGATACTACCGACGAGGATGGAAATTTTGAACTGAAAAATCTTCCATCTTCATTAAATAACTTGAAAATTAGAATACGACACAGCGATTTCAAAAAGTTCGAAGAAAGTTTGGATGTTCTATTTAAAAACCAATCCAAAGAAAAAATAAGGCTTCGTATCTTACATAAAGAAGAATGTTGTGGGAAAATAATTATTTACACATTAGGACCAGACTCGTCAAAATTAAGCAACGTTTCTGTAAAGTTGAATAGAAAAGATGATGTCGTTAGAAAAAGCAAAACAAATGAAGACGGGAAATTAGTATTCGAAAATGTATGCCAAGGTCAATATTGGTTTAGATTATCCAAAGACGGATACGAAGTAGTTGAAAAAGAGTTCACAATCGGAAAATGCGATACATTAGAATTTACTTTCGTCCTAAATCGAAAAAGTAGCTTCGAAAAAGACACTTGTTGCAAAGGAATTCTTGGAATAGAGGTTAAAAACCAAAATGGGGAAATTCTAAATGGAGCATTGGTATATTTAAGAAAAGAAAGCAAGGTTATAACAAAACAAGTAGTTAAAGACAATCAAGCAGTTTACTTTAAAGAACTATGCCCGGGGTCGTATAGTCTTTTGATTCAAAAATCTGGATATTCTGCTGCCGAAGTTGACGTAACACTCCAATGCAACGACTCCGTCTTTGTTTCATCAACTTTGTATAGGGATACTTGTTGTAATGGAAAAATTGCTATAACCGTAAAAGATAAAGAAAATAACCCAATTTCGGACGCCAAAGTTATTATTTGGCTTGGTAAAGAAAAGATAGGCTACACGACAACAAATTCCAATGGATTTGCATTGTTTGAAAATCTTTGTCAAGGAACTTACTCTTTAAGTATTCAAAAAGATGGATACCAAACTATTGAATTTACTGTTGAACTTGGTTGCAACGAAGAAAAAGAATTTTCGAAAACATTTCAAAGAAAAGAAACCAACCAAGATTCTTGTTGCTTTGGTATTTTGAAGATTTTTGTTAAGGACAAATCAAGCAACCAATATGTCAACGGAGCATTAGTTAAAATGTGGAAAAAATCTGAAATTTTGAAAACAGCCGAAGTTACCGAAGGTGTTGCTTTATTCAAAAACATTTGTCCCGGTAGTTATAGTTTTTCGATACATAAAGAAGGATATAAAACAATCGAATTCACACTTACTTTTGAATGTAACGACACTTTGGAAGCAACAAAATATCTTGAAAAGACAATTCTGGATAGCTGTTGCAACGGTAAATTGATTCTGATTGTCAAAGATACATCAAACAATCAACCAATAAAAGGTGCAGAAGTAAAACTATGGAAAGGCTCGACCAAAGTTGGAATCCAAAGTACCAATGAGAATGGAAAGGTTGTTTTCGAAAAATTATGCGAAGGAGATTACAGTGTTTCAATCTATAAGTCTGGATACAGCGGAAAAGAATTTAGCTTCGACATTGGATGCGACCAGACAATTGAAAAACACGCATATTTAAAACAAAAAGGAACGGATACTTGTTGCACTGCTGTTTTAAAACTTCGCATCATCAATTCGAGTAATAATGAACCAATTTCTGGAGCTAAAGTTGTTATCAAAGACGGAGAAACAACTTTAGCAGAAATTACTTCCGATTCAGAAGGGTGGGCAATTAAAGAAAAATTATGCGCCCCCAAAAACTACTCGGTCAGGGTATCTGCCGAAGGGTTTCAAGCTAAAGAATTCACAATAACTTTCAAAGAATGCAATGTAATTAAAGAAACTATTAAACTTAGCTCCCAATAGAACAAGAATAAATTATTGAACAAGGGGGGTAATCCCCTTGTTCAATAAAGTTTTTAAAAACCGAAAGTATATTCTACCTTTCAAATAAATAATAGTCTAGAATAATTAATTTCACTATTATTAAAATGCAAAAAAACTTTCTTCGTTTTTTTAAAAGCATTTTTTTGATGGATATGAAACATTTGCTAAATAAAGTCTTTATTTTATCTGTTTTAATATTTTTCATTGCTTCTTGTGAGGAATTTCAAACAGATAGAGAAGCTGTTAGAAAAACAATTTCCGAAATGCTAAATGGTACAATCGGTTTCGAATGGTTTCCCTATGAATATTCCAACTACAAACCCGACAGCAATATTTGTAAGCAAATTGATTCGCTTTGGAAAATAAAAAGGTATAACTTCATTGTTTTTGTAAATCCAAGCTGTAATTGCACTGAAACTGAAAAAATTTTCCCAAGTGTGATTAAATCTTTAAAAATGGGCAATGTCCCCGATTCAAGCATATTTGTATATTCAATGATGAACACAAGCTTTTCGCACCCTTTTAGGAATAAAATAAATATTAAATCGCTCCCAAGTTGCTTCACCGAAATTGATTCATCCAATGCTATTTATTACTCTTGTTTGGATACTTTAAAAATTTACCAGGTTAAATATCCAGGGAAATATCGTATCGAACATATACTTGCCACAAGCTTAGAAAAGTGATTGTATTTAATTACATTTCTCCATCTCCTTAATGGCTTGACAAAGTCAACCGCAACGAACCAACATTATTATTATCTTGTCGAAAAAGGCAATTCAATAATCCATCGTTGTCAATATCAACAATACCAACATTACTTTGCCGGTCAATTCTGTTTACATAATTTTTCTTGCAATCCAAGTTTGAAAAGGGTATATCTTAATCTCAATTACTCTTCCATAACCCACTAAATTTTAGCAATTATAAGTAATTTTGCTTTTTTTCTAAGGCGTAAATATGTCAATTGTTTTAGACGGGACAAGTTTAACAATCGAAAAATTGGTTAAAATTGCTCGAAATTGTGAAAGTGTTGTTATTACAGATGATTCATTAGAAAGAATCAAAAAATGCCGCCAGATGCTTGAACGAAAATTAAAAGCACGTGAAGTAATGTATGGCACAAACACTGGGATTGGTGAGTTTTCCGAAATTGTATTATCCGACGACGAAGTTCGAGAGTTTCAAAGATATCTGGTTTACAATCATTCTGCTGGAATTGGCGAGCCAATGCCAATTGAATATGTTAGAGGTGCAATTGCAAGTAGAATTAATGTGCATTCCAAAGGTTTCTCGGCTTGTCGACCTGAAATTACACTTACTCTTGTCGAAATGCTCAACAAAGGAGTAATACCAGTTGTTTGCCGAAAGGGTTCGGTTGGTGCTTGTGGCGATTTAGCCCCTATGTCCCAAATTGCTTTACTGATGCTTGGCGAAGGCGAAGCATTCTACGGTGGAGAGAGACTACCGGGCAAGATTGCCTTCGAAAAGGCTGGAATTCCGATTCCCGGGCTTGAGGCAAGAGATGGTCTCGCAATAATCAACGGCTCTAACTTTGTAACCGCAATAAGCGCACTACAATTATGGGATTTTAAAAGATTCATTAAACAAGCCGAAATTGCTTCTGCAATGTCGTTGGAAGCACTCCTTGCAAATATGAAACCTTACGATTTGAGAATCCACAAACTTCGAGGTTTCGACGGAGCCATTCGTAGTTCTGCTACTATCATGAAATGTTTGGAAGGCAGTTCCTTATTAAGCGGAAAAGTTAAAACAAGAGTGCAAGATGCTTATTCTATGCGTTCGACCCCACAAGTCATAGGTGCTGCGAGAGATGCAATAGAATTCGCTTGGAAACAAGTTGAAATTGAACTCAACGGAGTCGGCGACAATCCAATATTCGTAGTTGAGGATGAAATAACATTAACAGGGGCTAATTTCCAAGGAAGTCCGATTTCCCTACCTATGGACTTCGCTGGTGCAGCAATAACTATGGTCTGTGTGCTATCGGAACGAAGATTAAATAGGTTGCTAAATCCCGCTTTAAATCAAGGGTTACCAGCTTTCCTCACAAAAAACCCCGGATTCTTTTCTGGACTAATGTTAAGCCAATACACTGCCGATACAATGATTGTCGAGCAAAGAATTTTATCAACTCCTGCTTCTATACAATCTATTCCAGCTGCGGCGGACCAAGAAGATTTTGTCTCTATGGGTATGAACACCGCTTTGAAAAATGAACAAATATTGGAAAACGCTTACGGAATCTTGGGGATTGAATTCTTAGCCGCTGCACAGGCTTTAGATTTAAGAAATTTAGAATATGGGAAGGGCGTTGAAATAGCAAGAAAAGTAATTAGAAAATACATTCCTTTTTTGGAAGAGGATAGACCTCTTTATTCCGACCACAATAAAATCAAAGAGCTTGTAAAAAGTGGCGAAATTTTAGAAAGCGTCGAACAAGAATTAGGTAGCTTAGACTAAAATGGAATATAAATTATGACACTGAACAAATTAGAGAACTTAATTCAAATTGCACAGCAAAAACCAATGAAAAAAATTGCTGTCGCAGCATCCGAAGACGAGCAAGTCCTTCTTGCTTTAAAACAAGCTATCGATGAAAAAATTGTCGAGCCAATTTTAGTAGGAAATAAAGAAAAAACACTAAAAATAGCCGAATCGATTCAATTTGATATCTCCCGATTTGAAATGGTCGAGGAAACTGATACGAGTCGCTCCGCTCGTATTGCTGTAAAACTCACACGTGAAGGATACGCACAAATAATTATGAAAGGACTTGTTTCGACAGCGGATTTTCTTCGAGCAATCTTAGACAAAGAACAAGGGTTACGAAGTGGTCAACTCCTTAGCCACGTAGGAATTTTCGAGATTCCATCTTACCACAAGCTTTTAGGCTTGACCGACGCAGCACAAAACATAGCTCCAAATTTAGACGAAAAAATATGCATCTTACTAAATGCAGTTGATTTGTTCCACCGACTGGGCGTTGAAAATCCAAAAGTAGCAATGCTTTCAGCGGTAGAGACCGTTAACCCAAAAATGCAGTCGACTATCGACTCTGCATTAATTACGATGATGAACAAAAGAAAGCAAATTCGTGGATGCATAATCGATGGTCCACTTGCTTTCGATAACGCAATATCCATTGAAGCTGCGAAGCACAAAGGAATTGAAAGCGAAGTTGCTGGCGACGCAGACCTATTAGTTGCTCCCGATATAGAAACTGGAAATGCTCTCTACAAAAGTTTCACCTACTTTGCTGGTGGTATTGTAGCAGCTGTAATACTTGGAGCAACAGCACCAATAGTTTTAACTTCACGTTCCGATTCCGAAATGAGCAAATTTATGTCGGTGGTTCTTGCAGCTACTTTTTGATTAAATCGAAATAACCAAACTTAAAGCAAGGAATAGACCACCAAAATCGGTTATAGGTTTATCCTTTATGCTCTCTAATCCACGACCACCAAAAGGTATCCAATAATATCGAGCAGAAACTCCGAGAGCCGACTTATCGGATGTAGGAATATCGAACCCACACCCTAAAAAACTTCCGAAACGAATGTATGTATCTAAATATTTAAGAGAGGTAAAGAACTCTTTGTTGTAAGGGCTTGCAAAAATAAAAGTTGGTCCAACGCCAAAATTAACGTATGGTGAAAAATTGGGGAATAAAACATCTGTCAAAAAGTAATGTTTGAGTCCAAAGGTTAGCGGAAACATATAAAGTCGATTAACTTTGTTTGGAATGAATATCCTACCAGTCCACGGGTCGTAGTATTCAAACTCGTCGGTATTTCGAGCACCAGAAATGTAAAGATTAGCAAAAAATGTTGTGTTTGGAAGAATGTTGAACTCGTAAAAAGCTCCAAATCCAAACCCACTATTCGAAAGGACTAAACTCAATCCCCAGAACCTTTGGGATTTGTTAAAAATAACATCATTTTCAATAAGTGGTTTAGGAGATGAAAAAATTATTGTTGTATCGCTCCCCGCTCTGACAGGTAAAGTTTTCCTACTATCATTCCCAAACAAATTGAAAGACAAAAGTATTACTAGACAAAATAATCTAAACATTTTCATATACTCTTCTCATAAAATAAAACGAATTGGTATGCAAAAATTGTATATTTTGAATGAAATATGTAATTTTGAAAGTCTTTGAAATTGAAAATTAATGGAGATTGATGAATTTGTCTTAAAGATAAAAGAACATTTGCCTTTCGAAGCTGGATTAGAAAACGACAGAATTGGAATTCAAATAAATTCAGGCAAAAAGAAAATAAACAAAGTACTTGTTACTTACGAAATCACAAAAGAAGTTACCGAAGAAATTAATGAAAAAAAGGTTGAGTTGATTGTTTCCTTCCATCCTTTGATTTACCACCCAACAACCCAAATTACCGTCGAGGAACGGGTTGGTGAAATTTGCATTGAACTTATCAAGAACTCGGTTTCACTTGTAGTATGCCATACGAACTTCGACGCTTATAAATACGGAACAAGTTTCCTTTTCGGCGAAGCAATCGGATTGAAGGAAATGGAATTTATAGAACGGCATAAAACCTTACCCGATTTCGGATTTGGAGTATTTGGAACTTTCGAAACCCCGATTTTCCAACAAGACCTTTTAAAATTAGTTCAATCAGTAACAAATTCACCAATAAAATGGACGGAAGGAAGGACAGAAAATATTAAAAAAATCGCAATCCTTGGAGGAAGTGGCATAAACTTCGCAGCTAAAGCATACGAATCTGGGGCAGATGCATTCATTACTGCGGATATCTCTTACCACAATTTCCACAAATACAAGGGAAAAATGATGCTTATTGACCCCGGTCATTGGGAAATGGAATACCTTGTTCCATTCAGTTTGGCACGGCTTCTACGAAAAATTTTCGAAGACCAAATAATTTTTTATGTTTCAAAAACTTACACCAACCCAATCAAATATTATCCATATCAATATCTTAACCAAGAGCAAGTAAAGAAAATGCTAAATATAGAGGAGTAAAAAGCCTATGATGAAATATCCACTGCAATATCTTGTTGCTCTGTCGCTTGTGGACAGAAAACAAGATGATTTAGAAGACGAATATGGCGACTTACCCGAAAGAATACAAGAAATGAAGGAAAAGTACGAAGAGCTCGAATCGTTTGTGAAAGAAACACAAAGAATTCTCGAAGAGGACCGCCTATTTATTATGAACTCTAAAAAAGCACTCGAAGAACTAAAAGCTCGGGAAGAAAGACTTTCGAAGCAACAATTCTTAGTAAGAAACAACAAAGAGTTTGATGCTATAACCCGAGAAATTGAGTATGCAAGAAACGAACACGCAAGAATTTCCCAAGAGCTCCAACAAGCTAAAGTCAAGGAGGAAAATTTAGTTGTAATCTTAGAACAACAAAAGAAAAGCGCCGAAGAAGCCTTGAAGGAATTGCGCGAACTCGAAAAAGATTATGAGCTTATTGCCACAAATCAAAACGAGGAACTAAACGAAATAAAAATGGCGAGAATGAAAATTATAGAACGATTAGATAAGTATCCATTGGAATTATACAACAGAATTAGAAATTCACATAAGGACGCAATTGTTAAAGTCAAAAAAAATAGTTGCACTGGTTGCTTTAGCCACATCCCACCACAAAAAATTGTTGAAATTCGTAACAATTTAGATAAATTATATACGTGTGAAAATTGTGGGCGGATTTTATATCCAGAAGATTTAGAAATTGATAGTGAGTTTATCTTATAATTTTAATTAAGTTTAGCGGGCGCTCTTTGATAGAAGGGTGGGCAGTCGCAAGGGAAACAAAAACCCTTGAGGAAAGTCCGAACTCCACGGAACAGCCTGCTTCCTAACGGGAAGGCAGCAAGCCGAGTAAAGGCGAGCTGACGGAAAGTGCCACAGAAAACAGACTGCCGCATATTCCATTCCAACTTGGAGTATGCTGGCGATGGTGAAAAGGTGGGGTAAGAGCCCACCAGCATTTCGGGTGACCGAAATGGCTTGGCAAACCCCAGGCGGAGCAAGGCCAAGTAGGAAAGTACTCCAAACATTGATTGGAGCCGATTTGTTCCGTCGGTAAACCCAAACGGGTTTGTACTTTCGGGTAGGCCGCTCGAGAACATTGGCAACAATGTTCCCAGATAAATGACTGCCTCCATCAGTTCTTACTGATGAAGACAGAATTCGGCTTATAGCCCTTTTATCTTAGAGTGCCTCTTAAATTATAATTATGTTTAATTATCGAGATTAATTATGAAACTTTCCGACGACCCCTTTGTCCGTGAATTATTACCAGAATTTGTCGAAAACTGGTTAACAGATATCCAGTCCCAATTTAAGAATTTCATTCGGGAGGAAAATTCGGAAGACTTATACCGGTTCGCTCATACACTCAAAGGTTCTTGCTTTCAATTTGGCTTGGACCACATAGCACATTTGGGTATTGAATTAATGGGTTACGCAAAGTCGCGTGAATGGGACAAAGCTTCCGAAATGGAAGAAAAAATAAAAAATGCATTTCTCGAAGTGAAAAACTTTTTGGAAAGCAATAACCTTACATAAAAGGAGAAAGCTATGAAAAATCTCCAATGGTTTTTTATCTTCTTTGTTGTCTTTAATTCCTACATTTTTGCTCAAATCCGTGTCGCAGTATTACCTTTTCAAAATATGGACGGAGACCTAACCTTAAACCTTCTAAGCTACAAACTTCAAGATAGTGTTGCAACGGTATTAAAACAAAATGATTCGCACGGAATTGATTACGTCATTATTCCTTCGGATTCAATCGAATATCTTGTAAGCCAATTCAATCTCGACCCAACCAACCCACAATATCCAACAGATATGTGGAAAGCTGTTAAAATGATGAATGCTGACGTTGTAATTAGTGGAACATTCAATCGCAAAGCCGAAAGAATCCTTATCAACGCTTATATATACGATGTAAAGACAAAATTAGCCTTTCCCGAACACCAAGCCCGCAATATCTTTAAACCCGAAGACCAAGTTATGGAATCAGTATCAATAATTGTCAAAAAGCTTCTTCCCGGTTTGAAGCGATAATCTTCAAATTTGCTGGCTTTTCCTTTTTTCGACAGGTAAATTTCGCGTAGGAATTTAAACTTCTTCAATGCGAAGCATAATTTTTAAATTTGTAAAAGCACTTTTTATTAAATCAAACAAAAGTTTTATTTTATCGCTGGAAGAGAGGGAGGAAATTTATATCACTTATCCGCTTCTCCCATTACTGGGTCTATCGAACCAATAATTGCGACAATATCGGCAATCATAGACCCAATAGCCATTTCTGGTAAGCCTTGTAAATTTGATGCCGAAGGAGAACGAATTTTTAATTTCCAAGGATGGCCTTCACCAGTGGACACTATAAAGAATCCAAGTTCACCTTTTGGCGCTTCAATAGCAGTATAAGTTTCGCCCGGTTCCGGAATAGCCCCAAAATTCACTAGCATAAAATCATTAATCAATTCCTCCATTTTCGTATAAACATCTTGTTTTCTCGGAAGAACCATTTTATCTTTCAATCGAACCGCCCCTTTTGGCATCTTATCTAATATTTGCCATACCATCTTTAAACTTTCCTTCATTTCGTCTATACGGACCATATAACGCGACCAAGAATCGCAATCGCTATAGGTTATGACATCGAAATCCAATTGATTATAAACAAGATAGGGTTCATCTCTTCTTAAATCTCTCGGTATTCCACAACCACGAAGCACAGGACCAGTCAGCCCAAGACTTATCGCTTTTTGAGGTTCGATGATACCTATCCCAGCCATCCTATTGATAAAAATTCGATTTCTGTGAACAAGTTTTTCGAAATAAGCAAGCTCGTTTGGAAAAGCTTTAGCCCACTCTTTTATTTTGTCCACCGCTTCGGGAGGCAAATCGTATGCAACACCACCTATTCGGGTGTAGCTCGTTGTAAAGCGAGCCCCACAGATTAACTCGAATATATCGTACAACTTCTCTCTTTCTGTAAAAGTCCAAAGGAGCATTGTAACAGCACCAACATCCAAGCAAGTCGACCCCATAGCCATAAGATGTGACGAAATTCTTGCTAACTCGCAAACCAAAGTCCGTATCCATTGAGCACGCGGTGGGGCTTCTATCCCCAATGCATTTTCAATTGCTAAAGTAATTGCTACATTGTTAGACATCGGGGACAAGTAATCCAATCTGTCGGTATGTGGAATGAATTCATAATATGTACAATTTTCAGCAAGTTTTTCAAACCCGCGATGCAAATAACCCAATTCTGGAACACAATTAATAATTGTTTCGCCATCTAACCTTAAAACAACTCGTAAGACGCCGTGAGTTGCGGGATGTTGCGGACCCATATTTAGAACCATATCGTTTTCTAATGGGTCGTCGAAAATTAAAGAAATATCCTTATCGATTAGCCTTCGATAAAGCTTGCTTTGCCGTATTTGGCTAATTTTCTCGACTTCTCGATACGAGGTTATATTTCTATCCATTCTAAATTCTGCGAAAATAAAAAGCAAAAATATGATTTTAATTTTAATTATTCAACAAATGCCTTACCCCAAAATCTATAAAAAACTTTAACATTATCGAATTTTTTTTATAACAATCCAAATTCATAAATTTGCACTTTTATTTATTTTTAGCTTTTTTAAAAGAAATTTATCAATGGGAAATTATAGATTCTACCCCCAAATTTTTTTATTACTTTTCGTTCTTTCAATTTCTTATTCCTCTTTTTCACAAAAAATAGAAACAACATCATTTCTTAAAATAATTGTAGTTGATGAGAACTCTGCCCCAATCCCTCAAACACAAATATACCTGGATACAATCAAAAACATTTTTCTAACAAATTCTCTTGGATTAACAATAATCCAAATACCCAGATATTCATCTTTAAAAATGCAATTCAAAAAAATTGGTTACAATACTCTGGATACAGTGGTTTCGATTGACCAGAATTTGGATACAAACTCCTTTTTCGTTAAACTTTCACCAAAAAATTTTAAGAGCAAGGAAGTGGTTGTAACTGCAACAAGAACAGACAAAGAACTTCAAAACCACCCAATGCCAGTCCGAACGATTTTAATCGAAGAAATTAAACCTATCTCCACATTTAGTCTTGGAGAAATATTGAAAGAGTTCACCTCATTAATGGTTATCGACGACTACACACCAGGAAGCGGAGTACAGGTCCAAGGACTTGACCCCGACTACACATTGATTTTAATTAATGGTGAACCCTTAGGTAACCGAACTGGGGAAGTTTTCGATATATCTTCTTTTTTTATTGGCAACCTAAGTAAAATCGAAATTGTTCGTGGACCACATTCTTCGATTTACGGTAGCAATGCTCTTGCTGGTGTGATTAACATTATCACCGAGGAACCCAACAAACCTACCGACTTTACCATTTCGGGAAGATATGGTTCACATTCAACTTACAATATATATTCCAATTTAAAGAAGGTTTTACTGTCCGGAATTCTTTCTACGTCGATATACTACAATTTTTGGAGAACCAGCGGTTACAAACTTAATCCAAATTCTGTTGGCAAAACTGTCCCCGACATTAACCAACACACATTGCACACCGAAGGCTTCTGGAATATTACAAACAACTCTCGTTTGAAAATTTCGTTTCGGTCTAATTTCGAAACGGAACAAAACCAGTATTTGACCAAAACCTCTACTCAAAGCGATACCATTAAGACAAAAAATGATGTAAAAGATATTAATACCTCAATACTTTATAAAAACATAGTCAATAAATATCTCAACTACGAGTTCCGAACCTACCATTCCTTTTTTTCATCGAATACAAAAGACCATTACTTAAAAAATGGTGATTTATTCGATAGTTACTTTTTCGAGCAAAATCTGCACAAAATAGAATTTCAAGCAAACTTTCTTCCTTTCGCAGCTAACTATGTAACTTTTGGCGCTGGATTTCAAACAGAAACTGCTAAGTCCCTAAGCATTGCCGAAGGTTCAAGACTAAACACGCAATTTTACCTTTACCTTCAAGACGATTTTTACCCATACAACAATCTTAATATAATTACAAGCTTACGTTTTGATAGACACAGCAACTACCCACCACAATTTAGTCCCAAGTTGGCAGTATCTTATGAATTAATACCTGAAGTTACTTTGCGCGGGTCATTTGGTACTGGATTCAAAGCTCCAACTTTCGAAGAATTATACCTCGACTGGACGCTTTCGAGAGTTGGGTACTCAGTCTTTGGAGTTGCTTACGTACCCAAAGGGATTGCTAAACTTAAAGAACAAGGGCAAATCGCTGAATTTCTTATTTCACCAGACAGTATACCAACACTTAAGCCAGAAAAATCTGTTTCGTTCGATTTTGGCTGGAACATCAGATTGTCCGATATACTTTTTACAAAAATCAATTTTTTCCGTAACAATGTTACAAATCTAATAGATTTTGTTCCTATTGCAATAAAAACAAATGCTCAACGAGTCCATACATATAGAAATATTAACAGAATTTTCACTCAGGGCCTTGAATTAACCTTGGAAGTTAACTTTTTAAAATATTTTAGATTTTCTACATCCTACCAGTATTTAGAAACGGGAGATTTAGATGTCATCAACAGGATTAAAAGCAAGAAGGAATTCAAAAGAGACCAAAATGGCTTCGACAGACCCGTTCTCCTTTCCGAATATGGTGGTCTATTTCTTCGACCCAGAAATTCTGGTATTTTTAGGATGACTTACAACAATGAAAGTTTAGGATTAAACACATCGATTACTTTAAATCTAAAAAGTAGCTATGGATATAGAGACATAAACGGAAATAACATACTCGACGATAATTTAGAGTATGCTCCCGGATATGCTATTTTGAATTTTCATCTTTATAAAACAATCTTTGATAAGTTTTCTGTGAATTTTACCATAAACAACATTTTAGATAAAAAAGATAGAAGAATGCTTTCGCCAACTCCTGGTAGAACTTTTAGTTTTACAATAAATTACAACTATGTTCAACAATAGAGGGTCAAAAATGAAAATCATAATCAACATTATAATTACAATTGCTTTTTTGGCACTATTTGCGTGTAGCAAGAAAGATGAAGAACCAACACAGCCCTCAAACAATGTCCCGAAGGTCGTAACAATAAAAGACCTACCAGCAGATACTGGTAAAAAAGGAAAGTTTACTTTATTTAGATTTAGCGATAGTACAATTGTCTCTAATGCTGACTCCAATTCAACTAAATGGGATATAGGCTTTGCTGGAACTACGATTATCACAAATAGTGGAGTACGCGGTCCCGGCAATGGCGGTGCAATAATTTTAAAAGAAGTAGACTTCTTCCAAGTCAAGGAAGCTCCCGAAAGTGGATATAGAATCGAAAATTCCTTAACAGATTTGGCAATTCCAACTGGTTCTGGAAACGGTTGGTATTTATATAACCCACAGACCCACGTTGTCTCGCCGATAGCGGGAAGAGTTTTAGTTATACGAACTGCCGATGGAAAGTATGCTAAAATGCAAATTGTTAGCTACTGGAAAGGTAATCCGCAACCAATCGACCCATTTACTCACCGTGAAAGGTTCTATACATTTAGATACGTTTATCAACCAAATGGTTCAAGGAAATTTGAGTAATTTTCACAACAAAGGAGGATTTTTATGCAAAATTTACCAAAGCTTAAGTTATGGTTTATGGCAACACGGCCATTTTCATTTACCGCTTCGATTATTCCAGTTCTTTTCGCGCTCGTTCTTGCAATTTACTTAAACGAATCGAGTATCAATTGGTGGCTTTTTCCCGTTGCCCTTTTCGGTGCAGTCTCATTCCATATTGGAGCAAACTTAGTTTCAGATTACTACGATTTCAAATTTGGTATCGATACCAAAGAAACTTACGGTGGAAGTCGAATACTTGTTGAAAATCTACTACCTCCTGCTTCAATTCTTCGCGCCGGCTTAATTTCCTTTGCTTTTGGTTTTTCTGTTGGACTAATACTCGTTTATGTTCGCGGTTACGAAGTGTTATTAATGGGATTAGCTGGTCTTTTTTGTGGCTTATTTTATACCTTTTCGAGAAAGGGCTTAAAATACATCGCCTTGGGCGATGTCGCCATATTTATAGCCTTCGGACCTTTACTTGTAATTGGTAGCTACTTTTCACTTACTGGTGTTTATGGGTGGAACATATTATGGTATTCGTTACCGATAGGATTCCTTGTCGTAGCAATCCTGCACGCAAACAATACCCGAGACTTATTCAACGATATGAAAGCAAACATTAAGACCATACCAATTTTCCTTGGATTGAAAGGCTCGCAAATCTATTACTACTTTTTAATTTTTGGAGCTTATTTGTTGGTTATTCTCCAAGTAATCACAAAATCATTGGGTCCTTACTCTCTTTTAGTTCTTTTGACATTGCCAGTGGCTTTACAAAATACCAAAAGTATAGCTACTGCTAAATCAAATGACATAAATCCAATTATAGCACTTGATGTAAAAACTGCCCAATTGCATATGCAATTCGGTTTATTATTAATTATTAGCATAATATTGAACATACTTCTATGAAGCAAGTCTTTGGTGGTATCATTCTGGCTTTCGTTTTTTGGTTTGTAATTTTCTCCCCTATAACAGCCCAGGAAATAAATTTCTGGGCTGTTATGACCTTTTCTTGTGTTATTCTTACAGTCTATGCTTTTTCCTTCCAAAAAAAGGAGCTAATGAATTTCCTTCGATTCAAGCTTTCCGACATTTTTTGGGGGCTGATTTCCGCACTAATTTTATACTTCATATTCTTTCTTGGGGAAAACATTATTAACTATATATTCCCTTTTACCAATCAAGAAATTGAAGGTATATATCGAATAAAAGAGGGTACAAATCATTTTCTCATTTCTTTTCTGTTAGTTTTCGTAATAGGTCCTGCGGAAGAAATATTTTGGCGCGGTTTCGTACAAAACCAAATTTTTATAAAGCTCCAAAAGCCGTATGTTTCAATCCTGTTAGCAACATTAATCTATACTTTTGTCCATATTTGGGCTTTTAGTTTTACCCTACTAATTGCAGCATTTGTATGCGGATTTTTATGGGGCTATATGTTTTACAGATTTAAATCACTTATGCCAGTTATAATTTCTCATTCAATTTGGGACTTTGGAATATTTATACTTTTCCCATTGAACTAAAAAACCGCAAATAACTAAATTTTTTCATTTTAGAGCAAAATGTAAATCGTAGAATTCCGAGATTTTAGTTTTACTAATTGACCATTTCAAAGTGTTAGCAAATGTGCTAACACAAGAAACCTCGCCCGATAATGAAAATTTTGTGGGAAGAATGTGCTGATTTACATTCAAACATTTTGCTTTAGGCATATCGCTTCAGAACATTGAAAAATGCATAAGCCTTGCTATCTCTGTTGCTACAAGCTGGAAGCCTGTCCTACCGAAAGAAAGGTAGATATCTTGCATCCATATGATTTTTCCGAAAAAAAACTGGAAGCCTCTGTTAATTCAAAAATTCACAGCCTTTGGGCCCAAGAAAATTACTGAACTCAGTCTCTTTTCTACTTTAATTCCACCAATAAAATATTAGGTCAGCCCACTTTTGCATCAATTTTTTAAAAAACTAATACATCAGTAAGTTAACTTTATCTCGTTTCGATTGTTTGGGTTATTTTGTTTTGAGAAAAAACTTACAAAGAAACAATAACTCATTATTAACAATCTTGTTAGGTCTTTTGGTCCATTTATTAACTTACCTCATCCACAATCCAGAGAAAAGAATTAGAAATACAGAAAACTAAAAAATAAAAATATCCTCAAGGACAAATAAAAAGGGCTGTCAATATGACAGCCCTAAAACAAAACAAAGGCAAAGTTACTATTTCAGATAAATCATTTGTTTTGTAATTTCAATCCCATTGAAATTAAGCTTGTAGAAATATACCCCGCTTGCAAGATTAATAGAGACTGGGTCGAATTCAATACTATAAGTACCACCGT
The DNA here is from genome assembly GCA_026417135.1 of Ignavibacteria bacterium. GTDB lineage: Bacteria > Bacteroidota > Ignavibacteria > Kapaibacteriales > UBA2268 > Naka2016. The sequence goes on from JAOADV010000001.1 coordinate 300,999, forward strand.
GAACATTCGCATCGAAAAGATTAGCAAGAACCCTACCGTAAGTGTCAACTAAAACTAATTTTGCTTTACCTACCGAAGGCACTGTAAAGGTAATGGAAGTTGTTGTAGCAAATGGATTCGGCTTGTTTTGCTCCAATTGAATATCATTGACAACTTCGGTTACGCCAGCAACTTGTCGGAAAGTTACGGTAACAACAGCCGAAGAGGAATTTACCTCGCCACAGCTGTTGCTTACCTTACAATAATATGTTCCAGCATCTTCGCTTGTTACATTCGCTTTTTCGTAAGTTGCAGAATTAGCCCCTGGAATTGGTTGTCCATTCTTATACCATTGATATGTAAATGGTTGTGAACCATCTGCATCGACAGTCAATGTAAGAGTTTGACCAACATTTAAGTTAATCGATGCGGGAGGTTGCTGGGTAATGCGGGGTTTCATATTAACAAACAAGGAAGCAGATGAGGAAACAAGTTGATAGTTTGTAGGTGGCAAAGTCAAAACAACATCGTAACTTCCAGCATCGGCAAGCATAAGATTAGAAATAGTAAGAGTAGAACTCTTTGAGCCAGAAACTCGCCCATTATCAGTTAAAGGAACCCCATCTTTTCTCCATTGGTATTTCAATTCTGTACCATTAGTAAATGTTGCTTCGACGCTGAAAGAGGCAGTTTGAGATTCACAGGCAGTTACATTTTCTGGTTGCTTTGTGATTGTGATACTTGGAACTGTTATAGAAAAGCCACGGGCAGTATCGCTACCGCAATGTCCAGTAATATAAACCCAGTAGTCGGATGCTATGTCGGATGGACGCACATCACGAATAGTTAACACGTTAGATTTAGAGCCAGAAATCCTATCGTTGTCTTCTAAGGCAAAGTTACCCCTATACCATTGGATTATTACATCTCCCGAAGGTTTAATTCCTTCAACATTCGCATCGAAGCTAAACATAGCGACATCGCCAACTTTGACAATTTGCTGTTTATTTGCTTTTGTAATTTTTGTTCTCGAGTGCACATAAACAAGAACCTCATCTGTAAAGACGGGGCGAACACCACGGCAATCTTGTATTGTAAGTCGACAACGATAAACACCAGAATTCTCGAACTTTACACTACGCATCGTCAAAACTGGTGTCCTAGCACTTGGATTATCCAGAATATCGACTCCATCTTTTTGCCATTGGTAATTAAGAACAACTCCTTCGGTTACCACGAAAAGCATTACATCGTCGTTTGGACAAGCTGCTTGGGAGACTGGTTGCTTAGCAATGTTAAATAGTGGCCAAACTGTAACGCTTATTACATTCGACGGGACACCTTCGCCAGTTGGGTAACAAGCAGGCGAACCATAAACGAGAAGCCGATATTCACCACTCATCGATGGGTCAGCAATTCGAAATTCAAGAGTTCTCGAACGTGCAGTTGGGAATTTTTCAATATCAAGATTCTGCCAAGCACCACCAACATTCTTTTGCCACTGATATCCAGTAATTGTACCATGCGCCGACGTTGTGAGAGTGAAATTATCGGTTTCACAAATGTTTGTTGGGTCTTTGTCGCATCGGATAACATTATTTTTCACAGTCTCGGTAACATCGACATAAGCTGAATTAGAAGCAACTTGTGCGGGCCCGCAATTACCCGGACCCAAGACAAGTACGCGATAGAAACCTGTTGCCTCAGCTGGATTTGAAATAGGCTGGATTAAATTTGGACCAGTAGCCCCAGGAATATTAATCCAGACATTTGGGTTGTTGGCATCTCGCTTTTGCCATTGCCAACCAGTAATTGTTCCAGTCGAGCTGCTTGTTAATGTAATAGTGGGATTTCGGTCAATACAAATAGAGGAATTCGACGGATGCGTAACTATTGCAATTGGGGATTCTACTCTTAGATGTCGTTCCGTTGCAGTTGTTGTTACACCGAAGAAACTTACTATACAACCATAGGTAGCCGAATCCGCTTGAACAATAGGACTAAGTGTCAAGGTCGAGCCTGTTGCCCCAGGTATATTCGAAGAATTTCTTGTCCATTGGTAGGAAAACGCTGGGCTCGTAACAGTTCTGCTAATACCATCAGCATAACCAGTAATCGAAGGAGTAGTAGACATTGTTACGCTACCATCTCTACAATACACAGTTCGTAAGGGTGAAAAAGCAACAGGAGTTGTCGTTATAAAGGGAACAACTTCGTCGCATCCAATAACTGTTGAACTGGTACGGCGGGTTTCTCGGTCGAAATCTATTGTAATTCCACTTATAGTAGGAGCTAAGAAACGATTATCTCCTATAGTTGAGCCAGTCAAATGAAGGTCATTATTAGCTATAAAGACTGGCTGTAAATCTGTGGAGTTAGCATCGCCCCCAGAAGATGTACGCCAAGCAGATAGTGAAGTCCTATCTCCTCCATAAAATCCAAGAATTCCATAAGAACCATACGCATAATAGTTGTTATAATTAATCGTGGAGAATGTGTAACCCGAAGGCACATAAACAGTATACATTTTACTACCAGAAATAGCACTACCCAAACCATTAGCAAATATGTTATTCCTTAGGTCCGTTCCCGTTACTCCTGTGGATGTTATTATCAAGCAGGCACTCATACTCGCAGAGGAACCAACGTTCGCTTGATTACCATACATATGTATTGTATTATGGTAGATTTTGTAATTTGTTCCACCAGTGAGCCTGATTCCAAATGGATTATAAATAGTAGAGGAAACACTGTAATTCATCGTATGAATATCGTAAATCATATTATTAGCAATCAAAATATCGGAGTTTCCAGTGGAAGTAGTAACATTAATACCATAAGCACCCCACCCACCGGAAGACTCTTGATAAATACCGTAAATTCTATTGCCCACAATTTGAGTTTCTCTATTATCTTGTCCAAGCTCGATTGCGGCGATATTTGTCCCGTCGTTTCGAATAATGTTGTATACGGTATTATTCATAATTCTTGCTCCAGGTGCAAATCGAAGAAGGTTAATGCCACGAAATCCAACATAATCAGCTGAATTGTCCGAACCAATAATGTTGCCAATAATTCTCAAACTGTCGATTGTTGCACCCGACACACCAGCTATGTAGATTCCTTGGTAGCACCTCGAAATTGCGTTATTTTCGATAGTTAAGAAATCATGGTCAGCCCCATCAACATAAAGTCCAATACTTGAAGTTTGCGAAGTTGTTCTTCCAATAGCAATAAGATTACAATTTCGTATGGTAACATTTGTGCAACCTTGGTTAGTTCCAAGGGACCACAAACCTATTGGTACACCAGCTGTTGCCGACGTAGCGTCGTTTCTAATTGTAAGATGCCTACCACTGCCGCCTATACTACCATCGATGATGACACGGTCAGCTCCATAAAGAACAACAACAGCTGTACCAGAATAGCTTCCAGAAATTGTTCTGCTTCCTCCAGAAGGTCTTATAGTTAATGTGTACCCACTACCATCATATTCAGTCCACTGATTAAGAACTGGCTGACTTGGAGGTGTTTCAGTAATGTCTGTCATAATCAACAGAGTAACATTTCCTCTCATACCAAAGGTATTAATTTCGTAAAATGCTTCTGAAAGAGTTTGATAATATTGTCCCGTTCCAACCGTATAAGTTCCAATCCTAGGACCACGCACTTCACGAGCACCAGTAGGATTTGTAATCGAAGGAGTATAATCAGTTGTTCCTATGCGAAAACTGGTGCACTGAGCATCGAGTAGATTGCCTTCGGAAGCTGTAGAAGAAATATCATAGGCAAGCCAAAAATAATTAGTTCCAGCTGCTAGTGTTTGCGAACCAGTAACCGTGAAAGTCCCCGAAGGACTTGAAATTGTCGAGCCAAATTGTGTAGATGTCGAAAAGGTCGAAGAAGTTCCAGTATAAAAGACTCTTGCAGCTGTAATATCTGCCGTGTTCGTTGTTCCAGTAGTATTGAAAGTAATACTCGATAATGTAAGAGGGCTTGCTGAGCCTTCTGTTGTAACTTCCAACGCAATTATTGGTTGATTAGTAAATCCCCGACCAACACCACCAACTACTTGCAAGGTTCTCGAAGAACGATAAGTCATTGTACTAGGATATTCAACGTAGCACACTTCATCAATATACATATCATTACCGAAGCCGCTGTATGCTTGGAAAATAATATAATTTGTCGAACCATTAAAACCAGAGGGGATGTTATACGAATAGTAATTCCAACTTGCGGAAGCAGCGTATCTGTGAACGGCACCTAACCGAGTTGCATTAGTTAAGTTGGGTTGAGTGTTAACCCATACAATAACACTATCCGGAGAGCTAGAATAACCAGGGTCCCGATACATATAGAAACTCACGGTTGGTGTTGCCGAACCTCTTTGCGACCAGTCAATCGCAGGAGTAACTAAAATAGCCCAAGAACCAGAGCTGGCACTATATGAATAATAGCCAGCCATTCCAGCACCAGAATAGGGAGAAGTCGATGGATACCTTCCTGATGTTAGCCTTTCCCAATTGTAGCTACCACTTCCAATTGACCTTGACCAACCAGAAGGTGGGAAAGTAGTCCCATCAAACGATTCACATCGAGTTATTTGCGAAAGAAGAGTGTAATTCGAAGTTGCTAAGAAAAGAATTAATAGTAAAAGCGCAGAAGAAAAGAGTTTGGAAAATCTCATTGCTAACTCCTTATATTTAAAAAACATACAATTAACACAAAAATCATTGCTAATTTAATAAAAATTCAATTTTATACCAAACATAAAATTTACTTGAAACGATAACTTTTGATAAGATCCCATTTTAGAATTTGTTGAATTGTTTGTTGAAAAATTTTCGGACTACCTACATCTAAATTTGCTTCAAGGGTAATTGTCATTTCCTGAACACTCCCGCCAGCATTAAGTTTTAAATCGATTTTACCCTTTGCATCAACTAAATTATAGGGAAGCGAAAGATTTTGTAACCCATAAAACCTTGTAGGTTTATAAATAACAAAAGGTTTTGAAAATTTTCCCTCAATATAATACTTATTATTTAGAAAACCAGTAACTTTTAACTCTAATGTATCGGATAGATTAATTCCTTCAATTTGCATTTCAATCGGGGAAAACCAAATCGAGTCGCGATAAACATATTTTAAAGGATATTGGATTTTAAAAACATCAGCAATATGTTTTAACCGAGGCGTACTTAAACCTTCCGTCCAATTAAAAATTGACATAGTATCACGAACGTGGGGTTTAAGCTGTTCAACATAATCTTTGTAATAATCCAATTTTTCGCCTTCAATTTTTGCAACCTCGCCATACGGAGAATAAATGATTGTGAATTCCTTTCCCATTGGAATGCTCATAGCTTGAAAGTCCTCGAACTTGAGAATGTTTGGGTCACTAACTTCAATATTAATAAACTCGTATGTTTTTTCCCCTTCGATAAACTTGTAATGCATAGAATCAATAGAAACTTCAACTTTCGCAAAACCATCTTTTGGGGGGTCGGGTTGAAACAAAGTCATAAAATAAGTAATTATTCGCTTATATTCGATAATTGAACTATCAATGTAGAGCCTTTTAACAATTGTTGTATCGACATAGTTGTAATTGTAGTAAACAAGAGGCTTATAATATCCTTTCAAATTATATGCTGGGGGTAATTGCGGTTCTTGCAAACCCTTTTGAATTTTTTCTTGGGCGGTCGAAAAATTTAATATTAGATTGAACAATAAGTAAACAAGGACCAACTTGCTAATGTCATTCCATCCCATATTGTTCCCGATTTGATATTATCAATTATTTCATCGTAACTAAAAATACAAACAGAAATTTCTTCGCTTTCATCTAACTTCTGTTTAAACTTTTCAAGATTGCTTGCAATAAATACATTACAAATTTCATCTGTTAAACCATTACAAGGATTGAAATGCCCAATTTTTTTTATTTCACCTGCCTTGTAACCAGTCTCCTCGATTAATTCATTTAGAGCACTTTCTTCGATAGTGAAGCCTTTTTTCACTCCGCCACCCGGAAACTCTAAACTTTCCCTTTTATTGAGATATCTGTATTGTTTTGTCAAAATAAAACGATTATCCTCCAGCATTGGAATAATCATTATTGAACCAAGTGTGTGAACATAGTAATACTTAGCAATTTTTTTATTTGGTAATACATAATCTTCGACAATATACTCCCAATAAGGGTTTTTATCGACAATTACTTCGGAAACTTTTTCAAATTTATTAAACATTTAGAAAAGCAAAATATGAATATATTAAAGACAAAATGTATTCAAAAAAGTTTCAAGAATTTTGCACTATTTCACCAGATGAGAAAAAGAACAAAACCTCCCTTACTCCATTTTCCATCGAATCGGAGCCGTGAATTGCATTTTTCTCAATATTTGTGCCGTAAAGCTTGCGAATAGTTCCTTCTTCTGCTTTGGCTGGGTCGGTTGCCCCAATAAGTTTACGAAAATCATCGATTGCATTCTCCTTTTCGAGAGCCATGGCAACAATGTTGCCACTAGTCATATACTTGACTAAATCTTCGAAAAAAGCTTTCCCACGATGAATTTCGTAAAATGCTTCTGCTTGCTCCTTACTAAGCCGTGTCAATTTCATCGCAAGAATTCTAAAACCAGCCTTTTCGATACGCGAAACAATATCCCCAATAACATTTTTCCCAACGGCGTCGGGTTTGATTATTGCTAATGTTTTTTCAATCATATTATCCCCTAAAATTATTTTGCTTTACTTTTCTTTTTGAGCTTCTTGTTATAGACTTCAAGGACTGTTCTTCCAATATCTGCGGGAGACTCAACAACAGTTACCCCAGCACTGTTTAAAGCATCAATTTTTTCTTTAGCAGTTCCTTTCCCACCAGCAATGATAGCACCAGCGTGTCCCATCCTTCTACCGGGAGGCGCTGTTCGCCCAGCAATAAAAGCAACAACTGGCTTGTTAACATATTTTTTTATGTATTCAGCGGCTTCTTCTTCGGCTGTCCCACCAATTTCACCTATCATCAAAATGATTTCAGTTTTGCTATCTTTATTAAAGAGCTCAATAACATCGATAAAATTTGTCCCTACAATAGGGTCGCCGCCTATTCCAATACAAGTACTCTGCCCCAATCCAACATCGGATATTTGCTTAACAGCTTCGTAGGTTAAAGTACCACTTCTCGAAACAACTCCAACTGTACCAGGTCTGTGAATAAAGCCGGGAATTATACCCAACTTACACTCTCCGGGTGTAATAATACCGGGACAATTCGGACCAATCATCCTCGATTTAGATGATTTTAAAGCAGAATATACTTTAACCATATCTTTTGTCGGAATTCCTTCGGTTATGGTAACTATGAGTTTAATTCCACCGTCGATTGCTTCAAGAATCGCGTCGGAAGCAAAACTTGGGGGTACGAAAACTACGGTTGCATCGGGCTTTGTTTCGCGCACAGCATCACGAACAGAATTAAATACTGGAACTTCTTTCGGAAATGGAAATGCATCGGTTCCACGATACTTAGTTCCTCCCTTGCCCGGAGTAACACCACCAACAATTCGCGTTCCATACTCCAGCATCTGAGCAGTATGAAATGTACCCTCGCTACCAGTAATTCCTTGAACGATTGCTTTTGTTTTTTTGTTGACCAATATGCTCATAAGATGCCCCCGATAAAGTCAAAAAAATGCAAATTAAAAGATTTTGATTACTTAAGCAATTAAAAGATACTATTAAACTAATTAAAAACATTTCATTCTGGGATTTTTGGAAGCCAAAGTATTTCCTCGCGAATTGGGCTGTTGCGGGAATTAAATACTCTATGGTAAAATTTTTTCTCCGATGGATAGTAATACTTAGCCAATTCATCAAGTTTCAAATCTTTATCTAAAAGCAGTGCTTTAAACTTGTGTCCTCGCAAAGCCCCAACAAATTCCTCTCGGAATTTTTCCTTAATCGAGGAATTACTAATTAAAATGTCGTTGACCAAAACGTAATGAGGATAGCTTGTCTTCCCAACTGACCTTTGAATAAAATTGTGGCATAAAAGATAAACATCCCCATCGAAATTTTTGACAAAATGTAATATATTCTGAATATTTTTTTTGTCTTCTTCTCGAGGTATTGGAACAAATGGGTCGTAAACAAGGAGAAGAAACTGAGAAAAGACAAGTAACTTCAAGAAAAAGTTAAATTCTTTCGATTTAAAATGCTCTTGAATGTTACTGTATGCTATTGGAAAAACAATTGATAAAGCTGTAACGAATGGTATTAGCACATTGAGAAATCCACCATAATGTAAGCGAAGGAGATAAGAATTAATTAAAGTACCAAATAGAAGTGCAAGTAAAAATAAATTGCTCGAAACAAAACTTTTAGATTTCGACAAAAAGAAGAATACGCAAAGAATCAAAGAAATAGAATAAAAAGGTAGTAAATCTGTTGTCCAAAAAGAATAAAGCCGAGACAAAATCCAATGGTGAGATGATGGAAAGGAAAAATTCCAAAAAATATACCATCCATTGGAAACATAATATTCTACAGCGGTCGAAACTGCAATTGATAGAAAGTAAACAATTCCATTTGTGTAGGATAGTCGTCTATTCTTAAAAAAGAGAGCAATTAACAAAAATGGATGTATAAAAAGATAACTTTGTTTTGTGTAAAATGCTAAAAAAGCAAAAGTTCCCGATAAAACTTGGTGTACTTTTTTTTCTTTAATCAAAAAATAAAAAGATAGAATGAAGAACAAATTAGCTGTTGTATCGACTCTTGCAATATCGAACCAATAGCCAGTCGTCGAGTACGATAGCCCAAAAAGTCCCATTCCAATAGCTGCGTAGAAATTATCGCCAGTTTGGTCCTTTACAATCTTAAAAATGATAATTTCGGAAACAACAAAAGATAAAATAGCAAGTAACCTTAAGGTGAAAAAACTTGGAGCTGACACAAACGAAAGGAGATATCCAAGATAATAAAATAAAGGGGTATAAATATATGGAATGAATTCAAGGGATGGCTCGGCAAAGATGCTTTTATTTTCGATTAGCCGCAATATATGTTCAATTGTTCCACCCTCCATCCATTCCAATTCATAAGGATAACCAAGGCGTAAAATAAAAACTAAAGCAAGAACCAACTGTGAACAAACAACGAATGAAATGAGAAGGATTTTCAATAGCCTATTTTTATATCCTTCGCTTGAATTTAAATTGGTTTTTCTTTCCTTAAACGCCACTCTAAATTACAATTTTAAAGAGATTTCTTTATATTTGTTATTTACACAAACTTCAAAAATGGAAAAAACAAAGTTAACGATTATTTACATTTGGGTGGTAATTTTCTTAACTTTTCCATTTTGGTCTGCGGGAAAAAATTGCGTTCCAACTGGACCCCAACCTGAGCTTATAGTTAATGGTAATTTCGAACAAGGCTTCTTTGGGTTCAAGTCCACATACGACACATTCAACATTAAATTCCCAAAGAACATAAAAATAACACATAACCCATACTTAATGTACTATACTTTCGATTCTTGTATGGACCCTACACGACCAAATGGAAAATTCCTCATAGTAAACGGAAATGATATCTACGACGAAACTGAAATTGTTTGGGAACAAGGAGTAAAAATTGAACCGTGGACATTTTACGAATTCAGCTATATGTATACAAATATCGACTCGAAAGTAGATACAAACAAGCATCTTCCTATTATTCAGGTTTCCTTCAACGAAACTTTTTTCGATGTTGTCTATGTTACAAAAGAAATTTGTAAATGGGAAAAAAGAAGTTTCATTTGGTTTTCTGGGGTTTCCGATACACTAATCATTAGATTTCGTGATTTAAAAAAAGCTTTCTTTGGCAACGACTTTGCATTAGATGAAATTTCATTAAAATCGCTTTGCAATTTGCAAGCTTGCGCTGGAAATGACGTAGAAATATGCGAAGGGGATACAATACGATTAGGTGACCTTCAAAACCAAAGTGCAATACAAGGCTTTAAACCTTACAAATTCAATTGGTCGCCAGCAAATTTGGTAAGCTCTCCATTCGAACCTAACCCTCTGGCATTTCCTACAAGAACTACAACATTTACACTCGAAGTCATAGATAGCTTGGGTTGCGTAAGTCGCGATACCGTAAAGGTTTTCGTTAGACCAAAACCACCAGCACAAATTCATTCAAACAGAAAAGTCCCAATTTGTCCTTGCGACAGTATTATGCTATATTCCCTCGAAGGATTTAAGTACCTCTGGTCAACTGGCGATACGACAAGATACATTATCGTCCGGACACCCGGATACTACAAACTTCGTGTAGAAAACGAATTTGGGTGCTACGATACCTCTGGATTCTGGGTCGATTTACTCGATGTCTCAAACTCAATAAAAATTGATACATTTTTTGCCAATACTGGCGAAATTATTACCGTACCAATAAAACTAATCACAGAAAAGAACCATTTCGTTTGTAAATACGACAGCTTTAAAATAGTAATTAATTACAATCCTACTGTCCTATTTCCACTAAACCATTTTCCAAAGTATACCGACAACAAAGAAGAAACTTTGGAAATCGAGGGCATTGCAAGAAATTTCGTTCTCGATACCATAAGATTTTTCGTTTTATTAGGTTATCAGCCTTCAACTGATTTGAAAATTAACCTTATCCAATGGAACTGCGACAAAGTCCAAACTGAAACTTATAATGGCCGCGTTGTAATAAAAAATATTTGTACCGAAGGAGGCTCTCGTCTTGTTGATATGAATCAGAAACTTTTTCTTTCCGAAATATTTATCGACCGAAATGTACAATCAACAGCAAAAGTGTATTTTGGTATCATCGAAGAAGGTTACACCGAAGTTCAAGTTTTCGACCTTTTAGGTAATCTAATTTCCAAACCTTTCTCTCAAATCGCTTCGCCGGGCGTTTATACATTCGAAATCCAATTAAATAAATTAAAAAGCGGAACTTACTTTGTAGTTTTGAAAACTCCTACAAAAATTTTAACTCAAAAATTTATTCATTTAAATTAACCCAACAAATCTTTTCAACCCATGCACTTCTGCTTTGGTTAATGGACGCCATTCACCGCGTTTTAAACCTCGCGTGGTTAGATTTCCAAAAGCTTTTCTATTCAACTTTTTCACTTCGTAACCAAAATGCTCAAAAATTTTCTTTATTTCGTGGTTCTTTCCTTCAGTCAATGCAATTAGAAGCTTACGATTATCCTTAGGGTCAATTTGAATTTCACATTTACTATACTTTATGCCTTCTATTTCGATGCCTTTGGCAATTTCTTTAGCATACTCAGGTTTCAAGCCTTTATCCAGACCAACTTGGTAAACTCTAATTATTCCGTACCTTGGATGCATTAAGCGGTTTGCCAACTCTCCATCATTAGTTAGAAGGAGAACCCCAGTTGTGTTTCTATCGAGTCGTCCTACTGGATAGATTCGATTTTTTGTTGGGATTAAATCAACTACTGTTTTCCGACCTTTTTCATCTTCTGTAGTGCAAATGACATCTTTCGGTTTGTTAAGCAAAAAGTAGTCGTACTTTTGTAATCTTTTTATTGGCTTACCGTTCACGGTTACAAGGTCGGAATAATTAACTAAAATTCCAAGCTTAGTTACGACTTTATTGTTTACCTTAACAACCCCAGCTTTGATTAATTCGTCGGCTTTCCGACGAGAAGCAATCCCCGATTCTGCTATCAACTTGTTCAATCTTATCTTGGCTTTGGACAGAACTTCTAACGAATCTTTTGCTCTAACAGACATATTTTTGTACTTTCAATAAATCTTAAAATTTTACTCATCAGAACTCTAGAAACGGACAAGAAGTCGAAGATTTCAGTGCTTAACTCGAAATTCCAACTTTCCGACCGTGACAATGCTTATATTTTTTACCACTACCACAAGGGCAAGGTTCGTTGCGGCCAATTTCTTTTTGTGTCTTTTTGTATGTTTGAACTGGCTGAAAGGATTGTTGCTCTTGCGGTTGCTGAGAAAAAGGGGCAGTAATAAAAGATGGTAAAGTTGAGGAATGTTGAAATTGCAAATTTGCTGAATCCATAACAGTTCGGCGCATAGTTGGTAAAGCCCCACGACGGCGAGCAGTAGCTGGAACTTCCCTTTCGACAACTTGTGGGAAAAATCGAAAAACAAAACGAACAATATCTCGATTAATACTTTGCAGTAAGTCCAAAAATAACTTGAATGCCTCGCCCTTGTATTCCAACAATGGGTCCTTTTGCCCGTAGCTACGAAGATGTATCCCTTCTTTTAAATCGTCCATTTGACGCAAATGTTCACGCCATTTATCGTCGATTATCTGAAGAGTAGCAATTCTTTCAAGCTGAGCCATAAACTCGGAACCTAAAAGGTGCTCTTTACGGTTATAAAATTCAGTTGCAGAATCGACTATTCTTTTAACTACCTCTTCTTTCTTTAAACTTTCGAATTCTTCTTTCGAAATTTCAAGTTCGCAAAGAAGATTCGAGCGAACTGCATTTTTTAATTCTTCAACTTTCAAATCTGGATGAAATTCCTCGTACCATTCATAAGCAAGGTCCTCGACAAACTCGAAAATATCGGGCCTTAACCTTTCGCCCGTCAATGCATATCTACGGCGAGAATATATTACCTCGCGTTGTTGATTCATTACATTATCATATTCGAGAAGTCTTTTTCTAATTGCAAAGTTATTTTCTTCGACCTTTTTTTGTGCTCTTTCAACATTTTTCGTAATCAATGGATGAAAGATTGGTTCGCCTTCGGGAATTTTTAACTTTTGCATTATGCCGGCAATTCGCTCGCCTCCAAACAGACGCATCAAATCATCTTCTAAAGAGATGAAGAATTGCGACGAGCCGGGGTCCCCCTGCCTTCCTGAACGACCACGTAATTGTCTATCAATCCGGCGAGCTTCGTGTCGTTCCGAACCAATTATAGCAAGACCACCATTTTTTCTAACTTCGTGGTCAATTTTAATGTCAGTTCCCCGACCAGCCATATTAGTGGCTATCGTTACTGTGCCTTTTCTACCGGCTTGAGCAATGATTTCTGCTTCCCTTTGGTGATGCTTCGCATTTAAGACATTATGAGGAATCCCCTTGCGACGAAGCATCTTGCTCAATAACTCCGAAACTTCAACACTTGTTGTTCCAACCAGAACGGCACGTCCATTTTTAAGTTCGTCCTCGATTGCTTGGATTATTGCATTATACTTTTCCCTTTTGGTTCTGAAAATCAAATCATCTTTGTCAATACGAATAACGGGCTTGTTGGTAGGAATGACAACTACATCAAGATTATAGATTTTTTCGAATTCCGCTGCTTCTGTTTCAGCAGTTCCTGTCATCCCTGCCAACTTTCTATACAAGCGAAAATAGTTTTGAATAGTGATAGTTGCTAATGTTTGAGTATCGCGTTCGACTCGGACCTGCTCTTTCGCTTCTATTGCTTGATGTAATCCTTCCGAATAACGCCGCCCTTCGAGAATCCGACCCGTAAACTCATCTACAATGAGGACTTTACCATCTTGGACAACGTATTCAACATCCTTTTCATACAATGAAAAAGCAATCAAAAGTTGATGTATTGCGTGGATTTTTTCGCTTCTTTCCGAATACAACAAATAAAGTTCGTCTTTCTTCTTTTTCTTTTCCTCGTTGGTAAGAGATTCATCCCCTTCGATTAAACTAAGCTCGGTAGCCACATCTGGAATAACAAACATATTAGGGTCTTCTTGCGCATTGCAAAGAAGTTGCCGTCCTTTTTCGGTAATGTCCACGTTGTGGTTTTTTTCGTCAATTGTATAGTAAAGCTCTTCATCGATTTCACTCATCCTCAGACCTTGGTCGCGAAGATAAAGCAATTCTGTATCCTTCATCAACTTAAGATATTCTGGCTCTTGAAAAAGTTTGGTTAACTTTTTGTGCTTTGGTAAGCCACGATAAGCACGAAGCAAAAGAACCCCAGCAGCTTCGCGGTCTTCTTTTTTACCAGTTTCCAAAAGTTTTTGACTTTCTGCAACTATTTGATTCACAAGTCGGTTCTGAGCATCGACTAAACGACGGACCCTTGGCTCCATTTCACGATATATTTCGTCAGTGGTATGTTCAACTGGTCCTGAAATAATCAAAGGGGTTCTAGCTTCGTCAATTAGAACAGAATCGACCTCATCAACAATTGCATACCAGTGTTCTCGTTGAACAATATCTTTTGCATCGATAACCATATTGTCGCGAAGGTAATCGAAACCAAATTCGTTATTAGTTCCATATGTAATATCGCAGTTATATTCCTTTTGTCTTTGTTCGGTCGACATATTCGATTGAATTACACCAACCGTTACACCAAGAAAATCGTAAACTGGTTTCATCCATTCAGCATCTCGGCGAGCTAAGTAATCATTTACCGTTACCAAATGGCAACCTTTTCCAGCAAGCGAATTAAGATATAATGGCATTATTGCTACAAGCGTCTTACCTTCCCCAGTAGCCATTTCAGCTATCTTCCCTTCGTGAAGAACAATAGCCCCCATCAGTTGAACATCAAATGGAACCATATCCCAAACATAATGCTGTCCAGTATATGTATATGCATAGCCTCTTTCTTTTAGTCGCTTACAAGCTTGCTTTACAACAGCATACGCTTCGGGAAGAATATCGTCGAGTGTTTCTTCAACAGTTTCAAAAATCTTCTGGTTGATTTTTTTAATCTCTTCGCGAATGTCTGCCACTTCGCCTGGGGAAAGCAATTCTGCTTTCAGTCTTTCTTGTAGTTCGAGTTTCTTTGCCTCTAAATCAGCAATCCGGTTTTGAATAAGCTCTTTAAATTCAGTTGTTTTCGACCTAAGTTCCTCATCGGTTAAGGTATCGAACTTTTCGTAAAACTCATTAATCTTAGTTACAATAGGTTTTAATCTTTCGATATCTTTTTCGTGCTTAGTTTTGATAAATTTTTTCAAAAATTTAAACATAAAATATGTCCTAAATAATCTTCGCTTAATTTAGTTTTGACGATTTTAAAGTTATTGTATTTCTTACAACTTTCATAAATATTTTGGAAGAAAACTTAAAACCAAGTCCTTATCACAAATAGTAACAAAATTTACCTTGCGTAATTCTAAATCCATTTTTCTACATTTTTACTTAAATGATGGAACTTTATTTCCTTAATTAAAAACAAAAAGGGCTCTCAATTACGAGAGCCCCAAAAATTGATTAATCTTATATCCTATTACTTAACCAAAACCACCTTATGTAAGCTCTTGAAATTGATACCTTCCAAAACGATAAAGTATGTACCATTCGGTAAAACATTCAAGTCGAGGGTAGTTTCGTAAAATGTATTTCTTAAATTATCCGCTTCGAGGAGGAGTTTTTCATTTCCTAATAAATCGATAACTTTTACTTTTAAGCTTGGTGATGTATTTTCGAAAAGAACCTTCACTAAGCCGTTTGTTGGGTTGGGCGAAATGGAAACATAAGGCTTGATAATTGGTGAACCTTCGTATTCTTCGACGGTCGATGGCGCATAAACAGCATTAATCGGGTCGTATTCAGCCCAAGGCAGGTCCCAACGCTCTGTTAATACAGGCGAGAATGCTCCAAGATATGATACTCTCTCGAAAAATGGGTCGTCGATTG
>JAOADV010000020.1 GCA_026417135.1 Ignavibacteria bacterium
ATAAAGCTGTTGTAATCCTACCATAGTTCGATTTAAACTTAAAAAAGAAATTCTACAAGTTCTTGATTTGATGTGGGTTGTAATCCTACCATAGTTCGATTTAAACCTACTAATTTTTCCAGAAAAAATTGCTTCTTTACTACCTTGCCCTCTTCTTTTTTTGTATAAAAATTCTCCTCTTTTCAAAGAGCAATTTAAGGAAATTGACTTAATTAATTGTAATTTAATATTTTTATTTTATTTTGCCAAACCTTATTTTTTCTGTTGGCTGGAGATATCGTAAATCCTTATTTTAACATAGTTTCCTTCGAAGATTATGTTTTTTTTCGTTTTTTTGCCTATGCTTTTGGCTACTTTTGGAGATTTTTGCTTTTTCAAATGAATTGTCTAACTAATCGATAAGATTGGAGCTTAGGTAGCTTTTGTCGATACCCAACATTTCTTTATAAATATATTTTTCGGACGACATTATGTAGATAATTAAAGAATCTTCGGCTGGGTCGATAATATCGAGTGCTTTCAATTTTAGTTCTTCGATTTGCGAAGCTGAAAGATTGCCTTCGAAAACTGAGTTTTGTATCCAATTAAGATATTGGCGTAAAAGTTTGAGCATTTTGTGAACTCTTTTCTCGTTGACGTCGTAGACAGCGATGCAAAACATAAGGACCCCGTAAAATAATTGTAAAAAAATTTTACCACCAGATTTTAAATGGTTTGTATTCAGCTTCTTTTTTGATATGACGGACGAGATTGTAGCATTCCAATCGGACGAGTCGGCGATAGGAAATATTTCTTTTGATTTTTCTGTGGAGAATAGTTTTGTTGAGTTTTGTATCGAATTCTTCGACGAAGATTTTTCGGCCTAAGTTGTTTAGATAGCAAGCGTTGTCTTTGTATTCGAAATGTTCGAGTTTTATTCTTTTTGTGTTGAGAAGTTTAAAGATAATTCTGTCGGCAAGGATTGGTTTGAAGATTTCGGCGATATCGTAGGCAAGCGAGAAGCGTTTTTCGCCGGGTTCGTGTAGGAAAGAAATAAATGGGTTTAGATGGGTTTTGAAGATTTCCGAGATTACGAGTGAATATACGAGAGCATTTGCGAAAGAGATTAGAGCATTCATAGGGTCGGGGGGCGGGTGGAATTGGCGTTTAGTAAATTTTATTTCTGAATCGAGAATAAGATTGAAAGTTGAATAGTAGATTTTTCGGATTTGACCTTCGAGAAACATAAGCTGAGGGACAAGGTAGAAGGAATCGGCAGAAGAAAGTAGGGAGCGAATTTCGGCGACTTGATTTTGAAGAGGTAAGCCACGCGAAATATAGCGGGCAAGGTTTTGAAGGATATTGTGGGCGGCGCCTTCGACAAACTTTTTGGCAAGGACAAGTCGGCGTTGGTATTTCAAGTAGAAAGAGCATTGTTTAAGGATAAACGTACCGCTATAGACTTCGCTGAAAGGGTAGAATGTTCCCTTGTAGTAGCCGTAGTAATTAAAGATATGGACTGGGATGTAGTTTGTTGCGGCAAATTCGATAAAGCGGGAATTGAAATTGACATTGGAAAGGATGAAGATAGAATCGATATCGTTGATTGGGATAATTTTTCGTGCGCCAATGTTGATATTGGAGGACTTTTCGGAAGATAAAAGAATCGAATCTTGAAGATTTTCGTCTTCGGCTGGTTCAGTCGTATCGTAGGGTTCGAAAACGATTGTATTGTTCGAACGGCGAAGGATTCCGGGTTTGAAGAAGTAGTAGTTCCTTTTCATAATGTTGCCTCGATTATTCGAAAAATAATGAAAGACAAATGTTTAATTATAGAACCATTGATAAAAACGGAATAGATTGGGTAAAGTTGGTGAAAATAGAAGAAAGTACAAAGATAAACGAGGCAAAGCTTGATGTAATCAGTTGCGAAAGAGAGAAGGGTTAAGGAAAAAGAATATTTCGAGAAGGTTTCGAGAATCTTCTTTAAGTTTTTTTAGAGTGAATAGAGGAATATTTTTGTTTTTTTTAATTGGAGTTCGAGATGAAACTTTTTGTATTTCTCTTAGCTTTTGTATTCATTTTAGTTGTGGGTGGATGTAGTTCCTACAAGCCACCGAGTAAATATAATTATAAAGATTGGGCCGATTATTGGCAAGATTACGATTATGTATGGAGCAAAATTATCCAATTTTTTGGCCAAACTGGGATACAAATTAAGAATATGGACAAATCTTCGGGTTTTATTGCGACCGAAATGGCTTCGTTTTCGGGTGGTTTGGGGACGTATTTGGATTGCGGGGAGCCGGGTTCGGCGTTGTTCTATTTGGAGCAATTCGAACGACCATACGGATATTTCAATATTATTGTAACTAAACAAAGCGAAAATATTACAAGGGTTCAAGTTAAAACCTTTTATAAGGTTTATTATGTAATTTACAGATACACTGACTACGGCTATACGAAGATGCGGGAATATTTGCTTGATTGCAATTCGACTGGATATTTAGAAAAAGTTCTTTTGAACTTTATAGAAAATTAAATTTTGTTTTTTTGAAAGAGTTTCTTATTTTAGCAAATTGAAAATGGACGAAGGGACACCCGGTTGCAATATTCTGTTGGCAGTAGGCGGATTGAACCCCCAAGTAATAACCGAAGGATTGTTTTGTTTAGTTGTAAAGAAGAAAATCTTAATAGATGAGATTTTTGTGCTGACAACAAGAGAATGCAAAGACGAAATTGGAGCAAATCTTAAAAGGGAAATTTTAAGAATGGCAAAGATGTATCGATTCGAACCACCAAGGTTCAGCAACGAAAACATTTTGTATGCCGAAACCGAGGCATTGGGCTCCGACGAGACGTTCCAAGAATTATCGTTCAAAACTATTCAGAAGTTGACAAAAGCAAAGGAAAACACGATACATTGTTTGATAAGTGGCGGGCGAAAGACTATGAGTGTCGATGTAGCTTTTGCGATGGGTTTATTTGCACGGGACAACGACAGGATGTATCACATTTTAGCCAGCAAGGAATTTGAAGCGAGTGGAAAATATTTCCCCGAAACTAAGGAAGAAGCGGAAAGTCTATTGCTGAAAGAAAAACAATTTATCCGTTTGCGACATTATTTGTCGGATACAGTTTTAAACAGAGAAATAAGTTATCGAGATTTAGTCGGCTATGTTCAAAGAGAAATCGAACAGCGAATAGAATTAAAGCCATTAACAATAAATATCGAAAAACGAAGTATAAGAATAGGGGACAAGGTTATAACTTTCCCGCCGTTCGTTTTTGCTGTTTATTTATTTTTTGCAAAGGAGGGACGATTTATTCGGGGAGGGAAGAACTTTTCGCGAAGCAATTCAGAAAAGTTATGGAAAATATATCGTCGAGTCTCGACATCGCGTGGGCAACTTGAAAGAGTGCGAAAGTATGCATTCCACAATGGATATGTGGATTTCGATGTGGTGCAAAAAGCTATATCGAATATAAGGAATGCTATAAAAACAGCATTAAGTAGTAGCCCGCTTGCCGAATATTATACGATAAGTGTCGAAGGGAGCTATGCCGATAAGAAGTATGGAATCCGTCTGGGACGGGACAAGATAAGAATTGAAAAAAAAATTGAGGAGTAGAAATTGACCGAAAGAGAAGCAAAATATTTAGGTGCATTTCTGCACGATATTGGAAAATTTACGTATAGGGCGTATGGTGGCACAATGGGGCACGAAGACTTGGGCGTAGGCTTTTTCGACGAACACATTAGTCCAAAACAAGTCTTCGGCAACGATAGACATCTGAGAGAAATTGCGAAAAAATCGATAAAAAGAGCATTTTACGAAATTGAAAAAGCCGATTACTTTGCTGCAAGCGAACGAGAAAAAGAAAAAAAAAGCACCCAAAAAACAAGAAGGCCTTTGGTTTCAATTTTATCCAAAGTAGAAATTGGGAAAGCTTCGATTTCACAAAAGTTACAAGGCTCAAAAAAAACATACTTTTACCTACCCGACCCAATAACCTTAGAAACAATCTGTGATGTGCGCGACAGAGAAATAGAGGTAAGCAAATGGGAGCTTACCGGTATAGAAGACCTTCAATTTCAACATCGTCATCAAGTAAGTTACGACAAATTTGTTAATGAACTCAAGATTTTAAGAGGCATTAGTAAATTTCGACCTTTCTTTGCAACATTATACAAAATAGTCGAAAAATATACTTCAAGGGTTAGTTCGGCTAGTTATGCCAGTTCGCCCGATATATCGCTATTCGACCATTCACGAGTTGTTGCAGCTCTTTCCGTTTGCCACGAAGAAGGGGAGAAAGATTTGGAATGTTTACTAATAAAGGGGGACATATCTGGGATACAAAATTTTATATACTATCAAATCGAAGAGGCTGAACGAGCAGCGAAAGAGTTGCGAGGTCGTTCGTTCTACGTCAAACTATTAGGCGATACACTTGCCAACTATTTAACGCTTACCTTAGAAATTTACGATGCAAATATTCTTTTTTGTAATGGAGGGAATTTTGAAATAATTGCCCCAAATAATGAAAAAAATAGGACGAAGCTTAAGGAAGCCGAACAACATATAAATCAATATCTTTTGCAAAGGTTCGGGGGCCAACTACAAGTAGTAATGGCTTCGATTCAGGTGGGGTCGGAAAAATTGATGGAAAACTATTTTGATTGCCGAAATCAACTCGAATTCGAATTACAAAAGCAAAAAAGGAAAAAGTCTTTTTCCGTGCTCGAAGATTTGATGTTGGAGCCAAAAGAGTTACTTTATTCCACTTGGCACGAAAAAATGTTCGAAGGGATAGGGAAAAATATCGTTCACAAGGAGTTTTTAATCGAGGTACGATTTCCGCCACAGCGACGCAGTGGCTATCTCGATAATCTTGATGTTGAAATTATCGATTTCAGCGAACTTGGAATAGCCTACTTTTTCGCCGAAAATTCTGAGTTGAAAGAAAATTTGAACCTTCTTGAACAACACCAAATTGACTACGTAATTGTACACAATCTAAAAGACACAGACTTAGAAATGTGCTACAACAAAGTCAAAGATACAAAAGTTTCAACAGATGTTGCTTACTCATATAAATTTATTGGTTCGTTCATACCAACCGATAAATATCGACCTTTGACTTTCGAAGAATTAGCCGAAATTGATAGTAAAAACTACCCTTTATTAGGTGCGTCAAGATTAGATGTTGATGATTTAGGAAAAATTATAGCTTTTGGTTTAACAGAAGCCAAAGTCAGCGATGAGGAGAGTTTGTTGTATAGTATTTCTCGTGTTGCAACCCTTTCTCGGGAAATTGACCTATTCTTCTGTGGTTATATTAATAAAATTGCAAAGGAAAACGATATTTATTTGGTATTTGCTGGCGGGGACGACCTTTTTGCTGTGGGTTCTTGGACAAAAATCATAGACTTTGCAATAAAAGTTAAACGAGAGTTTAGGAAATTTTCTTGTTCGAACGACAACATTACGTTATCTTGTGGAACTGTTTTCTTTAAGCCAAGTTATCCCACTTCGCGATTTGCGAAAGCTGCAAAGGAACAAGAAGAAAGAGCTAAAGGAAAAGACAAGCACAAGGATAAAATATCAATTTTTTATCGAGAAGTAACTTGGAGAAATTTGGGCTATTTACTTAGGATTGGTAAGATATTATACGAATTAGTTCAAGGGGACAACGGCAGAGGACACCTTCCGAGAAGTTTTATACATAAGCTATTGGATCTTACCAAGCTATGCTTCGACGAAGAGGGTAAATTAGTCATAGATAAGTTAAATACAATATTGCCAAAGTTACACTATGCCTTTGCTCGACGCGGAATAACTGCAAATGAATTAAATAACGAAAATAATAAAGTAATTGATAGAAATTTGAGTAATATTTTAAAAATTTCCGATTCGAATATCGAAAAATACAAAAACAAAATTACCAATTTCGAAAGGTTCATAGCAAGGTATTTTATCGAGTCCACAAGCGAAGAAAGAAAAAATTGGTTCGAAAATTTCCAAATTCCAGCATCTTATGTTTTGTTGAAAACAAGAAAAGGTAAAAAATAAAAACAAAGGAGGGAAAATGGAACAAATACCAGATTTAGCAACTTTGAATGGGGAATTACTTGATAATATTGCTAAGAGGGAAGGAGAAAATTACCGAAAAATTAAGACCAACCAAATCAGAAATGTCTTTAGCCACATCAATCATTTAAAATCGAAATTACTCAAGGAACCGAACAAGTTGGATGAGCTTAAAGATGAATTAATTTTGCTTAAGCCGAAGTTAGCTTATGCGAAAGGAAGACATCCAATTGTACAGCCATTTCAAGAATTTATGTTCAAGGTGATTGACTCTACTGTTAATTCAAGTGACTTTCAGAAAGCCTTAAAAAATTTCTTTGTGCTTGTCGAAGCAATAGTTGCTTATCATAAATTCTTTGGCGGTAGGGAAAATTAATCAAAATTAGGAGATAAATATGGCACAAGCAGAATTCATAGGAAATATTATTTTAAAAGGTAAAATTGAATGTATCACTGGTTTACATATCGGTGGTTCAAAGGAAAAACTCGAAATTGGGGCCGTCGATTCCCCCGTCATTCGCGACCCCGTAACTAATTACCCGTATATTCCCGGTTCTTCTTTAAAAGGTAAGCTTCGTAGCCTTTTATCTTATTCTCTTGGGTTTAAATACGATTCCGCTGGTAAGGACGATTACAAAGAACACGAAACGATATATTTCATCTTTGGTGCCGGTGCTAACGATAAAAACAGACCCGATGGACCAACACGGCTTATTGTTCGGGATGCATATCCCGACGAAAAAACAATAAGAATGTGGGAAGAACTTGATTCGGAATTGTTGTACACAGAATACAAAGCCGAAAATACATTGGACAAACTTACCAGTGCAGCGAATCCTCGTTTTCTTGAAAGAGTGGTCAAAGGTTCGCATTTCAATTTCGAAATAATATATGGAATTTACCAAATCGGCGAAAATAAAGATAACCCAGAGGATTTTAAATTCGTTGTCGATGCGATGAGACTTTTAGAAAATTCTTATCTTGGGGGTAGCGGAACTCGGGGCTATGGGCAAGTCGCTTTCAAGTTGATGGAACCAATAATTTTGTTCCGAAAAGATTACGAAGAAGGTAGCGAGAATTTCGTGCGAGCATCGAAATCTATTGATGTTCTTTTCCCCGATGGGTTTAAACATCTTAGGCTTTCGGATTTCGACGATAAATTTATTCAAGAAAACATTATGGGGAAATTTCAGGGATGAAAGCTGTATATCTTTACCCAAAATCGTCCTATGTTACTGAATTGCGGTCCGATACCCTCTGGGGTTTGATTTTGGTAGCTATTCGTTATGTTTTCTCCGAAAATAAACTTTTGGAACTGCTCGAAAAGTATTTGAAAAACAAGCCTCCTTTCGTTGTTTCATCTGCTTTTCCATTTAAGATGGAAACCGATGGAACAAAAATTCACTTCTTCCCCAAACCAATTTGGGGTAAAGGTTTTAAGGTTAAAACAACAGATTTTAATGCTCTCGAAATACGAAAGAAATTAAAAAAAGTTAAATCTTTGCCACAAAATATTTTCGAAGAATTTATAAACGGTGAAATTACGGATGAATCATTTATTGCTAAGTATTCTGGGAATAATGTTGACAATTTAGAAAGTTTAGAAAATATTATTCCTAAAATTTTGGATTATTCGACTGTGCATAATAGAATCGACCTCCTAAAAGGAACAACTATGGAAACCGAAGAAGGTGGTCAGCTTTTCTTAACTCATGAATTTTTTGTCCAGAAGGGAGGATTGTTTTTCCTTATCGAAGGTGAAGATATTTCTTATCTCGAAGCTGCTCTTAGATTTTTGAGTCATTTTGGCTTTGGTGGCGACCATTCGACTGGCAAAGGAGCTTTCGATTTTGAAATAAAGGATTTTTCGATTCGAGTGCCACAAGACCCGTATTGCTTCGTTACACTTTCGCTTTTCAATCCAACCCCGGAAGAGCTTAATTATTTCAAAAGCGATGCAGATAAGTTCTGGTATGAGCTTGTTCAACGCAATGGTATAATCGGAGCGCAATTCAAAAGAGCAGAATTTCGAAAAAAATCCTTTTTTGCTTTTGCCGAAGGTTCGACTTTTCCTATTATCGAGGGGAAAAAGTATTATGGCAGAATATTAAAGACAATGGACGAGCCAAGTGCCTATTCGAATTGTCTTGCTTTCGCAATTCAGGCAAAATTTACGGAGGTATAATATGCCGGTAAAGGTTAAATTGAAGACAATTACTCCGATACACATTGGAACTGGTTTTTCTGTTCTACCCGAAGACTATTTTCAAAAAGCTAATAAACTTTTCTTTATTAATAAAGATAATTGTTTAAGGTTCATTAAAGAAAAAGTTGGCTCGGAAAAATTTTATTTAAAATTTAATGAATGGATAGAGGAAATTTCATTCAAGCTTGAAGGAGAAGGTGGCAGAAAACCCCGAAAAGAATTTAAACTTTCCATTTTGGATTTTGTCAAGAAACATTTAAATGAAGAACAACTTTATAATGAGTTATGTTCCCAAATTCCGATCGATAATAGTTTGTATCATTATTATCTTTATTCTAATGCTGTACCAAAACGTGAGACTAACCCTCATATTAAAACTGCCGACAATTTACCATATATCCCTGGCAGTTCAGTGAAAGGACTATTAAGAAACTGTTTAACCAACTTAGTGGTTAATGAGCAAAATACCGTTCAAAAAATCTTAATAAATTATTTAGATAAATTTGAAAATGAGTTTAAAAGTAGTTCAAACAAACAACAAGTTATTCAAAAATTTAAAACCGATAAAGATTCTGTTGTGAACCAAATTTTTCAGTGTAAGAAAAGAAATAATCACAATAAAGAAGTTTTCGATGTTAAGTACGACTTGTTTAAGTTCATTCAAATAAGCGATTTTTACCCCGAAGAAAAGGACTGCCTTGTTCTAATTGAACCCACCAATTTTACTGCTCGCGGCAAAACCGCAATGACCCCATTTTTGGAAGCAATAAAGGAGAATACGATACTTGAAGGTCAACTAACTGTTAAAGTTGACGAGTTAAAGGAGATACAAAAAAACTTAAAATCTTTACAGTCTGCAGGCAAATGGATTGAACTCGAAGAAAAATTTCGATTTCTTTTTGATATAGATTTTAACCATATTTCGAATATCGATAATGACCAGTTTGAAAGGAAATTCATCGAAAGATTAACTCTTGCGGTGGAAGATTTTTCAAATGCAATCATAAACAAAGATATTCTTTGGATAAATAGAATTTCTAAATTTGACAACAAAGGAAAATTGATACATTTCTACGACAATTTGCCAACAAATGCTGTTAAAATTGGTTACTCGAGTGGTTTCCATTCTGTTACCATTTTTGACGCACTTACTTCCGAAAATTCAAATTCAAACAATGATTTAAAGAGCAAGTATGAACAATTCCTCCAAAAATTAAAAATTTTAAAGACCAGAATTGACGAGTTTCCCAAACATAGAAAATTAGTAAAACTACCCAACAACGTAGAAGCAACATTTGGTTGGATTTCGATTGAATTTATCTTATAGATGAATTCTCATATGAAAAATCTTAAATTAAGCTTAATCGATACACCCGAAAATTTTCAAATTTTAGAGATAATTTTGGAAAACGATGGCATTATTTCCCCAGAAGAAATATCCAGCATTACAATTCCAGAAGAGATAAATTGGGCAAAAGGTATTGTTATTTTTGGTCGAGCCCCAATTTGGCTCTATTCTTATCTTGTACACCGTTGTCACCCTTCTGCTTGGGTAGCAGTTTACGACCCGCGTTACGGTGGAATCGTTGTCGAAGCACATAAAACCGATTCTCCAAACGTTGGGGAAGTTTTAGAACAAGAGCGAATCTTGAAATATCGCAACTCTTTTTTGCAATCGAAAAAAATTATCGCTTTTCTTGGTAACCCGCACACTGGAAAGTCCGTTTTCCTTAGGGCTGTCCGAAGAAAATTAAGAGAAATATTACCAATAGATAAGTTTAATCGAGAATTATTTCTTATCAAAGCTTGCCCAGATGGAGAAGGCGATTGGTTCGAGGACTTAGGCGAAAAAGAAGGCAGAATTTATCGTTATAAAAATCAATTTACTTTGGATTTCGTGGATAAAGTTTGTAGGGATATTGATAGTATCTCTAATGAAAAATCCTTGATTTTTGTAGACTGTGGTGGTAAAATCGATAAGTTCAATCAAATGATATTGAATAAATGCACTCATTCCATAATTTTGGGAAGAGATGATGAATCGATGTCGGAATGGCGTGGTGCGGCTAAACTGTGTGAGTTAAATATCTTGTGCGAAGTAGAATCCTCGCTTGAATATGTATCGAAAATTCTTACCGTAAACCCTTTGAAAATAAAGTTTGGACCTTTGGATAGAAGTCAAAAACAATTTCCAGACCTTCCCAAGGAATTGATAGATAAATTAGTTTGAACAATAAATGAGATTTGGTTTATCATTTTTAGGAAAAGGCAACTATGAGGTAGCTACATATAGCTTTGCTAACCAAAAGGAGACAACTTCGCTTTTTCCATTTGCTTTTTGCAAATTTTTTCAAATTGAAAGATTGTATTTAGTAATGACGGACGAATCGAAACAAAAGAATTTCAATAATCTTAAAATTTTGTTCGAAAATGATGGAAATTCTTGCGAAATTTATGAGGTTTTAATACCTTTTGGCAGAAACGAGCTCGAATTGTGGAATATTTTTAATTCTATCGCAAATGTTTTGCCAGAAAATTCTGAAATTTACTTCGATATAACACATTCTTTCCGTTCGTTACCTTTTATTGCTATCGCAATTTGCAATTACTTGTCTATTGTGAAAAATATTAATATTTCCAAGGTTGTTTACGGGGCATACGATGCAAGGGATGGCGATATAGCCCCTGTTTTCGATTTAACTCCGTTTCTCGAGTTGATTAGATGGTCGAATGCAGTAAATCAATTTATTAAATTTGGTAATTCGAAGGAACTTAGAAATTTAGTTGGCGAAATTAACAATCAAAGTTACAAGGCACAGGTTTCTTATAAACCTAAGGCATTAGGTTCCTTTGCTAATCATTTGAACGAAGTAACAACGGCATTGGCTGTTGCAAGAATAGAAGAATCTTTGAAACACGCAAATAAAATGCTCGAAAAACTCGATGATGTCGTAATTGATATTGAAAAAATAAGTAAGATACAACCTTTAAAATTATTGCTGGAGAAAATTAAAGAGAGATTCCTCGGTTTTTGTGTGAAAGATGACAATATCTTTTCGAACGAGGGTTTTTCGGCTCAATTGAAAATGATTGAATATTATCTCGAAACTGAACAATATATGCAAGCGATTTGTCTTGCGAGGGAAATAATTGTTTCGAAAATCGCAGCCGACAGAAATCTTTGCCCGAAAAAGAGAAGTGATAGGGAAAATGTTGAAAAAGAATTGAACGAGCTTGTCAAGGAATTGAGCGAAAAGTCCAACACAAAAAACGATTTAGCCAAACTATGGAGCGAAATTACAAGTACCCGTAACGATATTGCTCATTTAGGAATGAATGAAAACCCTTTGCGTGCTTCGAGAGCTATTGTTAATGTTAGAAATATATGTTTAAGACTAAGGAAATTTATTGAATCTGAAATAATTAAGTAGCAACATCGAGCATCCCGAAGCCCATTGAATTTTTTTGTCCGATGCCGCATTCATATGCAACTCTTTGAATCGAAGGATTTCCAAAAATTTTGACTGGGCACAAAAATCCTTTTACTTTTGTTTCCTCTTTTTTTCCTTCCGCAAGCGTAATCAATTTACTTACGTTTTCGGCGCCTCCTTTCGTTTCTATGTATTTTTTGTCCAAGATGATTTCAAGCTTATCGACATATTCTTTTTTAAAAACAATTTCGTATTTCTTTTTTAAATTGTTAGCTAAATTTTCTTCGACTCCAATTTCGTCCACCCGATAATAATGTTCAACAAGTTCGTTATTTCTTTCCACAACAGTTGACGAAACTGTTGGCGACAACATTAGATAGTTCATTTCGTTGCTGAATTCGGGTTCTGGGATAAGACCGGCAGACTTCAAGATAAATTCGGCACCAACATAGTTATTTGCAATAACGATTTTCCGTTTTATCATAGCACCTATTAGGAAATTTTCGATTATTGAGTATTCGAATGGCGAAGAAAAAAGGAACCAGCATCCGTCTGTGCTATGAATTTTGTCGCCTTCAATTTGAAATTTTTTAAAAAACAAGCGGGAGAAAGTGAATAACTTCAATTTTTTCCCATCTGGTGTTATAAAGCCTTTGTCGTGTAACCACTTAGAAAAACTTGGAGAACTTTCGTAAAAAATTTGATATAGTGCTGAACCCAGAGGGTAGTTGTAATTTACTGGGATTGTGAAATGCCGTTTAACTGATTTTAGTCTTATTTCTAATCTCATTTTATGATTTTAATTTTTCCCATATACCATTTGGTTACCAAGATTATAATATTCATTTCGGAATTGATTATGATTTTGAAAAATTTGCATTGGTTACTCGGCATAATTTACATTCGGAACTATTTAAAAATACTTGCTACGAGGTAAAATTTCAAAATATTCAATTTACAAAATTTTTGATTGTCTAAGTTATTTTCTGGGGAAATTGGTTTCGAGCATATCGGCATAATCTTCGAGAAATTCTTTGATATTTGAATAAAATGCAACTGGTCGTATTGTAAAGTGAAGCAAAAGATTACTTAACTTTTCTGGTATGTAAGGATAAAGTTTCTTTAAGTTCATAATTCGGTAATTGTAGAAAGCTGATGAATCTTCGTAGCTAAGTGATTTTTTTATCGATTCGGTAAATTCATTCCCTTTTTGAACTTGGTCGAAAGTCTTTATACCTTTTGCAACAGCATAAGAAACAATATTCCCACAAGTCCACAAATCGAAATCGGAGACATCTTGCATTAAGTCGAAATCTATCCAGCGAAAATTCCCAGTCTCTGCTTCGACAATTATATGGTCCGTTCGGATATCGCCGTGGCACAAATTGTTTTCGTGAAGATATTCAATTGCTTTAAAAGATTCAAAAAGTTTCCAAAGTATTGCGGGTAAATCTTCTTGAAAATACTCGAAATGTGGCTTTTCGTTCAATGGTATATACTGGAAGAAAGATTTTCCTTTAATAAAATCTATTATTCTAACTGCGTTTCCTTTTTCGTCGTAGCAGATTTTGCCTTGCATAAATCTTTTGTCTTCGCGCACCAAATTCAAGACTTTTCCTTCCTTTTCGGGATTTCGGTAGCAACGAATTTTTAAAATTCCTATGTGTACGTAGAATGATTCGTGGAAAACGGTTTTAATTATTTTTTCGGACTTGTTGTTCAAATCGATAACATTAAAGACCCAATATTTTGGTTGGTCTTCTATACCAAATCTTTGCTCTTTCATATTTCCACGAACCACATAGTCGCCGCATTCCAATCGGATGATATCGCCCGGTCTGATTTTCATCCAATCGGTTGTATCGGTTACGATGTTAATTCTGTTTGGATTGAGCTTCCAACCCAGAATTTGTCTTACTCTTTCAACAAGGTACTCCTTTTCCGTTACCATCTTCCATAAATTCGATGATTTGCTTTTGTTTGTATTTCGGAAGTTTTTTCACAACTTCAATAAACGATTTATCGATTAATTCTTTTACGAATGTTTCGGAAATAGTATCGACGAGCGAAACCGTTATCCAATGTTTTTTGTTCATATGGTAACCCGGTGAAATAAATTGGTAGTTTTCGACGTAACTCACGACTTCGTGTGGCTTTAGTTTGAGATTGAGTTTAATTGGAATTGAAGATAA
Source organism: Ignavibacteria bacterium (assembly GCA_026417135.1). Taxonomy (GTDB): domain Bacteria; phylum Bacteroidota; class Ignavibacteria; order Kapaibacteriales; family UBA2268; genus Naka2016. Next base: position 13,904 of record JAOADV010000020.1, read on the forward strand.
GTCGAAAAGAGCAAACATCTTATCGAAAACTTTGAAAACAAGGGTGGTTTCGTCGAATGGAAAATCGTCGTATGTATAAGGTTTCGAAAGACAGTGGTTAATTAAAATTGCTACATCCATATTCTAATTTCAACAAAAAGCGGAAAGCATTTTTTACCTTAAATATAATTAACTTGCAATTTATGTTGAACATAAAATAATAAAATATGCAAAATTCGGATTATTACCTTAGCTTGAGTAATCCAATATCGAAAATTGCTGGTAAACCACGTGAAGAATTAATACGAGAAGATTTTTTAAAGATTATCGAAAAATTAGAGCTTGAACGGATTACATTGCATTTCGTTGCAAGCGATGGTCGTTTACGGCAAATACAGCTGCCGATTCAAAGTCGTTATCAAGTTGAATCTTTACTTGCAAATGGGGAACGAGTCGATGGGTCGTCCCTTTTTAAAGGTTTTGTAAAAGTCGGAAAATCCGACCTTTATGTTGTCCCGGTTTACAAGACTGCCTTTATTAATCCTTTCGATAGCAAAAGCTTGAATTTTATGTGTAGGTTTTTCGATAAAGATGGCGAGCTTGCTTCTTTCACTCCCGACAATATACTTGCAAAAGCCCATAGACTTCTTGTCCAAAGGACAGGATTTGATATTAAAGCGCTCGGGGAGCTTGAGTTCTATATCATATATACAAATGCTAACAAAATTTATATGCAAAGCAAACAAGATGGCTACCATTCGAGTCCACCATTTGCTAAAACCACTCCAATCTTAAATGAAATATCTTCTTCGATTGCAAGAATCACAAGCTCAGTAAAATATTCCCATAACGAGGTTGGTTATATTGAATCCTTCAATAGTGAACTACCAGAGTTAAATGGAAAAACTGGTGAACAAGTCGAAATAGAATTCAATTTGGCAGACATTGAAGATATGGCAAGTTACATTGTGTTGTCTTCCTGGGTCATTCGTAATGTTGCCTATAAAAACAATATGATTGCGACTTTTTTCCCGAAAGTCGATATCGGTCATGCTGGTAATGGATTACATTTTCATTTAGCTTTATTAAAGGATGGAAAAAATGTTTTAATCGATAGCGAAGGAAACTTAAGCGATGATGCTTTGAAATTAATTGGCGGGCTATGTCATTACGCCCCAAGTTTAACAGCTTTTGGGAATACAGTTGCTGCTTCGTACTTTCGCCTTGTTCCTGGGCAAGAAGCACCAACCAAAGTTTGTTGGAGTCAATTCGACCGAAGCGCATTGATTAGAGTGCCTTTGGGATGGTCCAAAGTAAGCAATTTGGCAAGCAAGGTTAATCCACAACAAAAAAGCGATTTTCGTTTTATCGACTCACCTCAAACAATTGAATTTCGTAGCCCCGACGGAAGTGCTTTTGTATATTTACTTCTTGCTGGTATCACCTTAGCCGTTGAATGGGGGCTTACTAATGCACAAAGAGCAATAAATATTGCGAAGTTGTATAATGTTTCCGATGGTACCCCAAGTTCTTTGGAGCAAGAGCTTGAAGTTCTTGGAACAAGTTGCGTCGAGTCTGCCGAAAAATTACTTCGTCATCGCCAACATTACGAGCGCGAAGGGGTTTTTCCACCCGAAGTTATTGATTACTATGCAAAACTGCTTCTTTCTGAAAACGATAAGGATTTGAACCAAAGGCTTATATCTATGCCCGAAGAGGAAAGAATTATTGAATCCCGTAGAATAATGCATCGGAACTTGTATAAATGCTAATTTTAAAGTTCAAGCTTTTTGAATTTAAAACTTGTAGGCAATTGGATAAAACAAAAAACCGAGTTACATAGTATTTTTTCTTCCCATCGGTTAATTTCATTTTCACTTTCTAATGGAGCGTCCCCTTCTGGAATCGTCGATAGTTCTTTTTTTGTTTCGGTAAATTTTGATTTTTCTTTTAAAGTTGAATTTAAGTTTTTTATCGTTTTGTTGAATGGGAAGCTTTCGTAAGCTTTTTCTGCGAGTAATCGGGCTTTATCAAACTCTTCTAAGTGTATGTAGGCGGAAATTAGTGAGATATGAATGAATGGAAACTCGGGGAATTTTTCTATACCATTTTCACATAATTTGGAGACATTATGCCAATTTTGTTCGATTATATTCTTTCGTATCTCTTCGAGCAATTTCGATAGATTTGAGTCCATTAATTATTCTCGGCGGCCAAATAATCGAAGTAAGAATAGGAATAAGTTGATAAAATCTAAATAGAGCATTAGCGCTGCAAGTATAGAATATCGACCAAGAGCCTCGTTGTCCCCGCTTAGTTCGTAAAACATATTTTTTATTTTTTGTGTGTCGTATGCAGTTAAGCCAACAAAAATCAAGGCACCGATGATAGAAATTGCAAAATTGAGAGCACTGCTGGAAAGGAAAATATTTATTATAATTGCAATTATTACTCCAAATAACCCCATTATTAGAAAGCTTCCAAGTTTGGTTAAATCGCGTTTGGTTGTATATCCATAAAAACTCATTGCTGCAAACAAAGCTGCAGTTGTAAAGAATACATTCTGAATAATTACAGAAGTGTAAATAAGAAATATGGTCGATAAAGTTAGACCTGTAAGAAAAGAGTAAAAAATAAAAAGAAAGCCAGCAGTTCCGACTCTTAACCTCATTACCCTTGCAGAAAGGAATAAAACCAAACCAATCTGCCCTAAAAACAAAAACAACAGCAACAGTGGGTTAAGAAGAAAAAAATAGATAAGAGTTTCCGAAATGAAATATGCTGTAAAGCCAGACACCAACAAACCGCCTACCATCCAAGCATATGTTTTTTGGATGTATGACTGTAATGCAATCGAAAGAGATGGATTTTCGAACGAACTTAAATCCTGTCTCATTTTAACCTTTAAGAAAAGTTTAACAAAACAAAGATTTCAAAAGAACAAATTTACTAAAAATTATATTTCGATATGAACAATCCAATTGTATTTATCTTCGATTTCCCCGTGTTGAATGCCAGTTAATGTATCGTACATCTTTTGTGCAATTGGTCCAATTTGATTGTTATTGATAATCATCTCTTTATCTTTGTAATAAAGTTTTCCAACTGGGGAAATTGTTGCAGCAGTACCAGTCCCAAAAACTTCTTGTAGTGTTCCAACTTCGTAACTTTCGAGCACCTCTTGGATTTTGATAGAACGTTCTTGAACCTTTATTCCCATATCGCGAGCCAACTTGAGCACTGAATCGCGAGTAACACCCGGTAGGATTGACCCTTGCGAAAGTGGTGGTGTAATTAGAACATCGTCTATTACAAACATTATGTTCATTGCGCCCACTTCGTCGACAAATTCGTGTTGAATTCCGTCGAGCCAAAGGACTTGCGAGAAGCCTTTTTCCTTTGCTTTCATTCCAGCATAAAGCGAAGCAGCATAGTTTGCAGCAGTTTTTGCCATACCTAATCCACCGCGAACAGCACGAACATATTCGTCAACGATTAATATTTTAACTGGATTCAATCCTTCGGGATAGTAGGATGCAACAGGGGAAGTGATAATAATAAAAGTGTACTCTTTCGAAGGATGCACTCCAAGGAAACAACTACTACCGAAGCAAACTGGTCGAATGTAAAGGGATTCACCTTTCTTTCGGGGGACGAACTTTTGGTCCAACTTAACTAACTCGATAATTGCTTCGACAAATTTTTTTTCATCGAAAAGGGGAATACAAAGGCGTTCGGCACTTGAATTCATTCGCTTGGCATTCATATCCGGTCGAAAAAGATTGATACCACCTTTAACATTGTAGTATGCTTTTAACCCTTCAAAAATAGTTTGACCATAGTGCAAAGTCATCATCGACGGTTCGTACGAAATTGGCCCGTAGGGAATAATTTTGCCGTCGTCCCATCGAGTTCCATCATAGATACTAATAAACATATGGTCGGAGAAAAATTTACCAAATCCTAAATTTGCCCAATCGATGCTGTCGTAACGTGTAATTTCAGATTTAACTATTGAAATACCCATCAACATCACCTTGAAAATATTTCAGAAATATAATTTTACAAAAAAAAATTTATATAGAGGTATTTGCTTTAAAAATTTGAGAATAGAATGTTGTAATTCTTCTTCGATATATACTTTCGATTATTCTTGTTTTTGCTTCGCCCCAAAGCTATTATTTAATTTTGATGAAACATTGAAATAAATTTTCGAATATCCATTTCTTAAAGAAGTAGTTATATTCTTGTTGAATTGAGTAGGTTTTTGATTCTGCTTTGCAAAATATTATAACAAAGACCAAGGAAAAGGAAAGTCTTAAAATTCAAATTGTTAATCTTTAAAAAGAGTGTGGCAAAAAGTTTAGAAAATTTATTCATTTACAAACCGATATCCATAGATTATATCTAATGGTCTTGTCCTTGACCTTTCGATTGTATTCTTATCATTCTTTTTCTATATTTGTAATTTGCTTGTATGGAAGAGAAAGGCAATAAAATTGAATTATAAAATTGGACGCGTAATTTTTTGGGTAATTTTATTTTCGATTGGACTTTCTTTGTCTGGCGAAAATTTCTCCTTTGCATCGACTAAATCGAAAGAAAAAGTCATTAAAACAAAAACTTATAGCATAGGGAAGGAAAAAGTTTCGAAAAAAAAGAAAGGAAGTAAAAAGAAAAGAAGCAAATATATTCCTTCGAAAAATGTTTTGTTGAATATTATCGAAACACTCGAAAATCAAAAATTAGCCGAAGGAGTACATTATAAAAAAATCCAATTTGGCAAGCCAAATGCTAAGATAATCTGCCACTTTGTCGAAGTTGTAATCGACTCACTTCCAAATAAAATTAGATTAATAAAGGCTAAGAACTCTGTTGACCAGTTGGATTACATACAAAACATATTCGACGACTATCAGTTCAATTTAACAAGAATTTATGGTGGCGAGCTCGTTGTACTTATGAACGGAAGCTTTTGGAGTGCCCATTTTAATTATCCCATAGGTCCTTTGGTAATTGATGGAGAAGTCATTTCGATGAAAAAATACAAAGAATGGTCGTCGGGGTTTTTCGATACTGATGGAAGATTATATATAGACAATTTTGAATTATCTGGAAAAATTGTTTTCCCTATAGGAAAAGAATTAAAGATTGATAACGTAAATCGAAGGGCTGAAAACGACTTGGTTGTTGCATACAATAAGTATTATGGTGAAGTTCTTCCTAATGTTCGTATAACGAGTGTCGAAAAGGAATTGGCAAAAGCAATCGAAGAGATAGTCGAAAGTAATGAACTAGAAATGGAAAACGAGTTAGAAATCGACACAAACTTTATTCGGAACCAGATTATTTTACAAAAACAGATGGAATCTGTTGAATTCGCTACATTTAAAATAACATTTCGGTATTTGGAAAGCCCAATAATAAATCGAAAAACTAAAGTCGAAATTGTTTCAATCGATACACAGATTGTCGAAATACCAGCCGACGGCTTTGTCCTTTCATTACCAAGGGAGCAATTGCTGGGACTGACCCCAAAAGTTGGTACCGTTTGCGAACTTTTCTTTCATACAAACAAGCTTCTATATATTCCATTTTCGAATGCAATTTCTGGGACGCCGCGGCTTGTTCGAAAAAGTATTGCAAAGCACGAAGCCTACGAGGAAGGTTCTCGGGGTTATAGATTCATCGGAAGTCAACTTCCCAGAAGTGTTATCGGAACAAATATGTCGAAAACGAAAATATTTTTAATAAAAATCGAGGCAAACAAATCGAACAATAGTTTGGGAGCAAATTTGACTCAGCTTGCTAAAATTGCAAAGAAACTTGGCTGTTTCGATGCAATGAATTTGGACGGAGGTGGCTCATCTATGCTTTTAGTAAATGGGAAATATGTTGGAACGAGTGGAACAAACAAGAGGAGAATTTCTGTTGCAATCGGAGTCGAAAAGTTTTAACATTAAGATGTAACTTTTGAAAAAACTTAATTGTCTTATCTTTCGGTCGAGGGTTTAAAAGTTGAAAAAGTTTGGAAAAAATATTTACGATGAAGATAAGTTACAATGGGCTACCGAAGAGCTGCGTCGAGGAAGTGCCGAAGCATTCCAAATTTTGTACGAACACTACAACAAAAAGGTTTACACATATTGTTTGAAAATGTTAGGAAATAAGGAAAAAGCCGAAGATGCTTTTCAAGAAGTTTTCATTAAAGTTTTCGAAAATGCGAAAAGTTTTCGTGGCGATAACTTCCCAGCCTGGCTTTTCACAATTGCCAGGCATATATGCTTAAACGTGATAAGGTTACAAAAGCCTTATCAAGAAATTAGCGACAATTCACTTTCGTTATCATATTTAAACACAAATGATGTTGGGATGCGCGAATTTGTTCAACGAGCAATTATGCAACTACCAGTTAGCCTCCGCGAAGCCTTGATATTGCGAGAATATGAAGATTGCTCCTACGAAGACATCGCAAAAATATTGGGTATCAATTTATCGCTTGCGAAAGTTCGTGTTCATCGGGGTAGGCTTTTGTTAAAAAAATTTTTGGCACCAATTGCAAGAGAATACTATGGGAATCGATAAGTTTATTAATGATTATTTAGATGGAATAATTTCGCCCGAAGACGACCAAAAATTCAGGAACCTTTTGGAAGAAGATCCAAAAGCAAGGGAAGAGTTCGAATTGATGCTTAATCTTCATTCGCTTTTGAAAGATGATGCAAATTCTGTCGAAGTTCCTAACGATTTAAAGCAAAGGACCGAAGAAAGAATCTATGCACACTATCTCAGTTTGTATAAGCCAAAGCCAACCTATTGGCGGGAGAACAGACTTGTTGCTGTTTTAGCCTCTGTAGTTTTACTTTTCTTGCTTTTGACAAACAGAATCGACGAAGGCAGGTTGGTAAAAAACAACTTGCTCTTTTTGAATGAGCTTAGCAAGCAAGAAGAAATTCTACGGGCGTCGGTTCCGCAATTCGACGAGGAATTGATTTCGTACGAAAGCTCGGGAAAGATACAAAAGTTTCCAAGCAATACGAGCTTTGAAAGAAATTTGACTGGTACCTCGAATCAAATGCAAAATGTTCCCATCTTAACTTTCTCGAATGTTGATAGAGTTGCAGAAACTTTTGTCCACTTTTCCAATAATATCTCATCTTTTGAAGAATTTATCCTTCCCAATGCTGAGGATGGTAAGTATCTTAATCCAAAGTTAGAAACCTATTCTGTTTCATATAGCCCTTTACATCTAAATTTAGACCTTTTAAACAATGTTTCTACTTTTAGAACACACGGGAACGAGTTCCGCTTTATTCCTTCCGAATTGAGTTTATATGGAATGCTTATGAATGGGTTTATCTCGTCGCCGATTTTAAAACTTGGTTTCGGAAATGCCAAGATTCGCAATTTTTCGGATTTTTCCCAAAGTTTTGGCTATCGGTTTGGCGAAAATTTTCGGCTTGGGCTCGAATTTGGTTATTTTTCATTTAGTTTTGATGAACGAACAACTATTTTAGTTCCCGGAATTCTTTCGAGCAAAACTACACCAAATTCCATTAGCGAGAGCAAAGAAAGCGATGCAACTTTGTCGAAAGGAAGCGATAACCAAAATGGTCATTTCATTCAAATTCCTGTCCAAATTCAACAAGACTATCAGCTTTACTGGGGAAGCTTATACATTGAATATGAACATTCAATTAACAAGTACCTAAACTTGATTGGCCGAGGCAATTTTGGTACGACAAACGAAGGTCCATTTACTCGGTTAATATTGTATTCCGAAGTGAAACCAATCAGTGGACTTGCCATAAATTTTGGAATAGAAAATAAATCATTTTGGATTAAAGGCAGAAACTCGATACCCGGAGCTTTCAAATCGGTCTTTGGTATTGTTTATGGCTTGTCTTTTAAATTAAATTTTGAAGATTGAGTTGTAAAATTTTAAAGAAAATTATAATTTTGAAAGATGTATATAAATTTTGTTTAATTGTTATTTGAGGGTCATTATGTTAAAATTTAACTTCTTCTACTTGCTTCTTATCTTTTCGGTTAGTTCTAATTTTCTATACGCAATAGAACAAATTACCCCACAAAGGCTATTGAATAATTCTTGCATATTAAAAGAATTTTCGCCACCAAATATACCTTTTCCTTTAGTAAAAGTCAATAAAGAAGCAACGCAATCTGTGAACTTTGTTATTCTTGATTCAATTGCGAATGCATTTTCTTACTTTACCGAAAGTCAGCAACCATTTGTTTTTATACCCGAAATAAATCAACTTATTACAATCAAAAGAGGATATTGGGATGTCGAAAGATATCCAGATTACATTGGCGACGATACAAAAGATAACTTGTTCATCTTGTATTCGACGAATTGGGGCAAAACTTGGTCGAAGCCGATTCTTGTATACAAAGTTGCTACAAGCGGGTCCTATTGGAATTGGTACGCTCGATATCCGAGTGTCTATGCTTTCGATTACGATAACGAAGTTGCTTATGTTTTTACTGCTCCGGTTACGAATAGGTCTGGCTGGGTTGGTTTTATAAATGGTTTGTATTATCAGGAAAATTCATTTATTAACTATTCGAGAGTATTTACTTGGAAAGATGGAAATCGTTACAATTGGGGCGGGACCGACTCGCGAATTGTTGCTGGAATGGACGGTGGAGAACCCTATGCACAAGCAGTTGGAACAATTATGATTACTGGTGGGCTACCTTTAACTCTTACAAGTCATCTTGGTTTTCGTAGAACCACTGACTTCGATATTTGGAAAGAAGAAATACCTCCGCAATGGGAAGCAAGTAAATTCAAAACCCCTGTTAGCCAAACTGGAGAGGATAGTTTGAGAACTTCTGCTATTGCTGGATTTAAGTACGCAATCGACGGAAATTTATATATGGCAGCCTATGCAAATTTTGCTGAATCTCCACTAAATCGTTTCTATTTTGGCGTATCCAAATCGACTGATAAAGGAAAGACTTGGAGCGATTTCGATATTGCACCACCAGACCTCTTGAACTCATATCTTGCAAATTATGGACTCGATATTAGTGTAGTAACCTGGCAATTACCGCAATTTGTACCATTAGGCAACAACAATTACTCTTTTGTAACAAATCTGAATGAAGATACAACAAGAACACTTCGTCCTTATTCCGATGCCTTGCACCAGTTGGTCGAAATTTACAAAGAAAATGGAGTATGGGGAGTTAGGAAGGTTGCAGACTTGTCTGGTTTTATTTTGGCTTATGTTGGGGTGAACAACCAAATGGGCGAAGAAACCCAACTTTCGATTACTGTCGATGGGACAACTCTTGTTTGCAAATGGGTCGACTTCGTAGATGTCCAAACCCCCGATACAATCTATCGTAGGCTAACAAATGATATTTTCGCTTCCTATAGGCGTCTGGGCTCGAGTCTATGGTCCGTACCTAAAAACATAACGGAAAGTTTAGACTTCGACCGAATTACTTGGATACCCGATAAAGTACCAAGTGAACTAAATAATATCCCCATTCTGAAGCTTCAATCTATACCTTTACCGGGACAAAGCGATGCAGAGGCAAGGATAAGGCAAAGAACTCTCGATACAGTTCCGCAATATTTAATGCTTGGGTTCTTTAATTTAGACGGTGGAACCCCCGCACCAGTAATTGGGGATAGTAATCCCGAAATTTTGATCGAAAGTGTCTATCCGAATCCAATATTCGATAGAGGATTTGTTCATTTTTCGTCATCTGGGAACAACTTTTTGACTATCGAGCTTATTGATATTTTTGGAAGGAAAATAGAGACAATATTTTCTGGCAACGTTGGTATCGGTTTGCAAGGAATAACATTTTCGACGGAAAACATACCGAGCGGAAACTATCTTGTAGTGGCAACGAGTAATGGAAAAATTTTCGCAAAACCAATAACAATATTGAAATAAATAAGAGGGGCAAAAATGATGGTTTTAACTCGTTTTTTTATCTTTATTGTTTTAATTCTACTTGTTCCTATCGGTCTCGAAGCTGGTAATTATGGTACCTTGAAAGGTACTGTTGTCGACCAAGATGGAAATCCAGTTGTCGGAGCTTCTGTTCGAATTCAAGGCACACGTCTTGGCGGGGTTGTTCGTGCCGACGGTCGCTTTATAGTTGTCAGTATTCCGCCTGGTACATACGAAGTTAAAGTTACTGCCGTTGGTTACAAAGCTTCGGAAGTAACTGTTAGAATATCTGCAGACGATGAAACCGAAATTCGCGTTGTTTTGGTCGAAGAAGGCAAAGTAACCGAAGAAGTTACTGTAGTTGCCGAACGATTAGTCTCGCACAAAGATATTGGGGTTAAGCGTCAGTTCGAAAATCAACAGTTGACATCTATCGCTCGCGAAGGATTGCAAGCAATAATAGGTTTGAGTGCTGGAGTTTTCAACACTGGTGGTGGTTGGGTAATTCGCGGTAGTCGTACAAGCGAAAGCCAAATTCGTATCGATGGACTCGATGTTAGTGATAAATTTACTGGTGGATTTGGCATTGTTGGCGCAACGTACTATCCGATGGTTAGTGCTTTTGCAACCGAAGAAGTTCAAGTTTTAACTGGTGGTTTTTCGGCTGAATACGGTAATGTTCTCGGTGGTTTTGTCAATACAACATTAAGAAGTGGTCGAACAGACCGCTACGATGGTTTCGTTCGTTGGCGAACTGATGTGCCAGCTTTGTTTGGTCGTCAACGACACGACCTAAAATTAATCCGAGAAGGCGACCGGTATAAAGCAATAGATTGGGGCGAAGGTCGGAAACTTCAAGGAACTAACGAACACACTTTTGAATTTGGTATTGGTGGTCCTATTCCATTGATTGATAAAGCCACCTTCTTTTTCGCTGGCAACTTGTTCTACGAAAAATATCGTTCTGCAAGTTACGACATTTACGACCCTGTTCATATTAATAATTTAGGTAAAGTTGACCAAAACAATCTTGGTCGATTGCCAAACAATCAATCTTGGAAAAAGAGTTTTCAAACAAAATTGAAGTTCCCAGTTGCCAAGGATATCGATTTGATTGCCTTTTACAATTTTGGTTTAACAAACCTTGAAACGCTGGATTGGGGATGGTTATATGCAATTCAACCTGGGGCTATTCCCGGCTTACCATCTTATGGTGTTCCCGAAAGAGCTGCAAAATCGCCCGTTTATAACCAGTTTGCAATAAGTGGTTATTTGCAAATACAACATAGGATTGGTTCTAATAGTTTCTACGAATTTAAAATTTCGAACACATCAAATAATAGTGATGCATCCAAGAGAAAAACCTTCGACCCACCTCATTTCTTCAAAGGTTTCGATATTTGGTATCCCCAGGACAATTACGCTGTTGCTCTTGGTTCTCTTGAAAACGGTAAGGACAAAATTGTCGACCAGTATTCACCTATTTCACAAATTGGTCCATCGAAAGATGGTTTTATCAAGATGGACTTGCCAATTGTTAATCCGTTGACTGGATATATAGAAGGTAGTTCAAGTACCCAGCACGCACAAAACGCTTATGGTCTTACTGGGATTTTCGACCTTCACGGAAACGAAAGGACATTCGAGTTTCGAAGGAGTAATTACTGGCAAATCGATGGAAACTACACATTAGCTGTCGAAGGGGAATTCAGTCATATGTTCAAAGCTGGTTTCGAAGTTCAATTTTACCAACTACGTCGCCATATGAATAATTTACCTTGGGATGCTAATCCATTCTTTGACGTTTACACAGACGATTGGGGTGGAAATCTTTATGCCGATAATGAGCAGGTTTACAAAAAGACAAGCAAACCCTATAAACCTATTACTGGTGGTTTTTACATTCAAGACCAAATTACATACAAGGGTTTGATTATTACTCCAGGATTGAGATTCGACTTTTTCGCACCGAATTCCGATTATCGAACTATTGTTGAAAATTTTGTCCCAATCTCTTCGGATAAAGGTTTTGCCAAAGCGAGTGTTAAAACCCAAATTAGCCCAAGAATAAACGTTACTTATCCGATTACAGACCGTTCGAATATTTCAATTTCTTATGGAACGCTTTTCCAAATGTCCCCGATGCAATACCTTTACGACGGATTTGCAGTCGAACAACTTCGTGGTAATGCTATTATCGGCAATACTAATATGAAACCACAGAAATCGAATATGTATCAAGTTACATATAATAACCAACTTACCGACGACTTTGCTCTCGATATATCTTCATACTATAAAGACAATTACAACCAAGTTGGGTTAGTTTATGTTGCTGCTGTTCCGACACCTTACTATCTGTTTAGTGTAAGCGAATACGGGAGTGCACGTGGGATTGAGTTCACTTTGCGCAAAAGACCCACAAACCATATACAACTGAACCTAAATTATAATCTTTCTTTTGCTACTACTACTGGTTCTTCGCCCGGGTCAAACTACCTTGTTGCTGTTGACCCGTTCACTGGCGAACAAGCTTTTCCGCTTGCTGAATTTCCTTTTTCTGCCGATAGGACACACCGCGTAAACGCAATTATAGATTTTATTTGGGGACCAAAGCAAGGACCTTCCATTGCTGGAATTTATCCGTTGGAAAATCTCATAATAAATCTTACTGGCTTCTTTCAAACTGGGACCCCATACACTCGATTGGACCGTGGTGGTAATGCAATCGGAGAATTCAACGCTGAACGTCATCCTTCAATATGGAATGCCAATATGAGAATAGTAAAAGGATTCTTCTTACGTGATTGGTTCGGCGAATCTGCAAAAAATGCGCGTTTAGAATTCTTCGTCGATGTTAACAATGTCTTTAATTTAACTATGGCAGTTGCACATTTCGCACGCTCGGGCGACCCAATAGACGACGGAGTAAACTTTTATCGTCCAGAAACTGACTTTAGTGCTATTGTTTACTACCGCGAAGCTGATTACGCTCGTGCAGAATCTTTTTCGACAGAGCAATATACAATATATGGTGACCGTTTCTACAGCGTCAATTCCGATTTCGACAGAAATGGAATTGTAACTCGAACCGAAAAGTTCCAAGCCTTTACCAAATATCTCGAAGATGCACGGCGTTTTCGAGGGAATTTCTTTGCTCCGAGAACCGTTTACGCTGGTATTATGTTTAGATTTTAATTGTGGATTTTAATTAAGGGTGTTATATGAGAAAATTATTCACAGTTTTAATTTCTTTGGTCTTTCCTATTGTTCTGCTTTCCTTACCAAAAGATTACGAGAAAAAAGAGAAAAAGGGCGAAGAACCTCAACCTTTGCGAACTTATAACAGATTTTTCGATTTACAACAAAACAGCGTTAGCAATATACAATTTTACACAACGAACTACGGAATTTTTGGATTAAATATAGCACAAAATCGTGGAGGTGGATATTGGCCAAGAGGCTCGAATAATCAATACATCTTTGGTGGTGGCCTTTGGTTCGGTGCAATTAAACCACGCCCCGACGGGCAGTTAAAGAAATATGTCGAAGTTACATACAACCCAAATAGCGGCGAGTCGTGGATGGTCCCCGGACGAATAACCGATGGCGATGCACGCGATGAATCCGATATTTTCAAGTATAGAACATACTTTTCAACAGATTTTAAGAAAGGGGATGGAACACCGCTCGACCCCGACCATAAGACAAACTGGCCAATTTGGGATACTAACCCAAACGACACTTTGAAATATAATCGTTATTTTGGCTATTACATCGACGATGTAAATCAACGAAATACTACGCTTTACCCGAAGGGTCCAGCTTTCATCTCGGGCGAAGATATTTTTGCTACTTATAAAGATACCGATTTGAGTCGGTTTGAAGGTGGGGCTGGTTTGAGAAAGAGCCAAGGTTACCCACTCCGACTTCAATTCGAACAAATGATTTACTCTTGGGGATTTGGCGATTACAAAGACTTTATCTTTATAAAGTACGAAGTTATTAACTTTAGTAAGGACACTTTGAAAGAATGTTGGATGGGCTCGGTCCAAGACATTGATATTGCCCGAGCTCCAAATCTAATAAACGGTGCAAGAAACGACCGAGCTCGCTTTTACAACGAAGATACAACATTAAATCTTGGTATTCAATGGACAAATGTTGACCAAGGCGAAAAGGGTTTTGGGTTTGGATATCTTGGCTTCGACTTTCTTGAAAGCCCAGCTGTTTATCGTTCCGACAGAAGTCAAGTTGCCTACGAAGTTCAAGGCAAAGATACACTCTTCCGTATAGTTGAATATATGTGTTTAGAGCCGGTAATTTATCAAGTTCCTATTTACGATAATTCAGGGGTTATTATTGGGTATCGCGACTCTGTCGCTTGCCTTAAGGAAGAGGTTGTAAAACGATGGACTTCTCTACATAAGCCTACCGATACAGGTTTGGTAGTTATCAACAATATTGAGTTTGATAAAACAAATTTTATTCGAAAGGATAGGCGAGTCTTTTCGAATCGCGAACAACTTGGCTTGAAAACATTTCGTAATTGGCATATAGACGACGATAAAATTGAGGACGAGCCAAGGTATGATTTTATGGCTTCGCAACTACGCGACGGAGATTTTGGTCCCGGCGACCGTAGGTTGATGATGGCTACAGGTCCCTTTAATATGCTACCCGGCGACACTGCACGGCTCGTCGTTGCACTGATTTGTGCACCCACTGCTGTCCGCGAAGATGCCGACGGTTCGACAGAAGATGTTGCAGAGTTGGTGCGGAAGAATAAGTTTGCTCAACAAGTTTACGACGATAATTTCCGTGCACCTTCACCTCCAGAACGCGCTAGTTTTGTCTCTTGGACGCCTTTGAACAACGGTTTCATTATTAAATGGGACCATTCAGCTGAAATTTCTAAAGATTTTTACGAAAAAGGAATGGATTTCTTAGGTTACCGATTGTATCGTGCAAGAAGAACTGACCTCGATACCTTCGATGTCGACAATATTAGCCCAAGTTTAGAATATCCTTCGGGCAAAGGTCCTTTTGGTTGGAAGCAAATAGCCCAATGGGAAATTCCAACTCCATTTTACAAATCAGTTTACCGAGCTGGGAGCAACACTTCTTCGAGCTTTCCCTTAATCGATTCGCTGAGAATTGTCGGACCTTATATGGAAAACCAAGGTGGTATAACTGTTATTGATTCTTTCACTATTCGTGTACTTCGAGTAGGTAGGGGCATTTTATTAAATCCGACCAATCGTTGGGTTATTCAAAATATAAACCCAACTACACAACATATTTTCCCCGTTATTTGCGGCGTAGATACCGCATTGATTGCTCAGCCTTGGGGACCTTTCTGGGCATCGAAGATTAATCTTTCCGCCAGAGAATTGCCTATTTACTATGACCCATTTAATACTATTAATCCGCGTCGTCATTATTTGCTCGATAGCGTTATGCTTGGAGTTGTTAAGTTAAATCGTTTGTTCTTACCTTATAATCCATTACTTTGGAGGAAAGAGACAATAAATATTAGCCCCAGCGATACTCTTGGATTACCCGACCGAACTGGTCCAAATCTCGACACCATATATCTTAAAAGAACCTATCGCCGAGCTGTTGTTGGTGGGCAAAATGTTCTTTTGGTCGATAGAATGGTTCCGATGAATATAAATCTTGTCCTAAGGGATTCTGTCCACATTCAACAAGCTCTCGATTCTATTTATAAATACATTCAATTGGGTTTAGCTAAAGTTGAATTCCCCAATTTTGAACAATCGGACGAAGCGTTGATGAAAGTCGTTGTTCCTTATATGGCAGATATAACTAACAATAGAACCTTCTACGATATCGGCGACGACAATAGAGATTTGGTTGTTTCATACAACGACAACCCAGTAAAAACTGAAAAAATCATTAACAATGTTGACTATTATTATAAACTCCTTTCTTACGACGAAGGTGATTTCTTACAACAAACCCCTCAAAAGTTAAATGATGCATCTCCGGGTTTGCCAAATCTCATAAATGTTTTTGCTCGGTCCGCACCTGTTGGAAAGCCATTGGAATTTACCGTAACGTACATAGATACCGCACGAATCGGTGGACTGTACAATTTCAAATTATTTGCAACCGACCCCGACCGTGCTATTCAATTGTTTTCGGGTAGGGAATTGGAACTTGAATTTCAACCATATTGGACTCTCGACCGAATTAGTTTCCCCGGAAGGACTACTCAATTAAGTTTCGGTCTTTACTTCCGAAGGATGATACTTAGAGACCTCAAAACAAATACAATTTTGTTCAACGGAATCACTCTTTTAGAGGAAAGCCCCGGGTCTTTGCGTTATTCTGGTTCTCCAACTGAAAATGCAGCTTCGTTCATTCTAAGCGATACTGCAATTGTTGACCCAATTACTGGTAAAGTTACTACTTTTGGATTACCTTTTAACAATGAAATTAGGTCTCGTTCGGGCCGTATAACTACAAGCGACTTTACAATTCCAGGTTATTTCTATAGCTGGGGATTTATGCCCGAAGGCAGTCCAAGTCCCGCATTCGGTGTCCTTGGATTTAGTTTCGACTACACCATTCATCAATTTGGGGGAATATTGAGGCCAGATTCTTCCTCGATTAGAATGCTGCCGAATAAGACCCCTATAAACATTATGACCGATGTTTCCAAAATATTTACTACACAACAAGTTGGCTTTCAAGTCCTTCGCCAAGAATTTCTTGGCTACGACCGGAATCAACAACCCGTTTACCAAGGCTATGGACGACCAATTTATGGTAGCTTCAACAATGGACCTGGCGATTTCGAAATAACATTTTTACCAGGTGGCGAAGAAACTATGGAATTGGTCTGGGGACCAGCGACCGACCGTAAGCGAAATACTTTCCGTGTCAAATATTTAAATCTGAGTGTAAGAAATATTATGAAAATGAAGCGACCTTCGGAGAAAGGCGATTCAGTCGATATATTTTATCCTATTAAATACGAGCATATGACTATCGACTCGGTACCCGGAGTTCAATATCCACTTCCAACAAATCTTGGCACACGCAATAATGAGTTTATCGATAAATTTAACATCAGTGCATACGGTTGGGTTAATGGACGGCGAAACAATTCGGCAATTAGAATGCGAGAGCAACAAGCAAATCCATCGTGGAATACAGGTACTTCTTCCGTAAACACCTATATCGGAACACAAGGTCGTTACTATTTATCTGCTGTTAGCCTTGATGGAAGAGATACAGTCGATTTCACTCACGTATTAATCATTGGTGGATGCCAATTTTCATTTGATTATGCGAACAAGGGAAGACGCTTTGGAAGTGCAGAATGGAGTTTCATCCCCGTTTCCGAATATCAGTATGGCGAAGATTTTAAAGAAGGCGATAAAGTTGTGTTAAGCATCAGAGGGGGTGCTTTTGGATTACCCTTGCCCGGAGCAAAAGTCCGCTTCCGAATTAGCGAATCGAAACCAGAAAACGAAAATTATACCGACGAGATGCTCGAAAAGTTCAAGGTTGTTCCTAATCCATATTACATTTCGCATCAAGGTCAAAAATCTCCTTATGATGCAAAAATATACTTTACAAAATTGCCTCCTCGTTGCACAATCGATATTTATACTCTTGCAGGGGACCACGTCCGAACTATTGAACATAATGAAACAACGAGTAGCTCCCCCGACCAGCATTCAATTGAAGTTTGGGACTTACTTTCGAAGAATAACTTGCGAGTTACCAGCCAAACCTTTGTTGCAGTTTTAAGGACCCCAAATGGAGCACAAGCAGTGCAAAAATTCTCTGTAGTAGTTGGTGGTTTCAGACTAATTCAACAACAACAATAAGCTTTTTTAAAGGAGTGGGAAATGAAAAGAATAATTTTGATAGTGATTTCAATTTTATTGCTAAATAAAATTGATACTTACGCAATTGGTGGGGCGATTTCTGGTTCGACCTTAGGCGAAACTTTCGTAAAAGTTGGTGCCGCAGGCTCGCAATTTTTAAAAATTCCAATTGGTGCACGAGCCAACGGTTTAGCTGGGGCTTACTCTTCTATGTGTAGCGACTTGACCTCTATTTTTTGGAATCCCGCTGGGTTAGCCGATGTCAAATCTATTAGTGCAGACTTTTCATATACCCAATGGTTTGCTGGATTTCAGCACAGTTTTGGGGCATTTGCTCTACCTATTGGACGGAACTTTACCGCTGCAATCTCTTTGGTTGCTTTAAACAGTGGTAATATCGAAATTACAACTCTTGAAAAGCCTAATGGTACTGGTTTAAGCTATCGGGTCAACGATGTTTCGATTGCATTCACTTTTTCTGGTTATCTGACCGACCAGTTCTCGTTTGGCTTAACTGGAAAGTTTGTTAATAATTCTATATCCAATTTGAATAGCAGTGGCATTGCCTTCGACGTTGGAACAATGTACGAAACTGGGATACAAGGAATTCGACTTGGTTTTTCGATACACAATCTCGGGATAAAGCAAGCATATAGTGGGCAAGATTTAAATAGCTCTCGGAAACTTTACGAGGCTTTGAATGCTGCTCCACTCGATATAGCTTACATCGCGAGTAGCTATTCTCTCCCGCTTATCTTTCGTGCTGGTGCCTCGTCGAAGGTTTGGGAAACGGATGACCATCGCGTGGTTGTTTCGGGCGACTTTATTACACTTTCGGACACTCCGGAACATTTTGCTCTTGGAAGCGAATACACTTTCAAAGATTTCCTTGCAATTCGTGCTGGATATCAATTTGGAACTGATATTTTTGGACTTTCCGCTGGTGTTGGTCTAAAATACTTTGCTGGTGGATTCGAAGGAGAATTCGATTACTCAATAACCCCAACTAAAAACATAGGCCTTGTCAATCGTTTAAGTATTAAAATTGCAGTAAACTAAAATTTGTAAGCGATTTAGATTCTACTCGACAGGCGGGTTATCCCGCCTGTCCGTATATTTGAAGTAACGAAATTTCCCAGTTTTCCCAAAGTATCGAAAGCATCTTTGCTTTCGAATTTAAGTTTTCTGAACACCCCTTAATCCCCTCTATAAGAGGGGAATTTTTCTTTTTCCCACTCTCGTAGAGGGGTTTAGATGCTTTTGTTACTTCGGAGGTGGCGAAAGCATCTTTGCTTTCGCCTTAGCATTACAACTTGCAATAAGAACAAGTTACTATAAAGTATTTTTTGGTTTAAAAAAATTTTTTGACCACGAAGTTTTACGATTTTCTTACAAAAAATTTCTAAACTAAAAATTATAATTTAGAATAAATTCCCCTTCGTAAATATGTTTATTTTGAAATTTTGTTCTTTTCATATTAAATTTTTTTTAATTTGGTTTTTT
>JAOADV010000021.1 GCA_026417135.1 Ignavibacteria bacterium
GTTCAGCTAAGATTTTTAAAAGGAAAAAATTTAGAAACCTTTGTAGAATAATGTCTTTTGGTCGATTAGATGGGTCTAATCGACTTTTTATGTTAAACAAAATGAGGTGACGTATGGCTTTAAACAAAACTCAATTAGTTTCGGAAGTCGCAAAGCGAGCCGAAATTAAGAAGGGTGACGCTGAAAAAGCTGTAACAGCGGTCTTCTCTGCAATTGCCGATGAGCTCGGCAAAGGCGGCAAAGTAACTCTCGTAGGTTTTGGGACTTTTTCTGTAATCGAAAAGAAAGAACGAACAGGCATTAATCCCCGCGACCCAAAGAAGACAATCAAAATTCCATCACGCAAGGCGCCAAAATTTAAGCCCGGAAAGACATTGAAGGACAAAGTAAATGTCGACACTGGCGGGAAGAAGAAGAAGAAATAAGATTTCGCAAATTGAGGATTTCGAAAGAGAGGGCCGTTCCAAAAGAGCGGCCTTTTTTTTATTTTTGTAATTATTAAAGTTAATACTTATGCAGAGATTTGTTTTGTCCCACCCATACCTTCTTTCCTCCGAAGATTTATCCGTTGAAGATGTTAGCTTAATTTTCGAAAGAACGCGCTTTTTCGAAAACAATTCCTCGAAAAAAGATGTTTACGACGACCTTAAAGGCTACACTGTCGCCCTTGCTTTTTTCGAGCCCTCGACCCGCACAAAATTTTCTTTCGAGTTGGCAACCAAAAGACTTGGCGGCGAATGCATTTCCTTTTCAACTACGTCGAGTAGTATGACAAAAGGCGAATCGCTGATAGACACGCTCCACACTTTAGAGGCAATGGATGTTCAAATTTTTATCGTTCGGCATTCTGCAAGCGGTGTACCACTTCTTCTACAAAGAAATACGAGCAAAATTATTGTCAACGCTGGAGATGGGCGCCACGAACACCCAACACAAGCATTGCTCGATTCGTACACGATTTTTAAACATTTTGGTTATTTGGAAAATCTCAAAGTGGCAATCGTAGGCGACCTACTCCACAGCCGGGTAGCCCGTTCGAACTACCTCCTTTTAAAAAAATTAGGTGCACTTGTTGGTCTTTGTGGCCCAGGCACTCTTTTGCCTAAGTTTCATAACTCTTGGAATGTAACTGTTTTCAGTGATATCGACAAGGTAATTGAATGGGCAGATGCTATAATTTTATTACGTCTTCAAAATGAAAGAATGGCATCCGGGCTTGTTCCTTCTGTTTCGGAATTCGCAAAGTTCTTCGGGCTTACATACGAAAGAATAAGTCGAAAACCAGAATTGGTTGTTCTCCATCCCGGTCCCGTTAACTACGGAATTGAACTCGAATATGAAGTCGCAAACCTACCAAATGTTCTAATACAAACACAAGTTACACACGGCGTTTATGTCCGAATGGCTTTATTATCCCTTCTTGCCAAGACATATGAATTTCGCCGCCTCCGATAAAGGCAATTCTAAACTTTGGACATTAGGAGAGTTAATTCGTTGGGCTACGAATTATCTAAGTTCAAAATCGATTGAATCTCCACGATTAACAGTCGAACTTTTACTTTCACATATATTAAATCTTTCGCGGCTTCAACTTTACTTGAATTTCGAGCGTCCCCTAATAGCAGAGGAGCTAAATACTTTCAAATCGCACTTAAAAAGGCTTTTGAAAAGCGAACCACTTCAATACATATTGGGAGAAACAAAGTTTCTCGAAAATACAATCAAACTCAATCGAAAAGTATTTATTCCACGCCCCGAAACAGAAATTTTGGTAAAAATAATCGAAGACAAATATAAATCGAGAAAAAACGAAAAATTAAGAATTCTCGACATTGGTTGTGGAAGTGGCGCTATTTCTGTTTCTCTTGCAAAAATATTTAAAAACTCAAATGTTCTTGCTATTGATATTGACCCAGATTGCATAGAAGCTACAAAAGAAAATGCTTTGTTGTCTGGGCAAAATAATTTAATTGTAGAAAAGCTCGACATACTGAATTCTTTGCCAAACGGGAGTTTCGACATAATTGTTTCGAATCCCCCATACATTAGTATCGAAGAATATAGCAAGCTCGACCAACAAATTTACTTCGAACCCAAGATTGCTCTCACAGATGGTGCCGATGGGCTAACATTTTATCGGAGGTTCGCTTATATTTTTGCAGCTCTGCTTTCTTCCTCTGGTTCTTTTTTCTTAGAAATTGGATGGAATCAATCGGAATTTGTTAAGAAAATTTTCGAAGAAAAAGGGTTCAAGTTAGTTGTCGAAAATGACTTTGCGGGAATTAAAAGATTTGTTTATTCACTTCGTTTCTAATAAACTAAATTAAACACGAAAAAAATGAAATCTAAAGAGGTTAGAAAGTCGTTTTTAGATTTTTTTGAATCAAAAGGTCATAGAATCGTCCCAAGTAGTCCAGTTGTGCCTTATGGCGACCCAACTCTTCTGTTCACAAATGCTGGGATGAATCAATTCAAAGACGTTTTTTTAGGAACTGGGACAAGAGATTATCGTAGGGCTGCAAATACACAAAAATGCATTAGAGTAAGTGGCAAACATAACGACCTTGAGGATGTAGGTTACGACACCTACCACCATACCTTTTTCGAAATGCTTGGTAATTGGAGTTTTGGGGACTACTACAAGGAGGAAGCAATCGAATTTGCTTGGGAGCTACTTACCGAAGTTTGGAATTTACCAGAGGACAGACTATTCGCAACCGTTTTTCGAACAGATGACGAAGCTTTTGAGGTCTGGCGAAGATTTCTCCCAACAAATAGAATTTTCCGGTTCGACGAAAAGGATAACTTTTGGGAAATGGGGGAAGTTGGCCCCTGCGGCCCTTGTAGCGAAATTCATTTCGATAGAACAAAAGAGAAAAACGGGGCTCATCTCATCAACACAGGGTCGCCCGATGTAATTGAAATTTGGAATTTGGTCTTTATCCAGTATAACAGAAACGAAGACGGATTGTTAACAGAATTACCCGCTAAACACGTTGATACTGGAATGGGATTAGAACGAATAACCGCAATCCTACAAGGAAAAGATTCAAATTACGACACAGACCTTTTTCAACCACTTATTCAAGCAATAGAAGAATTTTCGAACCGCAAATATCCACAATCCGTCTCGCATCCCGACGGCATTGCAATGCGTGTCTTGGCAGACCACATAAGAACATTAAGTTTCGCTATCGCAGATGGCGCCTTTCCAAGTAATGAAGGTAGAGGATACGTTTTGCGTCGTATTCTTCGTCGTGCTTCCCGATTTGCCCGACAACTCGGAATGAAAGAACCTACAATTTACAAGCTTGTTCCAGTCCTTATCGATATTATGGGCGACTTCTTCAAAGAAATAGTCGATGCCCGTCCAATTATTGAAAAATATATTAAAGCCGAAGAAGAAAGCTTTTCGCAAACTTTAGACCGAGGATTAGAAGTTTTCGAGCAAATTGTCGAAGAGCTTCGCAAAGATAACTCCAAAACTATTCCTGGCGACCGCGCATTCCAACTTTACGATACTTTTGGCTTCCCTATCGATTTAACTCAACTACTGGCAAGAGAAAACAACTTGAAAGTCGATATCGAAGGATTTAACGAAAAAATGGAAGAACAACGAAATAGAAGTCGACAATCCGGGAAATCTTTTCAATCTTCTGCAATTACAGGAAACCAGGATTTTAAAACACACTTTACAGGTTACGAAGAGTTCGAAACAGAAGCAAAGGTTGTGTTTATCGAAGGGAACCAAGTTGTAACCGATGCTTCCCCATTCTATGTTGAAAGTGGTGGGCAAATTTCCGATACAGGAGAAATAGTTTCTTCAACTGGCGTTTTCAACGTTGTCGATGTAATTAAAGTTGGGAATTCAATTGTACACATTCTCGATACCGAACCGGGAATATTCGTGGGCGAAAAGGTAGTTTTAAAATTAAACAAACGAAGACGCTTAGATATTATGAGAAATCATTCCGCAACACATTTACTGCACGAATCTTTATGTCGAGTTTTAGGCGACCATATTCGTCAATCTGGCTCGCTTGTCGCTCCCGACTATTTCCGTTTCGACTTCAACCATTTCGAAAAATTGAATTCAGAACAAATTGCCGAGATAGAATCTCTCGTTAACGAAAAAATATTTGAATCCTTGCCAGTTATAATTTCTTATATGAGTCTCGAAGATGCGAAAACAAAAACTCGGGCGAAAATGTTTTTCGGCGAAAAATATGAAAACATCGTTCGAGTTGTAACTATGGGCGATTTTTCCCAAGAACTTTGCGGCGGCACCCACGTCCGCAATACAAATGAAATTGGCATATTTAAAATTCTTTCTGAACAATCGATTGCCTCTGGCGTTCGCAGAATAGAAGCAACCACTGGTCGTAACGTTTATCAGTTTATAAACAACTTGACAAGTCAAATTGCCAAACTTGAAGAAAAGAACTTGGAATTGGAAGATAATATTAAAAAGCTACAGAAAAAATTACAAAATATCGAAAAAGAACAGATACTGAATAATTTAAAAAATTGGGTTTTGGACGCAAAACACGAAGGGAATATTCGATATATAGCAAAAGAAATCGAAGCAGAAAGTGTCGATGAATTGCGAGATTATGCCGACGAGATACGAAATATATTTAAAAAATCTGGTATCGGATTTTTGTTTTTACCAAAGGATGACAAAATATATATTGCTTGTTCCGTTACCGACGATTTAAAGGAGCAGTTTCCTGCTGGAAATCTTGTAAACTTTGTTGCTCAAAAATTAGGTGGCAAAGGAGGTGGTCGCCAACATCTTGCAACTGCTGGAACGAAATTCAATCCTGAGTATAAAAATTTGCTTGCAACCTTCTCTTCGATTATTAAAGAGCTACTTAATAAAAATAATTAATAATCATAATTCAATGTGGAAAAGTGGAAAACAAAGAAAATTTTAATGTAAACTCTTATATTTTAAAAGAATACAATTCGTGAAAGAAAATTTTTAATGTGAAAAATTTTTGGAATTTTTGTTATTAATTATTCATTATTGCTATTTTTCCACCAAGATATAACAAATTTTTAAGGAATTATTCACAAAAAAATCCTATTTTTTCACAAAATATTAACAAAAGCAGTATTCAATTTTTCGAACTACGAAGATTCTTAAATTCTCTTCTTCTTTTGTTTTCTGTGTAAGCTTCGTGTTTTGTAACAACTTTTATAAATACAAAATTTTTCAAAATTTTACCAAATAAACACATATGTTGTAAATTTAACTTTTAAAAGTAAGTATTTTGAAAATGGAAATCAGTAAAGAAAAGCTCGAACAAATAGTACAAGTCTTAATTCAATGGCAGAAGGTAGAAGATTTAGCGATAAGAAATAGCACAGAAATAATTAAATCGGTCGAAAATCCAATTGTGTATTATGTTATGGAAATAATTCGTCAAGATGCAATTATGCATAGACGAATTTTACAATTAATAATCGACAATATCAGAAGCGAAGATTTTAGTATTGAACCAGAAGAACTTGAACCTCTTTGGTCTTTTATCGAAGAACACAACAAACTTGAAAAAGAAGCAGTTCAGTTTGCCGAAAAAATCTTAGAAAATCTGGACCAGCAACCTGCAAAATATTTGATGGAATATTTGTTAGTTGATGAGCAAAAACACGACTTTTTGCTTGAGAAGTTAAATCTTTTTAGAGAAAAGAAGTAAAAGCAGATAAATGGAACGGGCATACAGATTTCAATTTCTATATGAATTAAGAAATTTTATATCAAATATGCTTAGAAACTTGGTTTGGATTAGCCTTTCTCCTTTACAAATTTACCTATGGAGTTTTTCTCTGCAAATTGACGATGTTAACAAGATTGATAAACTGTATCTGACCAAAAGGAATGAAAGCAATGTAGATTAATTTAGAGGTGAAAAATGCCAGAAATCGAATGGAATGGGATGAAAATTGAAGTGGACGAGGACGGATTTATGGTAAACCCAGAACTTTGGGACGAGAAAGTTGCTCTTGCTTTGGCATCGACCGATGGGATTGAAGTATTGAACGAAAACCATTGGAAAGTTATCGATTACCTCCGGAGTTACTATAAACAATATGGTATAGCCCCGATGATTCGTAAACTATGCAAAGAAACAGGTTTCACTTTGAAAGATATCTACGACCTTTTCCCATCTGGTCCAGCTAAAGGTGCTTGCAAAGTTGCTGGGTTACCTAAACCAACGGGTTGTGTTTAATTGTATTGGCGACAAGCAAATATCGATTTTTTTAGGAATTCTTGCAATGTTTCTTTTACATTTTTTATTTCTTCTTTCTCTTTCAATTTTCCTTTTAGCAACAATTGGTAAAATAGTTAAGATACTGAAATTACCTGTAAATTTACGAGTGGAACTCTACCCTATTCCCGGCGATGAAATCAAAGGCATTAACTATAACAATCATCAACAGAACATACATATTTTTAGGAATTTCAGTAGAAATCTAATAAAGGAGCTTATATACATTTTCGAAGAAGTTGTCTTTTTGAAAAGTGTGTGGAAAAACAATCGGCTACTTTGGTTTGGTGCAATTTCTTTGCATATAGGTGTTTACCTTTATTTTGCATTGTTATTTCTGGTTATTATAAAAATATTTCTCTTTATGTCGTTAACTCTACCTTTGGATGTAATTACATTTGTTTCGTCGATAATGGGTTGTTTGGGGGCTGTTTTTCTTATTTTTCTTAGGATATTGAACAGAAATTATCGTATATATTCAAAACCAAGTCATTTTTTTAATCTTGTCCTGCTTTCTATCTTGTTTTTCTCTTTTTTGCTATGGGTATTAAAGCGAGAATCTTTTGCAAGTGAATACATAGCTTTTTACTCGGGATTACTAACTTTTACACAATTTAAAGAAATAAGTTTTTTTGCCATTTTCCATTTTATCGTTTTAGCTTTATTTTTAGCTTATCTCCCTTTTTCGCAGATGAACCATTTCGTGATAAAGTTTTTTACCTTTCATAAAATGAGGTGGGAGACGAAAACTACTTTTGAAGATAGAAAACTCAAAGAAAAGATTATGGAGCAATGGAAATATCCAATAAATTGGACTGCCCCACACGTGGTCGAAGGAGGAAGTAAAACTTGGCTTGCTCTTTCCGTTTCTCAAGAAGCACACAAAAAAACGAAAAAAGATGAAGCGGAAAATTAAGATAAAAGACATTTGTAATTCTTCAATCGATATGTTAGAACCAGTCGTTTCCAAAGGGACCTCCCAGAAAAATAATGAAATAGACAGCAAAGAGATATTGGATAATACATCGATTAGTCTGCTAAATGATGATTTACGGAAGGTGGTGGACGATTCGCTCGACGGTGTTGTTTCTTTGGGTTTGACCAAGTCCAAAACAGAAAATGAAATAGCCACTATTCTTGAAAAATTTAGAACTGGTCTAAATAATTTATTTTCCAAAGAGAGCAACTGGACATTTTTGAAACCATTGTTACTGACATTAGAAACTTGCGTCAAATGCCAAACTTGTAGCAATTCTTGCCCAATTTATGAAAGTAGCGGATTTTTAGAAATTTACCGACCAACATTTCGAGCCGAAATTCTGCGAAGGCTATACTCGACATACATTAAAAATAGTCATCCAATAATTAAGAAAATAAGGGAAAGAGGCATCGAGATAAATTTTGCTCTTGTATTTCGCTTAGCGGAATTAAGCTACCGTTGTTCGCTTTGCCGACGATGTAGTCAATCTTGCCCACTTGGTTTAGATAATTCTGTAATCACGCGCGAAATACGCAAAATGTTCAGCCAAGAACTTGGAATAGCACCAAAAGATTTACACGAAAGGGGGACAATACAACACCTTGCCAAAGGCTCGACAACGGGAATGACACCAGAAATCGTAAGAGACAATGTCGAATTTGTCGAAAAAGACTTAGAAGAAAGGATTGGTTATCGCGTCGAAACAAAATGGGACGATTCGGGTGCCGATGTTCTTTTATTTCAAAATGCTGGTGAATTCTTGTCTTGGCCCGAAAATCCTTTGTCTTTATCTATCTTGATGGATTTGGCTGGAATAAAATGGACATTGTCCAGCGACTTGGTTGGCTACGACGGTGTAAACTATGGTTTGTTCTACGATGATGTTCAGCTTGCCAAGATTCTTCAAAAACATTTCTCTATTGCAAAAAAACTTGGAGTAAAAAGGATTGTGGTTGGGGAATGTGGGCATTCCACAAAAGTTTTTAAAATAATTTCAGATAGATTGGTTTGCCCAGAAATTCCAGTCGAAGACGCAATGACATTTATCGAGAGAATAGTGTTTAGCGGAAAAATAAAATTCGACCCCGAGCGAAACTTTTTTCCCGTTACTTTGCACGACCCTTGTAATTTGGTAAGAAATGTTGGAATTCTTGAACCGCAAAGGCGAATACTTCGCTGCCTTGCTCCAAAATTTCGGGAAATGACACCAAATGGGTTCTGGAATTATTGCTGTGGGGGCGGAAGTGGTTTCGCTGTAATGTCCTCGTACAATTTTAATGAATGGAAAATGAAAGTTAGTGGAAAGAAGAAAATTTCCCAGATAATCGATGCATTTAAAAACGAAATAGAGGATACGAACATACCGAAGATAGTTTGTGCCCCTTGCTCCAATTGCAAAGGGCAAATTCGCGACCTCTTAAACTTTTATTCGTTAAAAGAGAGATTTTCTCTACATTTCTGTGGTCTTTCGGAGTTGGTGGTCAACTGTATACCAGAATTGAAAGAACCTATTATTGATTTTTCAATTTTGTAAGTTTTTTTGAATTTAACTCTACTAATAATAGTTTAATAAGATAGAATTGATTTCGTTTATTTTGTTGAAGAAAAGGAGATGATAAGAAATGATAGATACAGATAAACTGTTCGAAGCTTACGAAAAGGATGGTTTCTACGCCTTGCAATTAGAAATAGGCGATGTATGTTATCAAAACTGCTTGTATTGTTATATGAACGCGCTCGAATTTCCCCAGAACCAGCTGACTAATGAAGAAATTTTCCGAATACTGCGAGAGGCGAAAGAACTTGGTTTTGTTGCAATCGAATGGTTAGGCGGAGAGCCTTTACTCCGAAAAGAAGTTTTCGATTTTCTCGAATTTGCTCGTTCCTTGAATTTTCGGAATAATATGTGGACTGGTGGTTTGCCTCTTGCCGACCCAACTGTTGCAAAAAACTGCTCTGAACTTTGTTCTTTCGGGCTAATTGCCTTTCATCTTTCAACCCTTAACCCCAGTATTTATGAGTTCCTACATCCTGGAAGGACAGCCGAGGATATAAAAATGATTATAAATGGCGTCGAAAATTTAATCTCTTTTGGGTATCCTGCCAGTCAACTCCTAAATTCAGTTACTTTTACTGGATACCAAACTTCCGAAGATATGATTGAGACAATTGAATTTTTCCAAAAAAATTATAACATTTCTACTTGTGTTAATGTTTATCACACTTACCTTCGCCCTGGTCAAAGTTCTAAGGATTTGGAAAAATTTATTCCTTCTGCAGGCGAAGTCGAGAAAGTTTACAGTTATTTAAAGAAAGTTCAAGGGACGAATATTTTTCCTATGAACTGCGTCAACAAGCAATATTGTTCCGCAACAATTGCAGTTTTGAACAACGGCTTTGTTACTCCTTGTGCAACAATTCGAGAAGAACGAGAAGGTATGAACATAAAAATTTCTGGATTTAAAGAAATTGTTTTGAGCAACAAGGATTATCTTATTTTCAAAGAGATGAAAAATTTAGAAGGGTTGCCATCCGAATGCCAAGAATGTTACCAAAATGAATTTTGCTTTGGTTGTCGTTCGCGTGCTTATGCCGCTGGTCTTGGTATTTACGGAGAAGACCCAAGATGTTATCAAATAAATTATCGCCGAAATTTATATAATTAACTAACTTTTTGCTTCTTTTAAGAAGTTACCCTCGTTTGCGAAAAAAAACTTTCTTTTCGCATTTAATGTGATTATAAAATGCATTCGATGGTAATTATTTGGGCTTTGGTTGAAGATGCAGAAAAGCGTCGCCAGACGCCGTTGTTTATGATAATATTTGCTAATTATAATGCTATGGGAATTACTTTTTCTTTTTTCTTTGAGGCGAGCGTTGCTGGGAAGAGAAAGGAGCGCCCGGAATGCGACGTCCTTGCGATTCGGCTATTTCTTGTGCTTCGCGTAGTTTTCGTTGGAACCAACCTTCCTTTTTGGGCATCTTTTTTAAGTCTTCCAAGGTTAACTTCTTCTTTGAAAATTTATTAATGTAAACTTGATGAGCAATACTAAATAAATTAAACATAAAGTAGTATAAATTCAATCCAGAAGGGAAATAGGAAAAAAGGAAAATAAAAAGAATTGGGAGTATGTAAATCATTGCCTTTTGTCGCGGGTCTGTAATAGTCATTTTTTGTTGTAAAAACAAAGTAACTCCCATAAGGATTGCAAGGCCAGAAATATGCTTAATTCCAAAGATTGGAACTGGATTGTTTAAAATATAATCGGGGAGTGAAAGGTCGGTAATCCAAAGAATAAATGGGGCTTGTCGCAACTCTATAGCAGTTCGCAAAACGTTCCAAAGAGCATAAAGTATTGGCAGTTGGAGAAGTAGCGGAAGACAACCACTCATTGGATTAATGCCATATTCCGAGTAAAGCTTCATTATAGCCCGCTGTTGTTCTTGCGGAGAATCCTTGTATTTTTCTCGGATTTTATTCATTTCGGGGGCAAGCAACTGCATCCTTTGTGCTGAACGCATTTGCGAAATTGAAAGAGGATAAAGAATAATTTTCATTATCAACGCAAAAATGATAATGCTAATCCCATAGTTGCCAATGATTGAATAAATTAATTTAAAGATTGGAAGCATAAAGAATTCCCCAATAGGCCGAACCAGAAATCGCCAGCCAAAGTTTACAACTTCAGATATTCCATATTCTTTAACAATAGCATAATCTATTGGGCCAATGTAAATATCGAATGCACGACGACTTTCGCCTCCTCGGTAGGGAAGATTTAACGAAACATTGTATTTTTCGACAATTCCTTCATCTTGAATATGGTTTCTCCAGCCATTTATGTAAACAGCACCGTCGTAGGAGTGTTTCGGAGTTGGAATAATTGCGGCGGTGAAGTATTTAATTTTTAATGCAGTAAAATCCAATTTGCCAGCTGGGGATAAACTTAAAGGTTCGTCGCTTGTAACATCGGCTTCTTCTATTTCGCCGTTGAATGATGAAATCACCTTTGCTTCGCTCGATTCATCGATTGAGTTTATCTCTTGATAACGTAAGCCATTCTGCCATTGAAAATTGTATCCTCGTGGCTTTATGTAGTTATCCATCTGTTTTAAAGTTATTTCTTGGTGGTAATGATATTTATTCCCATAAAAGACGAACCGTTTCGATAGGTAACTTCCTTCACCTAAATCAATTTTTGCCAATATTTCAAGCGAATCCTTTCCACTCAGCTTAAATGAATCGCCTTCTAAATTGAACGAGTAGTTTAAGTTTCTATCGTCGAGTTCGACATCGTCGCGTGTATGCAAAAGGAGAGATGGAGTTCCACCTTTTGCCCAAATTAACTGAGTTTTGTATCCACTCCAATTTTTAAATTTTTTCAGAGTCCATTCGAGAAACGTTGCTCCTTTCGAAGTAAGTTTAATATCGAGCAAATCGGTTTCGATTGAAATAATTCGCTCCTTCCCCCCAACAAAACGGACAAAGCTTTCTCCGAATCTTTGAACTTTAAGCAATGAATCGTTCAATTCCTCTTTAACAATTTCTTCTTTAGTTTTTGGCTTCTCTTCGACTTTTTCGGTTGTGTCTTTTCTTTCGACTTCTTTTGGCGGTTGAACTTCTTGTATCGAAATGTAAAATGTCCATACCGTTAAAATGAGTGTAATAAGAATTATTGCCAACAAAGATTTTTTGTCCATTTCACTTTCAGTTTAATTTAAGGAACTGGGTCGTACCCTCCCCGATGTAAAGGATTACACTTTACTATTCTTTTAATGCTAAGAAACGCCCCTTTTAACGAGCCATACTTTTTAAAAGCTTCGATTGAATATTCAGAGCAAGTAGGATAAAATCGGCAACTTGGCGGCAAAAGAGGCGAGATAAACAATTTATATAATCTGACTAGGGCGATGAACAAATATTTCAATTTAATCCTCCTCGAAACTTGTTGTCGATAAAGACACAAGCATTTTCGCAAAGACTTGAAACATTGGGGAGAACGTCTTGTAAGTGAATTTGGTAAGGTTTCGATGGAGCGGTGCTTCGCCAAAGCAAGAAAATGCTTTCGATAAGAAAGAATCTTTCGGGGAGCATTTCTTTGGCAACTTTCCTTAAAGATTCGCGAAGAAGTCGTTTAATACGATTTCGGACAACCGCTTTTTTACTTGTTTTTTTGGGGACTTGGACAGCAAATCGGATATTATAAACATTTTCGCCGGATGCAATTGACTTTCGCGGGGAAACAATAGCACGAAGATTAACTGTGTTGAATCTTATTCCATTTTTTAACAAGTCTTCCAATTCCTTTTTCTTTTTAATAGTTTCGAATTTATAGTTCACCTAATTTGTATTAAAATTTCTTCTTCTCATCCGAAACAGTTAATTTAAATCGTCCTTTTGCACGACGACGAGCAAGAACTTTTCGCCCATTTTTCGTTGCCATCCGACTACGAAATCCGTGGGTACGGAGCCGTTTTCGTCTACTTGGTTGATAAGTCCTTTTCATTATAACCTCTTTCGAAAATCAAAATAATTTTAGATTACAAAATTAAGAAAAATATTAGTAAAGTATTAACGAAAAGGCAAGGAAAAGCGAACGGTCGGCAAGTTGTTACGCTTGCTTCATAATTTTACAAGGAAGCATAAGTAAGAAAAACAGAGGAAGGATTTGGTAAATTTTATTAAATTTGTACTGTATTTTTGGTGGCTTAGCTCAGTTGGTCGAGAGCGTTCGCCTCACACGCGAAAGGTCACTGGTTCGAATCCAGTAGCCACCACATATGATAAAATATATCTGAAAATCTAATTTATATAAATATTGAAAACAACCTAAGAAATAATAGATTATGGAAATTTATGTTTGATGGTTATGAAAAGAACATATTCTGAAAAAAAAATAAGTCGAGAACTAATAGAAAGGTTAAAAAATGAACCTAAAAGATTTATTTTATTTTTAATGAATCAATCTGATAAAACAATTATATATGTTTTGGAGAAACTTGGAGGGTTAAAAAATGGATTTAACAAAGAGCCTTTATTGATGTTGCTAAGCCATACCAACGAAAATGTAAGAATGTTAGCTATCAAAAATTTGGCAAAGCTTGAAGATATTAACCTTTTGCCTACCTTTTACGAGTTTGCCATTAGCGATGATAGTAGTATTGTAAGACGAGAGGCTGTTTCAGCTATTGGGAGATTCAGGAACGAAAAAATGATACCCTTTTTAGTTAATCTTTTAAAGGATAGAGACCCCAAAGTTGTTTTGCAAGCTATAAGAGGATTATTGGTTTTTTCTTACAAGTTAGATGTAAAAAATGAATTAATAAAATTACTAAACCATCCAAACGAGTTAATACAAGAAATTATTAATAAAGAATTAATTGGAGAAAAACAAAAGTCGAAAATTCAACAGCAAGTTGAAGCACCAGATTTTTTAAAAAATATTGTAGTTTATGGGGATGTCCAAGAAGTCTTGAGGTATGTTCCCAACGAATCAGTTCATTTAACATTTACTTCTCCTCCATACTACAATGCAAGGGATTATTCTATTTATCAAAGTTATGATGAATATTTAGAATTTTTGGAAAGTGTTTTTAAAGAAGTTCATCGTGTAACGAAAGAGGGTAGATTCTTTGTTTTAAATACCTCGCCAATTATTATTCCAAGATTAAGTCGGCAACATTCTAGCAAAAGGTATCCAATCCCTTATGATATTCATCCGTTTTTAATAAAAATGGGTTGGGAATTTATTGATGACATTGTATGGGTAAAACCAGAAGCCAGTGTAAAAAATAGAAATGCAGGATTTTACCAACACAGAAAACCACTAGCTTACAAACCAAATGCGGTAACAGAAATGTTAATGGTATATCGGAAAAAGACCGATAAACTTATAGATTGGAATATAAAGCAATATAGTTGGGAAATTGTAAAAAAAAGTAGGGTTTTGGGTGATTACGAAACAACAAATGTTTGGTATATTGAACCAACATTTGATAAAGTTCATACTGCCGTTTTTCCACTTGAACTTTGTAATAGGGTTATTAAGTTTTATTCATTTGTAGGAGATTTAGTATTTGATCCATTTGCGGGGAGTGGAACATTAGGTAGAGCAGCAATAAATTTAGAACGTCATTTCTTTCTGGTAGAAAAAGAAGAGAAATTCATTGATAGGATTCGAGAGGAATTAGGTAAAGTGTCTAGATTGTTTGATCAAGATGAGCCTACCAGATTCCTTGAGATTAATGAATTTATTAAACTCTCGCAAGGGGAAATATGACTATAACTAAACAAGTGGCGAGAAACATCATAAAAAAATTGTTGAAAGGAGAAGATTATAGAATTGAGGTAATAAATTTGATTAACGCTGAATTCTTACAGTTTGCAATAGATTTTTTCAAAAAAATTGTTGAGGCAAAGTTAAAAAATAAGAATATTACTGCTGATTGGTATAAAAATGAATTTCTAAAATCATCACTTCCTTCGCAAGATATTGCAATTAATTCTGGTTTAAATAAAAAAACAATTCATAATATGTTTAATTCATCAAAGAAAGAAATAGTTATTGATGCTTCAAATAAACATTATGATTATTTATACAATACTATTAAAAACCTTTTGGAAACAGAACAAGAACTAGATCTTACTTTAACCATTAAATTTAAAGGAGTGAGCGTGGATTTGAATATAAGTGAAAGTTTGATTGTAATTAACGCCCTTGCGGTTAAAAGAGCAGAGTTAAGGGGTGGACTTTGGAGTACCTCTGGTAAAAGAGTAGAAAAACCTTTAATGCTAGCACTTTGTAGGTTATATAATGTACCGAAGGAAAACTATGCCATAAAAATTGCTAATAAAACAGTTGAGGATGCAGATTTTGAAAGAGAAGTTGATTTTTATTTAGTAGAAGGGAATAATCAATATAAATGCGAAGTTAAGTTAATGGGGCGTGGCAATCCCGAAAGCGCTGATGCAGCTATAGCAAGAGATAGCAAATTATTTGTGGCTGATAATCTCTCTGAAACAAACAAAAAACAACTCGAGGAAAGGGGTATCTATTGGGTGGAGTTGAGGGATAAAAATTGTATTAACCGCTTTGGAGAGATATTAAGAAAATTAAACATACCAAATACCCACCCGCAAAGTAATTGGTTTGAGAAAATTGAAAAAATTATTGACGAAGTTGTTCTATGAAAATGTTATAAATAAAATCAATTAATTGTTAAATATTGTTGCCACACTTTCCAAACGCATAATTTTTTCGCGAAGAAAATACGAAAGGATAATATGTAATAACCCCATAATTTGAAATTCGGAAATGAAGACTCGTTCCTGTTTCTTATATTTTCTCTCTTGCTATTTTCTTCTTGGTGATTATAATGCATATTTAGTACGCAAAATTCACATTACTACAATGCCCAGCGAGGTTCTTTGCTTTGCTCCAGTTACCGAAGGGAAGTTCGAAGGGATACACCCAAGACGTAAATATCCAAGGAAAGCGATTGCTAATGCTTCTTTGCCTAAAAGGTATTTTTTCTTACCGTTTTCGTATAATATTAATTTTGTGTTGGATGGCAAGTAACTTCTTAAAAGCTCAGTTAAAAACATATTTAATGCTCCACCGCCCGAAACGATAACTGTGGTCGTGTCTTTGATGTATTCTTCAATGTTTGTTGCAATGGACCAAGCAGTGTAATGCGTTAGCGTTGTGATTATATCGTTTCGGTTTATCGAGTTTCTTTTCGAAAATTCTAAATACTTTTTTAATTCTTTTTCGCCGAAAAGTTCCTTTCCAGTGGATTTTGGTGGCTTTTTACGAATATAGTTGATTTTTGAAAGTAGATTAAAAAGTTGTGGATTAAGTGCACCACTTTTGGCTATTTTTCCGTCTCTATCGAAAGGTAGCCCGAAAAGATAATTCGTAGCTAAATCTATCCAAGAATTGCCCGGACCCGTATCGAAAGCAAGAATGTTATCGATGTTGCAAGACTTTGGTAATATTGTAACATTAGCAATTCCCCCGATGTTCAAAGTGATTATGTTCTCTTCTTTGCGTCGTAAAAAGTAGTAATCAAAAATTGGAACAATTGGAGCTCCTTGCCCGCCTAATGCAATGTCTTTCGACCGAAAATCGCCAACGACTGGAAGATTAGTCAAAGTTGCAAGCGTTGGAAGCGAGCAAAGCTGAAGACTGTGTCCTATCGTGCTCTGTTGTTTTTTCGACAAAGGGCTATGCCAAACAGTTTGTCCGTGAACAGCGACAGCATCAACTTTTGGCAACTTTGGCTGGTAAAAATATTTCATTTTTTTAACTATTTCGGCGTAATAGTATGCTAAATATGTATTTAAAAAGGAAATTTCCGATGTATTGGCATTGTTATTAATCGCTTGAATTATCTTTTGTTTGAGCTTTTTATGTAAAGGGAAGTGTTTGTGGACAAAACGATTAATTTTGAATGGGAAATTGGAATTGTCTGGATGATATTCGAATTCGGCGATAACGGCATCGGCTCCGTCGACCGAAGTGCCCGTCATTATTCCTAAAATAGTCCTTGGTTCAGATAACCAAATTTCTGGGGACCCAATCCATTTTTGGTTTTGCGAATTGGATAAGCACTTTTTCTGTCCTTTCATTTTGTATAAATCTAACCAATGTTTATTATTAATCACCAAAATACATTAAATAAATTATTCGAAAAGGCAACAAAAAAACAAAGAGAGATTTAAAAGTATTATAAAATAAATATCTTACTGGGGTAATTAATTATTTTCTTTGATGGCACATTGATTGAATTTTACAATTGTTTAATGAATGTTGGAATATGGACAAAGAAAATTACATAACAATGGAGGAACGAGCTTTGCTATTGGAAGCACTTCGAAAGATTGTTGCCGAAGGGAAAGAAATTTACGATGGTTACCTAAAATACTTCGACAAGCAAGAAAAAAGGAAGAAAAAACTAAATCAGCTCGAAGAAGAAAACAAGGAGGTAGAATGATAAGAGAAATTTACACTGCTGCGCTTGGTATGCTACCACAACAGTTGAAGTTGGAAGTAACAGCAACGAACTTATCGAATGCTAATACTGTCGGTTTTAAGAAGGAAAAGATTTTCGAACGGGAAATAATCGAAGCAAGGCAGAACATTATACACCACAAAGGATTAGCAGAATTTGCAGATTTACCGATAGGCACATATACGGACTTCGAAGTTGGTAATTTCGAAGAAACGAAGAACCCGTTGGACGTTGCAATCGATGTGCCTAATGCATTTTTCTTATTAGAAGATGAAAATGGAATGCAATATTTAACCCGTGCGGGGAGCTTTACATTGACCAGGGAAGGTAATATCGTAGCCAAGGATGGCAAATTTTTGCTCGGGGAAGGTGGCAGATTGAACATTCTTCGAGAGTTAATAATCGAGAATTCGTTGCTTGTTAATGCCATATCCCCCGAAATTAGAATTTCTGAACGCGGGGAAGTTTATTTAAATGAATCGTACATAGGAAGAATTCAACTAATACAAGTTGAAAATCCAGAGACCTTGCAACGAATATCGGGGGTGTATTTTCAACTAAGCTCGGAGACAAGACATCAATTTTTGCCTTACGAACAAACTACTTTACGACAAGGGTGGCTCGAAAACTCTAATGTCGACCCAATTAGAGAAATGATTAACATAATTGAACTTCAAAGGCTTTTTGAAATGGGGGCAAAGATAATCCAAATAAACGATAGTACTCTGGAGCAAAGTTTTCGTCTTGGAAGATTTGTTTGATAATAAAAGGGTAACCTAATGGATAAAACATTAAGAACTGCAGCAACTGGCTTAATAGCACAACAAAGGTTTGTCGAGATTATTGCTAACAATATAGCAAATGTAAACACCTATGCCTTCAAAAAGGTAAGACCAGAGTTTCAAGATTTGTTTTACGAAACACTTCGGCCTCTTGGTAGTGTTCAACGCACGGGAACGGAGCCAGTCAATGAAGTTCAAGTAGGTTCTGGAGTAGAACTTGTCTCTTCGACAAAAATATTTTCGCAAGGGGATATAACAGAAACTGGCAACCGATTTGATATGGCAATCAACGGCGAAGGTTTTTTTGTCGTTATTCGACCCGATAATACTTATGCTTTCACTCGGGATGGTTCGTTCCATCTGGATAGGAATGGGGAGATAGTAACGTCGCAAGGGTATCGTCTCGAGCCGAGCATTGTAATTCCGCAAGATGCTGTCGATGTTGTTGTAACACGCGATGGAATAGTCGAAGCAATCTTCGAAAGCGGCGAGAGTCAAGTTCTTGGGCAAATTTTACTTGCAAGATTTATAAATCCAGCTGGTTTAAAAGCAATTGGCGAGAACACATTTCTCGAAACTCCAGCTTCGGGACCGATGATTCTTGAACAGCCGGGGTTTAACAATACGGGGGAAATTATTCAAAGACATCTCGAAACTTCGAATGTGGACATTATCGAAGAAATGGTAAGTATGATTCTTGCACAACGTGCTTATGAATTGAACTCGAAAGCTGTGCATACAGCAGATAATATCCTTGGTGCAGCTGTAAATTTGAAGAGGTAAAATGAAATTGACTTTTAGTATAATCATACTCCTTCTTTATTCAACTCTTCTTTATAGCCAAACCATTATTGCTGGCAAAGAGATTAGGCAAAGAATTGAACAAGAGATTAGGTCGGTTTATGGCAATAATACGGAAATAAGTTTACCACAGAAAATTCAAGACTTTTGGTTTTCAGAATCAGATATAGATTTTGAGATTAATTTCGGGACAACAGAGCCTATTGGAAATGTCATTGCTGGAATTGAGTTTAGAAGGTATGGAAACTTGTTGAAGCGAGTTGAAATTCCAGTAAGGGTGAAGGTATTTCGAAATGTTTTGACTGCTTCGAGGACAATAAATCGTGGCGAAGTAATTTCGGACGAAAACACAATTGTCCAGTATAAAGAAATATCATCGAAGACACAATTGAGCGACAGCGAAGGGGAAGAAATTTATGGTAAAGTTGCAAAACATACTATTCTTCGAGGCTCGATTATAACAAAAGAACTTTTAACCGAGCCATTTGCAATAAGACGCGGCGATAAAATCAAAATTATAGTTCTTTCTGGAAGTGTTTATATACAAACCACAGGTGTTGCTTTGCAGGATGGTAAGTCGGGAGAATTAGTTCGAGTCCGTCGCGACGGAACGAACACAATTCTCACTGGATTAGCTGCCAAGGATGGCAGCGTTATTATTTCAAATTAGGGAAGGGGATTTTATGGTTGCTGTAATAGTTTCGTTTGTTTTCTTTTTGCTTGGAAACTCGGCGATGTCGCAGTTCGAGCAAAAATCGGAACGTTCACTTTTTTCTGATGTTAAAGCATACAAGGTTGGCGATGCCCTTACAATTCTGATTGTCGAAGGGACACAAGCCGACAATGTTGCAAACACAAAAGAGTCCCGAACCACAAGTGTAGGCGGTGCTATCGAAGGAAATCTCAATACAAAGAGGTTCGACGCTGGGGGTGAAATTTCGACTACTACTGGATTTTCGGGGAATGGGCAAACTTCCCGCCGTGAAACTATTCGTGCAAAGGTTAGTGCTCGTGTTGTCAAGTTGGACGAGGTTGGAAATTTGGTAATCGAAGGAAAGAGAACAACAAAAATTAACGGGGAAACTCAAACAATTACTATTAGTGGCGTTGTCCGTCCAGTCGATATTCTCCCCAACAACAATGTTTTTTCTTATAATATTTTGGATTTGACCCTTTCGATTGAAGGAGATGGTTCGGTAAGCAGAATTCAAGAACCGGGACTAATAACAAGATTTCTAAGAATTTTGTTTTAAAATTATGATGAAAATAATACAACCAGCAGTATTGGTTCTTCTTTGGCTCTTGTTATGTTCTGCAAGAATAAAAGATGTCGGAAGAGTCGAAGGGTTAACTGGTGTGCAAGTCATTGGATATGGGCTTGTAAGCGGATTAAATAATACGGGCGATAATCAGCTTGCTTCGCACACCGTGCAATCGGTTGTCAATATGTTAAAAAGGTTTGGGCTAACAGTCCCAAATTTAAATCCACGCATAAGAAATGTAGCAGCGGTTATGGTAACCGCAACAATTCCAACATTCAGCAAAAAAGGAAGTAAAGTTGATGTTGTGGTTTCTTCGATAGGCGATGCAACAACTTTGCAAGGCGGTGTGCTTTTGCTGACACCTATGTCTCTTTCCGATGGCACAATTATAGGATTTGCACAAGGACCACTGTCTGTCGGTGGATACGAATTTACAGCAAATGGGGCACGTGTAGCAAAAAACTTTGTTACTTCGGCAAGAGTCCCAAATGGTCTAATACTTGAAAAGGATATAGAGGCTAAATTTTTCGATAACCAACAAATTAGAATAATTCTCAACGAGCCAGATTTCACGACATCTTTTCGTGTTGCTTCGACTATAAATCGTTTGCCAAGATTAGCAAATTCTGCTGTGGCACTCGATGCAAGCACAATACAAGTTTCTTTGCCTTCGGGAATTTCTCAACAGGAGATTATGTCATTGATTTCCCAAATTGAACTTGCCGAAGTCGAACGCGACTCTCCCGCTCGTGTTGTTATTAACGAAAGGACTGGAACTATTGTTGTCGGGGGAAATGTCCAAATCAATCCAGTAGTGATTGCACATTCTGGGCTCGAAATTGCTGTTCAAAAGGAAGTAGTCTTCCCACCGCAAGCTGTTATCGCACTTTATTTGAATAGGGGTATGCCGTTCGATTCAATAATGAAAATTATTGTACGAGAACAGGTAGCTCCCTCTGTCGCTTTGGATATTCGAGCTCCAACAGTTCAAGATATTGCAAATGCTTTAAATTTATTAAATGTATCGCCGCGGGACCTAATCTCGATATTTCAAGCCTTAAAAGAAAGCGGAGCGTTGCAAGCGGAATTGATTATTCAATAATTGTTAAACTTTAATCATAAGTCTATTATTAGCCAACTTTATGGAAGGAAAAAGTTTGCCCAATTTAAAAAGTCTAAGTAACGAGCCAATTGATTCGAAATTCAATTCAATTGCGAAGATTGGAAGTAAGAAAATTTTGTCGGAAAAAGAGAAACGAGAAATCGAAAAAGTTTCCAAAGAATTTGAATCAATTTTTTTATACCTTGTATTTAAAGGGCTTAGAAAATCATTTTTGAGTGGTTTTGACGATAAAGAGCAACAAGATGATTTCGGCGGGGATGTTTTCAACGATATTGCCCTAATGGAGCTAACACGGCAGTTCTCATCTTCAAGTTTTGGTATAAATATTGCTAAACTCATTTATGAAGAGTTAACCAGCGAAAAACAGATGTTTAAGGTCGAAGAGAAAAGTTTTTTGAAAACGAATACGAACAACAATAATTACTCTTTGCCCGAGCTTTCCGATGATATTTCTGCTCGAATTCAGAAGAATAGCCCAAGCCAGCTGAATACTGGTTCAATCGTACAAAAAGTCCTTCGCTACGACTTTATTGTCGAAGAAGTAGCAAAAAGATATTCCTTGCCGAAAAATTTAATTCAAGCTGTGATTGCTGTTGAATCCGCTGGGAATCCGAAAGCAGTTTCGCGAGCTGGGGCAAAAGGATTGATGCAACTAATTGATTCGACCTCGAAATACGTGGGGGTAAAAAATGTTTACGACCCTAAGGAAAATATCGAAGGGGGTACTAAATATTTGAAGGAGATGCTCGAAACTTTCGAAGGGAATCTTGAACTGGCGCTTGCTGGTTACAATGCTGGTCCGGGCAATGTGTTCAAATATAATGGTGTTCCACCTTTTCGAGAAACTCGCTCCTATATTGCCAAAGTCAAACATTTCTTGAATATATTTTCAAACGAGCCAAGGTGAAACTATGACAATTTTATTTGAAATCATAAATAAAGAATACGAAATTTTAAAGGAAATGTTGAAATATTGCGAGGAACAAAATCAAGCTCTCGTTCGCTTTCATATTCCTTCGATTGAGAAAGCAACATCGAAAATTGCGGAATACTCCAAACAAGCCAAAGAATTGGAAGAAAAGCGAATTTCTATTCTTATGAAAGAACTAAACCTTTCGAGGAAGGAAGTTTATAAACTTAAATTGTCGGATTTGGCAAAAAAAATCGATATTCCGAAAGATTTATACGAAAAGCGTGAAGAAATTCTTCGAACAATCGAGAAACTTGCTGGGTTGAACTCTTTGAATAAGTTGCTTGCGAACCGTGGGCTTGGCACAATCAACGATATTTTAATGACTTTTTCTAATTCAAGCAAGTCGGTTTGTGATGTAAAAATTTAAAAATAGAGGTGTCAAATGAAGTTGAGACAAGGGTTCGATAATCAAGAGCTTTTGAAAACGAAAGTAGAAGGTTTATTACTTTCGATAAACGAGTTGAGCAGAAATTTAAATGGCGACATTTACAACTTTGCTTCGGTTTTGCGTGAATGTGTTCAAGAGTTACCAAATATTATCGAAAATAGTATTAAGTTCGAGCGAAAAATCAATAGAATGAAACAAATTGCAATCGCTAAGGAATCTTTACTACAATGTAAAAATTATTTATCGATGATGAAACGAATGAAGATGGTTTCCACAAGCGATTTGATATCGCAAGTCGAAGAAATCAACAAATTGCTTGAAAATCAATCCTAAAACAAAAAATGGGCATATCACCATCTCTCGAGATAGCGAAGCGAGCATTAATTGCCCAGCGGCTTGGGTTGGACACAACAAGTAGCAATGTTGCAAATGTAAATACTCCTGGTTATTCGCGACGTGTCCCAACTTTTCGCGAAGGCGAGCCATTGCCCTTGCGAAATGGGTTCGTTGGTAATGGCGTTCTTGTTTCGAAATTAAGGACATTTCGCGAAGAATTTTTCGACCGACATATTCGCCGTAGTTTTTCGAATCTTAGCACTTTGGAAACCGACAATGCATTAATTCAAAAACTTGCCACTATTTTGGGAGAACCTGGCGACCAAAATACATTAAATTCAACTGTAATGGATTTCCTTAATTCCTTTCAGAGCCTATCCTTGAAACCTTCGGACATAGCTCTTCGCGAAAGGACAATTTCTTTGGCAAAAACAATGTTGTTCCGTTTCAAAGAAGTTGCTTCCCAAATTCAAGACGCCCGCGAGCAAATCCTTAATGATTTTAACATTGGTGTTGACCAAGCAAATCGACTGATTAAAGAAATTGCCGATTTAAATTTTAAGATAGCGTCTGCAAAATCGAAACTCGATGGCGACTCTCAAACGTTCGTCGATTTACGAGAAAGTAAATTGGAAGAGTTGAGCAAACTTTTCGAAGTGAACATTACCCAAGGCGATTATGGAACGGTGAATGTATTTCTAAATGGCATAAACTTGGTAACCGGTGCAAGCTATTCTCAACTGAAGTCGAAATTGCACATTGATTCGTTGACTAACGAGAAAACCTTGAGCCTTGTTAAACAGGATTTGTCGGGAAGAGAATTAGCTTCGGTTTCTTTGAAATATGGAAAATTGGGCAGTCTTCTTGAACATTATAATGTTATTTACGATAATTTTGATTCTTCGGGAGGGATGTCGATAGCAACTGAATTGGAAAAGTTCTTCTCAACATTTATTACAAAGATTAACTCATTTTCTGTAAACGGTTATGGGCTCACCGATACAACGGCACCACCGCCAGGTCGAAATTTCTTTGTCTATTCTGGAATTTTATCTATTGCAACGACAGATTTAAAC
Source organism: Ignavibacteria bacterium (assembly GCA_026417135.1). Lineage (GTDB taxonomy): Bacteria > Bacteroidota > Ignavibacteria > Kapaibacteriales > UBA2268 > Naka2016. The sequence goes on from JAOADV010000021.1 coordinate 24,010, forward strand.
TCCGAAATTGTTGCCGATGTTCGGAAGATGCCTCTTTCTGCATTCCCAAACGAACACGGAGATACATCAGTTGCACGACAGATAGCAAATTTAGCTTCGGATAAAAACTTTCTTTCGGACCAAACGCCCGATGAATACTTGACAAACATTATTGGACAGCTGGGAAACTTTGGAGAACAGGTTGCTTCGCTATATTCTACTTCGAAAACAGCTAACGAACAACTCTTGAACCAAAGAGAATCTTTAATTGGAGTGAATTTAGACGAAGAGGCAATAAATCTCATTAAGTTTCAAAAAGCTTTCGAAGCTGCAAGTCGCGTTGTTTCTACGACGAACGATATTTTAGGGACATTAGTAAATTTGGGAAGATAAAATGCGTGTTACCCAGTTTTCGAAATACACAACGCTACAATCTTCCATCGAAGAAATTCAAAGCCGAAAGTATTTTACCGAACTTCGCTTAGCTACTGGGAAGAACAATGTCAACATTAGCGAAGCTCCTAATCAGCTTGTTCTCCAAAAAAGATACGAAAATCAAATTTCGATGCAACAGCAATATTTATCCAATGTGGATTATGCAATTAATTTTTTGCAACATAGTAGCGAAACCTTGCAAACAATTGCAAATTTAATTCAACAGATTCGTGAAACTTCAATAGATTCAGCACAAGGAGGCGTTTCCCACAATGTTTCGGTCCTTGGGAAACAAGTTCGTGGTTTACTCGAAGATATTATTCGCAACTTAAATACCGACTTCGACGGGCAGTTTCTTTTTGCTGGTTCTTTGACTACTCCAAATTCTTTGAATGTGGTTCCCGGTAGCACGAACAATTTGCCCTACGAAATAATCCAGAATACTCCTACGCAAGATAATCCTTCTGGTTATAATATTGTTTTCAAAGGAAATATCAAAAAAATAACTATCGATACAAGCAAGGTGAGTAAGGAATTCATCAATACAACAGCCGACGAGCTTTTTGGGGATACGGATTTAGCAAGTCTAAACAATATTGTAAAATTATATAATCTTTTGACATACAACCAAAACGGGCAAGTTCGCGGAGAAAATGATTTGTTCAGCAAAGAAGATTTTAATAAATTAAATGAATACCAAAAAGAATTAGGGAAACTATACGACAAGTTAAATTCAATGAATTCGCGAATTGGAAGTCTTTTGAATCGGTTGGAAGCGCAAAAGGAGCAAAGTAAAAATTTAATAACCGTGCTTAATGGGTTTAAATCGAAGGTTGCGGATGCAGATTTTGTTTCCTCCTCGATATCGTTTTCGAAAGAACAAACTGCTTTACAATTTGCATTACAAGTTGGTGCGAAGCTTTCGCAATATACCTTATTCGATTTTCTGAGGTAATGTTCGATGAAGTTTTCGAGCGGATGGGCAATTCTCTTTGGGTTAGTTGCAGTTTTTGGTGGGTTTCTTTGGGAAAATGGCTCGCTTTCGTCGGTTTTTTTAGGACCAGCATTATTAATTGTCGTTGGCGGAACACTTGCGGCTGGTATGGCTGGAACTTCGCCAGAGGTAATGATAAAGATGCCCAAATTGATTTCAATTGCTCTTTATCCAAAGCGTTACGATAAATTAGAAATAATTAGACAATTCGTTGATTTTTCTATTTTTGCTCGGAAGGAAGGAATTCTGGCTCTCGAAAGACGACTCAGCGAAGTAAGGCATCCATATATGCGGCGTCTTTTTATTTTAATGATTGACGGTACCGACCCGCAAACACTTCAAAAAATGGCAGAAACAGAAGTTGGCTATCTTGCTGAAAGGCATAACGTTAACATTATGCTTTTCCAAAAACTTGGTGGCTATTCCCCTACTATGGGGATAATTGGAACAGTGATGGGGCTTATTTCTGCTCTTGCTTCGGCGGGGAGCGACCCAACAGTTTTAATCAAACATATCGCCTCGGCATTTATTGCCACAATGTGGGGAATTATTCTTGCCAATTTACTTTGGTTACCTATCGGCGATAAGCTAAAAGTTTTGCATCTCGAAGAAGTTGAACTTATGCAAATGATTCTCGATGGAACTCTTGCAATTCAAGTTGGGGAAGTTCCATCTCTAATTCGAAGCAAATTAATTTCCGCATTACCTCTTTCCGAACAGGAGAAAGCTCTCGAGGAAATTCAGATTACATACTAAGAAAAACATTTTTGTAAGACGAACAAATAGTTCAGAAAGCAAACAAATTTTTTCTTCTTTTTTAAAATTATTTTGCACGGGCACGATGACCGTGCTCCCATTGGTAGCACAGGCTTCCAGCCTTTGCAAGCGAAGTTACAAAATCTTCCTGCTTTTGAGGGCGAAAGCAAGGATGCTTTTGCTACTACGTGCCTTGTTTTTAAATTACGATTTACTATAATTGTGTGTTTCTTCTTTTTGCTTGCTTAATAGCCGAACGACTAAATCTTTAAAGTTAATTATATCGAATGGTTTTGTTACATAATAACTAAAACCTTTGCTCAAACAGTCTTCTTCGGAAAAAATTCCAACATAAGCTGTTATAGCAATAATTGGAATATCTTTGTATTTGTCCAAAGAACGAACTCTGGAGACAAGTTCAAACCCGCTTGTGCCAAAAGGCAATTGTAAATCTACGATGAAAAGGTCGTAATCGTTTTCCTTCAATTTTTCCCAGGCAAGCTCTGCATAACCAGCCACGTCGACATCGATAGTTTCGAGAGAAAGAATTTTCTTTATAAGTGAGCAGTTGGCAAAATCATCCTCGACAAGTAATATTTTTCTTTTCATAGTCTTGAAAAAATTTATAACAAACTATTTTAGTCTTCAATTTCGATAGGGCAAAGAATTGTAAAATTACTTCCTTTACCCAGTTGGCTTTGGACATAAATTTCTCCGCCGAGTAGTTTAACATATTTTTTTGCAACGCTTAGCCCCAAACCTTGCCCTTCGAACTCGCGGTTCATCCCTTGACTTACTTGATAGAACTCTTTCCAGATAAGGGGAATTTTATCCTCGGGTATCCCAATCCCAGTATCAATGACCTGTATTTCTACGAAACCTTTGCCAACTTTCTCTATTCTGTTTATTATTACTTCGACTTTGCCTTCCCGAGTAAATTTAAATGCATTATTGATAATATTTGAAATGATTGTGCGAGCAATGGTTTCGTCCAAATTGACAATTATAGCGGGTTCGTTCGATTCAATATAAGTTTCGATTTCTTTGTCGAAGAAATAAAATTTCCAATGTTCAAAGACATCTCTAACAAGCTCCACAATGTCGAATTTAGTAGGTTTCGTTTTTATGTATCCAGCTGATTGCAAAGCAAAATCGATTACTAAATTAACTGAATACAAAAGGCGATGGCCACTAATATAAATTATTCTCGCTATTTGTTGTAAATCTGAATTATCGCTTGTCATCATTAGATATTGGGAATATCCAATGATACCATTCAGTGGTGTTCTAAATTCGTGGCTTAGGTTCATCAAAAGATAATTTTTTAATTCATTAAGTTGTTCAGCAGATTCCTTTGCTTCGACCAGCTCGTTGATTAATTCTTTTTCTTTGGTAATATCACGTTTAATTGCAATGTAATTAATAATCCGCCCCTTTTCATCTTTTAGCGGGGTTATTAATGCACTTTCCCAATAGATTTCCCCATTTTTCTTTCGATTGGCGAATTCCCCACTCCAAGTTTCGCCTCTTAACAAAGTTCCCCACAATTCTTCGTAAGTTTTCGTCGGGGTCAAACCCGATTTAAAAATTCTCGGATTTTTTCCTATTATTTCATCTAAACTATAGCCGGTTATCTTCGAAGCAAACGAATTTGCGTATAGAATTTGTCCATTTAAATCGGTTACGACTATCGAAATAGGACTTTGCTCGACTGTCCACATAAACTTTCTGAGCTCGGTTTCTAAGTGTTTTTGTTTTGTTATATCCCTAGCAATTCCAACTAGTCCGATAATGTTCCCCTCGATATCTTTAAGTGTCGACAATTTCGTTTGTAGAATTAAATTAAATCCAAATTTGTCTAACTCGAATTCATATGTGCAATTTCCTTGCTTGTAGCAACGTTCTATCATTTCCAAATGGAATTTCCCCTTTTCTTCACCAAAAATTTCTATACAGGTTTTATTAAGAAACAACTTATCATCGATGGAATTTTCTTCTTTCCATCTCCCATACAAGGCCCTCATTTTGTTTTCTTTATCTAATGTGAATATCGCATCTGCTATGGAATTTACTAAGCAATTGAACATTTCGTTGCTTTCGTGGAGTTTCTGCTCTATCATTTTTCTTTCGGTCAAATCGATTTCAACAGAAATGCAAGCGCAAATTTCACCATTTACATCGACAAAAGGCGAAACAGTTAAACCGACGAGTATTTTTTTGCCTTCTTTTGTTTGGTTCCAGACTTCCCCACGCCATATTTTATTTGCTTTGATGGTATCAATTATTTCATTGTCAATGCCTATCTTTTGTGTTTCTTCTGAACGAATAATAGATATAGGTTTTCCTATAATTTCGTCGATACTATAGCCAAATAATCTTTCGAATGCTTTATTTACAAATGTAATATTTTGGTTGAAATCCCATATCGCAACAGCTTCGTCGATAGATTGGATGGCTTGAGCTAAATGTGTAATTTCCTTCAAAGCTTGCTTTTTCGAACTAATATCTCTTACAAGTGCAAGCAGATATTGATTTTTACCTACAACTACCCTATTTAATGTAACTTCGCATTCAAATTCCCTCCCTTTCAAGCTACGATG
>JAOADV010000022.1 GCA_026417135.1 Ignavibacteria bacterium
AAGTAAAACTTTTCTCGTAGGTCCAGCTGAACAGAATAGTCCTATACCTTATCACTTAAGTAAATTAAAGCTGGCCTTGATTTACTACTTTGATTTCTATATGGAAAGTAGGTAAACCCTTTCATATTTAAAAAGACAATAGCAAGTTGCTCCTATAACAGAATTTTCTTCCAATATGTCTTTGGTACTCGAAAACTGGGGAGTTTTTGTTTAATCCAGAGATGCAATATTGTTAAGAAATAGAAGTAACTCATCTTAGTTAAAACCCAAGAATGTTAACTTGTCATTTTTATGAAACGATTACAAATAACCATAGAAATTTTACATTTCAGGAATTCAAAAACATTTGATTATTTCAAAACATTTCCTTAATTTTGTGATTACATTGGGAGGTGGAGCAACGGTAGCTCATCGGGCTCATAACCCGAAGGTTCTAGGTTCGAATCCTAGCCTCCCTACAAATTAATACTTTATGACCTTAAACGACTTTGTAAAGTCTAATCTTTCTATTCTTACAATATATAGCCCAAGAGGAAAGTCGCTTAAATCTATATGTCTGTTATCAAAATTGTCTATTTCAAGCACACATCTACCGAAGACATCGAAAACTTGAACCTTTGCAACACCCGCTTTACCTTCGATGTCGAACGACTGAAAAATTTTTGAATCATTTATTAAGAAAACCCTGTCTAATACAAGTTCTTCACCTTGAGTGTTCAAATACTTGGAAAAATCAATGTTTTGAAAAACTCTCAGTTGAATTTTTTTGATATCCCAGCCATTGGAATTTTTTGCTCTATCGCTTAAAACAGCAAGTCGAAGCAAAGCATTTTTTCTGAGCAAGGATTTGAATGAGAAAAGTTGAGTTTCCCAATTGGGAAAATATCCCGCAAAGCCAAAAGTCCCAAGCTTTTGTTTACCATACTGATTACCACTTGCTGGAACACTCCTTCTGCTCTTCAAAGATAACCAATTAAGACCTTGGTCAGTAGAAACTTCAATAGTAGCAAAATCATAGAATGGCTCGATTTTCCACCTCGAAGTTAATTCAAGTTGAACATTATTAGCATCGATAAAAAGAGGCTTTGAAAGATACAAGTAATTATCGAGGCTGTCGATATAATTTCGATAAGGACTATCGGAAAGCAATATATCTTGTTCAAATTGCTCGAGTTGATATCCCCAAAAACTACCAGAAAAATTCCAGTTAACACTATCGATTAAATCAACAATAGAGTAAGCATAGAGAGGGAAGGAGAAAGTATCCGAAAAATTAAACCCGAATTGTTCAATATTGACGACAAAATTTACATCTGACCCGTTTACAAAATTAGATTTTGGAGGCAGCAAAATCGTCGAAAAAGTGTATTTTTCGGTCGAGTTCAATCGCATAACCGAAAAAGTTGTGTCGAAGAACAAAGACTTGTCGAGCGAATAAATTCTTGCCTTTGTACTTCCTTTTGTTTGCAAAATCCCAAGATTTTGGAAAACAACTGAAAGACGACCTACTGCTCTTGAAGTATCGAATTCATAGAAAGCATAAATAGGTTTCACAAAGCCTTCGGCAGATAAAATGTAATATAAAAGGACTGGAAAATTTTCTTTTGCAATCTCAACAATTCTATTTTTTGGGGGCCAAAACCCATCGAATTGATAACCTGCTTCTGGTGTTGCAGCAAAGATTTTTTCTTTCTCTTTGGTTTGCAAGTACATCCAATCATCAGAAGTGCCCCGGGCAGTATAGCCCACTGTTTGCATATCCGTTCCAAAATAATAACCATTAATACTTTGGAAAAAACTTCCCATAGAACGAAACCAAGCTGAATCTGGGGTTTCCTCTTGCAAAGCACTGAACGGATAGATAAACATACCACCGTATGTGTGGTAGTTCAAAGCAAGTTTGAACTTCCTTGAATAACAAAAATCTCTTATTTCTTGTGTTTCTGGCTCAGAAAATGGAGCCGAGCCGCGATAGGTTTCGACTTTTGGGTTCGTCGAAGAACCATTATTATTTGCATTCCAAAATTCAAAAGGTCCATAATTTCGATTTAAATCGACGCCAGTGTCCGAAGAATTTATAGGCCTTCGATTTTTACGCCATAGACCACCTCCGTTTGGATACCGTTTCTCGTTATATGCATATCCATCTGGATTGACAACTGGAACAACCCATATTCTTCTGTTCCTCAGAAGATACCCAGCCAAATCATCATCATTTTGTGCTAACTCAAACAAACGAGTTAAAAAATAAGTTAAACAGGTAACCGTAGCGGGTTCGCGGGCGTGATGTAGTGCTGTTAATAAGATTTCAGGTTTATTAGTATCGGTCGACCCAAAAAGGTAGGCTATGATTGGTCGGTTCTCGTAAGAATAACCGATAAGCTGTGATTCAACGAAATAATCTGGATATTTTCTACCTAACTCGTCGAAAAATTCGTAAATCTCGTTCAATTTATAAAATCCCGACATTGAACCAAATCTAAAAGAGAGTGGAATATCGAAGTAATCATCCTTTGGCTGAGCAGAAAGCTGTTGCGATAGATAAGATTCATAATTGCTGACAATAGTAAAGATTTTAAACCCATTGTCTCTTAATTCGTTTAATTCGTAATCATTTAGGATTAGTTCTACCTCATTTTTCCCAAAACGAGCCGATTCGAAATCTAAACTCAAAGCGATAAGGCGCCGAAGCTCTTCTTCGCTTTCAATAGAAACTCTCACAAGATGATAGTTTGAATAAGAAAGATAAAAGAGCATAACAAACAAAACTGAAATGCAAACAAAAAATTTCATTCTTACTCGACAAACAAATTTACAAAATTGAATTTTTCAACATCGAACAAGCCAAGGTCGCTAATTTTAAGACTTGGAATAACTAAAAGCGACATAAAAGACAAAGTCATAAGAGGACTTTTAAATCTCGACCCAGCATTTATCACTTCATTTTCGAGCTTTTCGTACTGCTGGGCAACATAATCTATACTTTGGTCGCTCATCAATCCGGCAATTGGCAAAGGAAGCAAGATTTGTTTGTTTTCGTCAACATAAGTAACACCTCCGCGATGCTCGATTACCAAATTTACTGCTTTAACAATTAACTCATCTTTTGTGCCAATTGCCACAATATTGTGAGAATCGTGTGCGACACTCGTTGCAATTGCACCCTTTTTCAAACCAAAATTCTTCACAAAACCAACGGAAGGCTTTGTATTAATATAACGATTAACAACTGCTATTTTGAGGATATCTCTTTCTATGTCCGAAACACATTTCCCATTTTCTATTTTAGGCTCAACTATTAACTTATTCGTAATTAATTCTCCATCAAGAGCTTCGATGACCAAAATTTTTTTTCCATCGTTGTATTCAACAAGAAAATCCCCAACATTTTTTGGTTGAACATTAAACTTGTTGACTTGTTTAGCTAAACTTCCTCTATCGACTGGGTAACCATCTTTTGCAACGAGTATTCCATTAACATAAGTTTCGATAACATTAAATTTTCTTAGGTCATCGACGACAATAAAATCGGCATCATCACCAACACGAAGCAATCCTATGGGTAGATTATAATGAATTTTAGGATTTAGAGTTGCTGAACGAATTGTATCGAAAAAATCGGCACCCCTTTCGATAGCGCGTCTTATAAGCAAATTAATATGGCCTTGCAACAAATCACCCGGATGCAAGTCATCAGTGCAAAACATAACATCATTTGGATATTTCAAAAGAAGTGGAAAGAGTTCCTCGAAATTTTTTGCTGCTGAACCTTCTCTAATCAAAATTTTCATTCCATTAAGAATTTTTTCTTCAGCTTCATCGTAAGAAATCGATTCGTGGTCGGTCGCGATACCAGAAGAAACATATTTCTTTAACTCGCTTCCTCTGAGTCCCGGGGCGTGACCATCGATAGGTAAATTATATTTCCTTGCTATCTCAATTTTTTTCATCACATCTGGAATATCATTTATCACACCGGGGAAATTCATCATTTCGCTTAAATAACCAATTCCTATGTGCTTAAAAAGAAATTCTATTTCCTTTTCAGTTAATTTACTACCAGAAGTTTCGAAATCAGTTGCTGGCACACAAGAAGGTGCTCCAAAATGATATTTAAATGGAAAGTTGCGTCCATCTTCGAGCATATACATTACTCCTTCGATACCTAATACATTAGCTATTTCGTGCGGGTCGGAAACAGTAGCAACGGTACCGAATCGAACTGCATTTCGCGCAAATTCGCTCGGGCTTAGCATAGAACTTTCGATATGAATGTGGGAATCGACCAAGCCAGGGAGAATGTAATTTTTGAAGTTTTTGCCTTTTAAATGATGAACACTGGTTATTACGCCATTTTCAATAAAAATCTCGGCTGGGAAAATCTTTTTGGCTACAACATCAACAATATTACCCGATACAGTGAATTTCATACTAAATCCTAATTAATTTTTGTATGTGTACTTTTCGGAAAAAGTTGGTGGAGAATACAAACGAAAGTCCCCAAAACCACTATAATCGACAAAAATAAAAGTTCGATTAACGTAATTCCAAATTTCATAAGTTCTGTTGCTATAAGTATCGTTTCGAGTTTGAATGGAGCTCGGCTGACCAAGAACAACATAAACCATACCTCGGTCGGTCATCCATCCTTCGATATAAGACCTAAACGATTCGGTTGCGTAATAAATTCTCTGATAATACTCTTCGAAAGCCTCGTTATACTCGGTCGAAGGAGTAGGGTCGAGATTCTTCCAAAATTTAATGAAACGTGAGTACTTTTCATCATTATTCGTAGCTTCGGCAATATAATTAATATCGCTTTGATAAGCAACATACTTTAGCTGCCTTATGGACTTATCGAGATTTGCTAAAACCTTGGAAAGTAGAGTAGGCGTAATTTCGAATGAACGCTCTGCAACGGAAAGTATTTCTTCTGTCTTAAACAATGAATCTTTTTGTGCAGATGGTTTTAGTGCAAGAACTCTCACAAAATACCTACCTTCGTTTAAATTCGGCGGTTTAGTGAACGATAAATAAATCTGATTAGCATCACTAATTTGTCGGGTTTCTCTTTTTGTTCTATATATTTCTTTTCCTTTTTCTGTCAAAATTATAATCAAGAAATCAACATTTTCGTACACTTGCTTTTTTTGATAGACTTCAAAAAAAAGGAAAATCTTTTCGAAATCTCCAATGTTATCGGAAAGATATGGTGTTATTTTATATTTGCCTTCGTAAACTTCTATATCTGACAAATACATTAAACCCGACATAGCAAAATCAAAAAGCGAATAGTTTAAAGTATTTGTTGTCCTACTTTTTGCGTATTCCATCCCAGAATTTTTATCATAAACTTTAACTTCAACACTAAATTTGCCTTCTTTTATCTCGAATGGAAAATAAAAACTTTGGAACTTCGCCGAATACCCAAGTGTTTCTATTTGCTCTTTTTCGACAATTTTTTTTGAAAATGTTTTATCAAGAACGATTTGCTTAAGTGAATCACGTATTGTAATAGTCAAATTATACTCTGCCAAATAATTATTGTTAGAATTTCTAATAAATGTAATCAAGCTATAAGGAACAATTACATATATATCGATTCTCGACAATGTATCGCTTTTCGAAGACTTAAAGCAAACGGCGTCGAAAAAGAACATCGATTTTTCGCTCGCATAAACGAAGTTAGCCACAACTATCAACAAAGTCAGTAATATTTTCATAAATTACTTAAAATATATTCCATTAAAAGAAAACGTTAGCACAAAAATTAATATTGCAAACCAACCTAAAATTTTTTGATTAAAACTTAAAGGTGTTGCGTATTGAACATATGGATGTGGTAGTTTAATAAAAAGTCGAACAAAGATAGCCCAAAAAAGCCAACCGCTCCAAGCTTCGAACCAAAAAGGAATAGTTTTCTTCAAAAATTCTAAAATTGGGAGTAAGGACTCTTGGAAAAAAATATAAATTTGGTTGGGATAGTCGAAATTTAAAAATATTGAATGCAAAGTATTAAGTAAAGACCCTAATCCTAAAATTACAAGTAACCACCAAACAATGCGAGAAATCAAAAACTGCTTTCGACCAAACATAGCATACAAAATATGCCCTCCGTCGAGCTGTCCAAAAGGTAAAAGATTCAAAGTTGTAACAAAAATACCAAACCATCCAACACAAAGAAACGGATAATGATAAATTTCATTCATCGGTGGTAACCAACCATTTGGATTAGCAAAAATTCCAGCAAGAAAACTGTAAATGATTGTATCTCCGAAATAAAGTCCAGTATTAGGAATCATTCCTTGATACTTTTCCAAATATTCCGGATGAATTGTATAAATAAACTCTTTCGGAGGCAAAGTAGCTAAACCATAGATTAAGAAAACTATAGAAACGACGAACCCAGCCAACGGACCAGCAATACCAATATCAAATAGGGCTCTTCGGTTTGGTATAGGCGACCGTGTTGCAATCACTGCTCCAAGAGTTCCAAAGAGCATAATGTCGGGGAAGGGAACTGGAATAAAATATGGAAAAGAAGCATCGACCTTGTGAATTTTCGATGCAAAATAATGTCCAAACTCGTGCGCACTTAAAAAAAGCATTATTAAAATAGAATAAGTCAGACCATAACCCCAATTTATCACATTTAGATAATCTTTCATTGCCCATTGCGTCCCAGCAATGGTTGTGGTTAAAAATGTCAACACGAACAACAATAGGTGCAACCAGAAAGGCGACCTTACTCTTAAAAATTTAGGTTGGCGATACGGAATAAAATCATCTTCTCTGGGAGTTTTCATATCATTTCGCTTTTAAGTATTCGATTAAAATACTAAAATCCCCTTTTGTAAAATCATAAGCAAGAGCAATTCCAAGAACCAAAAACATAACTAACCAAACCAATGTAAAGCAAAATTGGTGAGTTCTGCTGAAACTAAGGTTGCTGAAGTATTTTAGATATGCTCTTTTCTGAAATACCACCTTCAAAAGGAAAGAGGAAATCAAAAGGTAAAAAATTAAAACTAAAATCTCGATATCCAATTTCAATAAGCTTTCGACTTGGGCAAACAAAAGTAGAGAGGCAAATAGGCACGAAAAAAAAAACGAAAGCACAAATACCGAAAGAATAGCAAGTTCTTCGCTGGTCCTTGCTAAACGAAACTTTTGGATAAAAAAATAGTTCCAACGCAACAACAACAAAATAGATTCGAAAATAAGTCGAAACATAATTATAAATTTTTTGGCTCCAACTTCATCTGTGGAAAAAGTATTACATCGCGAATAGATTTTTGGTCTGTTAACAACATAACAAGTCTATCGATACCAATCCCCAAACCACCAGTAGGAGGCATCCCAACTTCGAGTGCATAAATAAAATCTTCATCCAGAACCATAGCTTCTTCGTCCCCTTTTGCTCTTAGTTTAGCCTGCTCTTCGAAACGTTCTCTTTGGTCTCGCGGGTCGTTTAATTCGCTGAAAGCATTGGCAATTTCGAATCCGCAAATAAACAATTCAAATCGCTCGACTAAACCCGGCTTACTTCGATGTTTTTTCGCTAACGGAGACATTTCGATGGGATAATCCTTAACGAAAGTTGGTTGAATAAGAGTTGGTTGAATTATCTCGCTAAAAATCTCATCCAAAATTTTCACCTTGTTCGAATTTTCAGGTAATTCAAGCCCTAATCTTTTAGCAATCTTAAAAAGCTCTATCTCATCTTTGCTCAGCAAATCTTCTCCGATGAATTTAGTGAACAAGTCGAACATATCAACTTTTTGAAATGGCTTTTCGAAACTAATAATCGTACCGTTATAGACAATTTTATCAGAATTAAAAATATTCAAAACCAAAGAATTTAATAAATCTTCGACAAGTTCCATAACCCAGAAATAGTCTTTGTAGGCAACATAAATTTCCAATGCAGTAAATTCTGGGTTATGCATTCTGTCCATACCTTCGTTGCGAAAGTTTTTGCCAATTTCATAGACCCCTTCGAACCCACCAACAATTAATCTTTTTAAATATAACTCATCTGCTATACGCAAGTATAAATCAATATCAAGTGCATTGTGATGAGTAATAAAAGGTCTGGCTGTTGCACCTCCGTAAATTGGCTGTAATATGGGAGTTTCAACTTCCAACCATCCCCGATTATCAAGATAGTTTCGTATAAAAGAAATAATTTTTGCGCGTTTTCGAAAAACTTCCCGAACTTCTGAGTTTACTATTAAATCAACATATCTACGTCGGTATCTTAGCTCTTTGTCGGTGAACTGGTCGTGAACAATCTTGTTTCCTTTCTCATCCTCCTCGATTTTAGGAACAGGAATTGGGGTTAAGGACTTGCAAAGCAAAGTGAAATTTCGTGTGTGTACGGTTATCTCACCCATTTTCGTTCTGAACACAAAGCCTTCGACCCCGATTATGTCGCCAATATCTAAATATTTTAACAAATCATACATTTCGGGTAAATCATCCTTTCGGAAATAAACTTGTATTCTGCCAGTTTCGTCTTGTAGGTCGCAAAAAGTGGCTTTCCCCATTCTACGAAAAGTCATAATTCTCCCAGCAATAGATACGTTCGATAAGGGAGCTGGATTAGTATCGTCGAAATTTTCCAAAATAAATTTAGCTGTATGAGTTGTACTATAAGAATATGGATAAGGTTCGATACCCTTTTCTTCAAAAAATTTAAGCTCTTCTCGTCTTCGCAACCGTTGGTCGTTAAGTTCGTTAATATCCATTATTAAATTTGAATTAAAAATAAAATATTATATTACGAAATTTTCAATAAAAGATTGAAAAAGGACTTATGGTATATATTTTGCTTTTTAAAAACTTTATGTAAAATTTTAAATTTTTAAACTAATATGTACAATATTAGCCATTTTCTTAAACTTTAATGGAATCAAACAAAAAAATAGCTACTGCAATTCTTATCCAGCCTTGCAAAGAAAGGTTTAGGAAAAACTTAATTAATTTACTTGCTCAAACACTTTTTAAAGATGGAAATTTAGAAATAATTGTCGTTTCCGAAAGTTCAGAAAATATCAAAGAGCTTAACTCAATAAATAAGTGGTTCCACGATTCGAACATTGTTTCTCATATTGTGGACTTAACATACCCGGAAAAACTTCGTTTTGCTGTTGAAAGAGCAAATTCCGACTTGATTTTTTTCAGTTTCGAAGAAATCATCTCGCTTCGTCCCGATGCCTTAAATCTTATGTCTTCATATTTACTTAACAACAGCTTCGTTTCGGCAGTTTATACTGATGTTTTATTGTCTCCAAACGCAAAAGACGTTTTCCAAAATACCAAAACAACTTTTGCAAGTTTGTTCCCCAATGAAATTTCCTTGTTCAGTGAATTCGAAAGCTTATTACCCCCATTTCTTCTCGTGCGGAAGAATACCTTTAGAGATTTATTGTCCAAAATCAAAAACAAAGATACATTTCAAAAGGAATTTTGGAAAAATGTTTTCGAAAGAAAAATTCAAGCAGACAAATTAGATATATTTTTAGGTCTTAAATTTATTGATATCGACGAGCAAGAATACAATGACTTCCAAAACCCATTATTCGAAAAACGCGTATTTGATAAAATCGTGCAAAAATTTGGAAACAAGAACATACAAATTGTACCTCTCAAAATTCTTCAACATTTGCCATATCACTTTTCGAACAGTTTAAACGATTTGGTTTCGATTTGTCTACTTACACCAGAAAAAGCAAGTGAAGAAGATATTTATCGTTGTCTCCTTTCTATTCAACATCAATCCTCGACGAACATCGAAATCATCAAATCCACAAGGAAATTTCTTGAAAACGAAGAAGTTGAACTACGAAACTTAATGTGGGAAATCGCTGTTGGAAAATATATTTGCTATCTTTACGCTGGCGACGAAATAACACCTAACTGCATTAGTAAATTAATACAACTATCCAAACATCCACAAACCGATTTGTTCATATATTGCGACTTTTACGATTGTGAACAAAATAGAATTATACAACTACCCGATTATTCCTTCGACAAGCTCAAAAAGTTTAACCTTGTTTCGAGCTTTATTTTCTTACAAAGACAAACTTTTTTGCTTTTTGGTGGTTTCGATGCAAGCTTTCCCACTTTTTATTCGATATGGGAGTTACTTTTGCGAATAGCAAAAAATGGAATTTCTGGATTAAGAATTCCAGAACCTCTTCATAGGACAAAACTCTCTTTGATTCCATCATATTCAGAAAATATTTTAATCGACATAGAAAACAAGGCTAAAATTATCGAAAAACATTCCGAATTGTTCACCGAAATGCAAAAACAATGGGCACAATCGACTTTGAAAAGTGTCCAAACATTTGATAATAGTAAAATTCCTTTTGGAATAATACCAAACAATGCACTTTTATCTAAAATACTTATCGAAAACATTGGAGAGGAAACCGTGGAAAAATCCCAAAAAATTCTTTTTGTTATGTTTGGTTGGAAAGATTCTGGAGGTGGAACAACTCTTCCAAGAGCTATCGCCCAAGAATTAGCCAATAAAGGTTGGAATGTCTCGGTATTCTACGCATCTTTGAAATTTGACCCAAACAAACCGCTTTACTTTCTTGAAACGCATCAAGAAGGAAAGATAAAATTATTTGGAGTTGCCAATCGCCCGGGGTTTTTTAACGACCCAGAAAACCCCGAACGAGAAATTTCCGACCCAAACATAGAAAAATTGTTCAAAGAAACCTTAGAACTTTTACAACCAGATTTAATTCATTTCCATAACCTACACGGATTAACACTTTCGTTACCAAAAATTGCAAAAGAATATAAAATCCCTTGTGTCTTTACCCCGCATAATTATTATCTTATCGACCCAGAACTATATATGATAAAAAGCGACAGAACACTTTGGCATTCGGTCGATTTTTTCGAGAACTCGTCTCTTATACAAAAACTGCCTAATAAAAGAGAATTTTTCCGAAAAAGACAAGAACTGACCAAAGACTTGATAAATAAATATTTCGACCTTGTCCTTGCTGTTTCGCGACCACAACAAGAGGTTTTATCCGAATTTTCCGAGAATGGGAACAATATAATCGTCGTCCACCAAGCCTCGCCTATCGTCGATAAGCTTTGGAAGAGCGAGCAATTAAATCTTGAGTCCACAAGAAAACTACAAGAAAAACTTCGATTTGCATACATTGGTAGTGTAATACCTTTAAAAAACGTAGAACTAATAGTCAAAGCAGCTCAGCATTTCTTACCAAACGACGTGGAATTTAATATCTACGGATTTGCTTCTATTAAATATCTTGAAGAACTGAAAAAAATTGATAAAAAAAATATAGTAAACTTCAAAGGCGAATATACCTTGAACCAATTGGAAGAAATTGCAACTTTAAACGACATAGGAATAGTTTCAACCCTAATTAAAGATTGTGCACCATTAGTACTGCTCGAAATGAACGCTATGCGACTTCCGATAATTGCACCAAATATTGGTGGTATTCCCGATTTTGTCGTTAATGGTGTAAATGGTTTCCTCTATGATTACAACTCCGTCGATAGTTTGGTAACAGCGATACAATACTGTAACCTCAATTCAGAAACTATCGAAAAAATGAGAAACAACTTGGAACCGATACATTCTTTTGAGTCCTTTGTTAATCACCTCGAAAAAATTTACATTGATTTAATCGACAATAAGATAAAAAATCCAAAAGATTATGAATTGACAATAACTAATAAACTGCTTTCGAAGAAAAAACTTGAAACATATCGTTTTACTGAACAAGCGATAACAGAACTGGATGTAAAAGAAGTAATTCGTCAACTTGGATTCGAAGTACTAAAGCTTGAACAGACAAAAGAGACAAAAGATAATGTTTACTATACAATAGAAGTGAAGATTCGAAAACCACTTTCATTGGAAGAATTTATAGAGGAAAGTTCCTTATTGTTCAAAGAAGCAGAACCAAAAGATTACGAAATCGCCAAAGAGCAAGAATCTTCACAAACAAAATTATCTGAAACTCAGTTTGACGAAGTTTCCCCAAAAGTTCAAGAGGAGTCACTTTTCGACTTAAAAGACCTAGAATCAATTGTATTTGGAACTAAAAAAGTATCTGATGAACAAAAGGAGGGAAAAATTGGATTACCTTTTTCCACAGAAGAAGACAAAGAGAAATATACTGAAATTAAGCCCGAGCTAAACATTGTTTGGGAAGGTTCTCAATTCGTTTATCATTCGCTGGCACTAATTAATCGCGAACATTGTTCGAACATTATTGACAGCGGTGTTGCTGAACTTACAATAATCCCATACGAAAGCGAACAGTTTCTTCCCGATGGTAACCCCAAATATGAAAAGTTACGCAAATACGATATTCGGTACAAAAAAGAGACCCAAGAGGAAATAAAAAGACTTCCTTACATTTGGATAAGACATCAATGGCCCCCAAAATCTGAACCACCGAAAGGTGCAAAATGGATTATTATCCAACCTTGGGAATTTACAACATTGCCTCGACGCTTCTTCGAATTTTTCCAATATGCCGACGAACTTTGGGTTCCTTCCAATTATACCCGTCAAGCATTTTTAAATAGTGGCTTGCCTTTCAACAAAGTTCAAGTAATTCCAAATGGTATCGACCCAGACTTGTTTAAACCAGCAGGACCAATCTATCCTTTGCAAACGAACAAAAAATTAAAATTCCTTTTCGTCGGTGGAACAATTTACCGAAAAGGATTCGACGTATTACTACAAAGCTATCTCAGTGCATTCAATGCAAACGACGACGTTGCACTTGTAGTAAAGGATATGGGAACAGAATCATTCTACAAAAAACTTGCAACTGGCGAAGAAATGGTAGAAAAGGTAAAAAATACATCAAATGCACCAGAAATTATTTACATCAAAGAATATCTCAACGAAGAGGAGATGGCAAGTTTATATCGTGCTTGCGATGTTTTCGTTTCACCGTACCGGGGCGAAGGTTTTTCGTTGCCAACTTTGGAAGCTATGGCTTGCGGATTACCAGTTATTGTAACAGAAGGTGGTGCAACAGAAGATTTTGTCCTCGATTCTTTCGCTTGGAAAATCCCTTCGTACAAAATATCGATTGGAAACGAAATTGACCAAGACCCACTTGTTGGGGAATCATTCCTTCTCGAACCAGACGTAGATTATCTTACTTCTTTGATGCAAGCAATTTATCAAAATCCAGCTGATATCGTTGTCCGAGGCATACTTGCCTCTTCTTACGCAAGAACATATTGGACTTGGAAACGCTCGACTATGAAACTACTTTCTCGTGTCGATGCTTTGTATGGCAAAAATCTTGCTCAAAAGGCGATGCATAGATTGAGAGATAAACAAGATTCGCTAATTCTTTTGGGTAATGCAGAAGAGTTATTTTTCAATGGCAAGTTGGAGGAAGCAAAGAAAATCCTCGAACAAGTAATAGCAAACATAAACTCATTACCAGCAAAATTTAAAGTCTTTACATTACTTAGATGTGGAATTATAGAAATCCTTTCGGGGAGACATAACGAAGCAATTAAATATCTGGAAGAAATCGAAAAAATTTCGCCAAATAACATTGATAGCCTTTACCTTCGAGCTCGTATCGAAGTATTTAACCAAAACTTAATAGAAGCTCTTGAATCATACACAAGTTTGGTTTCGCGCTGGAACAACGAAAAATTCAATTCAGTTTTAGGTAATTCGCTCGACTTAATCTTGGTCGATATTGCCAATATCTTCCTCGAACTTAACGACAAGGAATCGGCTATCAAATTGTTTACAGAAGCAATAAAATTAAATCAAAATAATGCTTCCGCATACATTGGTTCAGCAAAATGTTTCGTCTTAATCAACGAAAAAGAAGAAGCAAAACGAATGCTCGAATGGGCTTTAAAGCTTGAACCAGAAAATGAAGAAGCAAAAAGTTTGTTCCAAAATCTCGAAAACAATTAACCTAATCATATAATTTATCTTGCTAAAATTCAATATATTGCAATTTTTTATTTATTCAATTTCTTTATTGAGGTTGGAAATGAACATTTACGAAACTAAGCAAATTCGGAACATTGCACTCGCAGGGCACTTTAATACTGGAAAAACAACTTTTGTCGATTGTTTATTGTTCAACACTGGTGCCATCAACCGCAGAGGGACAATCGAAGAAAATTCAACTCAGTCCGATTTCAACGAGATTGAACACGAAAGAAAGTCTTCCGTTCTATCTTCGGTTCTTTTCATTGAAAAAGACAATAAAAAAATTAATATCATCGACACACCGGGAACTGACGATTTCATTGCAGAAATGATTGCTGGACTTAATGTCGTCGAAACATCTGTGATATTTGTTAATGCTCAAAACGGAACAGAGGTTGGTACAGAAAATGCTTGGAATTATTCGCAAAAATTTAAACTTGCTACTATTTTTGCTATAAACAAACTCGACCTGGACCAAGCAAATTTTACGAATACCTTTTCTCAACTTCGTGAAATATTTGGGCGTAAAGTAATTGCCTTCCATATCCCAGTGTCAGTTGGACCTTCTTTCAAATCTTTCTACAACATACTCGACCTTAAACTGTACGAATATAACGATGATAAAGGAAAAGCAACAATAAAAGATATTCCCGAAAGCGACTTAAAAAAAATCGAACCGTTTCGAAACGAATTATTAGAAATGATTGCGGAATCCGACGAAGCCTTGATGGACATTTATTTCCAAACAGGAACAATTGACGACGAAAATTTAACAACCGCTTTGAAAACTGCTATTATTAACCGAGAAATTTTCCCAGTTCTATGCATTGGTTCCAAAAACAACATCGGAACTGATTACTTTATTGACTTTATCGTAAACTTTTGTCCTTCGCCCGACGAAGTAGAAGGGCGACTCACAAGTTCAGGAAATATTCAAACGGTGGACCCAAATTCACCTCCATCCCTTTTTATTTTTAAGTTAACAAGCGAAGCACATCTTGGTGATTTGATTTTCTTCAAAATTCAAACTGGGAAAATTTATCCGGGTATCGACTTACAGAACGAACAGAAACAACAATTGGAAAGATTGAATCAGATTTTTCTAATTAACGGAAAAAAACGAGTCGAAATTACTCAAATAAATGCGGGCGACATTGGTGCAACAGTCAAGCTTAAGGTAACCCAAATCAATCATACTTTGCACGAAAAAGGCTTCAATATCGAATACGAACCAATAGAATTTCCGAACCCAAGGGTGAGAATTGCAGTTGCTCCTAAAATTAAAGGAGAGGAAGAAAAAGTTGGAACTTCCTTGAACAGTTTACATCTTGAAGACCCATCTCTTATCGTTCAGCACTCACCAGAATTACGCCAAATAATACTTTACGCGCAAGGTGAGCAACATCTTTCTGTTGCAAAATGGAGATTGGAACATCGCTATAAAGTTGAAGTCGAATTTAAAGAACCACGTGTCCCTTACCGCGAAACCATCCAAAAACAAGTTCGTGGTTCTTATCGGCACAAAAAACAGACTGGTGGAGCTGGCCAATTTGCAGAAGTGCATATGCTAATAGAACCTTATGTAGAAAATGCACCAATTCCGAGTGAATTCTCGCTCCGTGCTCGCGACATATATGACCTCGACTGGGGCGGTAAGCTGGAATTTGTTAATTGTATTGTTGGCGGTGTAATCGACCAAAGATTTATGCCGGCAATTTTGAAAGGGGTTATGGAAAAAATGCAAGAAGGACCACTAACGGGTTCTTTCGTTCGCGATATCCGTGTTATCATTTACGATGGGAAAATGCATCCAGTCGACTCCAACGAAGCTGCCTTCAAAACTGCTGGAATGATGGTATTCAAAGAAAATTTCGTAAAAGCAGAACCAAAAATACTCGAACCAATATATAATGTCGAAATTAAAGTCCCCGAAGAATTTGTAGGCGATGTTATGAGTGATTTGCCAAGTCGACGTGCAGTCATTATTGGTATCGAAGGCGAAGGTAGATATCAAAAAATAAAAGCACGAATGCCTTTAGCCGAGTTAGATAAGTATTCCACTGCTTTACGTTCAATGACCCAAGCTAAAGCTACACATACTCAATCTTTCGCAGAGTATCAAGTTGTTCCACCACAAATTCAACAAAAGCTGATCGAAGAATACAAAAAGCGACAAGAAGAGGAAAAGGAATAATTAAAAACTTTCAAAAGTTTAATGATTCAACGCTTAATTTGTTAGTTTTGTAAGTTAAAGTTTACTAATATGAAAAAAAGTGTCTTATATCTTATAGTAATTATTCTATTCCCGATATACATTTTTTGCCAAAGAACCCCACGGGAAGAGCCCATATTGAACTATATTATTACTGGGGTTCGCCCTAATCTTGTCGACACTCTTGCATTCCAAACTGGGCAAAGAATAATTAAAGAAACGGAAGGCTTGATTGAAACAGAAATTGACCCTAATACCTATATACTGGGGCCCCAAGATGTGCTGTTAATTTCAATCATAACAACCAGACCACGAGAATTCGAAGCTGTTGTCTCGCCCGAAGGGAAAATTGCCATCCCAGAAATTGGAATTATTTCTTTAAAAGGGCTTACACTCGCCAAAGCCGAAGAGTTAATCGTTTCGAAAGTAAAAAATACTTTCCGGATGGCAGAAGTCAGTGTCCTTCTTAAAAGTATTCGAAAGTTTAAAGTAACCGTTTCTGGGGCCGTACAAAAGCCTTCGATTGTTGCTGCAACCAGTACCGACCGAGTCTCCGAAGTTATCGACAAAGCTGGTGGATTCCGAGAAAACGCATCTTTGCGAAAAATTGTGCTTTTAAGAAACGGAAGTTCAGAAAAAATTCAAGTTGATTTGTTAAAATACTTTTATCTAAGCGACAAAAATGCGAATCCTTACGTGCTGGGTGGAGACCATATAATAGTACCTTATACTACGGAAAACGAATTTGTCGAAATACTGGGCGAAGTTCGTAAGCCCGGCAAATACGAATACAAAGAGGGTGATTCTCTTTCTTTCCTTATCCAATTCGCCCAAGGTTTTACCGAACTATCTTTTCTCGATTCAGTTGAGTTTGTTCGATTACGAGACCCAAACTCGATTGAAATCAAGATTTTGAATTTGAACAATTGGCGACACAATCCAAATCCCAGTTTAAACAAACGATTCGAAGATATCCCACTCCAACTTGGCGACAGAATTTTTGTAAGAAAAATTGAAAATTGGGAAAAACCAAAAAATGTAAGTATTGAAGGCGAAGTTGTCTATCCAGGGAAATACGCAATCGACGAAGAAACTTTCAGAATCTCTGATCTCTTAAAAAAGTGTGGTGGATTGACCAAAGATGCAGACATAGAGCGTATCCGCTTTATTCGGCAATCTCTTTTCGATGTTGTTGACCCAGAAATGGAGCGATTATCAAGAATTCCACCTTCCGAAATGTCCAAAAATGAATATAAATACTTCTTGTCTCGGGTCAACGAAAGAAAAGGACTAATGTCGGTGAATTTCAAACGTGTTCTACAAGACCCAAAAAGCGACGACAATATCATTTTGCAAGATAAGGACTCTATTTTTGTCCCAAAAAAGAATGAATTTGTTAACATACAAGGCCGAGTCAACAATCCGGGGTTAGTCGCTTTCAAGCCTCAATACAACTACCTCGATTACATAGCATTAGCTGGAGGTTTCGGATTCCGAGCCGAAGAAGATGCAACTTTGGTTGTGAAGTCTAAAGGCGAACAATTCCTTGCAAAGGACCTTAATTATACCATCGAACCGGGCGACAACATACTTGTCCCTCCACGCGAGGAATTAACCTTCTTCGAGATATTTACAACAGCATTAACCATTACAACACAACTTTTAACTATAGCTGGTGTTGTCCTTGCCTTCACAAGATTAAGGTAAAAGAATGGAAGAAAAACAACAGACATTCGATTTCTTCTTCGTAAAAGTTTTAAAATTAATAGTCAAGCATTATAAATTTGTTCTTGGATTCATAATCATTTCCCTCGTTTTCGTTTTGCTAATTTCTTTTTTGATACCACATCGATACGAAGTAAAAGCGACATTGTTGCCACCAGAAGAAATTATCGGAGGTGGGCTAAGAGAATTTCTTCAATCCTTCTCGAATGTTCCACTTTTTGGTTCGACGCGCGCAAGCAAAATTCAATTATACTACGAAATGCTTAAAAGTAGAGAACTTGCAAAAACAATTTCAAAACACCCAGAATTCCAAAAATTCTCAATTTTCTCTGGGTTAGATTCATCCAAACTTGTTAAACTAATTTATAAATCGATTAATGTCGACTTAAAACAGTCGGGGCTATTTGTTATCACTGGGAGTGTTTGGACTGGCTTTTTCCCAAGCTCTTCCCAAAAAAAAGAAGCTGCCAAGGCTGTTGCATCTTTAGTCCAACTTTCACTTGAATCGCTCGATACCCTTGTTCACAGCAGAATTTCTTCCCGAGCAAAAAGGAAAAGAGTTCTTATAGAAAACCTTTTGAAACAAAAGAAGGACGAGTTAACTAAAATAGAACTGGAATTAGAAAATTTCAGTAAAGCCAACAGAATAATTGGGTTTGAATCGCAAAGCCAAGCTATACTTACTTCTGCAATTCAAATCGGAAGTGAATTATCAAAAGCTGAAATAGAATACCAAATACTTAGCACAGAATACGAGCCAAATTCTCCAATAATTAGAACCTTAAAAGAAAAAATCAACAAACTACGCGAGCAATACCAAAAAGTTCAATCCGGCGGACTTACTGGCACCGAAGCATTTGCTTTACCATTGGAGAAACTACCATCTCTGGCACGCCAATATGCTTCGCTTGTGCGTGAACAAAAAATTTTAGAACAAGTGAACATTTTCTTAGAAACTCTACGCTACCAAGAAACCATACAAGAAGAAACAGAAATTCCCGCTGTCGACGTTCTCGATGTGCCAACCGTACCGACTTCGCAAGTTTTCCCAAATCGCCCTCTACTTATGTTGTTCACACTTTTATTCTCCTCAATCATAGCAGTTTCAATTGTTGTTATAAAATATTACAAGCGTGGGGAATTGGGATAGATTCTTCGCATTTCTCCCTTAATACAATAACAAAGGAAAACTATCTCTAACAATTGAAATAGTCGAATTATCGAAATATAAGCAATTTCAGCCTAATGAATAACGTTAATAATTTACCTTACATTCAATAATGTCATATAACAAGTATTTCATTTACGAAATTTTAGCCAATAAGTAAGAGATTGAATTGAAAATTTAACCCTTATTTAAAAAGTTGCTATTCAATGTTCATTACAAGATTATCAAAAATTCTAAAATTTATGTAAAGTTTGGGTTTTTATTCTCTATTTCGATAGATGCTTGGGTTTATCTTGTATTTTCGGATTTTGTTGTGTAGAGTTTCGCGACTAATACCAAGGGTGGCAGCTGCTTTGCTTACATTACCACGACAAATTTCGAGGACTCGCTCGATTTTCATTTTCTCCACCCTTTCTATATCTTCTTTAATTCCACCAGAAGTTGTAATATTAGGTTTAGGTTCTTTATTAATATCACCATTCTCATTATCTATCCGTTTCCCAAGTACTTTCTTTAAATCTGGAATTTCTATTGTCTCTTTTTCTGTCGATTCGCGTGCAATTCGAATTGTGTTGATTAGCTCACGAACGTTCCCGTACCACTCCTGTTCTTGTAGAAATTCAATCGCAGAAGGTGAAAAGAACTTAGATTGTCCAGTCTCTATATTATATTTTGCAAGATAATGTTGAACTATTTCTGGAATATCTTCCCTTCTTTCCCGCAAGGGAGGAACTTGAATCTCGCACTCACGCAATCGGTGATAAAGTTGGCTACGGAAGGAACCTTGCGAAACATTAGTAGATAGGTCTTTATCGGTCGCCGAAATAATTCGAACATCGATTTCTTCGTTTTCGCTGCTACCAATTTTTCGAATAATTTTCTCTTCTATGGGATTCAACAGAGAAGCTTGAAGTTCAAGGCTCAATTCCCCAATTTCATCCAAAAACAAAGTTCCACCATTAGCCTTTTGAAACAGACCTTCCTTGTTCATTGAAGCCCCAGTAAAAGCTCCTTTTACGTGACCAAATAATTCACTTTGAAAAAGCTCGCGAGGAATATTAGGTATATCGACAACTACAAAAGGCTTTCGAATTCTCCTACTTGCATTATGTATTGCTTGTGCGACAAGTTTCTTACCAGTACCTGTTTCACCATAAATAAGAACATTTAAATCTGTTCTTCCAAAACGGATTATGCTATAACCCATTTCCAAAATTTTCTCTGAACTTCCAATAATACCATTAGTTCGTAAAAAGTTGAGTATTTCAGACTTATCTTTTTGTCCTAATGAACTAATAGCCGAATCGAGCACTTCCCGAAGTTTTTCGGCGCTTACAATACTCTTTTCAATAAAGTTCACAGCTCCAAGTTTAGTCGCTTTGACAGCTGTTTCGATAGTCCCTTTTCCTGTTATCATAATAACTGGGACAAAAGGATGGTTTCTTCGGGCATATTCAAGCACGTCAATCCCATTCATATTTGTATCGGGACCGAACTCGATGTCTAAAAGTAATGCACTAATTTTTTTGCCAAATTTATCAAGATATTGGATTGTATCTTCGGGCGTGTAAACAGCGTGTGTCTCGTAACCAAAATTCTGGACAATTTCGGCAATAGTCGAAGTAAAATCATAGTTATCATCAGAAATAAGGATTTGCATTTTTTACCTCACTGCAAATACATACACAATATTATACAAAATTAATATTTTTTATTTAAAAGTCAGTGTCTTCAATGTATCGTACAATTCACGAAAGTGTCGGCTATTTTTTGTTGCAAAACGTGGATTCCAAACTGCATTACTGAATACTCCAATGTTTGGGTTTTCATAAGTGATAAAGTTTAAAGTATCTCCTACTTCGTTTATCACTTGCGTCTTTAAAATTGCTTCATTGATTCTGTCTAAAAGGTTACAAAATTGAGTTTCGTTTAACTTTACAATGTGTTTTTTCTTTCCATAAGTATTGGCATAGTATATTTTCCCATCCGCGCTCAATGTGAAAATTTCTTGCTTATTTGTGGTGGTATATTTGGTTCCCCAAGTTATTTTTATTTCACGAGTTTTCTCATTTAAACAAAAAGGATACTTGGGACTATTGCAAGAAAAAAGCAAAATGAAAATCAAGAAAAATTTAAAACTTTTCATTTGACTTTGTTCTAAGTTCTGGCAAAACCACCTCGAGGAAGTGTTCAAGTCGCTCAACAACTTCTTGCCTTCCAAGGACTTCCATAGTTTCGAACATCCCAGCACCATAGGATAAACCAGTAATAGCCAAACGCAATATATGAATTATATCCTTCAATTTAAGTTGTCTTTCGCTTAAATAACAAGTTATTTGCTCATGGAGTACGTGATGATTAAAATCTTCAATTACTTTCAAAAAGTTTAAAATTTCTCGGAGATACACTTCAACCTTATCATCCCAATGCTTTATAAAATAATCAAAATCGTAACTATTAGGTTTTTCAAACATATAGGGCGCAAAATCAATGATATCTGGAAGTTTCTTCACTCTTTCTCTTAGCAAAATAACAACTTTTTCGAGGTAAGCTAACGAGAACTTACCTCCATTCTTACCTCGCTTAGTAAGCCAATCCCGTAGTTGAGGAGCTAAATCCACTGGAGATTTCGAATATAAATATTTAGCGTTAATCGCATCCAATTTAACGACATCAAAAATCGCACCCGATTTGTTAACTTTTTCAAGTTGGAACTTTTCGATAAGCTCTTCCATAGCGTAAATTTCCCTGTCAGAGGTGGGGTTCCATCCGAGTAAGGCAATGAAATTAACAAAGGCATCGGGGAAATATCCCTTTTCAATATAATCTTCGACAGCTACATCTCCTTGCCTTTTGCTGAGTTTTGTTTTATCCTTGTTTAACAATAATGGAAGATGAGCCATCCGAGGGATTTCCCAACCAAAAGCTTTATACAACAAAATATGCTTTGGAACAGATGGCAACCACTCTTCACCACGAATTATATGAGTAATCTTCATTAAATGGTCGTCGACAACGTTTGCCAAATGGTAAGTTGGATAACCGTCAGATTTCAACAAAATTTGGTCATCGACTTCTTTAGTGTTGACAACAATTTCTCCGCGAATAATATCTACAAATCGGACTTCTTCGTTTTCTGGTACTTTTAGTCGAATTACATATGGAACACCTGCTTCGATTAAACTCTTACATTCTTTTTCACCTAAGGTAAATTGATTTCGCATCTTATACCGCTCGTACTTAAATTCGTGATGTGGATATGCACTGCGAGCCTGCTCCAATTCTTCGGAGGTATCGAAAGCATAAAAACCACATCCTATTTCCACCAGATGATGTGCCCAATATCGATAAATTTCTAATCTTTCCGATTGAATATATGGTCCAAATTCCCCTCCGATATGAGGACCTTCGTCAAACTCTATCCCAGCCCAAGTAAGAGACTTGATAAGATTTTCGACTGAGCCTTCGACGTAGCGAGAACGGTCTGTATCTTCTATTCTTAAGACATACTTTCCATTATTCTGGCGGGCAAAAAAATAGTTGTACAATGCTGTTCGTAACCCTCCAACGTGTAGGAAACCAGTAGGCGAAGGAGCAAAACGCACTCTGACCGACATAACTTTTACTTTTCTCTAACTAAATAACAAAATTACAAAGAAATCTCCTCTTTCACAGATAATTAAACTAAGTAAGTTAAATTACTTATTCAAGTAATCTACTCCAAACAGTTTCACCTTGAATTTTCTCTAAGGAAACCAAAACTCGACGATTCTGTAAGTTCTGCGAAGCAGAAAATTCAACACGAATGTAATTTTCTGTCCAGCCTCTCCAAACCATTTTTTCATCTAAAAACTCTTCGGGTATAACGGTAAATGATTTTCCAATCTGAGAACGCATAAACTCATACCGTTTGAGAGAAGAAAGTTTTCGAAGCACATTAGTTCTCTCCTTTCGGATATGATGTGGAACCTTATCAGTCATAGCAGCTGCTGGAGTCCAATCCCGCTCGGAATAAGTAAAAACGTGCAAATATGTAATTGGCAAATTCAAGAGAAACTCATAGGTTTGTTCAAAGTGTTCATCGGTTTCACCAGGAAAGCCAGTAATTACATCGACACCAATTCCACAATGTGGTATTTTTGATTTTATACTCAAAATAAGTTCTTGATAGTAATCCTTTGTATATCTTCTACGCATAGCACGAAGTATTTCGGGGGAACCACTTTGTAGCGGAATATGGAAATGGGGACAGAATATTTTAGATTTAGCTATTGTATCTACAATTTCTTTTTTTAACTTGTTCGGTTCGATAGAGGAAATTCTGTATCTTTGTTTTGGCTTAAAATCCTCAATAAACCGAACAACATCAACAAACGTTTTCCCCGATTGGTCCTTGTATTCACCAACATTAATTCCGGAAATTACCACTTCTTCGTATTCTGTATCGTTCAATTCCTGTACTTTTTGTTTCAAAATTTCAAATGGCAAACTCCTACTTCTCCCCCGAGCCAAAGGAATAGTACAATAACTGCAGGGATAATCGCACCCATCTTGAATTTTTAATACAATACGTGTTCGACTTTCGTTGTCGACACTAACAGCGAAATGGTAAGGTAAGTTTTCATCGAGTTCCGAAACAAATATCTTTGGCTTGCTTTGCTTTTCGAATCTATCAAATAAAATTGGCAAATCAAATTTATATTTTGTCCCCAATATTACATCAACTCCTTCGATTTGTGCAATTTCATTTGGACGAAGTTGAGCATAGCAACCTATTACAGCTACAAATGCATTCGGGTTTAATCTCAAAGCACGACGAATTATCTTGCGACAATCTGCGTCGGCCATATTTGTGACCGAGCAAGTATTTATAACAACGGTATCGCAAGGTTTTCCGAACTCGACGATTTCGGCTCCCATTTCTTCAAATTGCTTTTGAATTTGAGAAATTTCTGCAAAATTTACCTTACAACCCAAATTATAAAACGATACCTTCATATAAAATATGATTTACCATTAGTTAGAGTTAGACGAAATTTATGTTAAACAATTTTTTCAACAATGTCTAGGTTTTTATACGTAACTAATTTGCAAAATGCCATAATCAAAAACCCTAAAAAATAAAGACAATTCAATTTTCTACTTTCTTTCAAAGAACCATAGGTAAAATACAAAATCATAAGAGGTAAAAATCAGCCCGAAATTTATTGACCAAACCCTTATTTTTCAAAATACTTTTTGTCAAAACCGCTTTTATATAAGCAATTCTATTAAAATTCGATACCAAAGCAATATTTATTTAAATTAGACTAAGCAACCATCAAAAAAATTCAATAATCGGAATGTATCTTTTATTCATTTTTTGTAATTTGTCATTTTTACATAAAATGAAAATTATGCAAGGTTACATTAATTTTATCGATAATAACTCCGAAAGGTTTATCGTCGAAGTTTTCGATTTTTTACGACACAAAAGTATCAGTAGTCAAAGTGAACACAAAGAAGATGTTCGAAACTGTGCAAAATGGTTAGCCAACCATATCCACTCGTTGGGTCTGGAAAATGTTCGTGTTATCGAAACCAATGGACATCCAATAGTTTACGCCGATTATCTACATTCCCCAAACTCACCAACTATACTTGTATATGGTCATTACGATGTACAACCTGTCGAGCCAATTGAACTTTGGGATAATGACCCTTTCGAGCCACTCTTGAAAGATGGCAAAATCTATGCGCGTGGGTCTTCCGACGACAAAGGGCAACTTTTCATCCACTTAAAAGCAATTGAAACAATTCTTCGAACTAATCCCGAAAAAGCACCAAATATCAAATTTGTCTTCGAAGGCGAAGAAGAAGCAGGACATTCGCATTTAGAGGATTTTATACGAGAGAACCCCGAATTTCTTAAGTGCGATACCGTTGTTATTTCGGACACTGAATGGTTTGCCGAAGGACTTCCATCGATTTGTTATGGATTACGCGGAATTACCTTTCTTGAAGTTAAGGTTATCGGTCCTAACCGAGATTTACACTCTGGTTCTTTTGGTGGTGCTATCGATAACCCAATTTTTGCTATTTCAGAAATTATATCAAAACTAAAAGATAAATACGGAAGGGTGTGTGTCCCGGGATTTTACGATGAAGTAATCGAGTTGAGCGAAGAAGAAAGAAAAGAGTTTGCACGATTACCATTTTCCGAAAAAACTTATTGCAGCGAACTTGGAATAAATAATACATACGGAGAAATCGGATATTCAGTTTTGGAAAGGGTTTGGGCACGCCCAACTATCGAAATTAATGGAATTTATGGGGGCTATACTGGGGAAGGAATTAAAACAATTATCCCTTCGTATGCAGTTGCAAAAATATCAGCAAGACTTGTACCTCGCCAAGACGCAGTCGAAATTGCAGAAAAAATTGAAAAGTTTCTTTTGGAAATCGCACCACCGACAGTAAAAATCGAAATAAAGAGAATGGGTGGTGGCAACCCCGTTCTAACCCCTATCGATAGTATTTGGGTTCAAAAAGCACGCGATTCATTAAAACTTGCCTTCGGGGTCGAACCTGTTTTTGTTCGTGAAGGTGGCTCCATCCCAATTTGCGAGACTTTCCAAAGTGTTTTGAAAGCACCACCTGTGCTTATTGGTTTTGGACTACCGGGCGACAACATTCATTCTCCAAACGAAAACTTTTCGGTAACAAATTTTATCGGGGGAATTTGTGCAATTTCGATATATTACACTTTGCTTGGAAGCAACTCTTGATTTAATTTTTGTTCAAAAAATAAGGAGGAGATGTGAACAATAACAAACCTTATGTACCTTTTGTGCCCGCAAATATGGAAATGAAAGAGTTCACTTTAAGGGCACTTATTTTAGGATTAATAATGTCGGTCGTACTCGGTGCGGCAAATGCCTATCTCGGCTTACGAGCAGGTATGACAATAGCTGCAACATATCCCGCTGCAGTTATGAGTATGGCTTTTCTTCGTTTATGGAGAAACCGAACTATACTCGAAGAAAATTTCGCTCGAACCGTTGGTTCAATTGGGGAAAGCGTAGCTGCTGGAGCCATATTTACCATACCGGCATTTGTTATCGTTGGAATATGGGCGGACTTTTCTTCGTTACAAAATTATCTCGAGTCGAGTTTCATTATGTTAATTGGAGGTGTCATCGGAATACTTTTTGTCGCTATACTTCGACGAGTTATGGTTTCCGATAGGGAGCTTCCCTTTCCAGAAAGTGTTGCAGCTGGAGAAATACACAAGGCTGGTCAGCGCGGAGGTAGCGGCGCAAAGTTTCTCTTTTGGGCTATGGGACTTGGAGGACTAATACAGTTCTTAAAACAAATTAAATTTTTCGCCCCGACTTGGGAAAAGTTCGTCCCATTTATCCCACAAAACTTAAAATTAGGGAAAGTCGGAACTATCCAATCGAGTGGTGGTGCACTATTGACAACCCCTGGCGTTAGCCCAGCCTATATGGGGGTTGGATATATTATTGGTCCTACACTTGCCGCATTAAACTTTACTGGGGGATTACTTGCTTGGGGACTTTTCGTACCTCTTTTACTTTTCTTTCTCGGACCAGAAATAGCAAGAATAATGGCAGAAGCTGGAACACCAATACAAAACGAGGAAGATTGGGGACCAATTGCTGTTGACATTTGGCGAAACTTTGTCCGTCCCGTTGCGATTGGAGGTATGTTGATGAGTGCAGGCTTCACACTTTGGAGAATGCGAAAAAGTCTAATTGCTGGTCTATCGCGTGCAGTCAGCGACGTAAAAAAAGCCGCTGGTGGAATTTCGTCCGAAGAAAGGACCGAACGAGACCTCCCATTCAAATGGGTTTTCATTGGTGTTTTTCTATCCGCTGTTGCTACATTTATAATTTATTACTACTTCTCCGACAGTGTCCTCGCCGCAGCTGCCTCGACCATAGTTATGATACTTGCGGGCTTCTTCTTTGCTGCGGTTTCGGGTTATCTCGTTGGATTAATTGGCTCAAGTAACAATCCAATAAGCGGTCTTACTATTTCAACACTTATCGTTGCTGCACTGCTACTTGTAATTCTTGGAGTTCAAGGCACATCGGGAATTGCCGCAGTTCTTGGTGTTGCTGCTGTAATCTGCGTTTCTTCGGCAGTTGCTGGCGAAATGCTACAAGATTTGAAAGTAGGGCATATCTTAGGTGGAACTCCTTGGAAAATGCAAGTTGGTAACTTGTTCGGGGTCCTTCTTGCTGCTTTTGTTATGTTCCTTCCACTTTATTATTTACACGAAAGCGACCGTATTGCAGGAGGAGAAGGACTTGGAGGTAAAACATACCCAGCACCTCAAGCATCACTAATGGCTATACTTGCAAAAGGTATCGTCGGCGGCGAAATGGCTTGGCCACTAATTATTGTCGGAATGCTTATGGCTTTTGGATTTATTCTTCTAAAAGTTCGCAGCCCAATGCTTGTTTGCGTAGGAATGTATTTACCTTTGGAAACCTCCTTTGCAATCTTTATTGGTGGCTTAATCCGTGGAATTTTGGACAAAATTGTCTCCAAAAAGAATTTCAACGAAGCACAACAAACTCGAATTTCAAACGTGGGAATTCTTCTTGCTGCTGGCTTAATCGCAGGCGAAGCAATTACTGGTCTCCTCTTTGCAATAGTTGCTGTTATTGATTACGACTTTCTACTTTCACTTGTCGTATTCAAAGAACCAACTTTCCTATTGAGTCTTATCGTATTTTTAGTAGTTGCTTTTGTTTTAATCTTTGTTCCAACTCGAAACGCTGGCTCACCAGACGAACCTGCACCTCCATCGGCAATAGTCTAATTTTCAAGATAGAAACCAAGAAAAGGGGGCACAAACTGCCCCTTTTTCTTTTGGTGAAACATAATGCGTCAAAATTCCAATTAGAATGAACCCCTGCTTAGTTTATTAAAACTATAACAATGTCAAACATAACTTTTGAATATAATTTTCAAATAAAACAGAATATTAAATAGTATTTCCCAAAAAATAACAAGTTAGAAAAAAAACCACGAAAAGAAAATTTTCTTCTTTTATGCATCTATGGAATAACTTGCAAGATGCCCGCCCTACAATTAGGAAAAGCAGGGATGTTTTTCCTACTTCTGCTTCCCAGCCTGTGCAATGAAGTAGCGACGGCATCCTTGCCGGCGTCCCAAAAGCGGGGATGTTTTTGTTACCTTATTCTACTACTATGGGGATACTTTCGTTTCCACTTTCCCAGCGTACAACGATGAAGTATATTCCAGAAGGTACTCCTTCGCACTCCCACTCTATTTGAGCATCCGCTTTACCTCCTACTATTACCTTTATTCTCTCCTTTCCTTCTACCTTTCGTCCCATCGAATCGTATATCCCTTCGATAGCCTCTGATAAGTCGAAACTGCCATCCCAAGCAATACGAGCT
>JAOADV010000023.1 GCA_026417135.1 Ignavibacteria bacterium
CATTAGGATATTCAGCTAACAAGTCGGGTAGTGCAAGCTTAACCTCTGTAATTTTTCCTTCGGATACCATTTTTAAGTACTCTTTGATTTTCTCAGTTTGTGAATAAATGGGACTATTATAAAATAAAATTACAATCAGACAAAAAACAAATCTTTGTTTCATTTAGTCCTCTTATATTAAAAAGCAAATATACAAAAAAGGAAAAATTGTTGTAAACCATTTCGATTAAATTTTGTTTTCACAAGATTACTTGAAATTCAAAAATTTCCACTTGAATATATGCTTTTAAGCAACAGTTACAAACAATAATCCCCCTCAATGATAAACTAAACACAGCAACTTAATATTTCCGAGAAAGACGCTGGCTCTTTGCTTTCGAAGCTGGGTAGCCTAAAGTAGGAGAAGCATCTTTGCTTCTCCAAGTTGTATGGCGGGCATCTTGCCTGCCTAAATAGTAACACAAGCATCTTGCTTGTGCTTGTAAAATTTCATTCAACACCCCTACGCCCCTATACGGGAGGGGAAAAAGAAAATCCAATTCCCCTCTTATAGAGGGGATAAAGGGGTGTTCAAAAAATATTTTTCGAATGCAATGATGCTTTCGATACTTCCGAAGTAGCAAAAGCATCCCTGCTTTTGGGACGACGGCAAGGATGCCGTCGCTACTTCAGATGCACAGGCTGGGGAGCCTGTGCACCCAACGGTAGCACAAGCATCTTGCTTGTGCGTGCTCATCCAAAAGTCGGAAGATTTTGTCTTTTTCAATTTTTTTATGCTGATTTTTTACTTTTTTATTTAATGTCGAGATACTCTGTAACCGAATTAATCTTAATGCTCATTCTCCACGGTAACAACAAGTTCTTTCCCTTGACAAATCCAGACATAATTATTATTTTTGTCCAACAGATGAATAAAGTAAAAATGAAAAAAATATATTTTCTTTTTCTAATGACTGCATTTCTTTTTGGTTTTGTATCAAATTATAATGTCAGAGCAGATTGTCCGCCAGGATGGAACGAATCGATTATTATTCAACCCTATATTGGTGATTGTAGAATTAGAATTGTTTATTGCTACAAGTGTGGAATAACAGGAGCAGACCCGTCTAACATTAAAATTACTTTCTACGTTTGGGACAATCCACAAAGTCCCGATTGTACAGGAGAAATACCTTTTGAAGTAGTTTGGGAAGCAATCCGCCAGAGTTTCTATAATAATTGTTTGTTTAATACCTACTTGCGGACAAAAGTTAAGAACTGTTGTGGAACATCCAATGTGCAAAAAAACAATTAACGTTGCTTGGAAAGACGAACAAAACAACTGGCGCAATTTCTTTTATGAGGTTCCTTGCAGTATTTTTTTCTATTATTGCCAATATACAATAGAAATTTGTTATAATCAACAAACTGGCATGTTTGAATCTAACTGCGTGATGGCACAAACCTATGGTAACCCTAATAGTTGTTTACCATCAAAACCCCTTTTGCCACCGCCGGGATTAACTTGGCATCAAAACTGGGAGGCGGACTGTTATGTTGCCAATGTTTGTCAGTGCCCATATTAAGAGAAGAAACCGGGGACAGTTATTGTCCCAAGTGTCAAATTTTATTTCTATCAACAAATTAGTTCTGGAGAGCTTATGAAAAACTCAATTTTACAAAAATTCCTAATTACAGCAATAATGTTGGCTTTTAGTTTTTCGACAGCAATCTCTACCAATAAACTACCATTTCGTTTAGAT
This sequence comes from Ignavibacteria bacterium, assembly GCA_026417135.1. Lineage (GTDB taxonomy): Bacteria > Bacteroidota > Ignavibacteria > Kapaibacteriales > UBA2268 > Naka2016. The sequence goes on from JAOADV010000023.1 coordinate 1,743, forward strand.
AGAGTAAGCACCGATTATAATGGGGTCGTTTATAACGGAAAAAATATCCTTGCATATGGAAACTATGGCATAATAACTTTTTCGACTGACAAGGGCGAAACTTGGAAACAAATTTCTTTGGGCGATAGACTCGATATTTTAAAAATAATTTCAATAAATAATGTTTTTTATGCTTTAACACCATATTCTATTTTGAAAAGCAGCGATAATGGCTTTAATTGGACACAAAAAACTTTGTTCGACGAGCCAAAGTTAAAAGATTTCACATTCGGTGGAGATTTTTTCTATATTATTAGTGAGAATTCAATATTTCGATTAGATTCCAGCCTCGGAAGAGAACACGAAATCATTTTACAATTCGAATTTTCATCGTTAAGCGAAATTGTATATTTAAACAACTATCTTTTCTGTATCGATAACAAATATTTTCTTTACAAATTTAATTTGGAAACAAATGAAATTGCAACTATTGATGTCCATCAAACTATTCTTAAAGGAGCAGAAGATGTTCGTGATATTTCTCATTTAAAAGTGTTCAATTCAAATCTGTATTTAATAACCGAAAGTATAAATCAAAACAAATCCCAACTAACACATCCTGAAAATGCTGACCATAACATACGCCATTATCTGCTAAAATCAACAGATTTAGGTGAAAATTGGGAAGTTGTTTCAAGGAACATTCGCTTAACAAAGGAATATCAAATAATTGATGGTGTTGCATATTTTCTAACACATAAAGGAATAAAGGATACAACAAACTTTAGATATTACTACACAGTCAGATATTTTAAAGTGGATTCAACAGGGAACGATGTAGAAATTAATAAGGATGAAGTGCTCGACCGGATGGTACCAGCATTCACAGGTGAAAATCCAGATTATGCCGTTCCGAACACATTCAAGGTAAATATGTTTGTAAAAATAGACGATGGGCTAATAATTGCTGTTGGCCCAAACAAAACAATTTTGAAGTCGAAAAATAATGGACAAAGTTGGGAATTAGTTAGTTATTTTAAACCCCTTTGCAATTTGCAGAAGGAAATTAAATTTATTGGACAAGATACCATCGTTGTGTTAACGGGGTATAGACCCTACTTTTTCATATCATTTAACCAAGGTGCAACTTTTTTACCTCCATTACGTTTCGTCGAAAACTTTCCCGATGGTGTGGATAAATTCTTAATTTGGAACGATGGAACTTTCGGATTTATAAGAAGAAAATTCTTTTCGCACACTATAAAAATCGATGAATCAAAGTATAAAACAATATACGACTCGACTCATTTTATCATACATTATTCTGGTAATTTAGGTAAAAGTTTTTCAAAAAAAATTTTTTATCGTAGTTATATCTCGCATTTTGACTCAATATCTTTTGACATTGTTGCTACAAAAATAATAAATGAAGATGCGTTATTTATTTTTAGTTGGAGAACTTGGAAAAGAGTTGATACAATACCCGATTCTTATTGCTACTTTTTCGATAAATCATTTAATGTAATTGATTCAATCGTCCAGAAAAAAATAAGATTATATGATTTATTACTTGAAGATACAATCTTTTTCAGTGTTGATACCCCTTTTCTTCTTAAATCTGAAGATTTTGGGAGAAACTGGGATACAATACTATCTTCTTTGAAAGATTATAATAATTTAGAACTGCATTACAAACAATACCTACTAATTCAGAATTTTATTTACCTTGGTCCCGGGAAGGAATATTTTAAGTTATATAAATATAATCTTGATAAATCGACACTGGACTCAGTTGATGCTTTACCCTCGGGCATGGAATTTTTCGTTCATAATGATACAATTTTTGCTTGGGGGTATAGAACTAATAAGTTATACTACTTTCCTTTAGGAATAGAAAATATTAGAATTTATGATTCAATAGAAGTTTCCGAATTATTAAATAGTAATTCAGTTAATATAATAGGTTTAACAAGCGATAGGCGTTCATCGTACTTTCATATTTTAAAAAAAGTTGGTTCTGTTGCCTTTACAAGTTTATATGAAATTAATTTAGCAAAAGTTGTTTATAGTCAACCCGAATACTTATCTGTCGAATCAAATGATGGGAGAAGTAGAGTTTATTTAAACCATTCTAAACCATATCCAATCCCGACAAGAAAATATTTGGCTTGTCGACTGCTCTTGGATTTCAATTTAATTGACAATAATTTTAAAGTCGAAATTTACGACATTTATGGAAAAAAGCAATTGGGCACGAAAGTAGAAATTGAATCAGAATCTCCTAAAAGTCAATTATTGAAAGTCGATTGCAGTGAACTCGCAAGCGGAATATACTTCATCTTGTTGCGATGGAGTGGCGGTAGCGAAACTGTTCCTATAGTAGTAGAATAAGGTACCTAAAGCATCCTTGCTTTTGTGACGACGGTAAGGGTGCCGTCGCTACTTCAGATGCACAGGCTGGGGAGCCTGTGCTCCCTATTAGAGTGAGGGAGTCTTTTCGTCTGAAAGTAAAAGCGGAATAACAACATTTTATGGAAAAAATCGTTTTTTAATTAACAAAATTTTAAGAAATATGGAAGAAATTGTTCTTGAAATAAATAAATTAAAAAAAGAAAAAAATGCAGTTATACTCGCCCACTACTACCAAGACCCTAAAATTCAAGATATAGCCGATTTTATCGGCGATTCACTTGCACTCGCTAAAGCTGCGCAAAAAGTAAGCGAAGAAGTAATTATTTTTTGCGGCGTCCACTTTATGGCAGAAACGGCCAAAATCCTCAATCCCGACAAAGTTGTTGTAATTCCAGACCTTAAGGCTGGTTGCTCGCTTGCCGAAAGCGCCCCGCCCGATAAATTTAAGGAATGGGTGGACAATCATCCTAACCACGTAATTATCTCGTACATAAACTGCACTGCTCAAATCAAAGCTATGAGCGATATTATTTGTACTTCGAGCAATGCTGAAAAAATCATACGTTCAGTTCCCGAAGACAAACCCATTTGTTTCGCCCCCGACCGCTATCTTGGTTCATATTTGATTAAAAAAACTGGAAGGCAAATGGTTCTCTGGAACGGAAGTTGCGAAGTTCACGAAACCTTTTCAGAAAAAGAACTTATTTCGCTACAAAGGAAATATCCGAATGCTTTAGTTTTGGCCCATCCCGAATGCCCAGAAAACATTCTTCACTACGCCGATTATATTGGTTCGACAAGTGGAATTATTAAATTTGCAACCGAAAACTCTAACAAAGAGTTCATAATAGCGACCGAAGAAGGTATTATACACCAATTAAAGAAACTTAATCCCGATAAAATATTCTATCCTTTGCCCAGCATAAATGGCTGTTTGTGCAACCAATGTCCGCATATGCGACTAAATACACTCGAAAAAGTTCTGTCGGCTCTCGAAAAGCTTGAGCCTCAGATTCACTTAGATGAAGAAATTCGATTGCGCGCCCTAAGACCTTTGGAAAAAATGTTAGAATTAAGTTAATTAATTTATGCCATTTTTACCTTACCAACAATTAACTGAATTAGAACCTAAATATATTACTAAGCAATTACTATTCTATCTTGAAGAAGATACTCCACAAGGGGATATAACTTCTGATGCAATATTTACTGATGAACACTGCTCCACCGCCTACATCGAGAACGAAGAGGAAATTGTATTTGCTGGGCAGGAAATTCTTCAACTTTTGGAAAGCATAAGCTCCAGTTCAGTTAAAGTTGAAATATTTTGCAAAGATGGGGATTCGATACCTTCGTTTTCCAAAATTGCAAAGATTTTCGGACAAACTAAATTCATATTAAAAATAGAAAGAACTTTACTAAATCTTCTACAAAGACTTTGTGGAATTGCAACCCAAACAAATAAATTTGTAAAAATTGCCGAACCCTATGGGGTCAAAATTTTAGATACAAGAAAGACAACTCCGGGATTAAGGATTTTCGAAAAATATGCTGTTCGTTGCGGAGGTGGATTTAACCACAGATTAGACCTTTCGAGTGGAATTTTGATAAAAGATAACCATATAAAAGCCGCCGGAACACTCGAAAATGCTGTTTTGTTTGTTAAAACAAAATATCCAGACAAGTTCATTGAAGTTGAAGTTGAAAATTTTAAAGATTTACAAACAGCAGTTACTCTCGGAGTTGATGGAGTACTATTGGATAACTTTTCTCCAAAAGAAGTTGCACAATTTGTTGAATTTCTACGAACAGAAAGACCAGAAATTTTTATAGAAGCTTCTGGGGGAATTAATATTGGCAACATCGAAGAGTATGCAAAAACAAAAGTCGATGCCATCTCGGTTGGAGCTTTAACTCATAGCGTCCGAGCAAGCAAGTTACACATCGAGTTCGAGTAGAACAATGAGCAAGTTTGAACTTTTGAAAAGTCTGCTTTCGCAGCGTATTTTTTTGCTCGATGGAGCAATGGGAACAATGGTGCAAAGTTTTCGCCTTAGAGAGAATGATTTCCGAGGCGAGCGCTTCGCGTCCCATCCAAAGGATTTAAAAGGGAACAACGACATCCTTGTATTAACCAAGCCAGAAATTATTGAAAAAATACATTATTTATATTTGGAAGCTGGGGCAGACATAATCGAGACCAACACATTCAACGCAAATAAAATTTCTCAAAAAGATTACGGAACAGAAAATTTAGTTTACGAAATTAACTACAAAGCTGTTGAAATAGCAAAGAAAACTGCAAAAGTTTTTACAGAAATGAACCCGACGAAACCGCGTTTCGTTGCCCTTTCGATTGGTCCAACAAACAAAACACTTTCCATATCGCCCGATGTTACAAACCCAGCCTATAGAAGCATAACATTCGACGAATTAGTCGATGCTTACTACGAGCAAATCAAAGGCGGGGTCGATGCTGGTGCCGATATATTACTTGTCGAAACAGTATTCGACACATTAAACGCCAAAGCTGCAATTTATGCTATAGAAGAATACTTTGACAATACTGAGCAAGAACATTTGCCAGTTATTATTTCCGGAACAATTGTGGACCAAAGTGGAAGAACTCTATCGGGACAAACGGTCGAAGCGTTTTATATTTCGATTTCACACACAAAAAACTTATTGGCTGTTGGGTTGAATTGTGCATTAGGAGCAAAGCAGATTCGTCCCTTTTTAGAAGAGCTTTCCAGAGTTGCCGAAACTTATGTATCCGTTTATCCCAATGCTGGTTTGCCAAACGAATTTGGAGAATACGACGAAACACCCGAGTCGATGTCGAGAAGTTTGGAAGAATTCGCTGAATTGGGACTTGTGAATATTATTGGTGGATGTTGCGGGACAACTCCTTCGCATATTGAATCATTTGAAAAAATTGCCGAAAAGTTTCCGCCCCGAAAGATACCTACTCGACCAAAGTATCTACGACTTTCAGGGTTGGAACCACTTGTTTTTACTCCTGAAATTAACTTCGTCAACATTGGAGAAAGGACTAACATCTCTGGTTCTCGACAATTTGCAAAGTATATAACTAACGGCGAGTATTTGAAAGCTTTGGAGATTGCGCGCGAGCAAGTGCAAAATGGTGCTCAAATTCTCGATATCAATATGGACGAAGGTTTGCTCGATAGCGCAAAAGCAATCGTGGAATTTCTCAATCTTATCGCCGCCGACCCAGAAATCGCACGCATACCAATAATGCTCGATTCTTCAAAATGGAACGTTATCGAATCTGGATTAAAATGTTTACAAGGTAAAGGTATTGTAAATTCAATCTCCTTGAAAGATGGCGAAGAAGAATTTATTCGAAGAGCCAAAAGAACCCTTCGCTACGGTGCTGCTGTTGTAGTTATGGCTTTCGATGAACAAGGCCAAGCTGTAACTTATGAAGATAAAATCAGGATTTGCCAACGTGCTTATACAATTTTGGTCGAAAAGGTTGGCTTCCCCCCACAAGATATTATTTTCGACCCAAATATCTTAACAATAGGAACTGGTATCGAAGAGCACAACACTTACGCAGTTGCATACATCGAATCTGTTCGCTGGATAAAGCAAAATCTTCCCTATGCAAGGGTTAGCGGAGGAGTGAGCAACTTATCCTTTGCTTTCCGAGGCAACGACGTCGTCCGTCGAGCAATACATTCGGTTTTTCTTTATTACGCAATTCAAGCTGGTATGGATATGGGAATAGTTAATCCGGGCCAGCTCGACGTTTACGAAGAAATAGATGAACAATTGCGTCAACTCGTTGAAAATTTAATCTTTAATAAAACAGAAGATGCTACGGAGAAATTGCTTGAATATGCCGAAAGATTTAAATTTTCCAAAGTTTCGACTGAACAAAATATCGAAGAATGGCGTAAAGAACCCCTTGAACATCGTTTAAAATATGCTTTGGTCAATGGTATAAACAACTATTTGCAAGAAGATTTAAACGAGGCATTGCAAAAATACGAAAACCCGTTGGAAATTATCGAAAGACCACTGATGGACGGAATGAACGAAGTTGGCAATCTTTTTGGCTCCGGCAAGATGTTTCTACCACAAGTTGTAAAATCTGCTCGGGTGATGAAGCAAGCGGTAGCTTATCTTGAACCTTACATTAAAAGTAAAATGAGCAAAAGTGGTAATCAAAAAACAAAAGGGAAGATTCTTCTCGCAACAGTCAAAGGCGACGTCCACGACATAGGAAAAAATATTGTTGGACTTGTTCTTTCTTGCAATAACTTCGATATTATCGACCTTGGGGTTATGGTTCCTGCACAGAAAATAATCGAACAAGCTTGTACAAATCGTGTCGATATTATTGGGCTGAGTGGCTTAATAACACCATCGCTCGACGAAATGGTTTATGTTGCTGCGGAAATGGAAAGAAACAAGCTGAACATACCTTTACTAATAGGTGGAGCAACGACTTCCCGAGTGCATACAGCGGTAAAAATTGCTCCTATGTATTCGCGTCCAGTTATTTGGGTTCGCGATGCTTCATTGAGTGTTTCTGTTGTATCTTCCTTGTTGAACAAGGAAGTTAATAAAAGCTATGCCGAGAAAATCGAAAAAGAATACGAAGAAATTCGCCAAAATTACCTCAATCGAAAGGAGTTAGGGTTAATTCCTTTCGAAAAGGCAAAAGAAAACAAATATAGATTCGATATAGACAAAGCAAATATCGTTAAGCCAAAATTTTTAGGAACCAAGCACTTGATTAACTTCGAATTAAGCGAAATTCGAAGATACATCAATTGGACAGAATTCTTCCTTGCTTGGGAAATGAAGGCGCGTTTTCCTTCTATTTTTGAACACCCTGAATACGGTAGCGAAGCAAAACGACTTTACGATGATGCAAATCATTTGCTCGACGATATAATTAAAGCAAAATCGATAAAGGCAAATGGTGCATTTGGAATTTTCCCAGCAAACTCTATTGGCGAAGATATAGAAATCTACTCTGATGAAAGGAAAAAAGGAATCTACGGTACACTTCATTTTCTGCGTCAGCAAACAAAAAAGACCGACGGGACACCAAACTTATCTTTAGCCGACTTCATTTGCCCATCCACAAATAATCTAATTGATTACATCGGGCTGTTCATTGTTACCGCAGGAATTGGCGTCGAAGAACAAGAAAAGAAGTTCAAAAGTGAACACGATGATTATCGTGCTATTCTAATTAAGATTCTCGCCGACCGTCTCGCCGAAGCTTTTGCCGAACTTTTACACCAGCTTGTTAGGGAAGAATTTTGGGGTTACGAAGAAAACCAAAAGCTTACGGAAGAGGATTTGCTAAAAGGAAAATATCGAGGAATAAGGCCAGCACCGGGGTACCCAGCATTGCCAGACCACACAGAAAAGACAACAATTTTCGAGCTATTAAACCGAGAAAATAAACTCGGAGTTACATTAAGCGAAACCTTGATGATGATACCAACTGCATCTGTTTGCGGAATTTATTTTGCACATCCGGAATCAAGGTATTTTCCAGTAGGTAAAATCGACAAAGACCAAGTCCTCGACTACAAACAAAGAAAAGGGATGAGCTTAGAAGAAGTTGAAAAGTGGCTTTCCCCTATTCTATCTTACAAATAAAAAATATTTTAAAATATTGCTCGTTATTCATATAGGTTTAATTAGGTTATGGATATGAACACATTTCCAAAGGTGATTATTTTTACTACTCCTACTTGTAGCTTTTGTAATGCTGCAAAAAGGTATCTTAAAGAAAGACGTGTTCCATTTAAAGAAGTTGATGTTTCTCGGGATATCGCAGCGCTCCGTGATATGCAACGAAGAACTGGCGGTAACACTGGTGTTCCAGTAATTCTTATTAATAACAAACCAATCATTGGTTTCGATAAAAGACAAATTGATGTTATGTTAAACTTGAAATAGGAGTGCAGATATGAAAGTAAAACCTATCGACGAAAGAATATTAATTAAACCATTGGAGCCAGAAAATAAGACAGCCTCTGGTATCATCATTCCCGACACTGCCAAGGAAAAACCAATTATCGGCTTAGTTATTGCTGTCGGAACTGACGAAGAGCTTCAAAAATTAATCAAGGTCGGCGACAAAATAGTTTTTGCCAAATACGCAGGCGAAGAAATTACAATCGATGGGGTCGAGCATAAAATTATTCAACGCTCCGACGTATTAGCAATAATCGAAGAGTAACTTTTCAATCGAACCTCTATCTTTTTCATAATCAAATTTCTTGGGGGGAAACCCCCATTCTTATTTTCTATTAAGACTTTCCCAAAATCTATTGCATAAAATATACATCCGCCAATAATTTTAGAGCCATTTGTTTAATTTTCTCGATTAATTCAACTTTTATCTCGACTTTCATTATGTTTAGTATTAAAAGCGGAAAATTTGAAATTTAGAATGAATATTACCAAAATTTCGGCATTACAGTACAAAAAATTAAACTCTAAGTTTAACCAAATTAGTCGTCGAACTTAAAAGAGCGAATATTGCACAATTCAATGCACCATTAATTATTTAAACAACAATGCATTTACAAAAATAACCTACTACCCTTTGTAAACCGATTTTTCCCTAAAATTGCACTTTTCGAACATTCATCCCTATGCATTATGGTAAAAAATAAGCACACATTTAGCTTTTTCTATTTTTATCTACTACTTTTAAGTTTAGCTTGTTTTGCTCTTCCTCTGCATTCACAAAATTTTGGGAAGGTCGTTGGCACAATTATCAACAAAGAAACCAAATCGCCAATTGGATTTGCGAGCATAAGTATCGAAGGTACTACATTTAGAACTTTTTCGAAAACCGATGGTTCTTTTTCTTTATCGCGTGTTCCAATAGGTAAATGCTTAATTACAGTAAAAATGCTGGGATATTCGACAATCACCAAGGAAGTTAATGTTGAAACTGGCAAAGCAACTGAAATTACGGTTGAAATGGAGGAAAGACCAACCATATCGAAAGAAGTCGTTGTATCTGGCGAAGTTCCAGTTTCTGCTGCCTCGTCGAAACTTATCCAAGCACTCGATTTCGAACTTCGTCCACGATTATCGTCGCAAGACCTTCTCCGTCTTGTTCCCGGCTTATTCCTTGCTCAACACGCTGGCGGAGGAAAAGCTGAACAAATCTTCTTGCGTGGTTTCGATGCCGACCACGGCACAGATATCAATATCACTATCGATGGCATTCCAGTTAATATGGTAAGCCACGGACACGGGCAAGGTTATGCAGACCTTCACTTCGTTATGCCCGAAGTTCTAAAAGAATTAGAAGTTCATAAAGGTCCATATTTTGTGGAACACGGAAATTTTGGAACTGCTGGGACAGTTAAATTTAATACCTTAGACGATATAGAGCATAATTCCTTCAATCTCGAAGCCGGAAAGTTTGGTATGTTTCGCGCTGTGAGTCTCGTACGGTTACCTTTTCAAACTCAAAGGTTCAGTTCTTATGTTGCTGGCGAATTTCTTCGCAACGATAGTTATTTCGAAAACAAGGAAAAATTCAAAAGATTTAATCTTTTTGCAAAAGCAAAAAATTACTTCGACAACAACCAATCGTTAAGTTTATGGGCATCAACCTTTACCTCCGATTGGAATGCCTCTGGACAAATTCCCCAACGTGCCGTTGAATCTGGAATTATCAGTCGGTACGGAGCAATCGACCCAACAGAAGGTGGCTCTACCGAGCGTCATAACATAAATCTACAATATACCAACTTTTCTAGCAATTCTTATTTATTTGCACAAACCTATATTTCCCATTACCATTTTAGATTGTTCTCCAATTTTACATTTTTCAAAGTTGATTCTATCAACGGAGATTGTATTGAACAATTCGACAATCGGATTATCTTAGGAGGTCGACTTGAATATTCTTTAAACCATAGCATCGCAAATTTAAACTCGAGCACACTCTTTGGGGCGTCGGTCCGCTTCGACGATATCGAAAATGAACTCTGGCGAGTAAAAGCAAGACAAAGGCTTTTAGCAATAACACAAGCCAGCATTAAAGAAACTAACTTGTCGTTTTACATCAAACAAGACTTCAGATTTCTCCCAAATTTAAACTTGCAATTAGGACTTAGAAGCGACTACTTTATTTTCGACTTAGTCGATAGGCTGAACCGCGGGAAACCAGAAGATATAACTGGCGTTGTTAAACAGCACATTCTAAGCCCAAAAGCAAACATAACATATTCACCATTTGAACATTTCGACTTATTTTTTAACTTTGGAACGGGATTTCATTCGAACGATGCAAGAGGAGTTCTATCCAGAAGGACTGAACGAACTCTCCCAAAGGCATACGGAATCGAGTTGGGGACACGATTTTCAACCACAAGATTCACTTTAACATTTGCTTTGTGGGGGCTCGACTTAGAAAACGAGCTTGTCTTTGTTGGAGATGAAGGAACAACAGAAGAAAATGGACCAACTCGACGCTTGGGAATTGAAACAGGAGCACGTCTTCAAATTTTAGACTGGCTTTGGTTCGATACCGACATTTCCCTATCCCAAGCTAGATTCAAAAATTTACCAGAAGGTGAAAACTATGTACCACTTGCACCTTTATTCGTTACCACTGCTGGGTTAACAGCACGCCACCCCTTGGGTTTCGACGGTAGCTTACGATTGCGACACATAAGCGAACGCCCAGCTAACGAAGATAATACAGTTCGTGCGCTCGGCTCGACAATTTGCGACTTTACTGTGGCTTACACTTTTGGACAATATAAGTTCGGAATCATTATGGAAAATATATTCAACGTAGAATGGAACGAAGCACAATTCGATACAGAATCTCGCTTGAAAAACGAACCCCAGCCAGTTTCCGAGCTACATTTTACTCCCGGAACACCTTTTACCGTTCGTGCCAAATTCGAAATAAGGTTTTAATTACCTTGGAAAGCAATTGTCACCCATTTTAACAGATAAATTTGTCTCCTTAATAAAAACTAATCAATGTAACTAAACTTTCGAGAAAAATAAGAGAATCAAATCTCTAATCTCAAAAATTTGCAGATTAACTAAGATATAAACATCTTTGCATTAACAATTTATACAATTATTTTTCGTAAATATTCTATGCTTTCGAAATTGAAATAGTCAAAATAAAAGGGAATAAATTAATGATTATTTTCAATCTAACTTTTTTAAAACCAAATCAAATTGAAAAATATAGTTTAACAAGAAAGCAATTACTATTTAATTATAATTCGAAAAATTTTATCAGAAAGACAATGAAAAACTTATTTGTATCAATTTTTATTCTGTCTCTATCCACAGCCCAAACCTTTTCTCAATCGTCGAAAGATTTACTACGTGAAGGGAATGGCAAATACAAAAGTGAAAAATATAACGAAGCAGAAATTCTTTATCGCAAATCGTTAGAGAAGGACCCAAAGGAAAACAGAGCTGTTTACAATCTTGGAAATTCACTTTACAAACAGGACAAAACATCGGAAGCACGAAACAAATATAATGAACTATTGCACCAAACAACGGACCCAAGAGAAAAAGCAAAAATTTATTACAATATCGGAAATTCTTTTTTAAAAGAAAAAAAATATCGCGAAAGCATCGAATATTATAAAAAGTCGCTAAGGTTAAATCCAAAGGATTTCGATTCCAAATACAACCTTGAATATGCAAAAAGAATGCTAATCGTTGAACAAAATCAGCAAAAACAAAATCAACAATCCGAAAATAAACAAAACGAACAGCAACAATCCAACAGCAGACAATCCGAGAATGAAAAACAAAACCAAAAAGAGCAGGAAAACCAACCAAAACCAAAAATTTCCAAAGAAAACATAGAAAATATCCTCAATGCACTTCGCAACGAAGAACGAAAAACCCAGAAAGAAGCAAAAGCCAAAATGCTAATGCGGAAGGAACGGGTAATCGAAAAAAATTGGTAACTACTTGATGAAAAAGCAAAAAGTTTCTGTTTTAACTCTTGGTTGCAGTAAAAATATTGTCGATAGCGAAATACTCCTTGGCAATCTTCATTCGAATGGTTTCGAATTAACTGAAAGAGTTGAAAATTCAAAAATTTGCATTATTAATACTTGTGGTTTCATAAAGCCAGCAGTTCAAGAAAATTTAGAGATAATTCTAAAAGTTATTCAGCTGAAACAAAAGGGAAAAATCGAAAAGATTGTGGTTGCTGGCTGTCTTTCACAAAGGTTTTACGAAAACCTTAGAAACGAATTTCCCGAAGTCGATTTAATTGTAGGAGTCGACCAACAACGAGAAATTGTTAACTTCTTAAAAGGAGAAATCGAACTAAAAAAAGAACTTCTCGGGGAAAGAATGCTACTTACACCCCGCCATTATGCTTATTTAAAAATTAGCGAAGGATGTAACCGAAGCTGTTCGTTTTGTGCAATTCCCAACATTCGGGGAAGTCTTCGCTCTAAAACGGTCGAGGCAATCGTCGACGAAGCAAAACAACTTGCCGAGCAAGGTGTTAAAGAGCTGATTTTAATTTCACAAGATTCAAGTTCCTATGGAATCGATATTTACGAAAAACCACACCTGGACTTCCTTCTGAAATCTTTGGCAAAAGTCGAAGCTTTTCAATGGATTCGTTTATTATACCTTTACCCAATAGGAATAACGAAAAAATTGTTGGATGTTTTCGAAGATAATCCAAACATTTGCAAATACTTCGACATTCCACTTCAACATATATCCGACAAGGTCTTGAAATCTATGCAAAGAGGTACTACCAGTAAAACCATATTTAATACAATAGAAAAAATTAGGGCAAAGTTTCCGAGTGCTACAATTCGCTCCACTTTTATCGTTGGTTATCCTAACGAAACTGAAGAGGATTTCGAAATGCTTTACCAATTCTTGCAAACATACAAACTCGATAGAGTTGGAGTGTTTACATATTCAATGGAAGATGGAACCAAATCGTTCGGTCTTGGCGACCCAATACCAGAACCAATTAAAATCGAAAGAAAGAATGTCTTGATGGAACTTCAAAGCAGGATTTCGCTCGAAAAGAACAGAGAAAAAGTTGGAAAAACAATAAAAGTTTTAATTGACGAAAGAAAAAACGACACTTTCGTTTGCCGTAGCGAAGCCGACGCACCAGAAGTTGACAATACGGTAATAGTAAAAGACAGAAAGAACAATCTCTCGATTGGAGACTTTGTTGAAGTAAAAGTAATCGCAGCAAAACATTACGACCTTTTAGGTATCATAGAAAAATAAGTCCAAGATTTTAGAAAAAAAAGGAAGGTAATAATTTTTACTTCACTCGGTCAATCCAAATATTACGAAAGCCAAGAGCTTTTGCAAATTCGCTTGCATCTTGTACGCTGCGAAATGTACCTATTCGGATTTTATAATGTTTATTACCTCGAATAAAATGTTCCTTTTTATATGCATTAATTCCGCGCTTATTCAGTTGTTCAATCCAATAATTTGCCTCGTCAGGGTCATTTGTTGAAAATACTTCTATTGAATATTGTTCATCTTGTTCAACAATTCGGGGCTGGACGGGAGGTGGTTTCGGAACAATTGGTGAATCTTTTTTGGGTTTCGTAACTACAATAGTTTTGCTTTCGGTTGTCGGTTTTTTCGGCGTAATATCTAATCCCTTTTCCATATCTTCTTTTTTTGAGTCAACCACTGGCTTTGGAAGTTCTTCTTTTTTTGGTTCGGTTTGCTCTTCTTTATCGCTAACAGCAGGGGTAACTTGCTGGACGATTGTGTCCTTCTGTTCGGGGTGGGTCGTTGGTGGAACCTTATCCTTTTCAATTGTTTTTGTAACCGAAAGAGTATCTTTACTTTCGAACTTTTGTGGAATAAAATAATTTTGATAAACAAAATAACCGCCACCCACAAGAAGAAGCAGTAGTGCCAAAGCTATAATATAGAACCAAAAAGCTGGAACAAAGCGTCGTTTCTTTTCTTCGGGCAATTTTATTTTCGCAGCTTTCTTTGTTTGGTCCGAAATTTTTTTCACTTTTGTTTTTTTGATTTCTCTTTTCTCCTTTTCCTTTCGTGGAATTGCCCAAGGTGGCACGTTAGTCTCGGGAATTTCGCCAGTCTTTTGTATCTCTTGAGCTAGAACTTCCGAAGGTTTCGAAACATCCATAGCACTGATATCAATTTCAACTGGTGCTTGCTGTGGCATCTCCAGTCCTTGGTTCAAATCTTTTTGGAGCTTTTCCTTCTCCGAAGTAGGGATAATTTCAACCAATTCTTCTTGTTTTCTTTCCGAAATTTTTGCTTCCCTTTTTTCGAGGTCATCCAACAACTTTTGTTTAAATTCGTCGTCGATTTCCTTCGAAAACTCGTTCTCGTCGAAATCGGCAAGATGGATTTCAAAAGGAACATCAACTATGCTTTCGGAATCTACTACAACAGTAACTTTCTCGGCTTTTGTCTCCTCTGTGGGGAAAATCTCAGCAGATTCCATTTCTGCGGAAGGAAGCTCCTCCAACGGGGTTGGTTCTAAATCTTCAAGTGGTTCTACTGGTTTCAAAGAAACTTCTTCTGGCTTTTCAGCTTCTAATTTCTCTTTTTCGAAAATATCCCAAATAGATTTAGGCTCTTTCTCGGGTAAGGAGGACTTCTCATAAGGAATTGCTTCTTCATCTTCGATAAGTCCAGCCTTTTTGTAAGGAACTGGCCCTTTTGTTGATTCTTCAACCCCAGCTTTTTCGTAAGGGACTGGTCCTTTCGCTGATTCTTCAATTCCAGCCTTTTTGTACAATTCAGTTTCTTCGTCTTCGAGCAATCCAGCCTTACGATAAGGGACAGGTTCGTCTTCGTCTTCAATCAGCCCACTTTTTTTATACGGGATGGGTCCAGTTTGGGCGAAATCCGAATCCGAAAGCATCGACTCTTCGGCCGAAGGGAACTTTTCGCCATTTTCTTCTGTAATTTCACTTTCGAGGGGAACTTTTTCCTTCGAATCAATTTGTGTTTGGTCCTCTGCGATAAAGTCTAATTCACTTTCTTCAAGGGAACCGGCAGCTTCAAGGTCGTATGGTAATTCACCGGGATATTTTTCTAATTTTCCGAGCATAAAGGTTTCGTCGTCGGGGTCGCTTGGTTCGAACCCGCCATAGTTTTCTTCCCTTAAAAGTTCTGGGTCTATCGGGATAGACATCTTAATACTTGTATATTAATCCAATTTTAAAATTAAGTCCTCTTTCTTTAAAGCCATTCCAAATTACGACATTCGAATTTAATAAATTTTGGACCTCCGCAAAAATGTTTAAAGATTTGCTCAAAGTATAATCAATTCCAAAGCCAAAATTATTATAGGAAGCAAGCTTTACCGTATTTTCCAAATTTGCAAATCGCTCGCCAACATACTCAAAATTGATTTTAAAGCGAAAGTGTTCGAAAAAGTTACGCGAAAAATCTGCTCTCCATCTTATAGTTGGTGTATATGGCAAATCTTTTTTTGATTTTACATTATTGGAAAAATTTAATTCAACAAATGATGAAAAATCCCCTACAAAGTCAATTGTCAAGAAACCTTCGGAAAAAAAGTTAAAAACTGTTGCATCCAAGTAAACAATTTCGAAGAACTTATCAGTTCGGTTCAAAAAGATAGGTTCCCTATTTTGATATAAGAATTTTGCCCCGATGAAAACGGACATATCTTTGTTTGGCTGGAATTTAACTTTTCCTTCTATTTCCGTACTATTTGTGAAATCAATTGAAAGAGAATCTCCCAAATAGGGATTGTATTGGTAATAATCCTTAAATCCACGATTTATTAATCCATTGCTCAATCGAAAAATTCCTTCGACAAATGTAGAAAAATGATGAAGCACATCTATTTGTACTAAGAACATAGGTCTCAATTTACCAATTGTTGGTTTAGCAAATTGTAAGCCAATAGTTGGATGAATCTTTGTCTTGTCCGTTCTATAATAAGCAAAAGTAGAAAACTCGAAAAAGTTACAACTGTTTTTGTCGAAACTGCGTAAATCAAGCGAAGCAAAGGCGCCCAAATTAATATCGGACAAGATGTTTTCAACTTTTAAATAACCTCCAAGTAGTGTTTCGTTTAATCTTTGCTTTACACCAGATTGGGAAACAATAAAAAATTTCGCACCAGTTGCAAAGTCGATGCCTTCGAAGTGTCCAATGGAATGAATTCTCGAAGAAAAATCAATTTGGTTTCTACTTGGAGCTGTATCCAAAGCATAAATTTTATAAGAACGATAAGCAAAATCAACGTTAGTCGTTGTTTTACTACCTCCAAAGATATAAAATTTTTCTGGGGCAACGAAATCCGCTTGTGCACCAAGATTAAGTTTTATGTAGTCCGAATTTTCAATATGACCATTGCTAAAGGATAAATTTCCAAACCCAAAAATATCGTGTTCATTTAAAAAAGTTCTATAACCAGCATTAATATTCCCAGTGATAAAACTTCCCAAATCGGCAAGAATGAAAGCGTCGGGGAACTTTTTCGAAATTACTTTGGAAGGCAATGTAATTGGAAAAACAACGTAATTACGAGGTTTTTCGATTAAAGAAATAGAATCCATTGATTGTCGGCTCATATAAGTTGGATAGTCGGGCATATGCTTTGTCCCAACTTGAACATCGATTTGTTCCTTACCTTCGATAATAAAATTCGGCAACTCCAAAGGTTGCGACGCAGTTTGGGAAAATGAAAAATAAAAATGAAATAATAACGCAAAAAGAAGAAGAAAAGTAAATTTCATATTCAAAACCATATTACTTATGAAGTTTTTGTTCAAGAACTTGAATTCGCCTTTTTGCTGTTGCAGTGAAATCGTCGGATTCGCGTACTGCGAGAATTTCGCGATAGCAATTAATCGCCTCTTCGTAATTGCCTAATTGCTCGTAGGCATCTCCGAGGTTAAGTAAAGCAAGAGTGAACCAGTCTTCAATCCCTGCAAATTTCACCCTAACTTTTGTAAACTCTTCGATTGCCTTATCGATTTGACGACGACGGTAGTAGATTTCCCCAATTCTATATTGAGCTTCGGCTGCAAGATTTGGGTCGAGTTGCGATTCCGAAATTCTTGTAAAATATTTGATAGCTTCGTCGAACTTACCCGAGAACCGGTAATACATCGCAATTTTATAGATGCTTTGTTCACCAAATTCCGTCTCTTCGAAATTTTCAGCAATCCAATCCCAGATGGTAAGAGCAGTAGCAGTATCTCCAAGTGTAAATTTAATCGTTGCTTGCTCGAAACCCGCTTGGGCGGAAGCTGGGTCTTCTGGATATTTCTTCAATAACTCGGAGAAAATTGAATCGGCAGAAGTTACGCTAGCTATACTTTTGTATATTAAACCTAATTCAAGCATCGATTGTGGAGCAAATTCACTCGATGGATAATTATTAACAATCTGTTTAAATGTTGTAATTGCATTATTGTTTTCGCCAAGTGCTTGATAACTTTTTGCCAACCAGAACAATGCTTCGGGTTTTCTGTTGCTTTCGGGGAACTTTTCGACAAAATTCTGATATTCAGCAATTGCACTTTTGAAATTTTTCCCCGAATAAAACATAGTCCCTTTTTTTAGTGCAAAATCGGCTGCGAATGGCGATTCGGGGTTTTTCGCAATGTACTCATCTGCAATTGTGAATGCTTCTTGTTCGCGACCAAGAGCGATATAGCAAAATTGAATGCTTTGAAGAGCATCCGCAACAAGAGGGCTGGTTGGGTAGCTTTCGATTATCTCCTTGTATTTGTTCAAAGCTTCCTCGAAACGATTCTGGTTGTAAAGTGCATCGGCAATTGCATACTTTGCTCTTGGGACCAAAAGACTATTAGGATATGCATCGATAAGAAAGTTGAAATTGTTGATTGCTTCGTCATATTTCTTTTGTTGGAAACGTATCCAACCATTAAGATACATAGCATTCGGAGCATAAATTGAATTTGGAAATTTTTTGATGAACTCGAGTACTTGATTATATGCCTCGTTTAAATCGCCCAATTTGTAAAAAGAATGACAAATTTGATAGTGGGCATATTGCGCTTCTTCGGATTGTGGCTTTAAATTTATTACTTTTTGGTAGCTATTGATAGCATTTTTGAAATCTTTTAGGACGTAGTAGCCATCGCCTTGCCTTAACCAGACCTCTACATTATATTTTGAATCTGGGAAAAGCTTAAGAAGTTGTCCGAAAGTTTCACTCGACTTCTTGAAATTTTTCAATCTAAAATAAGACCAACCAAGTCCGTAAAGAGCATCCTCGAGAAATTTAGTCGAAGGATACCGAAGCATAAGCAACTCGTATTTATCGATAGCATTTCTTAGCATATCGGAACGATAGTAGGCTTCGGCAAGCCAAAATAAGGCTTCTTCGTTACGGCTATCTTTCGGATAATTGCCCACAATGAAAAGCAAATTTTCGATAGCTTCGGTATTGCGAAATGCACGAATTTGTGCTATTGATTGCTTTAACCGGGCTTCGACAATAATCCAATCGCGGTTCGGGAGTTGAATTGAGCTTGTTTTTTTGGCAAGCTCTTCCGCGCTTTTGAAATGTTGTATCGCTCGGTGCCATTGCTTTAATTCCAAAAAGGTTGCTCCAAGCATTAAATTTAATCGGAGCGAAAGAATGTTGTCGGATGATTCTCGCAAGCCACGTTCGAATGTTCGTTGGGCTTGTTCGAACTCTTTTTTCTCGTAGTAAATCATTCCCAATTCAAGAAGAACATAAGTAAGGAAAGGATAATTGCTACGAACCACAAGGTCGGAAAAGAGGCTTTGTGCAACGGAAATTCTTCCTAATCTCCGATTTGCAACTGCATTATATAGCTCTGCAATTTGCCGTTGAATAGAGTTATTGTCTTTGATTTTCTCAATTATCTTTTCAAATGATTCAATACTTTTAAGAAATTCTCCTTTTTCTAAATATGCCAAGCCAATTCCAAGCTGTGCGTCGTAATAATATTTAGAATTAGGAAAGCGTTCGAGTAATGTATTATAAGTTTGAATTGCCTCGTCAAAACGTCGAGCTATTTTATAAGCTTCTGCACGAAGAAATAGAACTTTTTCTTCTATGTCTTCGCTATAAGTCTGTTTCTCATAGAGACGACCAATCGAATCTTGAGCAGATATTCGTAAATGAACGTTTTCTGCGAAGTCAAGAGCAATCAAAGCTTGAACATCTTGCCGTAGCGATAAATAATTATTTGCCTCTCTAATCTTCGATGCAAGGATAAGATTCGAGCGGGGAAAATCTTTCTGCAAGGTTTTATAATATTTGATTGCTATTTCTTCTTCCCCTTTCATTTCGGAAATAATACCAAGAAAATAAAGTGCTTCGTCGGCAAAAGTAGTTTTGGAAAAATTACGGAAACAACGTTCAAATGGAATTCGCGAATCGTCGACTCTTCCTAATTTCAAAGATGTTACCCCAGCCCAAAAAAGACAACGAGCAGAAAGCTCGAAATATGCACTATCGTTTGTGCTTTCGAATTGTTTGGCGCCAGATTCGTACCCTTTTTGGTAGCTTGGCAGAGCCTTCTCATAATTCCCTAACTCGAACAAATAAGTTCCAACTTTCTCGTAAAAAAATGGAACAAAAAGTGAAAATGGAAAGTCGTTTATATATTTTTCCAAACTTTTTAGAGCAAACTCTTGCCTACCTAAATGAAATTCAATCTCGGATTTCAAAAGAAGATTTTTTTCGTAAACTGGAAGCTCGGCATAAGCTTCTCTTATTTTTGCTTGGTATTGTTCGGAAAGTTTTATTAAATCATTATCAAACAAAATTTGGGACTTGTAGTATTGGTTTGTTGCATATTCCAGGCTAATATTTGTAAGTTGTGATTTTAAAATATAAGAACTCCAACCGAAAATAAATACAAGAAATAAACTAACTACCCTTTTCACAAATTAAGTTCATTATTTAACTAACAAATACAAAAATACAAATAAAAAGAAGTAATATTCTAAAATGAAAAGCAAAGAAATTAAATCAAATTTTATTTTAAGAAGCAAATTTAATAAATTACCTTTTTGAAAAACTTTTTCAAAAAACTTATGTTTTTTTTGGCTTTAATACTTTTGGTAATTGATGTATCTTTACTGCCTCCAAGAATTAATGCACAATGTGGTTGCTCTGGCGGACAGCAAATTGTAACTCCTTTCTATTGGGTTGGGAGCGGTGAACAAAAACTAATCGAACGCAAGCGACTCATCTTCGATTTATTATATAAGTATCATACAACAGACAAACTCTACAATAAATCTGAATTCAAAACGGGACTTGTAAATTTCCAAAATCATAACATTCATTTTTTTGCAAGCTATGGCATAAGCTATTTTAGTGCGGTAGATTTTAATTTGGGATATTCATTCAGAAAATTAAACCAATTTGGTTTCAGTTCCAAAGGGTATGGACCTTCGAACTTTTCCTTAGGTTTTAGACAGAACATTTATGAAAGTGAAAAAAGCAACATTCTCCTAAATATTGGAGCTGGTGTTCGCTTTCCCTTAATGAAATTTAAACCAATCGAAACACATCCTTTAGTCGTTCAACCATCGGACGGCTCAATTGGTCTATATGCAAATTTCCTTTTACAAAAAACATTTATCGAAATTGGCTTACAATGTATGCTATACTCTCGCTTTGATTACAATTTCAAAAATTCGCTTAATTACAAATTCTCATCTCCCATTTTTGGGTCTTTGATTGTTTCCAAACGACTAAACCCTAACTTTTTTTTAATTGCTGAAATTCGGGGTGAAACCCGCGGTAGAGATTATTACAACGATACCATTTATCCAAATTCCGGTGGTTATACACTCTTTTTTTCGCCCCGAATAAATTATTTTTTGGGGGAATTTGGGCTTTCACCCTTCTTAGAGTTTCCGATAAAGCAGTATTTCTGGGGTGAGCAAATTGGTTTTAATATTATGTTCGGACTTAATATAAGTTATACAATAAATTTTGCAAGGCGAAAACTTTAGCTCGATTTGGTAAAACTAGTACATTTCGCAAAACAAAATCAACTTGGGTCGAAAATCCAAATTTCAAAAACAAAAGGTCGGAGAAAGAAAATTGAGTTATGGGGGAATGATTTAACAAGCAAATCCATAAGTTAAAAAAGAGCAAGAAAGCACATAAAATGCAATTAAAAAAAGTAGACAAATTTAGTTTAAATAACGAAATGTAAATAGTTTTGAAAAATATTGCAAAATTTTTTTTAAGAACACTTGCATAATTGAAAAATTCTTCATAATTTTGTTGCCCCTTTTGGGAACAAAGAATATAAAGTTCTTTGAAGTAGGATTGCAAAATTGAAAATTTTAAAAAAATTTTTTTGGAAAAAAATTTTTTCTTAATTTTGCAGTCCCTACTCGATATGGTTCTTTGAAAAGAGAGAGCAAAAGAGAGAAAAGTTCGAGCGCAGCCTTGTGACAAACTCAGAGAGAAAGAAAAAAAATATATCAATGGAGAGTTTGATCCTGGCTCAGGACGAACGCTGGCGGCGTGCCTAACACATGCAAGTCAAGGCGTAGCTTCGGCTACGACTGGCGCACGGGTGAGTAACGCGTAGGTTACCTACCCCTATCCCTGACATAACACCGAGAAATCGGTGCTAATATCAGATGAGGAGCCGAAAGGCTTCAAAGGGGCAACCTGGATAGGGATGGGCCTGCGTCCGATTAGGTAGTTGGTAGGGTAATGGCCTACCAAGCCAACGATCGGTAGCTGGCCTGAGAGGGTGGTCAGCCACACTG
>JAOADV010000024.1 GCA_026417135.1 Ignavibacteria bacterium
GGATATTACTACTTGGTAGTAAGTTATGGGAACATCAGTGCAAGAAGCAACTATGGAGCATTAGTAGTGATGTCGAAGCAACCCAGTAGTTGCCTAGTTAGCAGTAGGGGTAGGACATCTATAACACTCGAATGGGAATATCCATTAGAAGGAGGAGGCGAAGGAACACTCGTAGTTGCAACTCGACCCAATCAATACGACCCAGATGTGGTTCCAAGTGATGGAAGGACATACCAAGCAAACAGCGAATATGGAGACAACAACAGAACGATTGGGACAAATCATTATGTAGTATACAATGGAAGTGGAGCAAGAGTAACGGTAACGAACTTATCGAGGGGGACTTATTATAGATTCAGATGGTTTTCGTATAGACGAGGTAACATTTATAACCCTACATATAACACAACAACATCAAGCAGTAATCCAAGATTGATAAATACATTAAGTAAAGAAGCAAGCGAGAATTTTGTTTATGGTGAAACATTTGGATTAAGCGAAGTATACCCCAACCCAGTGGAAGGAAGCGGAATAGAATTTGAATTGTATGCAAACGAGGCGAACAATTACGAAGTCAGAATATTCTCCGCAATTGGCGAGGAGAAGTTCCGTAGCGAATACAACTTACCCGAAGGGAGTAACATCATTTCGATTGATGTTGGTGCAATAAACAATTTGCCAAACGGAGTATACATTTTACAAGTGAGCAACGGAAGCGAAGTTCTACGTCGGCAATTCTCTGTTGTTCGGTAAAAACTTGTAAAAACAAATTTCATTCTTTTTAATAAAGTTAAAAAAATTGGAGACGGGTCTTTGGCCCGTCTCTTTTTCATTTTAGGTTGCAACTTCAATTCAAATAAATAATCGTTTTCTTTTACTCTACTTAAACCTTGAAGTTCATTAAATCATTTATATTAGAAACATAAAAACAGTTTTTAAACGAAAAAAGGGCACATTAAAACGTGCCCTTTAAAGTATTCAGGATGGTAAAATTATTGTTTTGGGATAAAAATTGAATCGTCAAATTCTTCGTTTAATTTATAAGAATTTTGAATTTCAATCGAATACATAGGATTAGAACTTTTAATTATCTTCGGAAAAAGAAAATTGGAAACCGTTTCCCAAGATAAATAGTCGGTTGTAACTGGTATTGACCCAAGATGAGATTCTTCGACGCTTTCAATTCGGTTGATTATAAATTTTTCAGAATCGAAATACACGGTAGCTTCGAACCCATTGATTGAAGTAAACTTTACAAGAATGTTATTGCCTTGTTTCCCTAAGATATCAATTTTAAAGTTCTTTTCTAAAATAGTTGGGTCAAAAAGTACTGCATAATCGAAAAGATTTTTGTCGTGCTCTTTAAATTTAAGTTCTTCAACTACTCCTTGAACCTTCGACCAAGATTTATCTTCGAGAAACCAAATTTCACTTTGGAACATATTAAAATCGACTAATTGATACTTTCTTAAAGGTGATTTGATTTTTTCAATAATTTTCCCTTCGAGAACTTGACCTTGCATATCTATTTTAGCATTAGCCTCGTTATATAATGTTTTTACATTTTGAATTAAATCGGTCCCACCTCTTTTATCCAAATATTTTTTTATTAATTCGTTAGGTTTTAAATCCACTTTTTCCATTTTAGCTTTCTCGCCGGTTACTGGTTTCAAATCCAAGTCGTACTCATAAACTTTCCCGAATTTTTCTAACATTGGTTGAACTTCCGGATTTCCAACAACGAAAATATATGCCTTTTTTGGGTGTAAATATTTATCTGCAACTTTTTGAATATCGTAAGGAGTAAGTTGTTCTATTATTTTATGATACTCTTTTAAATACGACATTGGTTTGCCAAAGAAATGAGCATTTTGTATCAAACTCGCAACAAACTCTGTATTCTCGAACGACATAAAATAGCTACCTATTTCGACTTTTTTAATTCGATTGAGTTCTTCTTCGGAAGGGGCTTCGGTTGCTAATAAAAGTAATTGCTCTTTTATTACATTTATTGCGGAATCGGTAACTTGATTACGAACATCAGCCCCACAAGCGAATCTATTAGCAAATTTTGAACTTGTTTGAAACCCAAATGGGCTATATGTGTAAGAGTAAGTTTCCCGGAGAGTTCTGAATAAGCGACCAGCGAAACCCGAACCAATAACACTCGATGCAAGGTCAATTGCATCGTAGTCTGGATGGGTAATTTCGACGGTAGGAGTTGAAAGTATTATTGTTGATTGTACAGATGCTGGTCTTTTAACGTAGTAAACTCCAAGAGGTGCTGGTTTAATGGGCGGTAAATTTAAGGGAGGAATTTTGCCTTTCTCCCACTTTTCAAGTGCTTTATTGAATAAAGAAACTATTTCTTTCTCCTTAACAGCACCAACAATAACCAAAGATGCATAATTTGGAACAATGTATTGTTTGTAAAATTGTTTTAAATCTTCTAATTTTATTTTTCCAATCGACTCTTCTGTCTTTTTCTTTCCATATGGATGGTGTTCCCCGTAAATTATTTTTTTTGAAAGATTGGAAGCAATCGACATTGGTCTCGCTTTTTCATTTTTTATCGCAGAGATAATTCTAGGCTTTAATTTTTCAAATTCGTCGTTAGGGAAAGTTGGCTCGATAAGAACTTTCGATAAAATTTCCAAAAGCACGGGAATGTGTTTTGTGATACAAGAACCAGAAATAATAAAATGGTCTGGATTGGCAGTAATTCGAAGTGAAGCTCCAACTCCATCAAGTTTTTCGGCTATTTGATAAGCGGTAAGTTTACCAGCCCCCTTTGTTAACATTTCTGCAACCAATTCTGCAAGTCCTGGTTTGTCAAAATCGTAGGCTGAACCTCCGGGAATTAACAAACGAAAAGCAAAGGTTGGCTGCTCATTGTCTTCGATAATAAATACTTTCATTCCATTCGATAGTTTGGTTTCTATATATCGAGGAAAGACAAACTCTTTTGGGGGCAGAGGTTCCGGTTTCTTGTCAACGTCGATTTTAAATTGTGCCTTCATAGATGCCTGAATTAATAGAATTACTAATATAAAAACAAAGTTTTTCATAGTCTTCCTTAGATATTAATCCGAATAACCATTTGGATGATAAAACAAAGAAACATTATGAGAATCGTGGAAAAAGTTTTTTGCAACTCGTTTAATATCATCATTTGTAACGGCAAGGTACTTTTCCAGCTCATTATTAATTAAACTTGGGTCGTTAAAATAAGCCAAATAACGGGCAAGTGTTGTAGCTTTGTCCAAAACATTACGTTTTTCCATAATAAATTCTGTTTCGATTATGTTTTTAGCTTTGACTAATTCAGCTTCGGTAACACCTTCGCTGGCAATTTTTTTGATTTCGTCCATAATCATTTCGCGTGTTTTTTTCAAACTTTTATTTTGATGAATAATTGCATAGAAAATAACCCCACCAGAATATTCTAACGATAGCGGAAACATATTAGCCGAAACTGCAACTTGTTCTTTATCCACAAGGCGACGATAAAGCCTTGAACTTTCGCCGCTGGCGAGAATTTGCGTAAGAATGCTCATTGCATAATAATCTTTCTCCCCTATTTTTGGTCCACGAAAACCAATAAAAACTCCAGGAAGTTGAGCTTTTGGGTCGTTGACCGTCTCATCGTAACTTTTAGTCAATGGTTGTATATTGTAGGGTTGACGCTTTGGCGGAGGTAAAGAAGGATATGGTTCGAAGTATTCGCGGACCAAAGTCCTTGTTTCTTCGATGTCAATATCGCCAACAATTACCAAAATAGCATTGTTCGGCTTATAAAAATTATCGTAGAAACCTTGAAACTCGGGAATTGTTGCTTTTTCAATATGAGGGATATAACCTATTGTGGGCCATCCGTAAGTGCTTCCTTCAAATAATTTTTCTGACATTTTCATAAACATTGTCCCGTATGGCTGGTTTTCATATCGCATTCTAAGTTCCTCGATAACAACTCCGCGTTGAGTTTCGACCCCAGCACTATCGACTTTTAATTTTCGCATTCTTTGAGCCTCTATCCATAAAGCTAAATTTAAATAGTTCGAAGGAAGTTTAAAATAATATACGGTTTCATCGAAACTTGTATGAGCATTAAGAGTTCCACCAGCTTCTTGAACATACTTATCAATAGATGCTCGAGGTATGTTTTCGGTGGCTTCGAACATTAAATGCTCGAAAAAGTGAGCGAATCCAGTTCTCTGTGGATGCTCGTCACGAGAACCCACCTTGTAATGAAGAACTGTGGCAACAATTGGAGCAGTTCTATCGATAGAGTAAATAATTTGTAAACCATTTGGTAAAGAGTCTCTTACGAATTTGATTGGATTGAATTTGCACTCTGCTTTGAATGAATTTCCTAATAACATCACACTCACCCCAAAAAACACAAAATATCTAAAAAAATCAGAACCTATCGCTACTTTTCGTTTTCTCATAGTAACTTTGACCTCGAACTATTAACAAAACCAAAATTTTAAAATGAATAAACAATTTTGTAGCTAATTTATTTTATTACCTTTTGCAGGTTACGATTTTAATAATCGACCAATCCAATCCAAAGTGATAAATCAAAAGAAATAAATAAAATTAACCAGCAGTCTTAACAACTAACCAGATTAACACAAAATTTGACAAACAAGAAAAAAAACGCGTGGAATTTAGTAAATTATCATTAATTTAAGTTTGCACTTATGTTCAATAAACTTAAAGGATTAATATGGCAACAAGAATTGAACGTGATTCAATGGGTGAAATTGAAGTCCCAGCAAATGTTTACTGGGGGGCTCAAACAGCTCGCTCGCTTATACACTTTAAAATTGGTGAGGAGCGAATGCCGTTACCAGTAATTCGTGCCTTTGGAATTTTAAAAAAGGCTTGTGCAATTGTGAATTACGAACTTGGGCTTCTTCCCAAAGAGAAGATGGATTTAATAGTGCAAGTTGCCGACGAAATTATTCAAGGTAAGCTTGATGACCAATTTCCTTTATCAGTTTGGCAAACTGGAAGTGGAACGCAAACCAATATGAACGTCAACGAAGTTATTTCGAACCGTGCAATAGAAATTGCTGGCGGAGAACTTGGCAGTAAAAAGCCTATCCATCCGAACGACGATGTGAACAAATCGCAGAGCTCCAACGACACATTCCCAACAGCTATGCATATTGCTGCTGCTGATTATCTTGTCAATCTTCTTCTTCCAGCAGTTGCTAATTTGAGAAATACATTGAAGCAAAAATCCGAAGAGTTCAAAGACTTAATCAAAATCGGACGAACACATTTAATGGACGCTGTTCCGTTGACGCTCGGACAAGAATTTTCTGCTTACGTTCAACAACTTGAT
Organism: Ignavibacteria bacterium; assembly: GCA_026417135.1. GTDB lineage: Bacteria > Bacteroidota > Ignavibacteria > Kapaibacteriales > UBA2268 > Naka2016. The sequence continues at coordinate 5,357 of JAOADV010000024.1, forward strand.
TATGCAATTGAGCGTATTCATTTGGTTCTACCCGGACTATACGAGCTTGCAATTGGTGGGACAGCGGTCGGGACAGGCGTTAATACCCATCCAGAATTTGCCGAACGCGTAGCAAAAAAAGTTGCTGAACTAACTGGACTACCTTTTGTATCTGCACCTAATAAATTCGAAGCACTCGCTACACACGATGCACTGGTTTTTGCTCACGGTGCTCTGAAAACATTGGCTGCGTCATTAATGAAGATAGCAAACGACATAAGGTGGTTGGCATCTGGTCCGCGATGTGGTTTGCGTGAAATCACTATCCCAGAAAACGAGCCCGGTTCTTCAATTATGCCTGGCAAAGTAAACCCCACTCAATCCGAAGCAATGACTATGGTGGCAGTTCAAGTATTTGGTAACGATGTTGCAATAAACTTTGGAGGAGCTTCCGGTAATTTCGAGTTAAATGTCTTTAAACCTGTTATTATTTATAACTTCTTACAAAGTGCAAGACTTCTTGCCGATGCTTGTATAATGTTTAATGAACATTGTGCCAAGGGAATTGAACCCGTTAAAGAAAGGTTGGAATACTACGTCAACAACTCTTTAATGCTTGTAACAGCTTTAAATCCATACATTGGTTACGATAATGCTGCGAAAATTGCAAAATATGCATACCAGAACAATACAACTTTAAAGGAAGCTGCTGTTGCACTTGGCCTTCTAACCCCCGAAAAATTTGACGAAATCGTACGAGCCGAAGATATGCTTGGTCCTAACGTTTAATGACATACAAGTACCATTTTTACTTTGATTAATTGCTGAATCAGTTTATTTTCTAAAACTGCAAAGTGCGAAAAATTTTGTTTATTTTTCGACGTAGGAACTATTAGTTTTTCTAAACAATATCGTAGTATTTTTTGAAATAATTTTTACGAAAGTAAAGACTAAGCAAAGCATCTAATGTAAATCTCTTTACTCAAAATACTATTCAAATTGAAATAAATCCATAGCTTATTTTAGTTGAGAGGAGTATTGAGAGAATAAATTTCAAAATCAAAATGATGCGACTTCGTGAAATTATATTTTTGTAAATTCTAATAAAAATCTGTCTGAACTCTTTCTATGTCCGCTCCAAGTTGTTTAAGCTTCTTGTCTATTGTTTCATAACCTCTGTCTATATGGTAAACACGCAGAATTTCGCTTTCGCCATCTGCTATTAATGCACCCAGAAGCAAAGCAGCGCTGCCACGCAAATCCGAGCCCATAACTATTGCTCCAGATAGTTTTTTCCCACCGTAAACTATTGCAGTATTGTCGCTCATTTCAATCTGTGCCCCCATTCTTTGCAGTTCGGGAACGTGTTTGAAACGGTCGGGATAGATTGTTTCGGTAATCCTTGCTACTCCATTAGATTTAAGCATATAAGCAACCCATTGGGATTGCATATCAGTAGGAAAGCCTGGATAAACAGCTGTAGTAACATCTACTGGTTTCGGAGGTTCTTCGGCAGTGATTTGAATTTTATCGTTGTAAACTTCAAGTTCGCATCCAGCCTCCTCCAATTTAGCTATAATAGCAGTAAGATGATAAGGATTACAGTTTTCTATTGTAATTTTACTTTCAGTTATTGCACCAGCAATAAGAAATGTGCCAGCTTCAATTCTGTCTGGAATAATAACTTCATTCGTTGGGTGTAATTCGTCGACACCTTCAATTTCCAAAAGGTTTGTTCCGATTCCGTAAATTTTTGCTCCCATTTTTACCAAAAACTTTGCAAGAGCGGTAATTTCTGGTTCGATAGCAGCATTGGATATTATGGTTGTACCTTTTGCAAGAACAGCTGCCATCATAATGTTTCCAGTTGCACCAACGCTTGGAACATCTAAATGTATTTGTGTCCCAATGAGTTTGTTTGCTTTGGCAATAACATATCCACCTTCTATTGATATTTCAGTCCCAAGCTTTTCTAACCCTTTTAGATGTAAATCGACTGGACGGGGCCCCCAAGCACAACCACCGGGAAGAGAAACTTTTGCACGGCCAAACCTTCCGACAAGTGGTCCGAGAACATAAAAAGAGGCTCTCATTTTCTTAACGTGTTCGTAAGGTGCTTCGTAACTTTTGATGTTTGTGGTATCTATAAACATTTGGTTATTTGTAAGCTCACAATGGATGCCCAAGTCGAAAAAAAGTTGGGACATAGTCCAAACATCACGTAAGTTAGGCACATTTTCTAAGGTGTATGTCCCCGGGGCTAACATAGTTGCTGGCATAATTGCAAGCACTCCATTCTTTGCCCCAGAAATTATTACTGAACCTTTGAGCTTATTGCCTCCACGAATTACAAATTTGTCCATAGATTACAAATTAAACATATAAGAAAGACCAATCGAAAGCGAGGCAATACGAGGATTGTAGTTGATATCTTGGCTCAATGCACCTGTAAGAAAGTAATCCCCGTGAATAACTAAATAAAAATTACCAATTGTATTTTCAATAAGTGGTATTAACGCGCCAACTCTAATTTGAATCAATGTTGCTATTTCTTCTCGCTTCAGGTCGATTTGAACATTTTTCATAATTCCCCATTTACCACTTAATGGTATGCCAAAATTTAAACTTAAAAGAAACCAAGAAATTTCTGCCCCGACACCAATGTTAAAGTAATAGAATTCGTTAACCCAATTTGTATTGGGATCATTATAAAGCTTGAACTTCATAGCAGTTGAAAGATAAGATAAATCGGCGATAAATTTTGTCTGCGATGTTCCTTCGAACTTGTAAGAAAAGCGAATTCCAAAGTCGGGAAGTTTGCTGAGTTGAAAATCATTTTGAATTCCTTGTGGTGGGTCGACTGTATTAACGCACCCTTTACCAGTAATAAAAGGACCTACTTGGATTTGTGAAGCTTGATTAGAATAATCCAAAGAACTTTGGGCAAGAATGGAAAATGTCCCACAACAAAGGGTTAATACAATCGAAATAATGGAGACAAGTTTCATAACCTACCTATTATTAAACAAGTCAAAATACAAATTTAAATATTTCGGAACAATGATATCTTTATCGAATTTTTCGACTACTTTTTTTCTACCATTGAACCCTAATTCTTTTCTTAAATTATCATTTCGAAGTAACAGTAGTGTTTTGTCTACGAAACTATCTATATTTCCAAATGGAATAAGAAAACCATCTTGTCCATCATCTATTATCTCTGGTAAGCCTCCGACATTATAACAAACAACGGGAACTTCGCAGCTTAATGCTTCGAGTGCCGCAAGCCCAAAGCTTTCTATTTCGCTAGTCAAAATGAATAAATCTGAAATAGAAAGTAAATCCACCACCCCGTTTTGCTCACCAAGACAAAATACCTTTTTTTCGAGTTTAAAATCGTGAATCAAATTTTCAATGTTAGGCATACTTGGTCCATCACCAACTAACAATAGAATTGAATCAATTTCCTTCTGAATTAAATTAAAGACCTTAATGACATCTTCGGTCCTTTTAACTGGGCGAAAATTCGAAATATGAATAATAATCTTTTGGTCTTCGTTGGCAAAGTGTTTCCGAAGATTTGGCAAATTGCGACGCTTAAATATATTAGTATCAATGAAATTATGTATCATTTCTATGGGTTTTGCTGGGGAAAATACGTCAATAGTTGTTCTTTTTAAAAAGTTTGAAACACAAGTTATTTTGTCCGACTTGTTAAGAGAATATGTTACTATCTTTCTTAGATTTGGTTGATTCCCTACAAGAGTCACGTCGGTCCCGTGCAAAGTAGTAACGACTTTAACATTAGTTTTATTACAATGGAAAAGTAAATCTTTTGCCACAATTCCACTTATTGCGTGTGGAATCGCATAATGGCAATGAACAATTTCTATTTTTTCTTCTTCAACGACCTCAGCTATTTTTCCAGCAAGTGCTATACTATAAAGGGGGAACTCGAATAATGGGTAGCTGACCAATGAAACATTATGAAAAAATATGTTTTCATTATAATCGTAGTTGTTGAACCTAAAAGGTGGCGAGTAACTGATTATGTGTATTTGATGTCCTAAATGGGCAAGGCTATTCGCAAGTTCGGTTGCGACAATCCCACTTCCTCCTATCGTTGGGTAACAAACAATAGCAACCTTCATTTTTTTACAACGGTAATTTACAAAGTGTCAAATTTAATCATTCTGAAAAATTATCTTTAACTTTTTTAGTTCCCCATAGTCTTCAAATATTTAAAAGTCAATCCGGATTTGAAAATTTAATTATTGTTACATTTTGAAATTTCGCTGATTTTTTGCTAAAATTCCAAAAAATAAGTTAAGCAGAACTTTTTTGTTTTATACTGAAATCATAATTTGAAATGGGTTAATAATAACATTTTCGAAAAGTACTAAAATGGAAATTGTAGAAACCGTACGAAAAATGCAAGAAATCGCCAACCTTCACCGAAATGAAAAGAAAAAAATTGCTTGTGTTCCTACGATGGGCTACCTTCACGAAGGGCATTTAAGTTTGATAAAAATTGCTCGTGAGTATGCTAATATTGTTATAGTTACTCTTTTTGTCAATCCAACACAATTTGGTCCTAACGAAGATTACGCAAAATACCCCAGGAACAAAGAACGCGATATACAACTTGCTCAAAAATTTGGAGCAAATTATATTTTCATACCTTCTGTCGAAGAGATGTACCCAGATAATTATACCACGAAAGTGATAGTAAAAAAATTTACCGACAAGTTCGAGGGTATCTTCCGACCGGGTCACTTCGATGGAGTTACAACAATAGTTACAAAATTATTTAATGCAACTAAACCACATTTCGCAATTTTCGGACAAAAAGATTACCAACAGGCTTTGGTTGTTAAGCAATTAGTTAAAGAATTGCTTTTCGACTTAGAAATAATTGTTGCACCAACGATACGTGAACCCGATGGACTTGCAATGTCTTCTCGGAATGTCTATCTTAACGAAGTTGAAAGGAAAATTGCCCCAGAAATCTATAAATCGCTTCTTACAGGTGCTGAATCAGTATTAAATGGTGAAAGACATCGTGAAGTTATTAATTCAATTGTTAAAAGAAGATTGAATCAATTTAAAGAATTCAAAATAGACTATGTTGCTTGTGCAGATGCAAAAACACTTGACGAGCCTGAATTCTTCGAGCCGGGACAAACCATAGTAATTTTGACTGCTGTCTACTTAGGAACAACAAGGTTAATAGATAATATAATCGTTACCGTACCTTAGCATTCAACAAATTATTTAATTCCGAAACCATCTGCGCTAATTCTGATTCGGAATACCCTTTCGCAAGAACAACTTCTTCGAGACTTCCCCAAATCGGCTCGCCACAAATTAATGGACGAATACCCTTATTTATCAAATAAGATACACTTTCTGGGAGAAGAGAGACTAATTCCTCAATTGTTATTGCTTTGGTTATTCGGCTTTCCATTTTTTGTTGGGAAAAAAATAATTGCTCCAATAATTGAACCCCATAGTATGGAAACAATTGGATTTGAGCTTAGTAAGCACCCTTCCGAATTACAACCCCAAAAGTAATAGTAGGCAAAACCTACCCCTCCACCAAGAATTACTCCCAAAAGAATTCTTATAAGCTGTTTCATCTTCGTTAAATATTAGTCTATTACTCGTTGGTAATATACGATAGACAAACTATATTATTTTTAAATCTTTTGCAACTTTTACAAATGATTCTACTGCTTTTTCAATATGATAAGTCTCGTGGGCAGCAGACAATTGAACACGTATTCTGTCTTTTCCTCGTGGTACGACGGGGAAAGAAAAGGCAATTACATAAATTCCCTCGTGAAGCATTCTTTCAGCAAATTCGACAGCAAGTTCCGATGGATTCGGATATTTGCTAAACATAATCGGAACGATTGGATGGTCGCCGGGAATAATGTCGAAACCAGCTTCGGTCATCAACTTCCTAAACAATTTTGTGTTGGATTCGAGTTTATCTCGAAGATGTGTAGATGCACTTAAAAGTTCTAAAGCTTTAAGAGTTGCACCAACAACAACGGGAGCTAATGTATTTGAAAACAAATAAGGCCTTGCTTTATTTCTCATCCACTCAATAATTTCTTTTCTACCAGAAATACAACCACCAGAAGCTCCACCTAAAGCTTTGCCAAAAGTAGTTGTTATCACGTCGATTTTTCCCATTACATTATGGTACTCGTGTGTTCCACGGCCTGTTTTACCCATAAACCCAGTGGCATGACTATCGTCTATCATTACAAGGGCGTCGTATTTTTCGGCTAATTCGACTATTTTGGGTAAATTAGCTATATCCCCATCCATCGAAAATACACCGTCGGTTGCAATTATACGAAACCGACAATCTTGTGCTTCGATAAGACAGCGTTCCAATCCTTTTGCTTCCTTTCCAGTTGCTGGGTCTACAAGAATTTCGTCGCTCATATTGTTATGGGCAAATATCCAACGTTTAGCTTTGGAAAGTCTTATACCATCGATTATCGAAGCATGATTCAATGCATCTGTAATAATTGCGTCTTCTTCTGTCATCAAAGGCTCGAAAAGCGCTCCATTTGCGTCGAAGCAAGAAGAGAAAAGAATCGTATCTTCGGTGCCAAGAAACTCGCTAACCTTTCTTTCGAGCTCTTTGTGAATATCTTGAGTACCACATATAAAACGGACAGAGGACATCCCGTAGCCCCTTCTTTCTAATGTTTCGTGTGCAGCTTTGATTAGTTCTGGATGCGAAGATAAGCCAAGGTAGTTATTGGCGCAAAAATTAAGTACTTTACGACCATTAACATAAATTTCGACACCTTGCTCACTTTCTATTATTCTTTCCTTCTTATAAAGCTTTTGCTCTTCGAGCTTTTTCAATTCGCTTGACAAAAAATCTTTAATTTTCCCGTACATATTATCCTTAAGTTTTTGTTTACAAAATAATTAAATTAAGCAACTTGTTAAAATTACCAAAATTAAATTTTGTTGTTTCAGAATGGATTTATTTTTTAAATTCGTTTTTTTCAATTTTTAGGTGTTGAAATGAAAAGAATATTAGTGGGTACTTCTTTTATTTTGTTGTTCTTTGTTGGTTCACTTTTTTCTCAGCCTAAAATTAAATATAAATCGCTCGACGACCCTATCCCAGTCGACCCCAAGATAAGGATGGGAACTTTACCTAACGGATTGAAATATTATATTCGTTATAATAAAAAGCCAGAAAAGCGTGCCGAGCTTTTTCTCGGTGTTAAGGTTGGTTCTTTATGTGAAGACCCCGACCAAAATGGATTAGCTCATTTTGTTGAACATATGGCATTTAATGGAACAAAAAATTTCCCAAAGCAAGACCTTGTTAATTTCCTGGAATCTATTGGTATTAAATTTGGACCGGATTTAAATGCCTTCACTTCGTGGGATAGAACAGTCTATATGCTGCAAATACCCACAGACAGCCAAGAGCAATTTCTAAAAGGATTTCAAGTTTTAGAAGAATGGGCACATCTTGTAAGCTTTGACCACGAAGAGATTGATAAAGAAAGGGGTGTCGTGATTGAAGAATATAGATTGGGTCGTGGTGCCGACGAACGAGTCGAAAGGAAGCATTATAAATACTTATTCCATAATTCCAAATATTATATCCACGATGTTATTGGAGATACCAATGTTATTCGAAATGCTTCATACGATGTGATAAAACGATTTTATAAAGATTGGTATAGACCCGATTTGATGGCAATTGCTGCTGTTGGCGATTTTGATGTTGATTATGTTGAAAAAATTATAAAAGAAAGGTTTGGTAAAATCCCAAAGGTACCAAATCCAAGACCACTCGAACAATACGAAATACCCGAACACAAGGAATTGTTCGTTTCGGTGGCTTCCGATAAAGAATTATCATTCCCGAGAGTTGTGATTTACTTTAAAGGTGGCAAAAAAGAAGAGGGAACTTTTCGCGCTTTCCGCGAGAGTTTTAAACAACAGTTATTCACTACTATGTTAAACCAAAGACTTAACGAGTATTTAAGAAAACCCGACCCACCGTTTAAATTTTTTGTAACCACAAGCATAATACCGATAGGAATGGTAAATACTGCCTTTTTTATGCTTGCTGGGGCAATTGGCGATAAAATCGAGAAAACAGCCGAAACACTTTTCTTAGAAGCCTTTAGAGTTTATCAAAACGGTTTTACTCCAACGGAACTTGAACGAGCAAAAAAAGAGATACTACGACAGTACGAACAGTTTTATGACGAACGCGACAAACAAGAATCTCGTATCTATGCCCACGAATATTTAAGAAATTTCCAAACTGGCGAAGGAATACCGGGAATTGAATTTGAATATGAACTTGCAAAGCTTTGGCTACCTGAAATAACATTGGATGAAGTCAATGCATTAGCAAAAAAACTCATTAAAAATGAAAACACTGTCGTAACTATTAGCCTTCCTGAAAGAGAAGGCATTGTGCCTCCAAAGGAAGAAGAAATCTTGAAAAAGTTTAATACTCTATTCGCAAGCAAAATCGAGCCTTATGTCGACGTTGCTCCAACAAAGCCTTTATTTACTAAAACTGTTAAGGAAGGGAAAATTGTTAAGGAAAGAAAAATCAAAGGCTTAGATGCTATTGAATATACACTCGACAATGGCGCAAGAGTTGTTGTTAAGAAGACCGATTTTAAAGATGACGAAATAAAATTTCGAGCAATAAGTCTTGGGGGTACTTCTTTAATCACCGACGAGGATTATATTAATGCAGATTTTTCTGCCGATATCATTTCTGAAAGTGGATTAGGTGATTTTGGAAAAACTGAATTAGAAAAGTACCTTGCCGATAAAGTAGTTACCTTATCCCCATTTATTGGCACTTATACTGAAGGACTTTCGGGGTCTTGCTCACCAAAAGACCTACAAACTTTATTTGAGATGATTAACTTATATTTTACGCAACCGAAGTTCGACCTAAATTCCTTCCTTGCACAAAAACAACAATTTGTATCTTACTACGAAGATAGAGAAAAAAGCCCAGAATCAGTGTTTTTCGATTCGACAAATTATTATATTTGGAACAAACATTATCGTCAAGAACCTTATAACAAAAATAAGCTCGAAACCCTCGACCCAGAAAAAGTTTACGATATATTTACCACAAGGTTTAATGACCCCGCCGATTTTGTTTTTATTTTTGTTGGAAACATTGACTACGAAAATGCCAAAAAGTATATAACAAAGTTTATAGCTTCTATCCCATCGCAAAATTCTAAGGAAAACTGGAAAGATGTTGGATTACGATATTTCACTGGAAAACTTGAAAAGGTTTTCCGAAAAGGAATAGAAAAGAAAAGCTTTGTTCGATTAGCAATTAATGGAAAATTTGATTGGGACTTAAAAGAAAGATTTCTGTTTCGTGCATTGGTTGAACTCTTGAGAATCCGATTGCGTGAAGTTTTACGAGAAGATAAAGGAGGTGTCTATGGTGTCGGGGTCTGGGGTTCTCCCGACTTCATCTTCAAAAATAGATATTCTTTGAATATTTATTGGGGAACAGACCCAGACAGAGTTGATGAATTGACTAATTCAGCAATAGAAGTTTTGAAAGATGTTGCCACAAGGAAACAAGATGCAATTTATCTAACTAAGATTCGGGAAATCTTTCGCCGGGAATTAGAAGTCGAATCAAAAAAGAATGAGTTTTGGGTTGGTTTGATTGACGATTACTACTTGGTCGGAGACCCTGAAAATAAAATAAAAATTCAAGAAAAGTATATCGAAAAACTGAACCTCGACGACATACTGAAAACTGCAAAGAAATATATCAAATTCGATAATTTTGCAAAATTTATCCTTTACCCAGAAAATTATTGATTCACATTAGGTTTGTCTAAACATATTCCGAAAAATTATGAACACAGATGAATTAGCCAAAAGAGTTTACCAAGCAAGAGACTTCGTAAATGACAAAAGCTCGCTAAAACCTGATATCGCAATTATTTTGGGAACTGGACTTAACAGTCTTATTAGTTATATCAATATCGAAACCGAAATTCCATACGAATCTATCCCTTATTGCCCTGTCTCGACAGTTGATTTTCACCACGGAAGGCTGGTCTTGGGACAACTATCGAGAAAAAACGTTGTTGCAATGCAAGGTCGCTTTCATTACTACGAGGGTTATTCAATTCAAGATGTTACTTTTCTAACCAGAGTTATGAGGTTACTTGGAGCAAAAATACTCATTGTATCGAACGCCTCTGGGTCCCTAACTCCATATATTCCCAAAGGAGCAATAATGATTATTGATGATTATATTAATCTTTTAGGGACAAATCCACTTATCGGGTATAACAAAGAGATTTTTGGACCGAGATTTTTAGAAATGAGCGAGCCATATTCTCGCCGGTTAATCGAACTTACAGAAAAAATTGCTTTGGATGAGAAAATAAAAGTTTACAAGGGAGTGTATGCTGCTGTTCCTGGTCCAACTCTCGAAACTCGTGCCGAAGCTAAATTTATCCGAATGATTGGAGCAGACGCAGTCGGAATGAGTACTATTCCAGAAACAATTGTTGCTAAACAAATGGGAATGGAAGTTCTGGGTTTTTCTGTAATTACAGATTTAGTATATTTAGACCCTCTTCCTCCAATCGATATCAACGATATTCTCGAAACTGCTTCGGAAACCGATAAGGTATTGAGTAAACTCATTGCGAGAGTTATTGAATGTATAGAAATATAACTATTCTTCTTACATTTTCCTTTGCTTTTTGCATTTTGATAACCAACTGTACTCGGACTGAAGATATATTAGGCGAAGAAGAAATTGCAAGAGTTTTTCTCATAGTTAAGCAAAACGAACCAGATAAAATTAAGCTTTTAGAATTTCCTAGTTTAAAAATAATCGACGACGATTATTTCTATTCTGTTAATAATTATAGAATATCCGAATCTACACAAATCGCTGAATTTCGAGAATTTATTTTCTTATTTCAATCTGGTTCACATAAAATAATAATTGTCGAATCTAAAAGTTTTCGAGCAATCAAGGAAATCGATTGGAGTTCACAAAAACGATATCCATCGAGTATTGCTTTCCCAAACGCTACCTCTGCTTTTATTTCCTTTTCGAACGACACTAATATTGCTGTTTTAGATTTGACAAATCTTGGAATTGCAAGAGAAATTAGTTTAAATTATCAAACGGAAAAACTGAATTCAGCTCTAAATTACGTAGTTGCATTGCATTTCAAAGAAAACAAAATGAGTATCATCGATACGAGAACATATTCTGTTGTTAAAGTCTTGGATGTTTCGGACAGACCTTTCGACGTAGAGATACATCCCGAAAATAACTCAATATACGTTTTATCCTTGGGAAAAGGCAAGATTGATACTTTAGAACCAAAAACCGAAGCAAAGATTTCAATTTTCAGATTCCCAAATTTCGACCTTGAAACAATATTTCCTATCAATTTAGGTAATATCAGTGCTATTAATATTGTACCCACTGGCCTTGTAGTTTCAAACAAATTTTTCGGATTTATTTCAACAAATCTTGGTTTACTACGATTTAGTCTTAATTCACCATACAACCTACAACGATTCATCGCTGGAAGTTTTACTAACTTAAGTTATAATTATAAAGGTGATGAAATAATATCAGTTGAAAATAAAGGAGCAAGTACAGTTATTTTTTTAATTGATGGACAAAGAGCTACTGTTAAAGGCAAATACACTTTAAATTTTATTCTTAAACTAATTTTTCCGAAATAGAAAATATAGCAACTGACTTTTTAAGTTTGTTAAGCAAAAAATATAACCTTTATATTTTACTCAACTTAAAAGGTTTACTTACGAATCCTCTTTAAATAATATGATTTCAATATTTTATGATAAATCCGGGAGCTATCATTGTATATTTAACTTTAAGAAAATGCTTTAAAAAACGAGAAAAATCAAATGAACTTTAAATTCTTGAATATTGATGAATATTTAATTTACTTGAATAAAATTCAATTTCGAAAAAGTATTTAAACTTTGATTTTCAAATGTATTAAAAGCCTTAGAGAATGTACTAGTCAAGTCTAAAATTTATTTCTTCTTTAGAATTTTTTCACTTACAGACTTACCTTGCAAGAATAGAAGCAAATAGTCGCGACCGCCGGCTTTCGAGTCAGTCCCACTCATATTGAACCCACCAAAGGGATGGACGTCTACCATTGCCCCAGTGCATTTACGGTTGAAGTACAAGTTACCAACGTGAAATTCATTATAAGCTCGATTTAGTTTATCTCTATTAAGAGAGTAAACTGAACCTGTCAAACCGTAAATAGTATTATTTGCAATACGAAGTGCATCGTCGAAGTCTTCGGCTTTTATTACTGCAAGAACAGGCCCGAATATCTCTTCTTGTGAAATTCTTGCATCTGGGTCGACATCGATAAAAACCGTAGGCTCAATGTAGTATCCATCCAAGTTAGAAACTTTATTACCCCCGTGTAAAAGCTTTCCTTCCTTTTTGCCAATTTCAATGTATGAAAGTATGCTTTGCTCGGCAGAGGCGTTAATAACTGGTCCCATTTGGAAATTATCTTTTGGGTCACCTATTTGAATTTTTTCAACTTCAGCTTTTAACTTTTTAACGAATTCATCGTAAACTTTTTTGTCAACAATTGCTCGGGAGCAAGCAGAACACTTTTGACCTTGGAAACCAAAAGCTGAGACTATAACCCCTTGAACTGCTTCGTCGAGGTCAGCTTCGGAATCGACAATGATTGAATCCTTTCCACCCATTTCAGCAATAACACGCTTAATCCAAATTTGCCCGGGCGAAGTTTTGGCAGCAAGTTCGTTAATTCTAAGCCCCACCTCCATCGAACCAGTAAAGGCGATAAATCTTGTTTTGGGATGTTCGACAAGATAGTCTCCAGCTTCGGCTCCACTTGCAACCAAAAAGTTCAAAACTCCATCGGGCAAGCCTACCTTTTTAAACGTCTCGTAAAGAATCCAACCCATCATTGGAGAATCGGAGGAAGGTTTTAAAACCACTGTGTTTCCAGTTACAATGGCTGCCGATGTCATACCAGTTAGTATTGCAAGCGGAAAATTCCATGGTGGAATAATCAATCCAACACCAAGTGGAATATAGAAATATTCGTTTTTTTCACCTTTGATTTTAGTCAAAGGTTGCTTTTGAGAGTATCGAATTGCTTCTCTTCCATAGAATTCAAGGAAATCAATAGCCTCGCAAGTGTCGGCGTCGGCTTCCAAATAATTTTTACCAACTTCTGAAATCATCCAAGCATTAATTTCGTAACGTCGGCGGCGAAATTCTGCTGCTGCTTTAAAGAGATAATTTGCACGCTCGCGTGCGGGAACTTTTTTCCAAAACTCAAATGCATTTAATGCGGATTGAATTGCCTTTTCGGCATCATCTTTTCCAGATTTTTGGAAAATACCAACAACTTCGTTTGGATGTGCTGGATTGATAGATTTAGTTTTCTTTTCAGTATAAACCTCTTTTCCATCGATAATGTTGGGGTATTCCCGTCCGAAAAGCGTTCGGACTTTTTCGATGGCTTGTCTTTGTCTTCGATAAACTTTTGGGTCGGAAAAATTTAAATAGGTTTGATTTGCAAAGGGCTTCATTTTTTACCTCGAATGAATTAAAAAACTCAAAATTAAAGAAAACATACGAATAATTATTTATACTTTACCGAACAACCATAAGGTTTTGTAGTCTTAATTGTTGGAACTTTCCCAGCGAGTAACGCATCTACAACTTCACGGACATAATTCTTCGATTTTTCGATATCCTCAACTTTTGTACTGGGTTTGTCGTCCACAGCCCCAGAATATACCAATTTCCCATTTTTGTCGATAATAAATATGTGTGGCGTTGTTTTCGCTCCATACATTTTTCCAACTTTACCGTCTTCGTCAATCAAATAGAACAGAATTTTAGAGTTATATTGACTCAACCTTTTCCTAATTTCGCCTTTTGGAAGATTGCCTTCCTTTCCCGGTGCTGATGAGCAAATTGCAAACCAGACAACTCCTTTATCCTTGTATTCTGCTTGCAACTTAGGAAGATTACCGCTTTCATAATGCTTTTTTACGAAAGGACAATCAAAATTTATCCATTCGAGAACGATTACTTTACCAAAATAGTCACTCAAAATTACCTCCATCCCATTGATGTCTTGAAGTTTAAAGTCTGGGGCATCTTTATCGATTTTAGCCTCTTGGGAATAAGCCATTGTTAATAAAATACTTAAAAAGGTCATTACGAGAATAATTTTTCTTAACATAGTTCCTCCAAATAAAATTTATTTGACAAACTTTGCTTTAAAATATTTTGTGTTATTATTTTTATATGTGATTTTTATTAAAGCCTGAATGTCGGTTGTATCACCCCAAACATATTGAATATATGGTATCTTTAAAAATACTTTGCTATTCATTATTTCAACATCATAAATCTTAGAAATGTCCAAAATTCCGGGGGTGATAGGATAAACTAACACATTTTTCACCTCTTCGTGATTTCCTAAATTTATTTCGAATGACGAATAATCCGTGTAGAATTGGACTTTAGTTTCCAGCGAATCGAAAGATGCCGAACTTAGAGCTTTTTTAAATATTTTTTCTAAATTTTTCTTCCTTTTTGGATACAAGGAAAAAGGTAATTTTAGACATACCGTTGTAGACCCTGGTACGCATTTAAATTTACAAGCAACCCAATTAATATCAATACTTACTTCTAAAAAAGTGCCGTAAAAATTTTGGGGTACGGATAATGTAAAAGGAAAGTAAGTTTCTTTACTATATTCGAAGGAAACAATATCATTTTCAATACTTAGTTCGGGTGGCGAGTAAAGTACTCCAACTGAATCATTCGAATGAACATTGCTTTTAACAGAAAACAGAGTTGCACCACCAGCATCTCCCGGATTAATCCAGTATATGTGCCATCCACTTCGGGGTTTTATTTTTATGATAAAACGGATGGTATCGCCCTGTGTAACATTCAATTTTTCAGAAATAAGTTCAATTTGAATTC
>JAOADV010000025.1 GCA_026417135.1 Ignavibacteria bacterium
CGCTACTATTTGGTATGTGCGATTTTACTCTGGGGTTTTGATTAGAATTCTGCGATTATTTCGACGATGCGGGAATAAAAGCGACCTTCGGGTGTTTTGCAATCGAAAGGTGGGGAAATTTCGCCAACACCTAATATTTCAACATTCGTTATTTTTAAAAAGTTTGCAACTTCTTGTGCCCTTTCTTTCGAAAGCTTAAGATTATATTCTTCGTCGCCAATTGTATCGGTGTATCCAACGATTTTAACCTTTTTGCTTCTTTGTATTTTGGGGAGGATTGTTGACAGATAATGGGTTTGAGCCGTGGTAAGTTCCCTCGAATTATAATCGAACAACATTACAAAAAAACGCTCTTTGAGGTTTGCTCTTTCTTGTATTATGTTTGTGAATGGTATGAATTTTTGAACTTTTTGTAAAACTTTTCCCTTTTCGTCTTTGGTTACGAAAATGAACTCGAGTGTGTCGTTTTCTTTGTTGGGGCGATAAAGTAGTTCATTTAAATTAACATCAAAAGAGAGTGTATCGGTTATTTCTTTTTGAAAATTAATGAACATTTGACCATTTATTGCAGCTGCGACTTCCAATAGTCTGGTTTTCTTTGTTTTCTCGGACTGGATTTTTGCGTAAAATCTAATACTCTTAGGAGAAAACCTTCGAATTGTGTCGAACCAAACAATAGGAGAAAGAATATCTATATCCGAAGAAAGAATCTCCAACCGTTGATTCTCTTCATTTCCTTCGGGCAATTGTATATTGGAAGGATTGGATGGCAAATTGCGTGCTTCTATTGCTATACGATTGCTATCGATACCCCACACATTGTGTAAATAATCGAATACGGAAAGAGCGCGTGATTTAGACAAGGACAAGTTTTCAGTTTCTAATCCAATGTTCGAGTTGCAACCAACAAGGTTTACTTTGGCTTGCGGATTTCTCGACAAACGATAACCAACAATGTTAAGAATATTGTTGTATACTTCGATAGGGTTGTCAAAAAGGACTTTGTTTAAACTAAAAGTCTTTGCTTCTTCGGGGGTTAAGAGTTTGTAATTCTTCGAAATTGAACTTTCTCCGTAGGAGAAAAAGATGTAATTCAAAAGTGGTAGGAAAGTTAAAATAGGTTCTTTGATGTATGTAAAATTTTGTTGCGACTTTACACCGTTGTCAATCCCAACATAGTCAATTTGGAGAATTTCGATATCTTCTTCGACAACTGTTATCGTATCTTTTTGGGGTAATGGAGGACTTAAATCTAATGGTGGCAAAGGAGGAGGTAATTCTTTAGGTAATTGGGGCTTTTGCTGTCGAACCTCTGGGTAAAAATTAAATTTGAGTCCTAACGAAAGAAAATCGGAAGTAAAATCTTTTGTTTTGTCGATAAATCCAAAACTCAAGCTAGGCTGGACAGTGAATTTAAATAAATCGAAAAGGTGGAACGGCGGAGTAAAAGCAACTCCTATATCTAAAGTTAAAGATAGTGGTGGATTTTTCTTTCCAGCGGTCGATAAAGAAAAAATTGCTGTTGTATCTGGACGTGAAAGACTTGGAGTTGTGAAAGTCTCGAAAAAATGGAATTTTTCTGGATATGCGAGATGATATCCTAATGTTATGCCAGAGATTAACGAAAGGTTCTTAAGAAACTCGAACTTGAGTGGAAACCCCAAAAATATATACGACATTTGGTTCGAAAGGGTAGCTTTGTAAAACAGAATCGATTTCCCATCGCCATCTGCTACTTTCCTTGGTGGGATGAACTTGCGCTCTGCTTTTGAATTTATTGAAAAGGTGGAGTAGCCCAAAATTGGTTCGAACGAAACTTTATCGAAAATTTTCAATTCAGTTGTAAGACCAACGGATAAACCAAAATTAGTCCCCGAACCAATAAAAGGGATTGTATCGGGAAATGTATTGAATTGTCGGAAGTCTCCTTCGCAACGATTGAAGTTCAACGAAAAAGAAAATCCAAATTTTTGGGCAAACAAATTCAATATGATTGAAATGAAAACGGCGAGAAAAGTGAAAAAAATTCTCATTGAATCCGCTTTGCAAGATTGCTTTTAATTATTTCTCCTTGACAAGCTTAACATAATTTACAACTTTTTCGTTCTCTGGAGTTATACCTTCGAAACGAACTAAATATGTGCCTTTCGCAAGATTTGGCATTAAAACTGTAAATTCGTTTATCCCAATTTTAGATGGGCAGTTCTCGATTTTTCCTACAAAGCTACCGTCGAGAGCAAAAATGAAGGCATCGAGCCGGGAAATGTCTTGCGAGATTACGTATGTAATCTCGGTATAATAATCGAAAGGATTTGGTTTGATACTAACTTTTCGCATCCAGTTTGGACCAACAAGTTCAGCAGATACAAGTTTCGAGTTGTTGCCTTTGCAAATTTCGTAAAGAACGTTATCCTTGTCCAAAACGAGTAGAAATTCCAAAAAGAAAATACTATCGGATACAAGAAATTGGGTTCTGTTGTGCTTTGATTCGAATTCAGCAAGCGACGAAATTTCTCCGTTTGCTAACGAAATTGTGTCTGTCAAATTGACAATAGCGAACAGCTCGTATTTAACTGGCTTATTAATTGGAATTAATCCATTACCAATTTCCCATTTTACAATAGCTTCTTCGTTTGCTTTGATTTCCTTTGGTTCAGTTCGTAAATTACGAACAAAAATGTCGCTGGAATAGGCGGACAAAACTTGATTATCGACATAGGAAAATACCTCCTTCTTTGTTGCGAGTTTGCTTCTTGGTCCGTTGTAGTAAATATTAACATTTTGAATTAATGTCGATTCGTCGAACCAATCCGAACAAACATTATCCGAGGTTTCGAACAAAATTTTTATTTCTTTCATTTCGCCGGGAACGAGTGAACCAGCGACAACTTTATATACTCCCGTGCTCAGCAATTCGACATTATTTTGGTTAGTCGTTGGTAGAAAATACTTCCCTTTGGCGAAATTAAAAGTAACATTTTCGGCTATGTCGCTTCCAATATTAACAAGGTAAAAGGAAACTTCGATAAAGTTCTTGCCAGCCTTCCAGCGTAAACTTTCATTTTCTGTGAATTGCTCCCCATTTAAAGCTGATATTCGTTTAAAATTGGTTACTTTCGGACCAACGCTCGAAACAGTTAAAGCTCCAGCTTTCGAAATATTTTCGCCGAAAGGTTTTGTATCGAAGACAAGTGATTCGGACTCAGTCAATTTGAATTTGTCGGGCTGGTTTGAACTGTTGACCTCAACCTTCTCTAAAACATAAAATTTAGTAAAGTTCTTAGTTGGAAAATCTTTGAAAATCGACAAGTCTATTGTTTCGGTTAAGGATTTACTGTCGAAAGCCGAGCTCAACTTGTTTTTTAAGGTATCGAAATCCAAATATGTAATTGATTTATCGGACCAGCGGATTTGGTTAATTCCTTTGAATGCATTTGTTCCTTGAACTTCGAGCCGTTTTAAATTCGATTGACCTAAAACAAATTTTTGGTATTCTGTTACAGTCCCGTCAACTTTCTTTTTTGCAACACTGAAAAGAACCGAAGGTATTTCGTAATTAAAGTTCCCTTTCTTTTCGCCAGTATAAGAATAGATATCGCCGCTCGAGTAAAATTTAATAGAATAAACGTCGGGCGTCAACGAAGAGTCCAGTTTAAACAAATAAATGAAATAGGCTCGCCGTCCGGGTTGCAAAAGCGACAAAGAATTGCCTAAGGAAACTAACATTTCCCCTTCGGGCTGGTTGAAACGCCATCCAGTTCGAAGTGTTCCAAAGTCGTCCCCGCCTTGCACTACTTTACCAGTTTGAGGGTCGAACTTGGCTGGGACAAGTGGACGTGGATAAGCAACATATTTAAAGACAAGCTCGGTCTTTCCAAGATTCGTAGGTATTTGGGGTTCAATTCGTGTGTTGATAAAATTGTAATCTGTACTATTATTAACTTCAATTCGAATTTGAATGAAAGTGCCTTCAATTTGTTTGGGATAGCCTTTTAAATTCGGATTCGTGCTATCGGCAAAAGGAATGAGCGTAATTCTTCGTTTGTCGAAATTTGCATCGACAATATTTGAAAAAGGCTTGTTTGGACTAATTAAATTGCAAGGGTCTCGTCCACCTGAATAAGTTGTAACAGCAATATCTCCATAACCATAGGAAATGTGGTAGGGGTCAAAGTTTATGTCGAACGAGTGTGGCTCGCCTACATCTTCGATAAAATGAAGCAAGAAGGTGGTATCCAAGCCATAGCGGACCGAGCTTGGTTGAACTCTCGAAGTCAGTTTGACATTCGTTCCAATTGCAAATCCAGAAAGTGTATGCGATGTTATTACCCAAGGCGAACCGCCAAAAATTTCTTCGACGACAAGCCAACCGCCTTTGCTTATCTCTAACGAGCCTTCTCGCCCTAATCCTTCGTAAATTGCACAAATATTAATTCTTGTTTTGCCAAGTTTTTCGAATTTATCGTCTCCGTAAGTGTTGTCCGGACCAGGATACCAGCCAGATTTTACTTTTCCATAAATGTCATCTTGGAAGGGCTTTTTGGGCCAATCTGGGTAATCTTCGCCATTTCCAAGCATAAATGCATCGTGAAGGAAACCAGTTGAGGACTGAAATCTGTCGCCTCGGTCGTCAATCCAATCGTCTTTTCCGTCGTTATTGTCGTCGTCGAGAGCGGGAGGAATAAGTATTTGTGGGATGTAGATGTGATAAAGAAAAGCATCTTCTATGATTTCGACTTTGTCCTTAGTGTTGGGATTATCCAGCCATTTTTGAAAGGGTTTCCCATCTATTTGAACAATTCTATCAATATCGTAGCTACCATCGGGCTTTTTAGGTAAGGTAATTTTATAGCCACCAATCCCTTTTGGTATATCGTAAATCAAATAACCAAAAACCCCGTCGCCAAGTTTTTCGACCCCTTCGATTTTTTCTGACGGGTCGTTGTAGTCAACATCGTGTCCAGCATTTCTTATCCAATAGTATGAATATTCTGTCGAAGCATCCATTGTATAATGAATCAAAGCTTTTCCAAATTTTGGTAAGGTTTGATATTGTATTGTACCAGTGGTGTCGGTAATTTTAAAACTGTTGGTTAAGTATTCGAATTGCAATGGATTAGGAAGAGGTGTGTAGTAAGTATAAGTAGTTCTAATTGGGGTAACGCGGGTCTCGTTAAATATAGTCTTGTAAATTAAGTTCGAATATTGCGACGAAGAAGGTGTTGGGCTGTTCATATCGATTTCTCGTCCTCCAAGCGACAATACAGCAATAAATTCTCGGTGAGGTTGTGGAACTGTTCCAATACATTTATCCGTCAGTTTCAATTTGTAATTTTCTTTCAAGGTATCGATAAAAGTGAAGCCTTCGTAATTCTGTATTCTTTGATATATGAATTGTTTCCAAATTGGGTTACCATTTTTGTCGATTTCCATCCATCTTTTCCAACGCTCGTCTTTAATGTTTGCTTTATTGATATCGGGGGAGTATGGATAGAACATACCGGGAACATCTTCATCCAATTTTCCATAAACTTTGGCTACACCAGCAGAAAGATTGACTAAATCGGGTGGGTCGAGCCAGATTTCGTAATAACAATAGGGGTCGAAATATTCATATCCAGCAACTTTACCAATGTTCCAAGTTACTTTCCAAACTCTGATTTTGTCTCCTGGTTCTTCGATATCGACAGTTCCGTCTCCGTTGATGTCTCTTGCTCGGAGTCCATCATTGTCTATGTCTTCGTAAAAAGAAGTATCCCCAGTTCGAAAGTGCTCCCAAGGATTAATCCAATAAATTTCGGTCTCTTCGATTGTATAACCTTTTGGGTAAATCGAAGATGTGTCGAGCCAAACATCTGGATAGCCATCACTATCCATATCATATTCTGGTTTGCTTTGGTTATTACTCCCACGAAGAATGTCAATATATCTACCTCCGGGAGTTTTAAGTATTGGAATATTAATTTTTTTATCAACGCGATAAAAGGGAACATCTTTAGGAATATATTGAATATATTTGGTTTCAACCGCAGCGGTGCGTTCTTTGTTTTCAATTATCGTAAAGACTTTGAAAGGTTGGTAATCGAGATATAAAATATTTTTCCAATTTAAATCGGTATCGGCAATTAATCGAGCAGAGAACATAAGGTCGACATAATTTCTGTATTTAACAAAAAATTCTAATCCTTTAGAAGTTTGGTTTCTTACCTCGCAATAACTTACGTAAATGTAATTTGCCCAAGCAATGTACCTATCGACTTGTTCGTGAACTTTGCTTTGGGGCTCGGGGGTCGAAATTAAAAGTACAATTTCTTTCTCTTCGAAAGGCGAAAGGGAAATATCCTTGAAATTTACTAAGGTTCCGGTAATTGAGTAGTTTATGTTTGTACTTCTTACTCCTATAATTTTAAAGTATTCGCGAACATATTCATTTATTGAAACATTCTCGAAAGGTGTCGAGCCAAGATTCCTAATTTTTAATCGGACTTCGAAAGTATCGAGCCTATCGTATGAAATTGCGTTCGCACCAGCTGTTATTTCTTTAGGCAAATTGTTGTAAACCGAACGAGTTAAATCGATACTCGAGCAATAAGCCGAAAAAATTGCATTTAAAGTCCATTGCAATTGTCGGCTTCCACGTTTCAAATCGTTCATACCACCGACAGTTGGCAAACCGGTATTCACTATTATTTGACCATTGCTTGCAGAAACTCCACTAAGAACGAAAACGACTGGGTTCGATGTGTTTTCGAGATAGGCTATAACTTCGGCATTTTGAACTTTAATAGTTGGAATAGTCGATGCATAAAGTTTGTTGTCAACTGCAAGTTTTGTAAAATTGAGAGGGTGATTAGAATTTGTAAATCTTACATTAACACTATTATCCTCGAAGTTAGGAGAAAAATAGTTTTTGAAATCTACTGAATTTGAAGGCAAATAGCCCAGTTTTTCGAGCAAATATACTGCATTGCCTTCGACATAGATTGTTCCACCGCGAGAAAGAAATCCGTCTATATTTCTCTTTAAGTTTGGATATTTTGCAACAATTTTATCGATAAAATATTTATCGTCGTCGTTGAATTTGCGAAACGAAGGTATTATTAGCAACCGAGTTGGCAAAGAAAAGCCTATACTATCGATGTATTTTTCGTTTGCAAAGAAATAAATATTATCGAAGAAGTTCATATCGAGAAGATTTTTAAAATAGAACGATGACCAAGAAACAGTTGAATTGTTTTGCTTGAACTCGCTTTGGAAAATGCAAATTGATTGAGTATGATGTTTAAATTGCAAGGAAAAGTGTTCGCTAAACTTCCAATCGTAGTAGTCTATTTCCTTGGTAGTCAAGTCGGAGTAGTCTTTGGGAAGAATGTCGGGGTAAACGAAAGAGCCTTGGTTAGGACCAGTCTTTATCCAATAAATTGAAAATTCCCCATATTTTGGGAAAACAATGCTGTCCATAGTATTATTTGTAAACCTAAGGTCGGCGTGTGAATAATGTAATGCAAATCTATAGGCTCGGAGAAAATCCTTTTGTTCACTACCAACTGGTATTAGGGTTAACTTGCCGAAGAGCGAATTAAAAGAAAAAATAGTGATTAAAGAAATAATAAAGTAAATATTAATTTTCATTGGTACCTCGAAAAACAAAAGAAAATTAATTAAACTATTTTTAAAAAACAAATTTTGTAGCAATTTTTTTTATTTTTGCTTTTGTTTAACAAGGGTGAAATTAATGGCTCGACTAATTTGTATTATCTTAATATTTTTCATATTCGTTTTTGGGAATCTTTATCCACAAGCAACGAGGAAGAACCAAAGCAAAGATGCTGCTGTTTTAATTTCCGTTAAAACGTTTAAAACTCCACCGATGATTAGTTTAAAATGGGAGAAACATCCGCTTGCATATAGGTACGAAGTCCGCCGAAAAAATTTTGGGGATTTGGTATTCCCCGCCACGCCGCTTGCAAATTTAGACTCATCTTTAACAAGTTACGACGATACTCGAGTGGAAGTGGGTAAAGAATACGAATACGAGATTCGTGCATACTATAGAGCATTTATCGATGTTCAGTATCAAAAGCCCGACGGAACAATTGGCGATACAACTATCGATGCATTTATGCAAGGCTTTGGGTATGTCCATACTGGGATTAATGTCCCGCCACGACATTCTCAAGGTAAAGTTTTGCTTTTAATCGACCAAACTTTGCAAGCAAGCTTACAATTGGAGATAGAACAACTAATAGATGACCTAATAGGGGAAGGTTGGTCTGTCGCAGTCAAATATGTGCCACGTGTCGAAGGTTTCGACGGAGCAAAGGTTAAACAAGTTAAAGAATTAATATTGGAAGAATATGGCAAAGACCCATTGAATTTTAACACTGTTTTTATAATTGGGCGAGTTCCAGTTCCCTATTCGGGAAATATTGTGCCAGATGGTCATCCCGACCATCAAGGTGCTTGGCCCTGCGATATGTATTATGGAAGCATTTACGAAGATTACTGGACCGACGTTTCCATAAATCGAACAACGGCAAACGACACGCGGAACCATAATGTTCCGGGTGATGGTAAGTTCGACCAATCGACACCGGGCAACGAAATTAGCATAGCAGTTGGCAGAGTTGACTTCTACAATATGCCCAAATTTAGCGAATCCGAAGTTGAATTGATTAGAGCTTATCTAAACAAGAACCATAAATTCCGAACTGGAGAACTTAACCTTAGATGGCGAGGGTTAGTGGACGATAATTTTGGAGCAAGTAGGCTAATTAACGCTTTCGCTTCGAGTGGTTATCGGAACTTCGCTTCTCTGCTCGGACCTAATAATGTTAGAGACTTAGATTGGTTCACAACATTGAAAACGGATGATTACCTTTGGGCTTACGGTTGTGGAGGCGGAACTTACACAAGTGCCGGGGGTATTGGCTCGACCGACGATTTTGTAGCAAATCGTGTTAATTCTGTATTTACTATGCTCTTCGGCTCATACTTCGGCGATTGGGATTCCCGTAATAATTTTATGCGAGCTGCTTTGGCATCGAAACCTTCGATTTTAACTTGTTCTTGGGCTGGTTTTCCACATTGGTATTTTCACAATATGGCAGCTAATCTTCCAATTGGTTACTCCACAAGATTGACCCAAAGTAATGCTACTAACTACTTGGGGGCATTATTTAGCCAAAATGGTCAGCAATATTATGTTATTGGGCAAGGTTTGTTTCAAATCCACGTTGCTTTGATGGGCGACCCAACTTTGACTATGTTTTCATCGGCTGTTCCCCCACCTAAAAATTTAAATGTTTACCAACCTGCTGGCGGATTTGTACAAATAAATTGGGAAGCTCCGAACCAAGAAAACGAAGGCTATTTCGTATATCGTTCCTATTCAAAATTTGGGGATTATGTCCTTCTCAACAAAGACCCAATCAAAACAACATCTTTCGTCGATTCATCACTCTACGAAGGAATTGTTTACTATATGGTTCGAGCAGTTAGAACAATTGAAAACAATTCTGGGAGTTTTTCAATACTGAGCCGTGGTACTACTCAATATGCAAGAATCACTTCTGTCGAAGCAAACACGAATGACATTGTTGTCCATATCTCACCAAATCCTACAAACAGACAGGCCAACTTGCGAATAGAATTGCCATTTCCCGATTTTATTAACGCAGAATTATTCTCTTTGGTTGGTGCACGCTCGAAAGCCATTTTGTCTGAATTTCTTGCTCCGGGGACACATTCTCTTTCGTTTGAATTAACAGATTCATTTGGTAATCCACTACCTTCTGGCGTTTATATATTAAAAATAACTACTTCTCGGAAAGTTTACAGTTACAAAATTGTCAAAATAGAACAATAACTTACTTTAATCGCTTGTCGATAAGTTAAGATAGATTTTCAAATGAATTATCTTAAATCGATAACTTCTGAACCTTCGGGGATTTTGAATTCGAATTTATCCGTGATTTTAGGATTAATACGAATTTTCGATATTAGATATTTTTCCTCGCGTTCTTGAAGAATAAATATAATCGAAGTAATTTCTTTTTTTTCGTTTAAATAGATTCCGATTTTTTCATTCTCATTGTTTTTTTTCGTAAGCATCAAAAGGTATCGTGAACCAAACCGTGACGAGGTTTCTTTCGTATAGGAAAGAGGTACAAATTTATCGGCAAACGTAACAAAGAAATTTTGTAGAGAGAGCTCATCGTTTGTTTCGATAGATGAAATTACAACTTTATTTTCTTTTGGGGAGTAATTCCACAGAGTTTTAGAATCGGAAACTAATATTCGAGCTATCTTACCATCGGACTTTAGCAACAACCGATATTTGCCCTCGGAAGTAGCTGTCAAAACTCCATCCAATCTTAAGTCTTCCGAGCGAAACTCAACTTTGATTGAGCGAAGGTTGGAATATTTACGGGAAAGTTCCTCGAAGATTTTGTCTTTGTCGTGAACTGCAATTTCAAATAATGAAAATGTGGAAAGAATAAAAAACGAAAAGAAAGCATTAAACTTTTTCATATCAAATCCAACAATGAATAGGAATTTGGAATTTTTGGATACCAACTATATCCTTTTGCTTCAAATTTTTGTTTAAACATAGGATTTCAACCCGAAAGGTATCAAAATTTGCCCCACATAGTTTTAAAAAACGTGGTTCACGTGCGTAATTGTATCGAAAAGACTTGCCTTTTGGTTTTCCACCTGAAATTATAGAACTTCCATAAATTGAGTAGAGTTGACCATTGGGGATGCAAATTAAAAGAATTGCTTTCAGTTCTGGTTTGAAATTTTCGTGCACAATTTGAATAATGTATGTAAGCGAAGGAAGAACAACTTTATTAATTGTATAATAATTCGGAATATTTCCAGTAAAAATGTTAGGAACTGAATATGATGACTGATTTGAAGCAATATTTACTTTTCCTTTAAAATCGGATGGGTTAGTTATTAAAGCGGTCTTAATATCAATATGAACAAATGCATCGTGGCAACGATACATTAAATCAGGACCAATCGGGGAAGAATTAGGAAACTTAAAAAGTGCTGAAAAGTAATGATGAAAGACACGTTTGGCTCCATACTCCAAATCGGAAGATTGGTAACCCGCATGTGCGGTGTTTTTAAATTGAGTTTTCCAATCGTTTAAAATATCTAAACGTGAGTTTATGTTAGAAATTAAATTTGTGATATCGTTTAAGACAAATGTTCGAATGTATTCAAAATACAAACGCTCCAATTTTTCGAGCTCGATATCATTCAACATAAAAAACCTTATCTAATTGCTTACATCTTTTTTTCATAATATCTAAATAAGCAAGCACAATATAAATCAATATAGCGGAGCGATTATTTTCGAGAGCGACTTTTCCAGTTGTTCCAGAGCCAGCAAATGGGTCGAGCACAATACCACCTTCGGGTGAACCAGCGAGTATGCACCGTCGAACAAGTTCTTCGGGGAAAGTAGCAAAGTGAGCATCACTTACCTTTTGTAGCTTAATTTCCCATAAGTCGCCGGGGTTGCGACCCTTCGGGTGTGGTCTAACTGTTTGAAGAACTAAATGAGTTTCGGTAAGCCATCGGTCATAAATTTCATCGAACCCAAGGATATCTTTTAGTTTTTGCCAGTCCGAAGGGCTTGGAATTGAACCACCTTTTCCCCAACTCCCATAATCCAAGCGAAACCAATGGCTTGCTGTGTCTTTGTATCCAAAAATTTTGTCGATTTGTTCGATTTTTACTCCAGTTTTCTCTTTCCAATATCTTAAATATTTTGCTACGATATGTTGGTAAATTTTATACTTTCGTTGAACCACAAAATACTCGCCGAATAAGGATTTGCGTGCCCCCGGCGATGCTCCACGATTATTCGGAGCAAGTAAAAATTTTCCATTGTATTTTCTTTCATTCATTTTGTTATTGATTTCGGGAAAAAGATACTCCACCTTCGGGTCAGCAAAGATGTTCCTTTCTTCTTTGTCTGGTAGAAGTGGAACTGGGAAACCTTCGCATTTGGTATGTCTTTCAAAATCAATTTGGGATTCAATTTTTAGTTTACAATTTGGACAAAACATAACAACATTTTGTTGCCCTTCTTCGTTTGGGCTGTTGATAGGTTCAAATGATATAGAACCATCATTCCAAACAACTTTAGCTATTATTTTGTTATCATTAGTTGTAATTTCTTCGATAAATCCTTCTTCGCTTTTCCCTTTTAAAATACTATTGTAAACTCGCATTCCTAAAAATTCTTGAACTTCCATTAAATCGTCATTTCCAACATTAGACTTTTCTCTTAATTTGTCCACATTTAGATAATACACATATTTAGATTCTTTTTTTACAAAAAGGAAGATTGGTTCATAAACGTTGCCAAACCTTGTATTAACCGAAGAAGGCATAGCGTTGGGTTTTGCCCAAATGATTTTGTTCAGAAGTGTCCAGCCATTCTTTTGCAACTCTATCGCCAAAAGTTCTGGAATAAGTAAAAGCTCCTTATTTAAATATTTATAACCAATGTTAAGGAAAAACGTGCCAGTGCGTTTCATTATCCTACGCATCTCGGAAAATACTCGGACCAGCTTTTCGATGTATTCATCGTAAGAATTTTCTTGTCCAATTTGATTTTCGACCCCATAGTCCCTTTGCTTCCAATAAGGTGGACTAGTTACAACACAATCGATAGATTCATCGGGAATGGCTTTTAAAGCATTTAGAACATCGCCAACTATGACGTAAATGAATGGTGTCTTGTCTTGTTGAATATTAATTTTTTGTGATTTAATATTTTCCATCGGGCAAACGAAGGTTTTACAAATCTCCTAATTGCGGACGCACTACAAGGTCTTCAACCATAATTCCATTTTTCAGTGAGGATTCGACATTACAAATTATTGCCCGAGCGAGTTCTTCTGGTTTCATCATTCTTTCGGAATATTTCTCTAAAATAGGAGCACTCCAAATACTTGTCGAAGTCGCACCGGGATACACATTCATAATTTTTATGTTTTTATCCCGCACTTCTTCGCGTAGAGAACGACTCATAGCCAGAACAGCAGATTTCGTCGCCGAATATATCGAGGAATTAACAAATGTCTTGTTTACAACTACCGACAAAATATTAATAATAATCCCAAAATTATTTTCCACCATAGATGGGAGAACAATTTGGGTGCATAGAAAAACTCCACGAACATTAGTTGCAAAGCTATCCTCGAACTTATCCAATGGATAGTTCAAGAATTTGCCCGGATAAAAATTTCCCGCATTGTTTACCAATAAGTTTACATTTATGCCATTTTCTACAAGGCTTTGGTAAACTTTTTTTATGTCGGATTGATTAGAAACATCGCAAGGATAAACAAAAACCTTAGAATTTTTTTTTATTTTCGAAAATGCATCTGTAAGCCTTTCTTTCGACCTACTGGAAATTACTACCGTCGAGCCACGTTCAGCAAACTGGTTTGCAAGAGCAAAGCCAATTCCACTACTCCCCCCAGTTATCCAAACATTTAGATTTTCGAAATCCATTTTAATTAAACTTTATCGGACATTAGACTGATAACTTCCAGAGCATTTTGGATTTGGTTTTTATCAATCATATCGGAGAAATGAATTTCGGGCTTGGAAAATATTTCCTTTGCTTCGCTATACCTTTTTTGCATTAAATAAGCAGTTCCAAGAACCATTAATCGGAGTCCTTCGCGGTGTTGGTCCGATGAAACAAAGTTGGTGTAGTCGTAAACGTCGTCGTATCTATCTCTTTTTAAAGCGATTTGTCCCAAGCGAATTTTTACCATTTCGATTTGCTCTAAATTCAGTAGAATAGATTCTTTTAATCTGTAGTAAATTGAAAATGCTTTGTCGAGACTACCAAGCGAAAATTCTGCTTCGGCAAGATTGAAAAGAAGCCAATCGTCGTCGGGATTTTTTTCTAATGCCTCTTCGAGCATCTTTCTGTTTCGATTGACTTTATCGATATTGATAGTTGAATATCCATAATGGTCGATGGTTATGCCGCTTTCGACAATCTCGAATCCAGCATCGATTATCGATTGGGCAATTTGTTCGTGGATGTGTCCTTCGAAACGAATTTTTGGGCTATTGCGAAAAATTCTCGTATAGGTGTGATAAGTCCTTGTGTATGAATCTCCGCGGTAAAGATGATTAACAATTTTTACTCGAAGGCCACCAACTTTGGGGTCATTTGTAAGATGAAAGTTTTCTTCTAATGTTTTTACTTTCAGTTCCTCGTCGTAGTCGATTACTAATACCCAACCAGAGCGAACAAATTGTAGCCCGTAGTTCCGTGCTTTGGAAAAATCGTTCTCCCATTCCAAGAAATGTACCTCTGCACCGAACCGACTTGCGATAATTGGGGTTTTATCGACCGAACCAGTATCGACCACTACGATTTGTTGGACAACGTTTCGAATCGATTTCAATGCATTTTCGATTCGTGTTTCCCCATCGCGAACTATCATCAAGGCTGTCAAATCGAACATATTTTCCCTAATATTGTTTCGAAACCTTTTCTTTTTCTTCTTTCCAGATTTCCTCGAATTTTACTTTATGAAAAAATTAATTTAAAAAATTTTTATGTATAATAGCCCAAACAAATTAGCCTGTGCTTTATTTAAGGAGAAATGGAAAGAACCCCCACACATTCGATTGCTCGACAAACTAATAACTTTGCTTTGCAAAAGAAATTTCTATCGTTTAATTGTTAACATTCCTCCCCGTCACGGAAAATCTGAATTTATCTCGAAAATTTTTCCGCTTTGGTACCTTGCCTCCTTCGAAGGCGAGAACATACTTTTGGTAACTTATCAAAACAAATTCGCAGAAATGTGGGGTAAAAAAATCAGAGAACTTGCAAAAACTTATGGAAATTCGGTATTGAACTGCACACTCGATTCCAGTGAACGCTCTTCGGTTTCGATAAGGCTACTGCCAACAAAATCACATCTGTTTTGTGTTGGTGCCGGCGGTTCAATTACAGGCCGTGGTGCTAATTTAATCATACTCGACGACCCAATTAAAAATCAAAAAGAAGCCACGAGCCTCCGTCAAAGAGACTCTCTTTGGGATTGGTTTCAATCTACACTTTTCACCAGACTCGAACCAAACGGAATTATCGTAATTGTTATGACAAGGTGGCACGATGATGACCTCGTCGGACGAATACTCAGATGTTTTAGCCATATTGTATTGTCGAAAGATAATATCGCTTTGCTCGAAAAGAAAAACGAACCAAGCTATTGGTTTCTCCTTCGGCTACCAGCTTTGGCAACCGAAGAAGATTTGCTCGGTCGCCAAATTGGCGAACCACTTTGGAAAGAAAGATTCGATTTACGCAGTCTCGAAGAACGAAAACAGGTTCTTGGACATTTCTGGTTTTCGGCTCTCTATCAGCAGATGCCTTTGGCTTCTTTTGGGAATATTTTTCGACGAGAGACTTTCAGATATTTCACTAAAAAAGGCAGATACTTCGAAATCCTTATACATTCAGAAAAGGAAATGACTCGCCAAGCAATATCTTTCGACGAATGCTCCATCTTCGCCACTTTCGACCTTGCAATCAAAACCACAGAACAATCCGACTACACTGTTGGTGTGGTATTTGGTTTATCTTCCAAAAAGGACATATTAATTCTCGATGTACTTCGTTCCAAATTCGACTCAGCCGACCATCTTAATTTACTTCTTGGAGTTTACTCGCGCTGGAAACCGTTAGTTATAGGAATCGAATCTGTACAATATCAAGCAAGTCTTATCCAAAGGGCTCGCCGTTTGGGTTTGCCAATAAAAGAACTTCGTGCGGACAAGGACAAAATATCGCGAAGTCTGCCGATTGCTACTTTTTTCGATGCTGGTAAAGTCTATTTCGATAAAGACGCCGTATGGCTGTCGGAGCTGGAAAAGGAATTACTCGAGTTCCCAAATGGAAAACACGACGACCAAGTCGATGCTTTGGCTTATATTCCGCAACTAATTGAACCTATTTCTCTTTTGAAACCCTACGGAACAAAGCCTAAAAGAAAAGAAAATCCAACTATTCCAGGACTCTTTTAGCAAATTTGAAATCTTTTATCAACGCATAACTTAATTTTTCGCAAACTACCCCACGACTTGTCGCTGAATGGACAATGTCCCAACCTCCAATCGATATGGCTACATGCGTTATATTCCGTCCATTTCCAAAGAACAACAAATCGCCTACCGCGAGGTTTTCCAACGAGATTGTCTTTCCCATTTGGGCTTGCTCTTCAGCCGTTCGAGGAATTTTAATACCGATTGACTTATAAAGGTTCATTACAAATCCAGAGCAATCGACACAATTTAGTGAAGTTCCACCAAAGCAATAAGGAACACCAAGCCAACGCTCTATTTCTTTTAGTAATGCTTTTCGTTTCCCGTCTAAATGTGACGACGATTTTATTTCCTGCACCTCTTTAACCCTTGTTTCAGAGGCGAAGCGAACAGCTGTCCGACACGACCCAAGTATCGAACAACAAGTCAAGGCAAATACTAATGTTCTAATTAGTTTTCCATTCATAAGAAAAATAGAATGCAAGCTTTGTGCCAGTTTTAATTTTTATTACTTTTTGAGCATCAAGGCTAAGATGGAAAGGTCGAAAAGCTTATTTACGTTTTACAAACCACAAGCGAACTATCTAATACGTTTTTATTTTAAAAACAGATTGAACTTACCAACTAACGTTAAAGAACCAAGAAGGAGGCAACGATGCAAGAGCCAATAGACCATCTTTTCGCGAGGCTTCTGCCGAAAGCCGTGTTGCAGGCGATTCATAACCTAATCGCTGGGCTATTATATACGACGCAATTGCTTCGACAAGTGCCGAAAGGTTCTTCCCATGGTCGGTTGCAAGCGGGAAAAGTGGTATACGTTTCCCAAGAATTGAAGCAAGAAGATGGCTCGGGTAATCTCGGCGAGCGTTATGCCAATTATCGTAAATTGCAAATTCGAGTTCCGTAGGTTGAATCCGACTTTCCCCTTTTTTGTATCTTTCTATCTTTTCGTTCAACTCATTCACTTTAAAAAGATGGGTAACAGCTTGAACTTCGGCTATATCGGAGCTGGCTTGCGACCCAAAAAGTTGGACCGGGTCGAGTATTCCTATTCCCCGAACTTCAAGCTTTTTGATAATTACAGAACTTGAAAAGCCAAAGAGTCGGTGCCCCCATTTTCTCATCATTATTACTAAATCGTCGGCTACAAGACGATGCCCCTTTTCGAGTAAATCCAAACTTAATTCACTTTTACCTATCCCGCTTTCGCCCATAATTAATATTCCAACCCCGAATACATCCACAAGGCATCCGTGCAGAGAACATTTTAGTGAAAAAAAGTCGTCGATTACATCCGATATCCAACTCATTAAAACAGTGGTAATCTCGTTAAAATATATTACTGGAATTTCCTTTTCTTCGAACCTTTCGATTAAATATTCCGGTAGGGGCGATTCTTCGAAGTATTTTTTTCGGTCAATTTGTATCAATTCTTCTTTTGGTATTTTATGTAATATCGGGTTCGAAACAAAAACACAAGGTATATCGAATTGGACGACATTTTCTATAGCTCGGATTTGCCTATCCTTATTTTTTAATTCTTGTAAAAATTTTAACTCTGTTTCGCCAAATACCACAATGTGCCCATCAAGATTCCGAAACAAATAACCAGCCAAAAGAAATTGTGGGCGTACAATTGATGCATATTTTATCTTTTTCTTCGAAAGATTATGGTCTTTTCCGCATAAAAACCTATATTCGATACTATTAAACTTTCGTTCAATTAGCAATTTCAAATCCAAAGGCTTGTCGCTCCGAATTATACTCTCTGTTAAATTGATAATCTTTTGTGCTCTGGAATCTAATTCCCTTTCCATAAATTTCTTTTCAATGTTGAAAAAAC
This sequence comes from Ignavibacteria bacterium, assembly GCA_026417135.1. GTDB lineage: Bacteria > Bacteroidota > Ignavibacteria > Kapaibacteriales > UBA2268 > Naka2016. Next base: position 17,948 of record JAOADV010000025.1, read on the forward strand.
AAAATTAAAATTTCGCTCGAAAAATTCCATCCCTACGGAGTAGCAAAAGCATCTTGCTTGTGCGCATAGAATTTCATTTAACACCCCTGCGCCCCTTTTCGAGAGGGGAAAAAGAACGAAAATTCCCCTCTTATAGAGGGGATAAAGGGGTGTTCAAAAAAACATAATATCGAAAGCATAGATGCTTT
>JAOADV010000026.1 GCA_026417135.1 Ignavibacteria bacterium
GGTAAGTATTGGTCGATTAGTCGCCAAAAGTGCTTAACTATTGATACAAATTTCTTTAGTTATGAATTAGATAAACCTACAAATCAATATGTTGTTGATTATGTTGAGTATGTAAAGAAAATACATTATAACATTATCAATTCAATATTCTTCGACGAAGATGATGTCAATATAAGTGATAGATATATGGTTTTGAGAAAAGAGGAAGTGAATAAATTTAGTGAGAATAACTTTGATGAAGAAGCATTAGATGTTGATTTATATGGTGAATCGGAAAATGTTCAAAATGTTACAAGGCTTGCTTATTATAATGTATTAAATATTTTAGGTTATAGATTATCGTCCAACCCTTCATATAAGTTGCATCTAATTGGCTACTATCCTTATGAATCAAAAAATAATGCAGATTCACTAATCCCTTCTACAAGGATTAAAGCAATCAAGAACTATTTGGAGAAAATTTGGAATGTAAGTAACCAGATTACTTATGAAATCAGGAAAGAACTGAATATTGAAGGCGAAACACAATTGAATTCTTCATACAAAGAAAGAAAGTCGTTGCGGGATAGGGTGGATTTTGAAATTATTAATGCTAAAAACGATGTTTATTTTGTTACAAAAACATTATCGATATCTCAAACAAAGGACGATTTAATTATTACTTGGAATAAGAACAATGAATTAGCCCCGAGGAAGTTCAACCTATTTATTTACGCAAGAGATGAACTTGTTTACGAGGCAAATCAGAATAATTTTTTTGGGGACAAGATAAAAATTAGGCTGGGTGATTTGGGCTTGGTTTATAATCGATTTTTAGACTCACTGACTGTTGTCATAAACCCCGATACATTAGATAATATGCGCTCTAAGCAAATAATTAAGCTGAAAATTCCAGTAAAGTACAATACCAGCGAAATGCGAAGAAAACACAATTCAGCATACGATACGACAAAATATCAGATATTTTTTACGAATTATTTATATCCCGAATTTGTCGGTATTATTGATATTTCTAAGTTTGGACGAGCAACGGACCTTATTAACAGTATTTCATTTAATCCAATGTATCACCACTTAAACTTTTCTATCAAATTACCATCGGCACTTTCACAATTAGGTACAAAATCCAAGATGGCAGTTGTTCTAACTAAAGCACTTATACGGTATTTTATTCAAAATCTTAAAATGAATGAAAGCGAAAGGTTTTTCTCTATCAATCATGAAAAATCACTTTCGACACTTTATAAAAAAGTGGAACTACCGGAGTTTAGGATATTCGACTCGAGAGCGGATATAACCATTTTTATGAAATAAAAGAAATTTATGGGGAAAAAATTTATTCTTGTTTTTATTTTTAAAAGTATGATGTTTTTGTTAGTTGCTTTGTTCCCAAAACTAATATATTCGGATACTTACAAAAAATTGAAGGAAGAATTAATTATTTACGAAACAAAATTAGGTGAATTAGAGAACAATCTTGCTGATATTTTAATGTGGGGTACAGATATCAATGGTAATTGGATAAAAGAAAAGAAAAAGGAAATCGAAAAGTCGTTTAACAAGCTGGAGAACTTAGTTCGAGAAATTGAATTATTAGAAACCAATATTGATTCGTTGATTAATTTATTGGAACCTTCCGACCGAGTTGACTTTAATAAACTCTTTTCGAGAAGAAAAGCCTTGATTAAACAAATTTTTGGCGAAGGGTTTGAGTTCATTAGAGATAAAAAAGTTAACAAGATATTCCAAGAAAATATTAGTGCTTTTGACTATTCAGAGGGGTTTAACACTAATAAATTGATAAAAACTTTTTCGTTTGCAGCTACCAGATTCAATAATGTCCCAATGTATCAACTTCCTAACTCGAATTCTATATACATTGCCCTTTTAAGTCAAACGGATAGAATAAGAATAATTTCATCCTACGAGCAGTGGAGTTATATTGAAGTTAATGGAACTTTTGGATGGGTAGAAACTTTAAATCTTATTGTTTTGGGTATTCCTAATGTTAAATTGGAAGAAACGACCGAAGCAAATATTTTTGCGAAAATTAAACCAATCACAACAGATTTAAAAGTGTTCGAGCAAGTTTTTAGCGATTCAAATACAAACCAACTTGTTAATTACTTTAAAGCTAAGTATTCAGAGTCAATTGATTTGTATAGCGTTGTAATTACAGAAGGGATTGATTTTAATGGGAAATGGATAATTAATAAAATTAATAATATCATACCTTTGATGTATGAAATAAAGAAGATAATTGTCGATTTGGAAAGGAAATATCAAGAATTTAAAACTAAAAGCATTAAAGGTGATTCACTTCCAGATATTCGATCTGCCCGAAGCGTTCTTGATTTTGTTTTGAATGAAGTCAAAAATATCTATACAGACCCAGAAATTCTTAAGAAGGTCTACGAAAGATATTACGAAGGTATTTCTTTATCGACCACTGTGCAGTATGGGATTGCCGGTGCAAATATTGAGAAAAAATACAAATCTAATATTCCTCTTATCGATTTGAAGACAAGCTTTTCGAATCAAAAAATAGGTAAGATAAGTGTAAATGCTAATTACTTAGAGAATCTTTATTTAAGTAATTATAAAAATATGAACTTTCGAGGAACTTGGAAGTATTCAAACGAAAGTAATACGCTCAATCTAGAAACCAATGCTTTTTATTATGATTATTCTGACAATTACATTTTAAATTTTAGGCGCTTTAAAGAATTTGGGGTTTCTAATCTTTTAGACTATTCCCATAACGAAGAAAACTTTTCTAAAATATACATTGAATACAAAAATTTAAAGAATTTTCTTTTCGATACATTGAATGGAAATAATATTACAACAAGTTATAGTTTTTTTTCTGACTTAACAAATTTTTTCTTTCTTAATCTAAACCTATTAAATGTGTATCAACATAGTAATTTTTCCGAGACGAGTTATAATTTTTTAAACCCCCATTTAAGTCTGATTTTTTCTTCCGACCTAATGAATGTCTATTTAGATGGAAAATTAGTAAATATTAACTATCGAAATGACTTGCTCGATATGATTAATCCAGAATCCAGGGTCAAAATTTCTATGTTTTCCAATTCTTTAAATTTTGGTGCATACTATAATAATATAATTTATAAGAATGTTGCCGACAGCAATTTGCATAACTTTTCTTTTTTTGCTTCCTATGGTTTTGTAAAGGATTACAATGTTTTAATAAGCACAGAATTTTCTTTCTTAAATTTTTCGAGTTTAGGCTTATCCGATAGGCACCGAATATCACTTTTTACAAGTTATTCCGACCCGCTGCTTCAAGTGCTACTTCAGGGAAGTTTTACCAAGGTGATTAAGAATGAATTTGATTTTTTTTCGAGAAGTTTGGTCGAAGTTTTTCTTAAAGTTACAAGGAAGTTTGAACTCGAAAATAAAGGGTTTCTTCGTGTTTCTTCGACCCCAAGTTTGTGGGTTTATTTGAATGACAATGAACATAATTCCCAAAATTTTTATCAAAATAATATTAATATTGAATTTAACTTCGAGTGGTTCAACTACTTAACCAATGATATTTCGTATAATTTTTCTACTTTTATGAAGTTAGGATATTTTTTTGATTTTGATATTAATTATTCGACAAAATACCCATTTTCCATAGGTGCAAATCTTTCATTTTTTTACAAATTGTACCAAAACTTGACTTTGAGCTATAACTTAACTTACTCTTATACGAATTTGTTTTATAAACAATTTTATGAAAATTTTATTATTTTTTTTAAGTATTATAGAAACAGCTATTTCAGTTCATATTTAAATCTTCAATTTGTTTTATAGGAGCAATCTATGGAAAAGAAATTGAAATTAATAATAATAATTTTCGGTCTATTTTTAATCTGCACAAAATTGGTTGGGCAGCCTTTTATTTCGATAAACGGGACGATATATGATTCTCTTTCGAAGCTTCCATTAGTTGCCGAGGTTTTATTGTTCAGTTTTGAAAATGATAGTCTTATTAGCTCTACACAATCTAACAATAAAGGTATATTCAAAATTAAAATACCAAGTGGCGTTTACGAAGTGGTTATTGATAAAACTGGATATATCAGAAAATCAATTTTTGTTAATACTTTTCCTTTTGAGGTTCGAAAGGAGACTTCTTATTCAATGGATGTAGCTTTAAATCAGATAGATAAAGAATATTGGTTCAATTTTGCCGTGTTTTTCGATTATAAATCGATTGAAGTTAAGCCAGATTACTATAACGTTATTTGGAAAATGGCTGATTCGTTGTCGAAATACGAAGACGTAATACTCGAGTTAGCAGTGCATTCAGATGATATTGGTTCCCAAGAATATAACTATCAGCTTACCTTGCGAAGAGGGCAATCGGTTAGAGATTTGCTTTTACAACTTGGTATCGATGAAAGAAAAATTCGAATTATTCCGTATGGGAAGCTGATGCCAAGATATCCAAATGACAATGAGCAGAATCGTGCAAAAAATCGGAGATGTGAATTTCGAATTGTATCTAATGAGTAAATGATTTAAAAAAGGATTATAGAGTTTATTTAAATTTTTATTATTTACAAAATTTTGACTAAAATAAAAATATTTCTTCTTTACTTATTTTTATCCTTTAAAAACGATAATTTTATCTTCCTAATAACTTTCTTTTGTTTTCTAAATATTATTTTAGGAAAGTTTATGAAAAATGTGGCGGTTTTCTTCTCTGTTCCTTTGCTTTTTTAAATTACAATCTTGAAGAAATTTGCATCGTAATGTTTACAAAAAAACCCGGAACGATGTCCGGGTTGCAAGCAGTGATTTATGTGTGTTAATTAATTAGTTGTTTTCTACTGGGTAAACAGAGACTTTTAGTCTTTCTTTGTCTTTGCGCTCGAACTTTACGATACCATCGATAAGTGCAAAAAGGGTATAATCTTTGCCCATTCCAACATTTTTGCCAGGATGGAATCTTGTCCCAAGTTGCCGGACAATTATGTTACCAGCTCGAACGAACTCACGTTCAAAGCGTTTTACCCCGCGCCTTTGGCCCGCCGAATCCCGTCCATTTTTCGAAGAACCGCCTCCTTTTTTATGTGCCATTTTTATCTCCTAATTTATGATAAAATGATATCTTTTATTTCGAGTAAGGTGAAGTGTTGTCGGTGCCCGCGCAATCTTCGATAGTTTTTTCTTCGCTTCTTTTTGAAGACAATGACCTTGTCGTCTTTGCCGTGTGCAACAACGGAAGCAATTACTTTTGCGGGTAGATAGGGGGTCCCTACTAATTTTTTACCTTCGTTTTCAAGGAATAATACTTTATCGAACTCTACTGATTCGCCTGGTTGAAAGTGGAGTAATTGCGTTTTAATCAGTGAATTTGGTTCTACTTTAAATTGAAAGCCTCCTATTTCGACTACTGCAACCATAAATTTTAATTTTTTTTAAAATAGATATGCAAATTAATAAAAATTTTTTAAAAATTTATTCTTCCGTAGAAAATTTATTATGGTTTTCTTCAATTTCAACTGGGTAATTACCAGAAAAACAAGCAGTGCAGTAACCGATATTCTTTTCGACTGGGACAGAATCCAAAAGTTTTTGCAATGTTAAATAGTGTAGGCTTTCAACTCCGATGACCTTCCCAATTTCTTCTTCGGTCTCGTAATAATTTGCGATTAGTTCCTCTTTGCTTGGAAAGTCCATTCCATAGTGGCAAGGAAATCTGATTGGAGGTGATGTTACTCGCATATGAACTTCTTTGGGGTTTGCTTCGCGAATTAATTTTATCAAAGATTTCGAAGTAGTCCCACGAACAATTGAATCGTCAACTACGACAATAACTTTATCTTGTAAAATACCTTTGACGGTGTTGAACTTAACTTTTACACTAAATTCACGTTTGTCTTGGCTTGGTGCGATAAAAGTTCTCCCAACATAATGACTTCTTATAAGCCCGATTTCAAATGCTGTCGTTTGACCCTTTTCTGCATTAACTTGTGCGAAGCCGAGTGCGGCAGTGTTCCCACTATCTGGAACAGATATAACCACAACTTTTTCATTGTTGGAAAAGACGGGAGCTTCGTCGGCAAGATTTTTACCAAGTTTACGCCTAACTTTGTCAACATTATGACCGAAAATTTTACTATCGGGTCGTGAAAAATAGATATATTCAAAAATGCATTGTCGGGATTCTGGGGTATTTTCTTGAATCTTATAAGATTTCATAACTCCAGTTTGGAGAGTGTCTTTGTCTATGACAACTAATTCGTTGTGTTCAACGGTTCGGATATATTCTGCATTAACGATATCGAAGGCACAAGTTTCGGAAGCTACGATATAAGCGTATCCATTTTCGGTTTTGATTCTACCTATACTGATTGGTCGAAATCCATAAGGGTCACGCGCAGCAATTAGGGAATTTTCAGTTAAGATAACCAAAGAATAAGCTCCTCGAACTATTTGTAAAGCTTCGAGAATTTGCTCGACAACTTCGGTCTTGCGACTATGTGCGATTAGGTGAAGAAAAATTTCTGTGTCTGTTGTGGTTTGAAAAATAGCTCCACCTTTTTCGAGATTTCTACGCAACTCAAGTGTGTTTGTAAGGTTGCCATTATGTGAAATTGCGAGGATTCCGCCGTGATAACTCATAACAAATGGCTGGATGTTTGCCCTTTTCGAGCCACCAGTCGTTGAGTAACGATTGTGTCCGATTGCTGAATCTCCTTTTAAAACATCGGTGAGTATTCGAAAATCGCTGAATACGTCGAGCACTAAACCTTCCCCTTTATGGATAGCATACTTCTTTTTCTTTTTTACGGGGTCGTAATAGAAGCTAACTATACCGGCTGCTTCTTGTCCTCGGTGTTGGAGTGCGTGGAGAGCATAGTATGCCAAAATCGGTGCTTCTGGATGATTGTAAACTCCAACTATTCCACAATTGCTTTTGGGTTTATCAGGTTTTTGGTCAATAGTCATAATTGATATTTCTAAAAAACAAAATTAATTAAACTTTGGATTTTTTTGAGGTTCGCATTCCTTCCAAAAGAGTAATAATTAGACCAACATTTCGGCTAAGCTCGTCGAAAGAACCTTCGTTATATATAACAAAATCTGCTAATTTTCTTTTTTCTTCGCTGGGCATTTGTTTTTTAAGTCTTTTCAATACCTCTTCCTCCGAATAAACTCCCTTTAAATTCATTCTGTTAATAATTGTATCTTTACTTGCATCGACAAGGATAATATAGTCGAAAATTTCTTCGATTCCTATTTCGAAGATTAATGCACTTTCTATGAAAATAATTTTCGCTCCGTTTAAAATGAGTTCACTTATAATTTTTTCTATTTCATCGAGGACCGCTGGATGAACAATAGAATTAAGAAATGCTAAATTGCTTTCTCCTTCGGGGGTATCGGAAAACACTTTTTGTGCGAGCCAAGTTGTATTTATTTCACCATTGTCGAAATACGACTCGCTACCAAAGGTTGAAATGACTTGGTTTTTGACATTTGGATTTGTTTTTAGAACCTCTTTTGCTAAACTGTCGCTATAAATAACTGGATATCCTTGTTGTTCAAAAATTTTGCAAACTGTTGTTTTGCCCGACCCAAAATTTCCAGTAACACCAACAAGAAAAATTTTTTCCATATTGTTTTTTTATTAACTTTAAAAATAGTAATTTTGTATCTCTTTTTTGGCCCTATCGACTAATGGTTAGGTCACCACTCTTTCAAGGTGGTAGTAGGGGTTCGAATCCCCTTAGGGTCACAGCTTTAAGAAATGCCTTTTTGTTTTTTTTACTTCTCTAAACGATACTTGTTTCATACTTTTGTAAATCAATGCGTAAAACTAAGAAATTATAAAAATAATATTTTAATTTTCAATTCTACCAAGTGTCGAAAAGAATTTAAGAAATTTATGCAAGTTATTTAAAATTTTTAAAATAAAATAAATTTAGTTTAGTCTAACTTTAATGATATGTTTAATTAAAATAAGGTGCTAAATGAACAAATTCATCTACTCCTTTAGAAATACTCGCCTCAAATATCCAATTATGATAGGAATTCTACTCTTTGGTTTAATCTACTCTCTTAATATATTAGCATATCGAGGTGGGATTTCTGGGCAAACAGATAACGGATGCACTTGCCACGGCTCGCGAAACACTAACACAACTTTAACTCCAATTAGCCAATCGAATACTTGGACAGTCGAGGCTGGTTCGACAAATACTTTTAGCGTAAGAGTGGGAAATTCTGGGTATAGTTATGCCGGAGTTAATATTGCGGTTAAAACTTCCCAAACTGGGGGCTCGAATGCTGGAACTTTAAGCCCAGTTTCAGGTTCAGGATTGCAGTCCTCTGGTGGAGAGTTAGTTCATTCTGAGCCAAAAAATTACTCCAATTATGCGTCGTTCGATTTTACCTGGACAGCACCAACCACCCCGGGAACTTATTATCTTCGTGCTGTTGGAAATGCAGTGAACAACAATAATCAAACCTCCGGCGACCAATGGAATTTTATGACAGTTCAAGAAATAACAGTTGTTTCAAGTCCGACCATAACTGTCGTTGCTCCTAACGGTGGTGAAGTTATTTGTCCAGAATCATCTTACAACATACGATGGAATTCTTCGAATGTTGCAAACGTCAAAATTCTTTTGTCCAGCGATGGTGGAAATAATTTCAACACTACATTAGTTGCCAGCACATCTGCATCGGCTGGTTCTTGGACTTGGAATGTTCCCTCTAACCTTTCACCGGGAAATACATATAGAATAAGAATTGAAAGTACAACGAACCCTAATGTAAAAGATGAAAGCGATGGAAACTTTAGTATTGGTTCTGCAACTGCTATAAGGCAACATCCTCAATCGCAAAGAGTTTGTGCTGGTAGTTCAGTTGAATTCTCTGTTTCTGCAACTGGCAACAACCTTGTCTATCGATGGCGACGTAATGGGCAAGATGTTCCTGGGGGAACTTCTGCTACTCTTACTATTAATCCTGTAACTACGCAATCCGCTGGTAACTACGATTGCATTGTTACTGGAGCTTGTGGTGCACCCCAAACAAGTAATGTAGCAACACTTACTGTCGATGCTCCGCCTTCCATAACTACGCAACCAACTTCGCAGTCTGTATGTGAAGGACAAAATGCGACGTTTAGGGTTGTTGCCGAAGGTACCGATATTACTTATCAATGGAGGCGAAATGGGGCAATAATTCCTAATGCTACAAATCCGACTTTAACGATTCAAGCTGTAACTTCCAACGACGAAGGTGAATACGATGTCGTTATTTCTGGGAAGTGCCCACCCCAACTTACAAGCGAAAGGGTTAGATTGCAAGTTCTAAAAGCTCCAACGATTCTTGTGCAACCTAAAATCTTAACTGCTTGCGAAGGCGAAAAAGCATTTATTTTCGTGAAAGCCGAAGGAAGTGACTTGAGATTCATTTGGATAAAGGATGGTCAGGAAATCCCGGCCTCGAATAACGATACTTTATTTTTCAATAATTTGAAGGCAACTGATTCTGGTTTCTATTTCGTTCGAATAATTGGTTCTTGCGGGAATCCAATTGAGTCGCAGTCGGTTAAATTGACTGTAAATCTTAAACCAATAATTACAAAGCATCCCGAAAGTCAAACCATCTCGCAAGGTTCGACCCTTACACTATCTGTTACAGCAAAAGGGGAAAATCTTCGATACCAATGGAAAAAAGATGGGAAAAACATTGCTGGTGCAACTCAGTCGACACTTGTAATTCAAAATATTCAACCTTCAGATGCTGGGAATTACCTCGTCGAGGTAACAAACAACTGTGGAACAACAATTTCAAATCCTGCAACAATTGTTGTTTCAACTTCTGGTTCAAACGCAAGATTACAATATTCACAAGATACATTGAAACTTGGAGCATACGTAATTGGAAGGTCATTAGAATCAACCTTCGAGGCTATCCTTAAAAATGTTGGTACAGAAGAACTTGTAATTAATTCATTTCAAATAAGTGGTCCCAACGGAACAGACTTTAATATTTTGTCGAGCTTCCCAATAAGATTGGCTCCAAATGCAACATCCCAGCTAAAAGTAAAATTTACACCGACTGGCGAAGGCGAAAGGCTTGCTTTTATCTTATTTAATAGTAATTCGGCTGTTTCCATTCCCTTGCCGCTTGTTGGTTTTGGGCTAAACAATTCTTTACAATTTTCTCCTTCGAAACTTATTTTCCAAATCCGTCAAAAAGGCCAGCCAATAGTTAAAAATCTCGAATTGAAAAACTTGACTTCTGCTTTGCTATCTGTATCGTTAAACATAGTTGGCGAAGACTCAAAATATTTCAAAATAGTTTCGGACAAAGAATTTCAAATTACTGGTAATTCTACAAAAACAGTTACAATCGAGTTCTCTGGCGAAGAAGACGAACCAAAATCCTTGCAGTTGATTGTGAATGTCGTCGAAACTAACGAGCGATTTTCGATTCCTATCGAAATGGAATTTGTTAGTTCCGTTTACGATATTTCCAAATTAATAATCTACCCGAATCCGACCAGTCATTCTGTGAATATTGTAATTGATAATTTCAATAGAAATCTTGAAATTAAAGTATATTCTCCAGAAGGACTACTTATTTCAAAACTTAACCCCGAAGGGAAAGAAGGTATAATTTCTTGGGATTTAAAAGATTCCTTTGGGAATAACATTTCAAATGGAGTTTATTATTGTGTGTTATCCGATGGAATTAATATCGAGGTAATCAAGCTTATAGTAGCAAGATAAGTTTCATTTGGGTATTATCAAATCGTCTATGAAAAAACAATTACCGAAAGCAAAACTTTCGAAACAACACACCCCTACGCTCCTCTACCAGAGGGGAAAAAGAGCAAAAATTCCCCTCTTATAGAGGGGACAAAGAGGTGTTCAAAAAAACATAATTCCGAAAGCAGAGATGCTTTTGCAACCAGCGAAGTAACGAAAGTATCCTTGCTTTTGCAATTTCGATGGCAAGGATGCCGTCGCTACTTCAGTCCGCACAGGCTGGGAAGCCTGTGCTCCAAGAAGTAGGAGAAGCATTCTTGCTTCTCCAAATGGTAGGGCGGGCATCTTGCCTGCCAAAATAGTAACACAAGCATCATTCATAATTGTTGATACAATAAAAAATAATAAAAACAGACCAGATAACAAATTTTGAAATTGATTTCGTTTCGGGTAAAAACAGACCAGCCCTTGATAAAACTATAATAGTAGCTATCGCTAATACAATAGCATTTACAAACGCTACTATTCGCATTTTTAATGGATATTTTCCGGGGAACTTTCCACCCAATGATGCCTGTCCCCGGGGTAAATCTAAAGCAAGACAGACCTAATATAAAATAACAATACCACTCAGAAATGTAAAAATATGTGCCGAAATTCGTGAGTTCATTCTTTACTCATTCAAATTCATTAAATACTATTCTATCTACTGTTCCCTTGTAATACTCGTAATCGCCGTTGGGTAAATGCCAAACTATTTTCACTTTCTCGCAAATTTTCAGTTTCCCTTGCATTTTGTAACTTTCTACGATTGCAGAAAACTTGACTTTCATATAAGCATTTTTTCCAGTTGAATAGTATCGGTCGTAAGTCTCGAAATGTGTAAACAAACCTTCTTCGTTAAAGTAGAATATTCCTTCAACTTTGATACCATTATCTTCAAGCGTAGCTCGAACTGAATAATCATCTATCTGTTCCCATTTAACATTTTCGAGTAATAAATAGCCCGGAATAAACATAAATTCACAGAATGTTGTTATCAATGAAGATTGTGCTACTTCCTTACTG
>JAOADV010000027.1 GCA_026417135.1 Ignavibacteria bacterium
TGTTAGTCCAGATAAACACAATTTTCTAATACTAAGAAATTGGAAATGTGTTTTGCATTTGCTTGAAATTTCAACACCTTTCGTTAGCGAATCTTAATTTTTCGTCATCACTCTTACATTTTAAACTATTTCACCTCGCCAATTAGTTCCACCTACATTTTCTGGATGAAAGCTTCAGCCCTTTGTTCCCCTCGTCTCCGCATTGTTGAGAGAAAACCAGGTGGTGAAGCTGGGCAGGAAAAGGAACGTGGAATAAGATTGTTCAGTATTTAAATCGAGCTGGAAAGATGATATTTTTCCATTTTTAATTCCTTGCAAATACTGTTGTTCAAAAATGGTATCGAAATAATTTCGAAATCGATTTTTTCCCTGTCCCTTTTATAATGAAGAATTTTGCGAGCGAGCGAAGTCATTTCGCCGATGTTTGATAAAACGGGAGTTATATGTGGATTGAAATTTTTCGCACTGGCACTTTCACTGACCAAGAAGGTCGAACAGAGACTTTCACAGAGGTTGAACTCGACAAAATGGTCGAGCTTTATAACGAGAGCGTACAGAAAGATGCATCCGAGGAGGCACCATTAGTTAAGGGACATCCAGCCGACGATTCCCCAGCACACGGCTGGGTCGAACGGCTTGCTCGACGTGGAGACAAACTTTATGCAAAATTAAAATCGCTTTCGAAGGAAATCGTCGACGAAGTCCAAGAAGGACGTTATCGGCGAGTATCGGTTTCATTATATCCAAATCTTATGCTTCGTCATATTGGTTTACTTGGAGCGGAAACTCCTGCGGTAAAGGGGCTTACCCCAGTCTCGTTTGTCGAATTTCTCGAATCCAGTTCATTTGAATACACAAAGGAAAGGAATGTTAATTTTGCTGAACTACGGGATGAGATTCGTCGCCTCGAAGAAGAAAACTCCAGATTATCCCACCAAAACCAAGCCCTCCTTGAACAACTGCAGCAAACCCACACCGAGACGCTCGCCCGTAGTTTCAGTGAATTTATTGCCAAACTAAATACGAGAAGTGAATATGTAATTGTTCCACCTTCGAAGAAGAACGAACTAATGGAAATATTGCAGTTTGCAGCGAAAGTCGATATGCATATCGATTCGAGCGGAAAGCGAATCCTCCCCGAAGGTGTCTCGCTTTTGGGGAAGATAAAGGAATTCCTTTTAGGTTTGCATCCTATACCAATTAATCGAGAATACAAAGCCAAAGCAGAAAGGCGAGAAGTATTTGCGACTGAATTCGACGGCAAACAACTCGACGAAGAACGGCTTGCTTTGCATCTTAAAGCTAAAGAAGCAATGCGTTATGACCCAAAACTAAGTTACGAAGAGGCACTTTTTTTAGTCAGTAAGTGAAAGGAAATAGGATGAAAGGAGAAATAAGATTGATTGACCCAGTGCTGACCTCGTTAGCACAAACTTACAAGAACAATGGCTTTGTTGCGGACCATTTGTTTCCAGTTGTGCAGATAAACAAAAGGAAAGGGAAAATCCCATTCTTTGGGAAACAAGCATTTGTTTATCGCGATACCGTGCGTGCGATTCGTTCCGATTCGAATAGGCTTCCGCCCGAAGAGCTTGTCTACAAGGAGTTCGAAATGCTCGAACGGGACGTAGAAATTTCATTAGATTATGTAGAAGAGGAAGAAATCCCAAACTTTTTGCAAATAGAAAAGCAAGTAACAAATGAACTTATGGATATACTACTTCTCGGGAGAGAAAAGGAAGTTGCCGATTTTGCCCAAAACCCGAACAACTATGCTTCGGATATGAAGATGATTATTACATCGGCGACCGCCTTCGACGATTACAGTAAAAACGTCGACCCTATTGCTAAGATACGCGAAGCGATGGCAAAAGTCCGACAAAAAATTGCCCGTTATCCAAATGTTATGATTATAGGAGAATCGACTTATCGTGCACTAACTTTACATCCAAGAATTACCGAAAGATTGAAATATGCTGGTTTGGGTCGAATGGATGTAAAAAGATTGTCGGAATTGGTCGAAATACCTAATATTTATATTGGACTTGGAGTTTATACAACCGATGGAATTAACTTTGTCGATATTTGGAGCGACAATATCCTACTTGCTTATATCGAAGAAGAAGAAAAAGGAAAAACCACACGTTACGGATTGAGCTATGGTTATTTCCTCCAAAAAAGTGGTTACCCAGAAATCGATACATATTTTGAAAATGGTGGTAAAATCAAGGTGATACGCGCAACCGATTGCTATACTTTTATCGTTTCGACCCCCGAAGCTTGCTTTTTAATCCACAATACTAATCACTTATCATAATTAGGAGAAAAGATGAAAATACAAACGAAAACATATCAACCCATATTAACATTGACAATAAAAACGTCGGATGAAATTCCAGCTAACCGTTTTGTAGGATATAACCAGGGAATTTGCGGGGACAATCAAAAAGCATTAGGAGTTGCACACACAAGTTGGTCGGCTGGGGAATATGCTTCGGTAGTAGTACTTGGAACAGCAATAGTCGAGGCAAGTGGTTCAATAAACAATGGAGAAAAAGTAACAAGCGACTCGCAAGGGAAAGCAAAGGCTTGGTCCTCTGGGGCGGAAGTCAACGGCAGAGCCTTAGGTTCGGCAGTAGCTGGCGATTTAGTAAGAATCCTTCTTGTACCATAACCGAGGTTGCCATAGATGTATTCAAGTATCAACGACCTTTTGAACGAGTTCCGACCCGAAGAGTTGGCTATACTTACTGGCGACCCTTCTGGAACAAGTATCGACCAAGCGCGCATAACATACGCAATTAAAAATGCAACCGAAGTAATCGATTCGTATTTGAGGGAACGCTTTCCAGTGCCATTTGCTTCGACTCCCCCGCTTATTAACTTAATTGCTCGTGAATTAAGTATTGCAAATTTATTCGAGTATTCTAATCACTCTGGAAGTTTACCGCCGACCATAGCTCGTCGGCGGTACTATGCTCTTTATCTTCTTCGTCAAGTTCAGTCGGGCGAATTACATATCGAACTTCCCTCTGGTTCGGAACGGAGAAAATCGTTGCATACCAACAAAGACCCAGACAATAGACTTTTCGACCAAAATCTACTGGATACATTTGTGGAGTTGTAATGAAAAAAGGGGATATTATAAGTTTTTTGATTCGGAACGGAGTTGCGATTTTGGGGATGGTTTTCGTTCTTAACTTGTTGAAAATTGAAAGTCCCGAGGTTCGAGCCATTCTGCTTGCAGTATTGTTCGAATTCGTTGCAATTTTGTTTTCGGGGATATCTGCCTTTGTTTATACCAAGATACAATTTACCGAAAAGCCCGAAACTCCAAACCTCGGGTTAATCTTTCTTGCTGTCCATCTTTGCTTTGGCTTGTCGATTCTTTCTGTTTATTTAGCCCAATTTACGGAATAAATATGCGAAATTCGATTTATATTCTTTGCTTGCTATTTATTTCATTAACCACATTAGAAAGCCGGCAGAAATATGTGCTACCTTGTCGAAAAGATTTGCTTGTTGTGTCGCGCCAAGTCCTTCTCGAACAAGTTGGAACAATCGAAAGTAGTAATCGTAATGATGGAGATAAAATCGAAGAATATTTAAGTTCGGTGGGATTAAGTCGAGGTTATCCATATTGTGTTGCTGGGCAATTTTTCTGCTTTGCAAAGGCGGTAGAAATTCTTGGCTACGAAAGAAATGAAATACCAATACCGTCGACTGGACTATCGGTTAAACTTTTTTCTTTTGCAAGGATGAATGGAAAGATAAAGAAATTTTCCCCAAGTATGGATGCACTTGTCGTTTGGCAGAAAAAGAAAACTCCTTTTGGACACACAGAAAGAATAGTAGCCGTAGGTTCGAAATTTTGGGTAGAAACAGTTGGTTTCAACACAAAAAAATACGATAGGGGAAGAAAGCGTTTTGTCGAAGGAGTTTTCCGCTGGAAACGAAATCTTTTGCATCCTTTGGGGAAATTATATTTACTTGGATTAATAGAGTTCGAAGAGAAACAAAAATGAACTACAATATAGTGAGCAATTGGGATATGTCCCGCCGTTGGGAGTCGAATTGGTTGCAGTTCGTCAGCGAAGATTACAACTTTGGTAAGAGCAAAGTAAAAGAGCTGAGCTGTGTCGAGTTTATGTGGGACGGAGTTACAGGGGCACTCGACGGAAAAATTTATTTTGTTGTTACAAATAATCAAATATCGCAAAGGGTTTTAAAAGTGGTCGAAATTAATACAGAGTCGAACCTTGCAAATAGTTACTATTTGAGTATCTTTTTCCCTTCTTTTGAATATTTTAAAATAATTTACGAACCAAATGGAACTGTCGCTGGACGACTTACAATTGGAGTTTTATACAGATAGTTTTTCGGTCGGGACAATTCCTTTGCTTTTTGGGGAAAGAATTTCCGAGAACATTTCCGAAACCGAAATTTTAATTATGTATTATTTAAGGAAAAAAAATGGAAAATATCGTTTTGCAAACAATAGGTTTGGGAATAGGTCTTATTCTTTCGAGCCTTACATTATTTTTGAGCATTCGAAAAGAAATAAGAAGAAATCAAAATGAACTGCTCGAAACACGACTTAAAGAAGAACGAAGAGCAATGACAATGGAAAATCGGATAAACTTACTCGGCGAAAGATTACATCATTTCGAAGTTTTCTTACAAAGCCAATTGGAAAACCTTGGCGAGCGAATCACTTTCCTTTTCGATAGCATCAAAGAACAAATAAAGGCGAGGAATTATGAAACTTAATTGGATTTTGATTTTCTGTTTAGCGATTGTTTCATTTCTTTACATATACGAATGTAGTAGAAACAGCAAAAGAGAAATTTCGGTGGCGAAAAAAGTTGATACCATTCAAATAATAAAGCCGATAGAGAAAATAATCGTAAAACAAGCAAAGGCGAAAATAAAATACACACGCGATACGGTAATTGTATTCAAGCCGTTCGAAGCAATAATGGATACAATCTTGAACAAAGATACCATTCAAGTGAAGTACTTTTATCCAGAAAATCTTTTCGACTTTCGTTTTACAAGACAGCCCGACACGCTAAGAATACCTTTTCCAACTTACATAGACGACCAAAAATCGAAGGGATGGTGGAAAGAACCTTTACTTTTTGCTACTGGGGTTCTGCTTGGTTACATAATTTTTAAAAGATAGAGGCAAAAATGAGGTCTTCGGAAGTCAAAGAGAAACTTTTGAAGGAAATATATAACACATATTATCGATTAACAAATATTCTGCCTAATCCAGACTCAATTTTGAGGAAAATCGGAAAAGGGATTGAAGTTTATAGGGAACTTAAAAACGACCCGCACGTTTGGAGTTGCATTCAGTCCAGAAAAAGTGGGGTACAATCTTTAGAATGGATGATAGAAGAAGGTGAAGCAGATACGGAAACTTTCAGTTTTATTCAAAGGATTTTCAACGAAATGGATATATACCAAATCGAATCGGACATACTCGAAGCCCCACTTTTCGGTTATCAACCTATTGAAATTATTTGGGAATATAAAAACGGGAGTTACTACCCAAAAGAACTTAAAGCACGTCCACAAGAATGGTTTGCATACGATACCGAAGGAAAATTAATCTTCGAAGGCAAATACTTCGGCGAAAGCGAGACAATTCCCGACTACAAAATCTTGAATGTACAATACGAAGCCTCTGCAATAAATCCTTATGGACATTCGCTTCTTGCGAAATGCTATTGGCCTGTTACTTTCAAGAATGGTGGGTTGCGATTCTGGGTCAATTTCACAGAAAAGTATGGAATGCCAATATTAATCGGGCAATATCAGCGAGGAGCTACCAACGAAGAAATCAAGCAGTTAGCACGCGACTTGGAAAGTATCTACGAGGATGCTATAATCGTTTCGCCGATGGATATAAAATTGGATTTGCACGAGGCAAACCGAAGTAGCTCGGTCGAACTTTATCTTGAATTAATAAGATTTGCCAACAGCGAAATTTCGAAGGCGATACTTTCGCAAACTTTGACAACAGAGCTCGAAGGTGGTTCGTATGCTGCTTCGCAAACGCATTTCCAAATCCGAAAAGAAATCGTAGTTTCCGACTCGCGCTTAGTCCAGAACACATTTAATTTACTTATAAAATATATCATCGAGCTGAATTTTGGGCAAGTTCCAAAACCGAAGTTTAAAATAAAATTCGAGTAAAGAGAAAATCCTATTACAATTCGAAGGAATTTTATTAAATTTGTAACTTGAATGCACCCGTAGCTCAATTGGATAGAGCATCTGACTACGGATCAGAAGGTTGGGGGTTCGAGTCCCTCCGGGTGTACTTAATAAAATTAATACTTGAATTCGAAAGTAACCTAATACAATTCGTTTTAAAATTTGTTTGTTTTTCTAATGAATATTAATTTTGATTTTGTTCAATAATTAATGCACCCGTAGCTCAGCTGGATAGAGCATCAGATTCCGGGTCTGAGGGTCGTGGGTTCGAATCCCTCCGGGTGTACTAGTTTCTACTACTCGAAATTTGCTTTACATCCAGAAAAACTTTAGTTCGGCGAAAAAACCTTCTTATCAATATCGACATTTATCGAAAGGCTATCGATTCGCATCTGGGCTAGGGTAGCTCTATCGGGAACGGATTTTATTTCGACATTAAATGGTACCAAAAGATTTCCGACCTTACGATAATCCAGAAAATAAGATTCAGTTTCGAGTTTTTGGCCATCGACAAATCTTATACTTCGCGTGCCTAAATTTAGGTAATTCTTTTTATCGATAAAGTAATAAGTTGAGGTCCCATTTTCCGATTTGAACGAAATCTTGTATGCATCTCGGTTGTTGAATTTTTCTTCGCCAAAGCTTTCGACTGGTTTGCCTTGTTTCAGTATTTTTATGAAATCCGAACGAAAGTAGTTCAGTTGGTTCTCGTAATTTTCCTTAAGTTCTTCAACAGCACTTTCATCAAGAGATTGATATTCGCCATCGCTAAAAGTATACGCAGAGTCGCCATTCAAAATTGTTACCGCCTCTTGACCCGCAACATTTAGTTCAATACGCATCATATTTGGTTGAGCAACGAAAATTTTTAAAGGAATTTCTGTGCCCATCATCTTTAAAGTCATCATAAAAACTGCAGTTTTAAGATTTGCAAAGTTTTTTTCGCCACCTCTTGCTTCGATGTTTTGGGAAATTACAACGTCAACATTCTTTTCGCAAGAAAAGAATAAAATCGAAAAAAGTACTACTAAAATTATTTTCATATTTTGCCTATTTATTTTTGAAAAGTCGAATCTTCGATAGTTTCGTTAACTTTTATCACGTTAAAAGTAACAGTTGTAACAGGCTGGCCTTCGAGAAGTATTTCTATTTTAGTTGGGAACTTTATTCCTTCGATTGTCTTGTAGTCTTTGAATAAGAAATCGAGAATCTTGAGTTGTCCTTGAATATCTTGATGTGAAGTGATTTTTCTTAAAATTGCATCGCCTTTGTCTATCCAAATGTTCGATGGGATGTCGTCTTCAACGTTTTTCGACTTGACAGTAAATTTATAGCAAGTTTTACCTTCGATTTTTTCTATTCCTTCGAACTGAAAGTCGTATTCATCTTTTGGAAAATCAAGTTGGTCGATGGCTGTAGCTTGACTTTTGTAAGCCTGTAATTGGTCTGGCGGTATTTCTGTTTTAACTCCATCATCGTCGGTCCAGCCCGATTCGGGAGTAACAACAATTATTTTCTTTTTCCCCATTATAGTTGTTTCGTAGCGTAAATTATCACCTTTCAACCAGATTTTCGTTGGCATATCCATTCCCATCATCGACATATTAAATTCTTGATAAAGAGTTTTGATTTTAGTTTTGTCCTTTTTTTCTTCTTGTTGCTTGAAGTATTTTTCAAGTAATTCGTCTGCTTTTTGGCTAAAAGAAGAAAAATTCGATGCTACAATAAGCATCGTTACTAATAGTGCAATTCGTTTAAACATATTTCCTCCATTAGAGTTATAAGTTATTAATTTTATGAATTTTTGTAATGAACTCTTCTATTTCACGCTTAGAAAGTCCAAAGTTTACCATCTGTTCGGGAGATAGCGGGTCGGCTTTTAGCATTTCTTTTAATATTTTCAACTCGATTGCGGAAAAATTGATAGCATTAAGTCGGTAGTCTTCGAATGCTTGGTATGCCATTGGGCAAGTCTGCTTTACAATATTTGCTATGATTTTTGCATACTCTCGAATTTCGTATTGGGCTGTAGGATGTAGCCGGAGCTCCAAAAAGTGGAACAGATTGTGTAGGTCGATTTTCCAATACCATTCAGTATAGGTCGAAAGGGGCAAATTTATTCGTGCAAGTTCTCGTGCTATATCTTGTCGAAGGTAGTTATTATATTTTTCGTAAAGCAATTCTTGTGTAGCCTTTATATCTGAAATAAATTCATTAGCGAGCGTTGCGTCGATTAGTTCATCGCTGCGACCTTGTTTATTCGTTTTGCTTTGCTTTCGCACTATCTCGGGATTGGGCAAATAGAATTCATCTGGGATAATGGAGTATCGACCCGAATATTCGTTGACATTAGCAGTGCGGTGCCGTATCCATTGTCGGGCAACGAAAATCGGTAGCCGAATATGAAATTTATATTCAACCATTTCGAACGGGGATGTATGGCGATGCCTCATTAAGTATCGAATCAAACTGTTATCTTCGCTGATGGTTTTGGTCCCTTTCCCATACGAAACACGAGCAGATTGGACTATCGAACTATCGTTCCCCATTAAATCAACAAGTCGGACAAAGCCTTTGTCCAAGCATCGAAACTCTTTGCCTATAATTTCTTGCTTTTCCAAAAATTTTCATTCAACTAATTAATCAAAATTATGAAAAAAAAGTCTATTTTACTTTTAAACTAATTGTTGTTAAAGAATATTTTTGATTTGTATGGACTAACTCTTTCAAAATAAAACCATTATATAGACGACACTTAAATTTTATTTGTTAAAATTTTTTTATGATAGATTTTCTTGGTCAAATTTGGATTACCTTTGTCGAAATGTCGCCCTATATTTTGCTTGGAGTTTCGTTTGTAGCGATATTGGACCTTTTTGTTACAAAGAAATTTATAGTTCGGCATACCAATAAAAATAATTTGAGTTCAATAATCAAAACTGCATTTTTTGGAATACCACTTCCTCTTTGCTCTTGCGGAGTTATCCCAACAAGTGTGTATTTAGAAAAAAATGGAGCGTCGAAACCTTCGGTTGTGTCGTTTCTGATTTCAACTCCCCAAACTGGTATCGACAGTATCATTGCAACTTATGGAATGTTGGGTCCGGTTTTTGCAATCTTTAGACCAATTGCAGCCTTGTTAATGGGTATTTTGGGTGGCGTTGTCGCTTTAATTTTTTGCGATATGGGAAAAGAGAAAGTCGAAAAAGACAAGGAGAATCTTGGAAATACGCCGGACGAACCATTTCGACAGAACTTCAACCAAAGGATTCGCCTTTCGCTTCGTTACGCATTTGTCGAGTTTATCGATGATATTTCTGTCCAATTCATTTTTGGACTTGTAATTGCTGCTGCGATTGCATATTTTGTTCCCGACGATTTTTTCGCCGATTTTTTTGCTGGTAACGAACTTCTTTCGATGTTGACCATTATGGTTTTTGCCATTCCTATGTATGTTTGTGCAACAGCTTCGATACCTATAGCTTTAAGTTTGATGATGAAGGGGTTTTCGCCCGGCGTAGCTTATGTGTTTCTTGTTGCTGGTCCGGTTTCTAACGCGGCGACAATTGCCATACTTTCGAAAGTACTTGGAAAGAAGATGTTATTTGTTTACATTCTCTCTGTTTCCATTACTTCGATTATTTTTGGGTATGTTTTGAATTGGATTTTTTCAATTTCGGGGATCGACCCACACGAGCAAATGAAACATATTCACATACATTCGGCTGAACTTTCAACATTTCAACTTCTTTTGAGCTATTTTTTCTTAATTTTGCTTTTAAGCTCCTTGTATAGAAAGTATCTCAAGCGGAACAAAAAGTCGAATTTAGCTGTGAATATGGGTGAAAAAATAAGAAAGTTCAAAATTGATGGTATGACTTGCAGCCACTGTGCCAAAAATGTTGAAAGGGCAATAAATTCAATCGAAGGGGTTGAAAACGTTCAAATTGCTTTAAACGAAGGCACAGCTTTGGTCAAAGGAAATTACGAGGTAGAAAAAATTAAGACTGCTGTAGAATCAGTCGGATATACATTTAAAGGTGAGTTATAGTGGGGAAAATAGCCATTTATCCTGGTACATTCGACCCAATTACATTTGGTCATATCGACGTGATTGAGCGTTCATTGAAACTTTTCGAGAAAGTTATTGTTGTTATTGCTCGTAATCCACGAAAAGAAACTCTTTTCACCGAAGAAGAAAGGATAGAGTTAATCCGAAATTCACTACAACATTTACCAAACGTAGAAGTTGCTGTTTCCGATAAACTTACCGTAGAATTTGCTCAAAGTGTCGATGCAGAAGCAGTAATTCGTGGGATTCGAGCTGTTTCTGACTTCGAATATGAATTTCAGCTTGCTTTGATGAACAGGAAGCTTTGTCCAGAGGTAGATACAATTTTTCTGATGCCAAACGAGAAGTTTACTTATTTAAATTCTTCCATAATTCGCGAGCTTGCTCGATATGGTGCCGAAATAGAAGATTTTGTTCCAAAATGTGTTGCAAAGAAATTAAGAGAAAAATTTAAATAAATTTTAACCTTTCTAATACAATAAGCAAAATAATTTTTCGTTTTCTTATTAGCACTCGCTCGAAGCGGGTGCTAATAATGTATGTTGGATGTTTAACAATAAAGGAGCTGCTATGAACCTTGTCCCATTGCAAGACAGAGTAATAGTCAAACCAGCCCCACCAGAAGAGGTAACAAAAGGTGGGATTATTATTCCCGATACTGCTAAAGAAAAGCCAATGCAAGGCGAAGTCGTCGCTGTTGGTCCGGGTAAAATGGGCGAAGATGGAAAATTAATTCCTATGACCGTAAAAGTTGGCGACCGCATACTTTACGGTAAATACTCGGGAACTGAGGTAGAAATTAATGGTGAACAGTATTTAATTATGCGAGAAAGCGACATTTTCGCAATTATTAAATAATCTTTGATTTTATGTTTAACAATACAAGGAGTTTAAACAATGGGAGCAAAAATAATATCATATGATTTAGAAGCAAGAAATGCATTAAAGCGAGGGGTTGACCAACTAACAAATGCTGTGAAGGTTACTCTTGGTCCAAAGGGTCGCAACGTCATTATCGACAAAAAGTTTGGTCCACCAACTGTTACGAAAGATGGTGTAACGGTTGCAAAAGAAATTGAACTCGAGGACCCAATCGAAAATATGGGAGCCACGATGGTTCGCGAAGTTGCTTCGAAAACAAGTGATGTTGCGGGTGATGGAACAACAACTGCTACCATTTTAGCGCAATCGATTTATTCGGAAGGCTTGAAGAATGTTACCGCTGGTGCAAATCCTATGGATTTGAAACGAGGTATCGATTTAGCTGTTAGTGCGATAACACAAGAACTTAAGAAAATTAGCAAAGAAGTTGGTAGCCGAAAGGACATTGCGAACGTCGGAGCAATTTCGGCTAACAACGACAAAGCTATCGGCGAGCTTATTGCAGAAGCAATGGAAAAAGTAGGCAAGGATGGCGTTATAAC
>JAOADV010000028.1 GCA_026417135.1 Ignavibacteria bacterium
GAAAGGTAGTTCTGTTCGAAGTGGGGATTTCGCTTTTGGGTATAGCTTCCGTTACCCAATGGCGTTTCAAGCTCGAGTTTTTCTCGAAGGTGCTTGGCGTAACAACGGTATGACCAATGATTTGCAAGTTAAAAACCTGATACCCCAAACTCCACCAGACGTTTTTCCTTACAATAGGGACCCAGAAAGAGCAAAAATCATTGTTTCGCAAATTCCAGATTCAGTTGTGGATTGGGTAGTTGTCGAGTTTAGAAGAACATTAAATGACTTAAGACCTATAGTTTATACTGCATTTCTAAAAACTGATGGTCGAATCGTTGGTCGCAATGGTGAGTTCCCAATTTCTGATGCAAATGTTAAATTCGACACCGGAGTAAGTTCCTATTACGTAGCGATTCTGCATCGAAATCATTTAGCTATTGTAACAGAAGAAAAGATTGATTTAATAAGAAAGCCAATAATGGCTATAATTGATTTTTCTAAACCAGAGATTGTAATGGGACGAGAAAATGCTTTAAAACCACTTGCTCGAACTCGTGAAGGTATACTTTTCGGAATGCTTGCTGGTGAAGTTAACGGAGATGGATTAATTGACAATTTCGACCAAGATAGAATTTGGATTGAACGTGACTTTGAAGGGTACATTTTATGGGATGTAAATTTGGATGGAATTGTTACAACTCGTGATTTGAATTATTCGATAAATAATCGTGGGCGTAGAAGTTTTGTACCGTAAGGCGAAATTTTCCTTCTTTTTTCTTATTTTGCTCATCGTTTACCGGGCAAATGGTCAACCTTTAAGTTTGGCAAATGTTATTTTGGATAGTGTTACATTCGGTCGCAATAATACGCTTGAATTTGTTCTAAGATTAGAGCGGTTGAACGAGCGTTGGCAATATTGGGCGAATGGAACCTTTCAATTTCAATTTGACAGTATCGATTATAATGTTTCCCCCGATAGGCACACAATTGAATTAATTCCCGGAACAAGTGATTTAAAAATTACTGCTATTCCCGGAATTTTGCCTATAACGAGTTATATTGTAACTCCAAATGTGTTGCCTGGGCGTTTCAGCATTACTATTGCGGGACCAAAAGAGTACCAGAATTGTATTGTTCCCCCCACAGACAATAGAGGAATTGTAATTGGCAAGTTTGTTATCAGCACGAAAGATGGAACTAAACCACCATCTAAGTTGAAATGGCTTGAGCCGTACCTTTATTATCAAGCTTGTTCCTATAAGCTTGACCACGATAGTGTCTTCATTCCAAATTTATTTAAGTATGAAGTTAACGATAATGTTGAAATGGACGATGGAATTCGAAGTTTTGTAAATTATGAGGTAAGTGGTGCTCCTTCCCCACAAACAAAAATTAAGTATTTCAATGCTGAATACATTGGTTTAAAGAAATTGAAAATTTCTTGGGAAACTCTTTCGGAAGCTTATGTCGATGGTTTTATAGTTGTTCGCGGCTTGCGCGGTCCCGAAGTTGCCTCGCCCGAAGTTGTGCCTTACCTCGATACTGTGGCAGATTATCGAAGGTCAGAACCAAATCATCGTGCATTGCTTGGGTTGGGGACATCGTCCATTGGTAAAGTATATAATTTCGAATTTGATTCTGTGGACTATCGAGGCTTTGAATATTGCTATAAGCTAATTTACAAAGACTTTTTTGGTAACTTTAGAACACTTGCTTACGATTGTGAAAGAATACCAAATTCAATTATCTCGAAGGCTACCGCTTCGCCAAATCCATTTAGTTTGCAGACAAGAATAGACTTCGTTGTCGAAGACGATGTAGTACTGGATGCTTTCATAAATGATTATTCTGGTAGAATTGTAGATAAAATATTTGAAAATGTATATTTTGTTCGAGGGCAACACAGCATAGATATTTATTCATATAACCTGGCACAACAAGGTTTGTATAACGTTGTATTTATTGCTTACCCAATAGACGACCCCACTGTCGAAATTTCGAGAGCAATAGTAAAATTGCAGTTAATTAGGTAAAGGTAATTGGGGTGTCTTATTTACATAAAATTTCACTTTTAGCGTTCTTCCTTCCAAAACTTCTTTTTGCCCAAATACTTTTTCCCACAGCCGACGATAGCATCGTTGCTGGGCGTAAAGTAAATTTTGTTTTTAAGAATTACAGCAATACGATACACTTTTTAGATTATTCGATTGATAAAAAAAAGTGGGAAAATATAGTTTCTTCTTATACTAACAGTTCTTTTGAATGGATTCCTCCAGAGGAAGATATTGATAGTATTTATCTCCTATACCGTTCTTATACTTTTACACTTCCAAGTAAGCTTTGGGAATTGCAAAGTGCACATAGTGGAGAGATAAGCTCGATTGATTTTAATGAAAATGCTGAGATTTTTCTTTCAAGCGGGTTGGACGGAAAAGTATTTTTTTGGGAAAATAATTCAAAAAAGAAAATTGATTCACTTTCTTTTTACCCGCAAAGAGTTTACGCTTCCAAATTTTTTCCCAACGATTCTTCTGTTGTTATTTCGGTTGGCAATAGTATTTATCATTATACCTTAACGTCTGGAAAAGAGCCAGATTTAGTTTTTTCGGGCAACGAAATTACTCGAGCTTTAGCAGTAAATCCTATAACGAAACTAATTGCGATTGGTTCCTATAGTGGGGATGTAGTTATTTTCGACTCCACTTTCAAAGTAGTTTTTGCAAAAAAAACTGCTGAAAGGATTTATTCTCTTTGTTTTTCTAATTTGGGAACGATGCTCGCTATTGGAAATTACTCTGGGAAAGTTTCTATACTTGATGTTTTGAATAAAGAATTTATTTACGAATTTTCAACAAACAAGGATAGTAGCTTTGAGAATGTTATTTGGAGTGTTTCGTTCGACTCGGGCGATACTTTACTTGCTTGTGGTGGTATCGATGGCAAGGTAAGAATATATGATTTGAAAAAAAATACCATTGCCTATGTTTTGCCAAGCCATATGTTTCACATTCGAGGGGTAAATTTTACCAATTATTCTCCCGTTGTTGCATCAATTTCTCTTGATAGTTCTTTTATTCAGTATTTTTATCATTCAAATTTCCCAATTCATCAACCCATTAAAGAGAGTTCTTCAATAACCTCCCTATTTTTCTTGCAAGGCGGAAGTAAATTTTTGCTTGGCTTGAGAAATGGTAATTTGTGTTTTTACGAAAATTTTGAATTCGAAACGACAACAAGTAAATTAAACTTACCTTATTTTATTCCAATAAAGGTGAGTACCCAATCTTTCGAAGGTATTGCTGGACGCATTCATACATTCCCTTTAATTTTAAGTAATTATCTCGAAATTCCTCTAAAAAGGTTTTTAATTGATGATTCCTATGCTGTAATTAACATTCCCAAAGAGCATTTTGGTTTATATCACCCCGAGAGTTCTAAACTTGTTTTAGGCGATACCGATACTATTTATTCTAACATCAGAACTATTGGATTGAAAGATACGTTTGCTCTACTGCAAGCATATTTGTTACATCCTTGGAGCGATAGGAAAGCCTTTTTTGATGTACGAGAAATTAACTTTCGAGGCAAGAGTAATTTATTGTGGATTATTGAAAAAGATAGTATCTTGATTGTAGAAAAATGTAAACCTTTGAATGATTTAAATCGATTTGAACTAATTTATAACTTAAAGCCAAATATATCGAAATTTGTCGTAGGCGATAAACTTAACATCGATTTTAATTCTTCAAGGAAAGAAAATTGTAGAATAATTTTGATTAATGGTGCTGGTCGTCTCGTTTCGAACTTGTTTGATGGTATATTGCTTTGTGGAGAAAACTTTTTAGAATTTGATATTTCGGCAGTATCAAGTGGATTTTATTATTTGGTTTTTGAAAGCGAAAGTTGTAAATTTGTTGAAGGAGTTATTATTATAAGATAATTTTTTTGATTTTTAATGATTAGATGGTTATTAATCCTTTTATTATTAATCTTCACAAAATTTAGTTTGCATACGCAAGCCCCTTATGGTTCATTTTACGATATAAAAGTTTTGCCTAATTTAGATACAGTTTTCTTAGACAGAAGTTACGGGGATTGGTGGTTTGGTGTCTTCGCCAATGGTGCCTACAATATTAATTTTGGTCAACTTCAAATTCCGGAAAGACCTTATCTGCCTCTTTCCGATACCTTGAACAGATTGCTTAGGCATAGGGTAAAAGATGGATTCAATACCAAGTTTGGAATAATTACGGAATATGTACCTAAAGGTTCACATTGGGGGGCTGTTTTGAAGATGACATTTCTTGAGAAAAGAAATGTTGAATCGCTGTTTTCCTTTTCCGACAAACATCAGTACTTTGGTATATTTGATTTTCGAACAATAGTTTTTTCACCTTCGGTTCGGTATAATTTTGCAATCGAGGGTTTGCATTGTTTTGCTGGTATCGATATCGAATATCTTTTCGACAATAGGTCGAAGTTAAGAGAAATAGAGTACAACGTTGAACGAATTGTAACAGATTGGGTTTTACCATCTGAATTGAAAAAGCTTCGCTTTGGTTTACATATTGGTGCAGGCTGGGACATTTTAGTACTCGATATTGCCAAAACAGTTAGGGTCCGAGCAAAGCCATTTATTAATTTGCAGTATGGCACTGTTTTTTTCGATGGGTATAGTTCTCGGTTAAATACTTTTTTTGTGCAAGGTGGTTTTGCTGTAGTTCTTGGTCCGGATGATATTACGCGAGAGTATAGGAAGTACGATTCAACCTATGTAAAGCCACCTGGGGCTATTGCACAAGCACCGCCCACTTTGTTACGCCCAGGTGTTATTTTCGAAGGATTCGAAAGAGAAATTCATTTTGCAGCTTTGGAGCTAGCCCTTGTTGAAAGGCCCGAGTTTGTAGTAGAAGTTGGTTTAACGGCGGAGGAGAAGCTCGAAGGTGAAGTTTCTGTTCAAGAGCCTACTCCTAAGATTAAATTTGAGCCAAACCAAAAAGTTGTTCTTCAAGGATTCCCTCGCCCAGATGTAACTTCACTAACAAGCTCAATGCGTAATACTTTGGATGCTCTTGCAGAGTTTCTTTTGTCGAATCCAGAATATACTGTAATAATCGAGGGTCATTCGGATAATCAAGGGACATTAGTTCAAAATACAGAACGAGGCCGTCTACGGGCAGAAGCAGCTGCTAACTATCTTATTATGCGTAAAGTTAGCCCCAATAGAATTCGTACAGGCTCTCGTTCTTCGTTCTTTCCTATTGCCGACAATGCTTCCGAGGAGGGGCGACGTCGTAATAGAAGAGTTGAAATTTTACTAAAGAGATAAAATCTGTTAGTTTATTATTTGCAGTGGGGAGCAATGGAGTCCAAAGGTTTAATTTGCATAATCGAAGACAACATTTCAATTGCAAAACTTTTCTCGACCATTTTAAAAAAAGGTGGTTTTCAGACGATTGAATTTAACGATGCTGTAACAGCCATTGATTGGCTTAAAGATAATAAACCAGATTGTATTTTGACCGATATCTTGCTTCCCGATATTAATGGGACTGAGCTTTTGAGCAAGTTTCGTGTTCATCCTCATTTGTCGAATGTTCCGGTTGTTGCTATTACCGGGTTAGCTCAGCCGGGAGACGAAGAAAATTTTATTTCACAAGGTTTCGATGGTTATTTCTCGAAGCCAATTAACATTGTTTCCTTTGTTAACGACGTTGAACAAATTATAGCAAAGAAAAAGGAAAAGTGATTATGACAAGAAAAGAACCTGAGGTTATAACTTATGAAGCAATTTTAAAGGATATTTCGAAAAAAAAGAAGAGCTTTTTTTCTTTTGCCCGAGCTTTTCCTGCTTATTTAGTCTTGCTTGTGATGTTGGGTCTAAGTTTTTTAATTTATTACAACTTTGAAGTTCAGGTTCGAAACGAACGACGCGCAGCTTTCGAAAAAGCTGTAAATTCTGTTCTGACACGTTTTCAAATTCATTATAATGCTCACATTCAAGTTGCCAACTCGATTAGAGGTTTATACGATAATTTCGTTCAAGTCGTAAGGGACTATCTCTTACTTTACGGTACTGTACCAACTAAAACTTATCCATCTATCCTTGGTTTTGCATCAGTTCAGAAAATTCCAAGATATAGACTTTCTGAATTTGTTTACTACGTTCAAGGCCAAGGTTATCACGACTATAAACTTCATCCTTATGTTGAAAAGCAGATTTATTACCCAATTGAATTCATTATACCCGAAGAACCCAATAAAAAATTTCGTGGCTTGGATATTAGTAGTGTTCCGAATCTTAATTCCTGGTTCCAGATGGCAATAGAAACGGGTGAACCAACTGCGACCAAAGTCTTTAATTTTCGAGGTTCCGATACTTTGAGTCTTTTCTTAATTTATCCAGTTTACGATAGGGCATTTCCTCTTGGCAATCCCAAAAACAGAAGGGAAGCATTTAAAAGTGCAGTTCTTATGGAAATTGATATCCCGCGTTTTTTCAAAGATGCTCTTGGAGCTGGGGTACCAAGCGATACAAGTATCATTTTTTCTTGTTTTCAGAAAGAAAACGAAATTTTACAAACTTCTTTATTTAAGTCCTCGAATTATCATTTACTTGCGTCCGGTTTTACACCTTTGCTAACTCAAACTAGTGAATTTGATTTTCTCGATAAGAAGGTTTATATTTCTTTCGCAAGTATTCCAGACTTTGGCGGAACATTTCAAAAATATCTCCCTGTTATTGCTCTTGGGGTTTCTGTTTTGCTTTCATTTGTTTTCTTCGGCTTTGTAATTTCTATTACCACAAGTAGAGCCCGAGCTATCGATTTGGCAGAAAGAATGACCCGGTCGCAACGTCGTATTGTTGAATCATCAAAGGATATCATTGGAGTTCTAGACTTGGATGGAGTTTGGAAGACAATTAATCCTGCGTCTCTGACTTTGTTTGGTTATGAACCAACGGAACTTATTGGAAAAAAAGTCGACCAGCTATTTATGAATGTAAAAGATGTTGGCGATTTCTATTCACTCTTGAGCTCTATCAGCGGTGAATTTACAAGGAAAGTTGATTATAAGATGAAATCCAAAAATGGCGAGGAAAAATGGGTTAATTGGTCTTTTACAATTTCTCCATCTGATGGTTTGATTTATGCTATTGGTAGAGACGTTACTTTGGAGAAACGGGCTGAATTCGAAGAGAAAGTTAAAGCAAAGCAGGTTATACTTGCAGAACAAATATCGAGAGAAGCAAGCGAATTTAAATCTTACTTTATGACTAAATTTAGTCACAACCTTCGTAATGTATTGACCACAATTTCTGGATACCAGCAAATTATTGCCGAAGGAAAATACGACAGCGACGAGGAACTAAATATGTATGCAAGACTTGCTGTTCAGGAAACGCAAAAGCTTTTAAGCTCGGTTTCCGATTTGTTCGATGTTGCTGATTTCGGTAAAGTAGGCTCGAAAGTTTTAGGGACTGTTAATGTTTACAATGTCTTTAACGAGGCTGTTTTGGATTTTGAAAGAACAAATCCTTCGAAAAAAATAATAGTTGATTTCGAACAAGGCAGTCAAAATGTTACTGTTTCCAGTGAACGCAATGAGTTACGTGTTGCTTTCGAAAACTTGTTTTTGGGGTTAGTAAATGCATCGAACGAATTGAATTTGACCGTACAAATTCTGGAAAGCCAAACGGAAAATATTGCTGAGATTCAAATTCTTTCGCAAGCAAACGAAATAGTCAAAAAAATGATATATTTATATAACGAAAATCAAACCAACCTTATAGAAGCAATTCGTTACGATATCGACGATGTCTTGTTGAATTTCTCCTTATTCAGTTCCAAAATCAGAAGTTTAAACGGTCAAGTAAAGTTGGATGTTTTGGAAAAAGAAGGAAATCTCGTAACAATTATTCTACCAAAAGTTAGATAGTTTTTGTAACTTTTTTTCAAAAAAAGGTGTTATTTTCTATTTTGGGGTAATTGTATGAAATGGTTATTTCCTTTGTTGTTATTTTTCACACTTATTTCTTGTTATCGTGCCAACGAGAATAATTTTGTTGGACCACCTCGAACTCCTTTCGCTGATGAGATTGATTTAGTCTCTTCTATAAATGATTTCGCTTTCCGTTTGTTTAAAAATGTAATTGATGAGAAAAAAGAAGTTAATGTCTTGGTTTCCC
Source organism: Ignavibacteria bacterium (assembly GCA_026417135.1). Classification (GTDB taxonomy): domain Bacteria; phylum Bacteroidota; class Ignavibacteria; order Kapaibacteriales; family UBA2268; genus Naka2016. The sequence continues at coordinate 8,171 of JAOADV010000028.1, forward strand.
CATTGAGTGTTTCGTCGGCGTTAAGTATGACTATGAACGGTGCTCGTGGTTCAACTTACGATGCAATCTCTTCGACACTTGCTCTATACCAAATGGATTTGCATAAGGTAAATAGCTCGTTTAACTCACTTTTTAATTTACTTTCCGAAACAGATAATAATGTTACTTTTCATTTAGCAAGTTCAGTTTGGTGCAGAGATGACATACCTTTCGAAAAGGAGTTCCTTAACACATTACAAAAGTTCTTTCGAGCAAAAGTAGAGAATTTAAACTTTTTTGACCCGAAATCGGTTGATATAATTAATTCTTGGGTTGAAAACGAAACCAAAGGCAAAATCAAAAAAATGTTGGGAACTATCCCAAATAATGCAATTATGTACTTGCTTAATGCTATTTATTTCAAAGGGAATTGGAAATATCCTTTCGATAAATCTAAAACAAAAGATGGCGATTTTTACATTACACCTGACAAAACAGTTCGAACCAAGATGATGTTGCAGATTAAAAAGTTCAATTGTTATTTTGGAAAAGATTATTCTGCCTTGCAGTTGCCTTATGGAAATGGCTTTTTTTCAATGATGATTATCCTTCCAAATTATGACAAAGATATTGATGAATTAATACGTAGCTTAAATGGAGAGAAATGGTCGAATCTGCTAACCTTGTTGAAGGAACAAGAAGATGTAACTGTTTATTTGCCCCGTTTTAAAACCGAGTTCGAAATATCTCTTAATAACGTGCTTTCGAATATGGGAATGGCATTAGCTTTTCGACCTGGGGAAGCTGATTTTACTGGTCTTTGCTCTTTGTGTTCAGACTTGGGCTGCTATATTTCGAATGTTAAGCATAAAACATTTATAGAAGTTGACGAAGAAGGTACAACAGCGGCTGGTTCAACTTCTGTTGAAATTAGCTATACCTCTTTTAAACCTTCATTCTATTGTAATAGACCTTTTTTGTATTTAATTTACGAAAGAAACACGGGTGGGATTCTCTTTATGGGTAAATTAATTAATCCTACCCAAAGTTAATTTATTTTACTAATTTTACAATATTTGTTAAATTAGTTTTTAATTTGTTTTCCTATGGGCGAAACTGTTTTCTCGAAAATTATTCGTAAAGAAATACCAGCACAAATTCTTTACGAAGACGATGAAATACTTGCTTTTAAAGATATCGCTCCCCAAGCTCCAATTCATATTTTGATAATTCCAAAAAAGGAAATACCAACTGTCAACCATATCACCGAGCAAGATGTCCATTTGGTAGGGAAGTTATTTCTCGTAGCCCAGAAGCTTGCAAAGGAGTTTGGGGTCGATTCAAGTGGATATCGCCTCGTTGTAAATTGCAATAGTGATGCGGGGCAAGCTGTATATCACCTCCACTTGCACTTACTTGCTGGACGTAAGTTCTCTTGGCCACCAGGTTGATGCACTTTATGATGGAAAAAAGTCAAATAATCGCAATAGCAAAAGAAACCTTACAAATCGAAATTGAATCTCTCGCCCAAGTTCAAAATTCATTGGACGAAAGTTTTGTCCAGGCAATTGAACTTATTCTTTCGGCAAAGAAAATTGTCGTTTCTGGAATTGGCAAAAGTGCCATTGTGGGAAGAAAAATAGCCAGCACTCTTTTGAGCATTGGTTTCCCTTCGGTATTTATGCATTCAGTGGATGCTTTGCACGGCGATATTGGTATCGTTGGCGAAGGCGACCTTGTGATTTTGCTATCGAAAAGCGGCTCGACCGACGAAATCATTCAGTTGGTTCCATATTTAAAAAATAGAGGTGCTAAAATAGTCTCGATTGTTGGCGAGGAGAATTCATACTTGTCAAGAGAATCAGATGTTGCAATCCTTGCCAAAATTACTCGCGAAGCTTGTCCGTTGAATATCGTACCAACCTCAAGTGCTATTGTTTCTCTTGCTATTGGCGATGCTTTGGCGGTATGTTTGATGAAGATAAAAGGGATTACTATAGAAGATTTTGCTCGTCAGCACCCACTTGGGCAAATTGGTCGAAATATCATTTTGAGGGTTGCCGATGTTATGCACAAGGGTAACAATTTACCTTTGATAGGCGAAAATGGTAATTTCCGAGATGCTGTAATAGAAATAACAAACAAAAAACTGGGTTGTGTTTGTGTTGTCGACTCTGAAAATGTTTTAAAAGGTATTATTACCGATGGCGATGTTCGTCGGACCTTACAAAAATATTCGGAAATAAATGGTCTTCGTGTGTCGGATGTTATGACAAGGAACCCAGTTAAAGTTTCTCCTTTTGCTTTGTTGGGCGAAGCACTTTCGTTGATGGAGCGTCGCGAAAGTCAGATAAATGTGTTACCAGTTGTTGACGAAAACAATCGTTGCATCGGTGTGATAAGATTGCACGATATTGTTCGAAGCACTATTTGAAATTCCAAAACTTGAATTAATCCTTTTTCCCTTTCTTTAATTACTAAACAATAGTTTTTTGTTGGAAATTATTCAATTTCAAAATAGGGGTTTTCCTTAAAAGGGGAAATTTAATGTTGTGTTTAAAACAACGAGAACAATTTTATTGAAAATCAATTGTCGAGTTTTTGTTAGACAAAAAGTTTATTTTCTGGGTCAACTTGTTTATTTGCAAATTACAGAGAGTGGGAGCCTATGTTCCAAATGGTAATACAAGCAGCTTATACGACTAAATGTTTCTATCAAATGGTTGGTCGGGCATTTTGCCCATCCGAATATATCGAAAACTTTAAATTTTTTGCCATTACAACCGCACTTAAGTTAGAAAACAATGGGCAACAACGAAATAATTATTCGTTATTTCCTCACAAACATAAAATTAACCTAAATCAAAGCCAAATTAAAGATAGGTGAGTAAGTTCGAAGAAAACTTACTTTTTAATTATTATAAACTCGGTTCTTCGATTGCGGGCTCTTCCTTCGGGCGTCGAATTATCTGCTATTGGGCGTGTTTCTCCGTACCCTCGCGAAACAATTCGCGATTGGTCGATTCCTTCCTTGATAAGGGCTTTTTTTACTTCGTCTGCTCTTTGTTGAGAAAGTTTAATGTTGTAATTTGGGTCGCTCGAACGGTTGATTGAATCAGTATGCCCAGCTATCTCAATAACGATAGTTGGATATGCACGCATTAATTTTGCTACTCTTTTAATCGAAGAGTAAGATTCTTGTTTGAGATTGTATTTATCGAAATCGAAATAAACGTTAAGTAATGTTTTGTCTCCTAATTCTGGGGTGTTATCGATTTCGA
>JAOADV010000029.1 GCA_026417135.1 Ignavibacteria bacterium
TTGGCACCTCGATGTCGGCTCATCGCATCCTGGGGCTGGAGAAGGTCCCAAGGGTTCGGCTGTTCGCCGATTAAAGCGGTACGTGAGCTGGGTTCAGAACGTCGTGAGACAGTTCGGTCCCTATCCTATGCGGGCGCAGGACACTTGAGGGGTCCCGTCATCAGTACGAGAGGACCGTGACGACCGGACCTACGGTGTACCAGCTGTCGCGCCAGCGGCACCGCTGGGTAGCTATGTCCGGAAAGGATAAGCGCTGAAAGCATCTCAAGCGCGAAGCCTGCCCCAAGATTAGGTGTCCCATCCTTTCAAAGGAGTAAGGACCCTGGAAGATTACCAGGTCGATAGGCTCTACGTGTAAGCGCGGCGACGCGTTTAGCGGAGGAGTACTAATAGTCCGAGGGCTTACCATAAATTTTTAGATTGGTACTCTCGACCAAGTTACCCTTCTGAATTTATGACCACCGAAAATATAACCTTTGTTTCTCACCTCGATAAACTTTAAAGGTTGGTGGCGATACTGCGAGGGAAACACCTCTTCCCATTCCGAACAGAGAAGTTAAGCCTCGCAAGGCCAATGGTACTGCCCCGTTGCCGGGGTGGGAGAGTAGGTAGCTGCCAACCTTTTTTTATTTTAAACCCTCGACTATGCCTCTTATATAATCATATACAATTAATATCCCCGCCACTATGTTTTCCTTTTCTTTTTCTTGCCCGACTAAATAACTCCTTACCAATCAAACGATGGCCACCTTCTTAAATTTATATCCCATAAATATCACAAAATTCTCCTATCCTTTAAAATCCAATTATTACCACTAAACTTTCTCGTTAATTTGTTATCCTTACCGACTGCATTTTGCTTTTAAAAAGTAATTACCATTTTGTTGTTTTTTGCATCCTTAAAACTTTATAACAACTTCGAATTTTAAATTTCGAAAAAAAAGTGTATATCTTGCCGTAAACTTATCTTTGAGATAATAATTTTAAATCCTGCGAAATTTGACAAAATTACATTTTTTTTGACGTTCCCTTTTTGTATTTTGCTTTTTTCCATTTATCAAAAAGGGTCGATATGCTCAAAAAAATCTTAATAACTGGCTTCGCCTTGTTATTCCAATTTACTTATACTTTGTGGAATAAAACCGATTCGGCAGAAAATTCATCGAATTGGACACCCTTGGGAGTGCTTGGATTAAACATTAGCCAGATTGCGTTCCACAATTGGACTCAAGGTGGCGATAATTCAATTGCTTGGACATTCATCGGTAATTTTGGACTTGATTACAACTCAACGTCTTGGTCGTTTAACAATAAGTTGAAAATAGCCTTTGGTATGAATAAGTTAGGAGACAATCCTTTCAGAACAACCGATAACGAACTCTTTCTTGAAAACGTTCTTATCCGAAAATTGGGATGGTTTGCTGACCCATATTTTAGCAATATTGTTAGGACAATAATTGCAAACGGTTATAATTATAAAACGACACCAGAAACCCAGATTGCTGGCTTTTTCGACCCCGGCTATATTTCTCAATCAATTGGCTTTGCCTATTCAATCGAAAAATTATTCAGATTCCGTTTAGGCATTGGCTTCCAAGAAACTTTCACAAACAAATTTCGACATTACACGGACGATACTCAAACCCCAGACAAACTCGAAGCATTTAAATTTGATACTGGTATCGAATCTGTCTCGGAGCTGGACTTACCAATCGATGAAAATCTGTTTTATCAAAGTAAAATTCGGCTTTTTTCTCGATTCAAAAGCCTCGACGTCTGGGATGTCCGGTGGGATAACCTAATAACTGCAAAAATCAACAAATATCTTAACGTAAATCTGAATGTTCTCGTTATATACGAAAAGCAACAGTCTTTGAAAACCCAAATCAAAGAATCATTACAATTAGGAATAACTTACAATCTCTTTTAGAACATTATTTAAAGGTGAAGTTATGTCATTCTTCAAAGAATTTAAAGAATTTGCAATGCGTGGAAATGTAATCGACCTTGCTGTTGGAATTATTATTGGAGCCGCATTTGGAAAGATTGTTAGTTCTTTTGTGAACGATGTTATTATGCCACCAATTGGGTTGCTACTTGGAAATATGGATTTTAGCAATTTGGCAATTAAGCTTAAAGACGCTACCGAGACAAGCGAAGCTGTTTTGCTTAGATATGGTGTATTTATCAACAATATTGTCGATTTTCTTATTGTTGCGTTTGCTATCTTCCTTGTTATAAAAGGAGTAAATAGTATGAAGCGTAAACAAGAACAAGTTCCACCCCCACCACCAGCCAAAACTAATCAAGAATTGCTACTAGAAGAAATTCGCGATATCTTGAAATTACGAAACTAATTATCTTGGGGTGTCTTCTCTCTTTCTTTTAATTTATGTTTGTCGCAAGAAAATTTAATTTAAAGTGAATTTATCGCTTTAATTAAATATCTTTTTTCCTATCTCATAATTTGTTGAAAATGAACGGGAAGCCCAAAAATTAATTTGTCTTTAATAAAACATTTAAAGATTAAATTTAGTTCAACTGAAAGTTAGAAACTTTTATATATCTTTACTTTGAGTATATAAAATAACAAAGAAAATCTATAAAATTCTAACTGAACGTTGAAGGAATGAATAAATCCTAATATTAAAATTAATAATACAAAACGACCCTTCTGATAAGAAAATTACAAAATTCTGGCTTGATTTCTTCTAATCCAGTTTCGATATATCATTCAAGAAACTGAATTTCATAGGAATAGCAATTAGCAAATTTCTCTTTACTCTTTAAATATTGCATAAGCAATTGTCCACAATTGCTTCCTATTTTATTTTCTTCTAACTCACCAATACTGATTAGGACACGATATCCAAATGATTCTAATACATTGATAAACGGTAAATCTTGTTTTTCCGGAATTAAAGCAGTATCAACACGATTTCGAGCTGTGTTTACTGTTGGGTTAATTGGCGTAATCTTTATCAAAAATACTTCTGGGGAAAAATGTTTTATTATTACTTCGGGCTCGATTATCGTGTCGGGATTTACTGCAAAATTTAAAGCAATTTTCATATCTCCCCCAGAGTAAAAGTATTTACCATATTCTGCTATTTGCTCGAAACTCCATTTTTTTACTGGTATTAACCAATCTCTTTGGGCTTTATCTGTTGAATGGATAGAAAATTGAAGCTGAAAATTGCCTTTATAGAATTTGTCCTTTACATTTTTTAATCGCTCGAAGAAATTATCTGTGGATTTCGCCTTTGGGGCAACTGTCGAGACCGAAGGCACTAAATTTGGATTGTATTTTCTTTCGTATAGTGTTTCCAAAACTTCTATTACCTCAGAGTTCAAGGCTGGGTCTCCCATTCTTGCAAATTGAATTTTAAATTTTTTTGTTTCTACTTTTCCGTTGGGATAAGACGATTTCACCAGAAAATCGACCTGCTCCAAAATTTCTTCGGCACTAAGTTTTCCTTCATACATAAAACCTGAGTCGCAAAACTTGCAAGAAATCGGACAACCAGATAGAGTCGAAACAATAAGAACCCATTTGTCTTTCTTAGTCAATGGTGGAGCAATTGATTCTACAAATTCGACGAAGTTGCCTTTCTCGGTTTGCCCAATGTAAACAGTGGCAATTCTATTGTTTCCAGTTCTTGCTAAAATTTTCATATCGCCTTTTCAATTTTGTTAATTTGAAAATATATTTCCATTGCAGATTTCGAACCATCGCCGACACTAATTGCAGTTTGACGGAACTTTCCATTAGCTACATCTCCAATGAGAAATATTCTTTTGTTTGCTATTAAATCTGCTACTAAATCTTGATTCAATTGTGTTAATAAACCAATATTCGGAACTCTCCCTATTGCAATCAAAACAAAGTCGCATTGTATAGAAATCGAATTGTTCCCCTTTTGGAAAACACAAACTACTCCTTCTGTTTTGCTAAGGTGTGTGAACTTCAAAACAAGATTTTCGTGGTAAGTTATTTTTTTGTTACTTGCAACTTCTCGGAAGAGAGAAATGTTGCATTTTGGTTCTATAGCACGATTGCAAATAATTACTTCATTATTTTTTGCCAAAGACAGTGCATAGTCGAAAGCCAAATCACCCCCGCCAATAATAATTATTTTTTTTCTTTTAAATGGTAGAATTTGTGCTAAATCGTAAAATACTTTATCTGCTATTTGACTTAATATGTGGAAGGGTTCAAATAATTTTGGCTTTGTTCCTGTTGCAAGTACAAGGTATTTACATTTATAAGTATTTGAATTTGAGCCAAGAATAAAAGTGTCGTCAACGAATTCAATTCTAACAATTTCCTCGAAAACAACTTTGTTTTCTTTTAGAAGATGCTTTTTGAATCTATGAGCCAATTTCTTTCCTTCAATACCATTTGGGTATCCGGGGAAATTGTCAATACGATAGGCATTCAAAATCAATCCCCCAACTTTGTTTTTTTCAAAAATTAATGGATGAATTCCAAACTTATTTAATTGTAATGACGCTGAAATCCCAGCCGGCCCTGCCCCAACAACCGCAACAAGCGAAGTCAACATAAAAAATGAATTCTGCTACACAAAACAAATTCAAAATTGCTAAATTCATTCCTTTTTAAATCACTTTGTTTTATAGTTTTAATCAAACCAATTATTCTTGACTTTCCTATTCAATTTATCAAAGAAATGCAAACAACATTTTATTTTCTTTTGCAAAGCACTATATGTTCCACGTGGAACATATTTATTTGCCTATGCAAAATTTGGAAAAAATTGCATTCAATACATCTTCGCGAAATGTGTCGCCTATGATTTCACCTAAAGTAGTAACAGCCCGTCGAATATCTTCTGCAATAAGTTCATTTTCTGCCTGGGAAAGTAAACCTTCTTTTGCTCGTTCCAACTCCATAGAAGCTCGCTTAAGCAATTGGTAATGCCTTTGATTAAGCAGTACGTCTGTTATACGCGCTTGGTTCATCTTAAGTTCTTCTGCGATAAGCTTCTTGAGTTCGTCGAGTCCATAGGAAAGTTTTGCAGAAATGAAAATTTCGTGTTCTCGCTTCGCTGGCAAGTTGCGAACAAGGTCCACCTTATTCTGTATTAAGTAAAACTTCGTTGTTGGGTATCGCAATTTCAACTCTTCGTAAAGTTTGTCTGAATTAGCTTGCCCCAAAGTAATGTCGTTGATTACTAAAACTAAATTAGATTGGGAAATTAAGGAATTAACTAATCGAATACCTTCGACTTCGATTGCATCTTGGGTTTCCCGCAAACCAGCTGTATCGAAAAGTTTAACCATTATTCCATTTATGTAAATTGCCTCTTCAAGATAGTCCCTTGTTGTTCCTGGTATTTCGCTCACAATTGCACGCTTTCGTTCTAAAAGTGCATTGAAAAGGGTTGATTTGCCAGCATTTGGATAGCCAGAAATTCCAACATAAAAACCAGCGCGTAAGATTTCATATGCTCGATATGATTCTGTTAACTCTTTGCAGAAATTAATAACTTGTTCTAATTCGTTAATTATCTTTGTTCTTTCGATAAATTCGTATCCTTCTTCGGCAAAATCAAGTTCAAGTTCAAGCAAACCAGCAACTGAAATTAAGTTTTGCTTAAACTCTTCAATTTTTTTTCGGAACCCCCCAGCAAGTTGGCGTACGGCAGTTTGATAACCAACAACCGAAGTGGAATGAATCAGGTCGGCAACTGCTTCGACTTGGGTTAAATCCATTTTTCCATTAAGAAATGCTCTTTTGGTAAATTCCCCTGGGGCAGCAAGTTTGCAGCCTTTTTCGCATAAAACTTCGATAATGGTTTCGTAGACGAAGAGACCTCCGTGGCAGGTAATTTCGGCAACATCTTCCCCAGTATAAGAATTTGGTTTCCTAAAGACTGAAACAGTTACAAAGTCAACAAGTTCGCCGTTTCGATGGAACTTGCCATAGTGAATTGTATGAGATTTTGCCTCTGAAATTTTAACTTTACCTTCGAAACAAAGGTCGATTATTTGGAATATTTCGTCGCCCGAAACCCTAACCACAGCCAAACCGGATATTCCGGGTGGAGTAGAAAGTGCAACAATTGGTTCAGCCATTTTTAAATTCGCTTATGTGTTCCGTCGCAAAATGGTTGATTTTTGGTTCTTTTGCAGCCACATAACCAAACATCTTGAGCTTCTCCGATTTCAAAAGGGACTGGTGTAAATTCACCTCGGATTTTATGCGTCCCATCGCAAAATGGTTGCTTCTTTGATTCTCCGCAAGAGCACCAAAAGTATTTTCCTTGTTCTAAACGAACAAAATAAGGTGATTTTTGTGCTATTACTGGCTCGCCCATTTCTTTCCAAAAGTAGTGTAACAAATTACAAATTTGCACAAAATTTTTATTCGGAAGTTGCAAATATGTCAATAATGGATTGGTAAGACGCCAATAAATTTCAATAGAATTTTTTGTCATCTCTTTTAGAAGAATACATTAACTATACTTTCGACAAGGTATGGAAAAAGCTTAGATTCATTACATATTCAGTGAAAGAAAAATATCTTAGGTAAAAATTATTTTGTTTGTTAAAAGAAGTGTATAACACTTCCTTTTTGCACATCCAAGGTTTCTTCTTTAAGTTAACGGAAGTTTGCCTTTCGAAGTTCGCCCAAAGTATTCACAATTGCATCAACAAGTTTATTATACTCATTAAAGGCTTCTTTATTGTTATTCTTGTAATAGTCTAAAAGTTTGGAATAGGATTCAATTCGCAACTTCAAGTATTCAACGAGTAAACGATATTGAATCTTATACTCTTCGGCTATATTCAATGTATCGAAACCTGAAAAGTAACTTTGGGTATTTTCCCAAATTTTTTTCCCGTTTTCAAGTGATTCAATCAATTTTTCAACTGGTGCATCATTCGATAAAAGTCGATAATACTCCAAAGCCTTTTCATCGTCGTCGACAAATTTGTTTTTTCTGACAATAAAGATGAAATTGTGTGGAATCCAAACATCGGGTAAAACGACAAGTTTGTCTCGCTTAATAATTTCAGTCAATTTATAATATACAACAACCAAACTATCGGATAGCGAACCGTTATTTTCTTCTCCAGAATAAAATTGCCGAATGATGTTGTAAGCATCTTTCCAGGTGCTATAATATTCCTTTAAATAGTTCACTATTCTTATCTGCTCCTTGCCTAACTTCAAGTTGTATGCGGAGTTTAATTTATTTAAAGCTTCGTTCCATTTACTCAAATCACTATCTATATATCGTAAATAAGTAGAATCGTCGAATGTAGAAGGTTCTTTAAGAAGTTCGAAATATGTTTGAGAAGAATTGCTTAGCTCGTCCGTTTCTTTTAAAATCTCTAAAAACATTGACCGATAGTCTGGGGTGGTTTTAACTACATAAGTGGACACGACCAAAGTTATCAAAGCAATAATCAAAGAGCCAGCAAAATTAAATTTTTGCTTTGCAGTTTTAAAATCAATTAAAAAAAGCAGTCCAAAGATTATTCCAGAGATAAAGCCACCAAAGTGCCCAGAATTATCAACTTCGGGGTCGAAAAGACCGCTTGCGAGAGTGAAAATAACGATGGACAAAACATCGAAAAAGACATTCCTTCGCAAATGAGTTTTCTTGAAAATAAGCAAAACTAAAAATATACCATAAAGTCCAAGAGTAGCACCCGAGGCTCCAACGCTGATATAAAAATGATTATTCAAAGTTGAAATTGAGGCGCCGATTACACCAGTAGTAATGAATGCAAGGAAAAACCTAATGTTCCCAATTTTTGGTTCAAGGAGTGTCCCAATAGAAAGCAAAGCAACTAAGTTCCCCAACAAGTGTTCTAAATCCGAATGCACAAAAATAGAACTAAATAGTCGCCAAGCCTCTCCATTAAGAGTTTTTGTTGGGAAATTTCCCCCAAAATTCAGCAAAATTTCTGGGTCAATATCGAAAACATTACCACCATTGAATAAGACCAATATTCCATAATAAACTACAATAGAAATAAGCAGAAAAATAGTAACAATTGCTGATGTTTGCTTGCCGGTAAATACGTTTAAGGTAGAAATAGTGTTATCAAGAACGAACTCTTCGGTAGCAATTATTTCTTCATCACTTACTTCTTCTCTTATTCGATATAGATGCTGAATAAAATTGTCTATTTTTCCTTTTAATTTTCTCTTAACAAACAAACCTGTATTTTCGGAAAAATCGAAATCGAAAATTACCGATTCGGGGGCCAAAAGAACAGTGAACTTCGCTGGTAAGGAATTAACAAGTTTTACATACTCAATATATTTTCGGGGATTAAAAATGATATTCGTTGGTGGCGATGCTATATTCGCCTCTATCAAGTTTTCTCCTTTAACATAAATTTCGTAGCCAAGAGTTTTCGCAAAAATTGAGAAGAATTTTACAAATCCCCCTTCTGGGAAATTAATATCATTCAATTGCACTTTGAAGGAATTTTGTAAGTTATACTCTTTCATTGGTGTCCTTTAATAAAAAAAGCAAACTTACTAAATTTTGCTTCTTTCTGGTTGCCCAACATTAAATACGAATTTTAAAATATTTCAATTCTTGTTTTATCAAAAGAATTACCAACCATACAAAATCTAATCTAAAATATTTATTTGATTGCAATATTTTCGATAAATTGCATTTTTCATATTCTTTTGAATTTATACAAAACTATATGGACGAAAGGAACTTTGAAAGCGAAAAGAAAGTTTCATACAATAAATTTTCAGATTAAAATGCTTAGAGAACCAAATTATCAAGTTGCAAACGTGAAAAAATTGTTCGTCATTCTGTTCCTCAGTTTTTCTACTTTTTTTCTGCGACACAATACATCGTTTAGCCAGCCCCCGTTAATAATTAACTTAAGCGATGCTAAAAGAGCAATTAAAGAATACTTCTTAACAGGTCAATACGATTTAGAAATGGATTCTATCATTATCGATGCAATTCGACAAGTGAAAAATTTGAAAATTGAAAATAATTCTGCTTTCGTTTTCGATATCGACGAAACAGCTTTGTCCAGCTTCGAATATCAAATGCAATACGATTTCGGCTTCATCCGAAACGAATGGGATAAATGGGTCGAAAAAGCAAACGCTCCAGCTATCAAACAAGTCAAAAGATTTTACGATACATTAGTTTCTTTTGGGGTCAAAATAATTTTTCTTACTGGAAGACCAGAAAAACAAAGAACCCCAACAATTAACAATTTAAAAAAAGCTGGTTATGTTATCTTCGATACCTTAATATGTCGCAACATTAATGAACAAGGGTTAACCGCAAGAGAATATAAATCTAGGAAAAGAAAAGAACTTAGCGAAAAAGGCTATAAAATTATTGGAACAATTGGGGACCAATGGAGCGATTTAGATGGCGGTTACACAATTTTGAAAATCAAATTACCTAATTATATGTATAAAATAGAATAAAGTGACAAAGTGTGAATTTATATCGAAGATAGACAATTTTACTCGGGGGTTTCTTGTTGCTTATCTTCCCAAACTGTCTTGTGCGATTTACTCATCGAGTCGAAAAAAATTCATCGATTGGCTTGTTAAGGAACGCCCACAAAAAATCGTCCCGCCAGAAAACTTAAAAGTGAAACTTTGGGATATCGAATTTCGCAGCCCAATCTTCAACGCCGCTGGGGTATTCAAAGACGGGCGTGGCTACGAACTTTCATTTTTACAAGGGGCCGGGGCCTTCCTTGCTGGGACGGTTACTTTAAAGCCGAGAACTGGGAACATCATCTCGGGTATTACTCATCCTTTCCTTCCTTTCCCTTGTTCACTTTCAAGTCTTAATTCAATGGGTCTACCTAATCCTGGATACGAAAAAGTCTTAGCAACTTTAAGTAAGACCGAAAAGCAAAAAGGTATGCCGATAGGCTTAAGCCTTGCTTATAATTACTCCTTCGAAGAACTAAAAGAATTTTGCAAAATATTACCAGCTTTGGAACGAAGCAATATTGATTTTATCGAAATAAACGAAAGTTGCCCAAATGTAAAAAATAATGTAAAATTACCTAACCAACTCGACGAAGATTTTTTAACTCGCTTAGATTTCTTTTCTAAAAATTTCTTAAAAAAAAGAACTCGTAACTTGCCAGTGGTTTTAAAACTTTCGAATGATTTCTCGATTGAATGTATTCCTCAGTTAATCGAATTTCTTTTAGATTTTGGCTTCGACGGATTAAATTTTGGAAACACATCAACTGATTACGAAAATATTAGGGAACAAATTTGCCCCGCAGAACGAAAAGCTTTCGACCTTTTTTCAAAAAGAATTGGTGGCGGAGTCAGTGGAAAGCCATTGCAAGATAAATCTTTCCGTTTAACCGAACAAAGTTGTTCATTCCTAAAAAAAATCGTCCCAAGACGCGAATTTCATATTTTTCGCACAGGCGGCATCTTCGACAGTTCGGACATTAAAAAATCTAATTTGGTTGGGGTCACTTTGTTCCAGTGGTTCACGGGTTATTTCCATATGTTCAATAAATTTGGTCATCGCCTATATTTCCAACTATATCATAGTCTATTAAATATTTAACTTCGATTTTGTTAATAATAATTAAATTTTTATATTTGTAATTCGTTAAGGGAATATTTATTAAATCGTTCGAAGAATTTTAGAGCGTTGTCCAATCTCTCTTAAAACGAATATCACTTAGAAAACCACCGAAATTCAAAGTTTTGATTAATAAAATAAGAAAACAATTTTTCGAGGTGAAAGATGAACTATAAAAAAGTTATAAAAGATTATTTATCTGATTTTCGAGAACTCAGACGCAAAGGGAAGGTTTGGCGACGAGAGGCCAAGTTGTATTATCTTGGTTATTTCGACCAATTTAGAGATTCGGGTTATGTAGAACCAAGAGAATATAAGGAATTTTTAAAATTGGCACAAATCGATACCAATGGCGAAGATTATCTAACGGTTAAGGCGTTTACTGCTCCTACAAGAAACCTAAAAGAGTGGCAAGACTTTTTAGAAAAAAGAAAAGATTTGCTTCAAACTATATATAAATTTTATTTAGATGGAAAATTATTTGCTTTATATGCGACGGAAGTTATTACCAACAAGGAGTGGAACGAAGAAGCCGATAAAATTCCCATTTCAGAGGAAGAAGACGAAAAAACTTATATATATGATTGATGAGGCGCTTATATCTTGCGGGTAAGGTAAGCAATTGCATATATGAAGAAGTTTGGAATCAATTCAGCCAAGCCGAGGAGCAATTTTCTGGGGAATGGGCGATAGTGAACCCATTGCGAATAGTAGCGAAGGGGACAGAATGGAACGAGGC